>DASREA010000062.1:0-29598 GCA_035652315.1 Xanthobacteraceae bacterium | reverse complement strand
TCGCGGATATGGCGCTCGGCGAGCGCGTCGAGGCGCGCCGCGAGCGTGCGGCGCCGCAGCTGCGCGCTGGCGCGCGCGGTCGGGACCGTGTCCGACGCGCGCGGCGCAAACGGCGGCCGCTTCCAACCCCCCGCGTGCTTCCATTTACAGACGGTGACATGGCTCACGCCGGTGCGGGCCGCGATCTGGCGGTGGGTCAGCACCGTTTGCTCGATCAGGCGGCGCACCGCCGCAACGGTGGCATCGCTGTGCGGTCTGCCGCGCCCGCCGCGCCGGGGACCAAGGATGGCGGCCGGATCGTCGTGATCGGGCCGCACGCCGATCCGTGAAATCGAAGCATGAAAGGGAGGGCGCATGGCACAGGAATATATACCTAGGTCCGGTGCGTGGCAAGGGGGCGGCGAGGCCGCCAGGGCCAACGAGATCGACTCCCTCTCCCTGAAAGCCCGCTCCCTTACCCTCCCCCGCAAGCGGGGGAGGGTAAGGTGGGGGAAACCCGGTCGCCTACGGCAGCTTGTCGAAGCCTTCGCCAAAACCCTTGAGACTGAGGGGAAAGCCAATCCCCTCTTCCGGCGTCTGGAAGATGATGAAGGTCGCCGTCTGCCCGTTGCGCAACTGCCCGATCAGCTTGTCGTCCATCACCACTTCGGCGAAGCATCCGCGCGGCAGGCAGCGCACGAAGCCGGCCCGGCCCACGTCGGTCTTGTCGATGACGAGACCAAGGCCCGCCGGGATCAGGACTCCCAGCGGCGCGATGACGCGCAAGACGCGGCTCTTGTGATCGGCGGTCTTCAGCACGATGACCGTGAGCCCGACATTGGCCCGGTCTTCCGCCACCACGCTTTGCATCAGCGCGCATTGCTCGGTCTGCGCGCCGGGCGGCGTATCGCAGCGGATCTGCCAATCCTGATGCACCGAGCGCACCACGCCTTGCGCCCGGCTTCTCGGCGCCGGAGCGGCGGCGAAGACGAATGCGATGGCGATAATAATGACGGATGGCAGCCTGCCCCCACGCGAATCCCGGCGAGAAAAGCCCATCGTCGAATTCCTTGAAGCGCCCCTCGGTGGCCGCGGCCGGGCCGAATCGCTCACGTTTGCGCCGATACTACAGATTCGCCTGCCGGCCATAACCCCGCCGCGCCGCCGCAGGCCGGCGCGACCCCGCCAACGAGCGGAGCATTTGCGGCAAAGCTGCGGCGGCTTCGATGGCGCATTTCGGCATAATTCCCGTGCATGGCAGGCGCGACTAACTGCATTGCGACTAAGCCGGATTTGTGATTTGAGAGGCAGGGATTTTCCTCCGTCCCGCCCGCCCCGGGCCGCCGCCGCGCCGCCCCGGCGCATTCCGTGAACCGAAACCGGCGCATGGCAGGGCAGGACGCTCACGGCCGATTTTCGTCGAAGGAGCCGATAGGACGATGCTCGTTTTCAAGCGCTTGATCGCCTTGATGGTGATGTCCGTTGCCCTGGCGGGGCTCAGCCCTGCCGCGATGGCCGCTTATGGCGTTCCGGAGCCGTGGCAGCTCGGCTTTCAGGACGCCGCGTCGCCGATCATGGCCCACATCGTGTCGTTTCACGATTTCCTTCTCTACCTCATCTCGGCCATCACCCTCTTCGTCCTGGGTCTTCTGCTGGTCATCGTTATCCGGTTCAACGCACGCTCCAATCCGGTTCCTTCCCGCACCACGCACAATACGTTGCTTGAAGTCATCTGGACGGTGGTGCCTGTTCTCATCCTGGTGCTGATTGCGATCCCGTCGTTCCGGCTGCTGTTCACGCAGTTGACGGTCCCACCCGCCGACGTGACGGTGAAGGCCACCGGCAAGCAATGGTTCTGGTCCTACAGCTATCCCGACAGCGGCGGCTTCGAGTTCGATTCGCTGCTGCTCGCCGACAAGGACCGCAAGCCCGATCAGCCGCGGCTGCTGGCCGTCGACAACGCGATGGTGGTGCCGGTCAACAAGGTCGTGCGCGTGCTCGCGACGGGAGCGGACGTGATCCACTCCTTCACGGTGCCTTCCTTCGGCATCAAGATCGACGCCATTCCCGGCCGCATCAACGAGACCTGGTTCAAGGCGGAGCGCGAAGGCATCTATTACGGACAATGCTCGGAACTTTGCGGCAAGGATCACGCCTTCATGCCGATCGAGGTGCGTGTGGTGAACGAGCGGGAATATGCCGCTTGGCTCGCCGACGCCAAGAAGAAATATGCCAGCGACGATCGCGCGCGGCCCGCCGTCGTCGCGGCTGCCGGCGAGACGGCCGGGCGGTGACTTAGGGACGCATAGGCAGCCTGAGCGGCGGCCACAGCAGGTTGAAGGAACGGATCATGGCAACGACGGCGACGGCACACGGCGGACATGGCGCGCATGAGGCGCACGGCGATCCGACTGGATGGCGCCGGTTCGTTTATTCCACGAACCACAAAGACATCGGCACGATGTACCTCGTCTTCGCGATGATCGCGGGCGTGATCGGCGGCGCGCTCTCTATCGTCATGCGTATGGAGCTGCAAGAGCCGGGAATGCAGTTCTTCAGCGACCCGCATCTGTTCAACGTGTTCACGACGGCGCACGGCCTCATCATGATCTTCTTCATGGTGATGCCGGCCATGATCGGCGGCTTCGGCAACTGGATCGTGCCGCTGATGATCGGCGCGCCCGACATGGCCTTTCCGCGCATGAACAATATTTCCTTCTGGCTGCTGCCCGCCTCATTCTCGCTTTTGGTGATCTCGCTGTTCGTGGAAGGCGAGCCGGGCTCGCTCGGTGCCGGCACCGGCTGGACCATCTACGCGCCGCTGTCGACCACCGGCCATTCCGGGCCCGCCGTCGACTTCGTGATTCTCTCGCTGCATCTGGCCGGTGCTTCTTCGATCCTTGGCGCCATCAATTTCATCACCACGATCTTCAACATGCGCGCGCCGGGCATGACCCTGCACAAGATGCCGCTGTTCGTCTGGTCGATCTTGGTCACGGTATTCCTGCTGCTGCTGTCGCTACCGGTGTTGGCCGGCGCCATCACCATGCTCCTCACCGACCGCAATTTCGGCACCACGTTCTTCTCGCCGCAGGGCGGCGGCGATCCGATCCTGTTCCAGCACCTGTTCTGGTTCTTCGGTCATCCCGAAGTCTACATTCTCATCCTGCCGGGCTTCGGCATGATCAGCCAGATCGTCTCGACCTTCAGCCGCAAGCCGGTCTTCGGCTATCTCGGCATGGCCTATGCCATGGTCGCCATCGGCGGCATCGGCTTCGTGGTCTGGGCGCATCACATGTATACCGTCGGCCTCTCGGCCGGCGCGCAGGCCTATTTCGTCGCCGCGACCATGGTGATCGCGGTGCCGACCGGCGTGAAGATCTTCTCCTGGATCGCCACCATGTGGGGCGGCTCCATCGAGTTCAAGACGCCGATGCTCTGGGCGCTCGGCTTCATCTTCCTCTTCACCATCGGCGGCGTCACCGGTGTCGTGCTCGCCAATGCCGGCGTCGACCGCATGCTGCAGGACACCTATTACGTGGTCGCCCACTTCCACTACGTGCTGTCGCTCGGCGCCGTCTTCGCCATCTTCGGCGGCTGGTATTACTGGTTTCCGAAAATCACCGGCTATATGTACAACGAGACCGTCGGAAAGCTGCATTTCTGGATCACTTTTATCGGTGTCAATCTGATCTTCTTTCCGATGCATTTCCTTGGTCTGGCGGGGATGCCACGGCGTTATGTCGACTATCCGGACGCGTTCGCGGATTGGAATTACATATCCTCGATCGGCTCCTACATTTCGGGTTTCGGGCTGCTGATCTTCTTCTACGGAATGGTCCTGGCATTCGTCCGCAAGGAGCGGGCCGCCGACAATCCGTGGGGCGCGGGTGCCACCACGCTGGAATGGACCCTGTCGTCGCCGCCGCCGTTCCATCAATTCTCGACGCTGCCGCTGATCAAGTGAGACTGCGGCGATCGAGGCCGGAGCAAGACTGTAATGTCGCTCGCCGATCAAAGCGAAAGCCTGACGCTGCCGCTTGGCGCCGAGCCGAGCATGGCGAGCGTCGGCGACTATATTGCGCTGATGAAACCGCGCGTCATGTCGCTTGTCGTCTTCACCGCTTTCGTCGGGCTGATGCTGGCGCCTGGACCGGTGCATCCGGTCATCGGCTTCACCGCCTTGCTTTGCATTTCCGTCGGGGCCGGCGCCGCCGGTACGCTGAACATGTGGTACGACGGCGACATCGACGCCAAGATGACGCGCACCGCGGGACGGCCGATCCCCGCCGGTCGGCTGCAGCGCGGCGAGGCGCTGGGCTTCGGCATAACGCTGGCGGCATTCTCGATCGTCGTGCTTGGGCTTCTGGTCAACGAGTTGGCCGCGGCGCTGCTCGCCTTCACCATCTTCTTCTATGTGGTTATCTATACGATGTGGCTGAAGCGATGCACGCCGCAGAACATCGTCATCGGCGGCGCCGCGGGCGCATTACCTCCGGTTATCGGCTGGGTGTCGGCGACCGGAGGCGTGAGTCTCGAGTCCATCCTGCTGTTTCTCATCATTTTCTTCTGGACGCCGCCGCATTTCTGGGCCTTGTCGCTCTACCGCAGCGACGACTATGCACGCGCGGGCATTCCGATGTTGCCGGTCGTGGCCGGAGAGCGCGAGACGCGGCGCCAAATCCTGATTTACACTCTGATCCTGGCGCCGCTCGGTGTCGCGCCGTGGCTGCTCGGCTTCGCCGGCCCGGTTTATGGCATCGCCTCGGTCGGCGCTGGCGTCGTCATGACGATACTAGCGCTGCGTGTGCATGCCGGCTGTTCCGGCTCGGCGGCGGCAAGCAAGCAGCTTTTCGCCTTTTCCATTCTCTACCTCTTCCTGTTGTTCACCTTCCTTCTGGTCGATCGGACTTGGAGCGATCATTTCGGATTTGCCGGATAATGCTGACCATGAGCGAGTCCCACAATGAAAAGGGGATTGTGCTGACGCCGGAGCAGCAGCGCCGCCGGCGCGCCCGGTCGCTCGCCATCGCCATCGCTTTGGGTGCGCTCGCGTTGCTCTTCTACGTGGTCACCATGGTGAAGGGGCCCGGCGTCTTGCAGAGGCCGCTATGACCGAGCGCGATGATCAATCGATGCGCCGGCGCAGCCGCGATCTTGTCATCGCGGCTTGCTGCGGCGCTTTCGTCGCGGCAATGGTCGGCGCCGCTTACGCCGCGGTGCCGCTTTACAACTGGTTCTGCCGTACCACCGGCTTCGGCGGCACGACGCAGGTGTCGCATCGCGCGCCCGATCACGTGCTCGACCGCAAGATCACCGTGCGCTTCGACGCTAATGTCGAAGGCGGCCTGCCGTGGAAATTCCGTCCGGAACAGAATTCGATCGACGTTCGTATCGGCCAGGTGGTGACGATCTTCTACAAGGTGACCAATCTTTCGGCGCGCGAGACCGCCGGTCAGGCCGGCTATAATGTTTCGCCGCCGCAGACCGGTTTGTATTTTCAGAAGATCAACTGCTTCTGCTTCACCGAGCAGCGTTTCGCTCCGGGCGAGACGCGGGATTTGCCGGTGGTATTCTACATCGATCCGAAGATTGCCAAGGATTCGGAGCAGGACAGCCTGAACACGATCACGCTTTCCTATACTTATTACCCCGCGCGCGAGCCCGCGCAGCCGGTGGCGAACAGCGCTATTGAGGCTTCGCACAGCATTAACTAGGAACAAGCGCGGGGGCCGCCCAGCGGCGTCCCGGAAGGATGGAGAGGATAACGATGGCCGACGCACATCAGGTGCATCACGATTACCACCTCGTCGAGCCGAGCCCATGGCCGGCAATCGGCTCCTTTGCCGCCTTCGTGACGGCCGTCGGCGCCATCAGCTGGATGCATCATCTGTTCGTCGCCGCGCCTTTCGTCTTCGGCGTCGGCGTCATCGGCATCCTTTACACGATGATGGGCTGGTGGGTGGACGTGATCCGCGAAGCGCAGGAGGAAGGCCATCACAGCCGCGTCGTGCAGATATCGCACCGTTACGGCATGATGTTGTTCATCGCCTCCGAGGTCATGTTTTTCGTAGCTTGGTTTTGGGCGTATTTCAACACGGCGCTCTTTCCCGATGCCGCGCCGGATGTGGCGCGGGTCGCGGTGACCGGCGGCGTCTGGCCGCCCAAGAACATTCAGACTTTCGATCCTTGGCACCTGCCGCTGCTCAATACGCTGATCCTGCTGACCTCGGGCACGACCGTCACCTGGGCGCACCATGCGCTGCTGGAAAACGACCGCAAGGGGCTGAAGCAGGGGTTGATCCTGACCATCCTTTTGGGCATCAGCTTCACCTGCATTCAGGCATTTGAATACAGCCACGCCGCGTTCAATTTCTCCGGCAATATCTACGGCGCCACATTTTTTATGGCCACCGGTTTCCACGGCGCGCACGTCATCATCGGCACGATCTTCCTGACGGTGTGCCTGATCCGCGCTTATCGCGGGCATTTCACGCCGCAGCAGCATCTCGGATTTGAGTTCGCCGCCTGGTACTGGCACTTCGTCGACGTCGTCTGGCTATTCCTGTTCGCCTGCATATATGTTTGGGGCGCCGGCGTGCCGCATCCAGAGTAAGCGTAGGCCGCGGTTCTTGCGATTAGGGGCGGCGTCGCGACGCCGCCCCTTTGCTTTGAAGAGATACATCCATGAGTGACACCACCTCACTCGCTCCTTTACCAATAGGCCGTGGTTTGCGCTGCCGCTGCCCGCGCTGCGGCCAAGGCAAGCTGTTCCAGAATTTTTTGGCCTTGCGTCCGCGTTGCGACGTCTGCGGCCTCGATTACGGCTTTGCCGACGCCGGCGACGGCCCGGCGATTTTCGTTATCCTCATCGGCGGCTTCATCGTGGTCGGCGCGGCGCTGGCGATTGAGGTGCTCTACCGGCCGCCATTCTGGGTCCATGCGGCGCTTTGGGTGCCGCTTATCTTTTTGGTGACGCTGGCGCCGCTGCGATCGATGAAGGGTCTGCTCATCGCTTTGCAATATCATCACAAGGCCGAGGAAGGACGGATCGAGCGGCGGAGCCAATCGTGAGGGCCGCATTGCCGGCACGCGGCGGCTTGACCGTGCCGGCGGTTGCCGCGCTAGCAGCCTTCGTCGTGCTTCTCTCGCTCGGCAGCTGGCAGGTGCAGCGCAAGACCTGGAAGGAAGGCCTGATCGCCGACTTGACCGAGCGCGCCGCGGCGGCGCCGGTGTCGCTGCCCGATCCGGCGCAATGGCAGACGCTCGATCCAAAGGACGATGAATTCCGCCGGGTGACCTTCCAGGCAAAATTTCTGCCGGGCGAGGAAGCCCTGGTCTACACCAGCGGCTCGACGCTGCGGCCGGACGTGCACGGGCCCGGCTATTGGATCATGGCGCCGGCCAAGCTGCCCGGTGGGGCGACCATCGTGATCAACCGTGGCTTCGTGCCGGATTCCGGCCACAGCGCGCCGGCGCCATTCGCGATGCCGCCTGGCGATACGGTGACCGTTGTTGGCGCCTTGCGTTGGCCGGAGTCGCCGGGCCTCTTCGTCGGCGAAAGCGATGCCGCCCATAAGCTCTGGTTCGTGCGCGACCCCGCAGCGATGGCGGCGGCACGGCAATGGGGAGCGGTCGCCCCCTTTTATGTCGAGCTGGAGACGCCAATCCCGCCGGGCGGCGTGCCAAAGCCGGGCCCGCTGCGACCGACCCTGCCGAACAATCATCTGCAATATGCGCTCACCTGGTACGGCCTTGCGTTCGTCCTGGCGGCCAGCTTTGGCTTTTGGGCCTGGGGCAAGACGCGGGGCCGGCGGGATTCGGGAGCCTGATCCGTCGCGGAGCGGCCATTGCTTCCTTGTGAAAAGCGGCGCCGCCCTCTAGTCTTGGGCCTGCCCGGCTCTACTGATCCGAGCTGGAACATAAGCAAATTCAATACGTTACTGGTGCGCTGGACGGCACGAGGCCGCTCCGGCCCCCTGTTGAGGTCCGGTTGTGCGCTACGTTTCCACCCGGGGCGAGGCCCCGCCCCTCGGCTTTGTCGAGGTCATGCTCGCCGGGCTCGCCAGCGACGGCGGACTCTATGTTCCGGAAAGCTGGCCGCAGATCGATCCGCGCACGATCGCGAGCTTCGCCGGCCGCCCCTATGCCGAGGTCGCCGTCGAGGTGATCCGGCCTTTCGTCGGCGATGCCATCTCCGAGGCGGAGCTTGGGCGCATGGCGCGCGAGGCCTATGACAGCTTCCGCCACCCGGCGACGGTGCCGCTCGTCCAGATCGGCCCCAATCAATTCGTGCTCGAGCTTTTCCATGGCCCGACGCTCGCCTTCAAGGACGTCGCCATGCAACTCCTCGCCCGCATGATGGACCACGCCCTGAAGCTGCGCGGCGAACGCGCGACCATCGTCGTCGCGACCTCCGGAGACACCGGCGGCGCCGCGGCCGAGGCCTTTCGCGGCTGCGCGCAGGCCGATGTCGTGGTGCTGTTCCCGCATGGGCGCATCTCCGACGTGCAGCGGCGGATGATGACGACCGTCGGCGAGGGCAACGTGCATGTGCTCGCTATCGAAGGCACCTTCGATGATTGCCAAGCTCTAGTGAAAGCCATGTTCAATCACCATGCCTTCCGCGACCGCGTGCGGCTCTCCGGTGTCAATTCGATCAACTGGGCGCGCATCGTCGCGCAAGCCGTCTATTACTTCACCGCCGCAGTGACATTGGGGTCGCCGCAGCGCCAGATCGCCTTCACAGTGCCGACCGGCAATTTCGGCGATATTTATGCAGGTTATGTCGCGCAGCGGATGGGCTTGCCGATTGACCGCCTGGTCATCGCCACCAACGTCAACGACATCCTTGTGCGCACGCTGGCGACGGGCACCTACGAACTGCGCGGCGTTGTCCCCACGACGTCTCCTTCCATGGACATCCAGGTGTCGTCGAATTTCGAGCGCCTGCTGTTCGATGCCTATGAGCGCGATGCCAGCGCGGTGCGCGCCTTGATGCATTCCCTGGCGCAGGCAGGAACCTTCGGCCTTTCCGGCGGGGCCTTATCCATGATCCGTGGGCTCTTCACGGCGGATCGCGCCGACGAAGAGGAAACCGCGGCGACCATCCGCGCGTTGCTCAAGGAAGCAGGCTATTGCATCGATCCGCACACCGCGGTCGGAATCGCCGTCGCCGAGAAGGAAAGCCGCGACCCGTCGGTGCCGATGGTGTCGTTAGCGACCGCGCATCCCGCCAAGTTTCCCGATGCCGTCGAGGCGGCTTGCCATCGGCGGCCAGCCCTTCCCGACTGGCTTTCCGGCCTCAACGAAAGGCCGGAACGCGCTACCCGGCTGCCGGCCGATCAGCTGGCGATTGAACGTTTCATTCTGGCGGCCAGCCGCGCCGCGCAAGAAGGAGCTGCCGCATGAGTGTCGAAGTCACGCGTCTTCCATCCGGGCTTGTGGTTGTGACCGACGCTATGCCGCACCTTGAGACGACGTCGCTCGGCGTCTGGGTCGGGTCGGGCAGCCGCGACGAGCGGCCCGACGAGCATGGCATCTCGCATTTGCTGGAGCACATGGCCTTCAAAGGCACCTCCAGGCGCACGGCGCGGCAGATCGCTGAGGAAATCGAAGCGGTCGGCGGCGATCTCAATGCGGCAACCAGCGCGGAAATGACTGCCTATTATGCGCGCGTACTGAAAGCCGATGTCCCGCTGGCGATCGACGTGCTTTCCGACATTCTAGCTGATCCCACTTTCGACGCGACCGAGCTGCGCCGCGAGCAGCACGTCATCGTGCAGGAAATAGGCGCCAGCGAAGATACGCCGGACGATATCGTTTTTGATCATTTGCAAGCGATGGCATTCCCGCGGCAGCCGCTCGGCCGCTCGATTCTTGGTACGCCGGAGACGGTGCGCTCGTTTGACGGGATGCGGCTGCGCTCCTACCTCGCGCGTCATTACAAGGCCCCCGACATGATCGTTGCAGCCGCGGGGGCACTCGACCACGGGATGATCGTCACCGAAGTCGAGCGGCGTTTTGCAAGTTTTGGAGGACCTGCGGCGCCGGTGCCCGAGCCCGCCCGGTTCGGTGGCGGGGTGCATATCGAAAAGCGCGATCTCGAGCAGGTCCATCTGACTATGGCGCTGCAGGGCGTCTCGCAGACCGATCCCGCGCTGTACAGCCTGCAGGTCTTTACAAGTGCGCTCGGCGGCGGCATGTCCTCGCGGCTGTTTCAGGAGGTGCGCGAGAAACGTGGTCTTTGCTATTCCATCTATGCCTTCCACTTGTCCTATGCCGACACGGGGATGTTCTCGCTCTACAGCGGCACTGCCGAGGCGGACGCGCCTGAATTGATGCGGGTTGTCGTTGACCAGATTACCGCTGCGGCGGAAAATCTGACCGAGGCCGAAGTCGCCCGCGCCAAGGCGCAGATGAAGGCTGGTTTGTTGATGGCGTTGGAAAGTTCGCGTTCCCGTGCCGAGCAACTGGCCCGGCAAATGCTGGCCTTCGGCAGGCCGATCCCGGTCCCCGAGCTTGTCGCTAAGATCGAGGCGGTCACCGTTGAAAGCGCACGCGCCGCCGGCGGCAAGATGATCCGCAGCAGCCGCCCCGCCGTCGCCGTGCTCGGCCCGGGAACGGGGCTCGAAGCAGCGGCAACCATCGCTGCCAACCTTTATCGCGAGGCGGCCTGAGCCCGATCAACCCGCATGGCGTTCTTTCGCTCAGCGAGTCTCGCCGAATCTACGTTTTCGGTCGCCGGAGAAAGCGTGATCTTGCGCACGCCGCAAATGGCGCATTTCGAGGAATGGGCGGCCTTGCGTGCGGCAAGCCGCGACTTCCTGGTGCCCTGGGAGCCGACATGGCCCGCCGACGATCTCAGCCGCAGCGCCTTTCGGCGGCGCATCCGGCGCTATTTGGAAGATCAGCGCCGCGATCAGGGCTATCCCTTTTTCATTTTCCGCACCGTCGATAACACCATGGTCGGCGGTGTGACCTTGACCAACATACGTCGTGGGGTCGCGCAATCCGCCAGCCTCGGCTATTGGATGGGCGAGGCCTATGCCCGGCGCGGCTATATGACCGTCGCGGTGCGCGCGCTCCTTGGCTATAGCTTTTCGAGCTTGCGCCTACGCCGCGTAGAGGCCGCCTGTCTCCCCACCAATGCCGCGTCGATCCGGCTGCTGGAAAGAACAGGTTTCACGCGGGAGGGCTACGCCCGGGAATATCTCTGCATCAACGGATCCTGGCAGGACCATCTGCTTTATGCGCGCCTGAAGGGCGACGCGGCGCCTTAACCATTTTTGGCCGCCACGCGCCCGCCACGGTCGCGGTGCTATAATTTGTTCGAAGTCGTGGGGATCAAGCGAGCATGAGTTTGGCGACAGGGATTCCAGGCCTCCGCTACGGGACTCTTCGTGCCGTTGCGGCCATTTCCTTGGCCGTTCTGGCGGCGGGCTGTTCTACCCAGCGGATTTTCGGCGGAGGCGAGGGATCGAATGCCTCGGCATCGACGGCCGCGTCCGGCTCCGGCAGCCCCACCACGGCCTCGCCCTCGGTCGGAAGCCGCTTCGCCGAGTTCTTCGGCACTAAGAACGCGCAGCCGGAAACCTCTCTGCCGCTCTACGCCAACCCGGTGGAGACTGTTTGCCCAGACATCACGGTGAGGCAGGGCGCCGCGACGCTCATCCTGCCGCCGGGCAATACGGATCCCTATTCGCTGCGCTACCAAGGCACAATTGGCGACATGGCGCGCGACTGCAAAGTGACGGACCACGTCATGCATATGAAGGTCGGTGTTCAGGGCCGGGTCTTGGTCGGCCCCGCCGGCGGTCCCGGCGACGTGGAATTGCCGTTGCGAATTGCCGTTGTGCAGGAAGGCCCGCAGCCGAGGACTATCGTCTCGAAACTCGCCAAGGTTTCGGTCAGCATCCCCGACGGCAAGACCGACAATTCCTTCGTCCATATCGACAGCGACGTCAGCTTCCCTGTGGTCGACGAGATCAATTCTTATATCGTCTATGTTGGCTTCGATCCGGTGGCGGAAACGAAGAAGCCGGTGAAGAAGCCTGCTACCAAGCCGCGCAAGCCGGCCGCTCATACCTGAGCGCCCGCTACCATCCGCGCAGGGCGAATACCGTACTCTTGAGCGCGCGCATATCGGCAATGATGGTGCGGGCGCCGGCCGCCATCAGGCTTGCCCCGGCGCTTGGGTCCGAATGATTGGCGCCGAGGAATCCGATGGCCGTCATTCCCGCGGCGCAGGCCGCGGCCACGCCGGGCGCCGAATCCTCGACCACGATGCAATCCGCCGGCGTTATGCCCATGCGCGCGGCGGTGCGCAGGAAAAGATCGGGCGCCGGTTTCCCGCGCGCCACGTCGGTCGCCGAAAAAAGATTGACGCCGAAAAAGCGCAGGAGGTCCGTGGTCTCCAGGCTGACCCGGATCCGTTCGAGGCTCGACGAAGAGGCAACGCATTTCGGCCCGCGTAGCCAGGTCAAGGCATAGGCGACATGGGGCATGGCGCGCAGCTCGGTGCGAAAGCGGCGCAGGATCGCGGCGGTCACGATCGCATTGAAAGTGGACGGCAGCTTGCGGCCCGTTGCGGCTTCCACCGCAGCAAACATATCGGCGTTGCGTCGGCCCGCGAAGTGGCGTCCGACAATCTCCGGCGTCAGCGGGAAGCCGATCCGGTTGAACTCTTCCGCCGCTACGCTGGCGGCAATCCCCTCGCTGTCGACAAGTACGCCATTACAATCGAAGATGACCATCGGCCCCTCCGAATGCCTGGCTGGCAGTGCGCCGCCGCATTCCCCCAACGAATCGCTAGCGAATCATAAGCGGCAACGGGGGGTTATTAGAAGAGTCGGCGAAGGAAAAAGCGGCAAAATCGCCTAAAAGGAAGGAGCTAATTGAACTTGTTTTTGATGTCCGCGATGCTGCTGTCGAGCAGTTTCTGCGCCACGTCGCCCTTGGCTGTGTCGCGCAGGATTTTCTCGGCCGCCGCGGCCGCGGCGTCGGCGGCCGCGGCCTTGACCTCGGCCATCGCCTGAATCTCGGCCTGCGCGATCTTGCTCTCGGCGAGCTTGGTCCGCCGGCTGACGAATTCGTCGAGCTTGGTCTTGGCTTCCAGCGCCATGCGTTCCGCGTCGGCCTTAGCGCCGCTGACGATAAGAGCTGCCTCGGTTTCCGCCTCGTGGCGCTTGCGCTCGTATTCGGCGAGCAGCTTGGCGGCTTCTTCCCGCAGGCGTCGGGCATCGTCGAGCTCGGCTTTGATCCGGGCGGCACGATCGTCCAGCGCCTTCGCGAGTTGGCGATGCACGCCGACGAAGCCGAGCAGTGCGAGGAAGACGATAAAACCCACGGCCACCCAGAATTCGGCTTCATACAGCATGGAAACGTTTCCTCGTGTCCTTGCGGCCCTATCGCCTGCCTTAGGGATTGCGCTTCAGCGCCTCGCTGACCGCGGCGTCGACCGCCGCGGCGCTGGGTGGGGATCCGATCAGCCGCTCGACGATCATTCCGGCAGCGTCCTGCGCGATGGCGCGGACATTGGCCAAAGCTGCCTGCTTCTTGGCGGCGATGGTTTTTTCCGCGTCAGCCATCCGGCCGCTCAGATCGTCTTCGACCTTCTTGCGCAAGGCTTCGGTCTCCGCGGCCTGCCTTTCCCGGGTTTCAGAGGCGATCGCCTGAGCGCGGCTGCGGGCATCCGCAAGCGCCTTTTCGTAAGCGGCGATCGCCTGGTCCGCCTGGTCCTTGAGCTGGGCAGCCTCGGCAAGGTCGTCGGCAATGCCCTTCTGGCGATTTTCGAGGACGCGCGCCACCCGCGGCAGCGCCCATTTCGCCATCAAGGCGTAAAGCAGGACGAAAAACACCGCGAGCCAGAGCAATTGCGAGGGAAAAGTCTGCGCATTGAACGGCGGAAAGCCGCCGTCGTGCTCGCCCTGCGGCACCTGCTCAGTGGTTGCGGTATGTGCCGGTTCGGCCATCGTATGCTGTCCGCCTAGTTCCCGTGGCGCTTAGAGCGCGAACAGCAGCAGCAGTGCGATGAGCAGCGAAAAGATGCCGAGCGCCTCGGTGATGGCAAAGCCGAAGATCAGGTTGCCGAATTGGCCGGCCGCCGCTGATGGATTGCGGATCGCGGCGGCAAGGTAGTTGCCGAAAATAATGCCGACGCCGACGCCGGCGCCGCCCATGCCGATCGCCGCGATGCCCGCGCCGATGTATTTCGCTGCCACTGGATCCATAACCGACTCCTCTTGAGGTTCGTTCTGCGTCCCGATCGGGTCTCAGTGACCCGGGTGAATCGCATCGTTAAGGTAGATGCAAGTGAGAATGGCGAAGACATAGGCCTGCAGGAAGGCCACCAGGGTTTCGAGCGCGGTTAGCGCCACGATCATGGCAAAGGGCAAGACGCCGCCGATCCAGCCAATGGCCCCAAGTGCTCCACCGAGCAGGATGATGAAGCCAGCGAACACCTTCAGCGCGATATGGCCGGCCAGCATGTTGGCGAACAAACGGACGCTGTGTGAGATCGGCCGCGAGATGAAAGAAAGGATCTCGATCGCGACAATCATCGGCAGGATGTAGATCGGCACGCCCTTCGGTACGAACAAATTGAAGAAATGCAGGCCGTGCCGCATCAGCCCATGGGTCAGCACGGTGAAGAACACCAGCAGCGCCAGCGCCGCAGTGATGACGATATGGCTGGTGACCGTGAATCCGTAGGGGATCAGGCCGAACATGTTCAGCGCCAGCACGAACATGAAAATTGTGAAGACGAAGGGAAAGAAACGCATCCCCTCCTGGCCGGCGGTGGTGCGCAGCATCGCGGCGACAAACTCGTAGGTAATTTCAGCCGCTGATTGGAGACGCGTGGGCACCGCGCGGCCGCCGGCCGTGCCGGCCACCAGAAAGAGCGTCAAGGCCAGAACGGCAACGAGCATGAACGCGGCGGAATTGGTGAAGGCGATCTCGGTATTGCCGATCCTGCCAAGCGAAAACAAATTGACGATATGAAACTGGTGGATGGGATCCATGGCGCTGTCTTAGTCGTCCAATTTCCTTTCGCGGACCACGCCCGCGGCGCGCATGACGTTGAGCACGCCGGCGGTGAAGCCGAGTAACAACAAAACAATCAGCCCCCATGGGGATGTGCCGAGCCAGCGATCGAGTAGCCAGCCGAAAACGGCACCCACCAAGACGCCCGCGACAAGCTCGGTGGAGAGCCGGAAACCGCGCGCTATCGCCGATGTATCCGCACCCAGGGAGGGGCCGGGACTGTCTTCGGCAGAATGGCGAGCATGCTCATCGAGCCGTTCGCCGAGCCGCTTGAGCCTCGCCGAGAGAGCCGCCTCGTCATCCGGCGAGGTGCCGTTGCCGCCATTGTCGCGCGCGCCGTCAGCCATGCTTCCGACACTCACGCTGTCTGGCAATCAAGGAAGTCCCGCCGCCTTCGAAGGCGCGCGGACCATACTGAGTGGGTATGGGCGAGTCAAGAATCCGGAAGTTCAGGACAAGGTCTTGATTAGACACGGAGAAACGCCCCTATGCGATGGTGAAATGGCTGCCTTCCACGGCGCTTGATCACGGGTCGCTGGCCCAACAACCATGATGCGGAAAAGCGGTCGTGTTCGGCCGCATGCATGCGATACTGCGGTGACGTTCCGCCAAACGTACCGCGTAGGCCGGAGAGCCATGGGCCGCATTGCCGCCGTATCCATTCTGTTCGCCGCCTTGGCCGTAGCCCTGGCCCGCGCCCAGGAAAGCGCATCGCCTCCTGGGGCGAACGGTTCGGCGCCACAGGCGGTTCCCAGCACGCCGGCACCTCGGGATAGTGCGCCGCTGCCGTCCGAAGCTGCGAAGCCGCGGCCAAGCGGCGGAAACGGCGCGGCCACCCCTTCCGCGCCGCAGCCTTCCGCGAGTTCCGCGCCTGCGCCCCTGGAAGCTACGCCGCAGCAAGGACCCGAACTGGCGCCAAAACGAGGCGGGGACGAAACAGGACGGGTTATGGGGCCTGCGCCCGAGACGCCGCCACCGGAAAGGCCGCTGCGGAAACCGAGCGAAAGACCGCCGGAAGAATCGGCCCAGGACCGCTACATATTCAGCCGTGTCCAGGACGGCTATGTGCGCCTCGACAACCGCACGGGGCAGGTGACCTTTTGCGCCAGGCACGCCGTCGGATGGGCATGCCAGCTCGCGCCGGAGGATCGGGCGGTGATGGAGAAGGAAATCGAGCGTTTGCAGGAGCAGAACGCTGCGCTCAAGCGCGAAATGCTGGCGCGCGGACTGCCGTTGCCGCAGGGCGTCCAGCCTGAGCCGCCGGCACGCAAGGCCGAGCCTTCATTCCCCTTCCTCGCCCAGTCCGACGTCGATCGCATCAAGGGATTCACCGTTACCGTCTGGCAGCGCCTGGTCGATCTCATCGTCGGTTTGCAAAGAGATTTGTTCAGGAAGGGTTAGGTTCGTCGCCCCAAAGAGCCCGCCAGTGAATCCACTTTCCGCAATCGAGACGTCGAGCCCGGATGTGATCGCGGGCGCGACGCTCACGGTGCCGACCCAGGGCCCGGCTTTTATTGAAATCACAAAAGATGTCAGCCACTTTCTCGGGAAATGCGCCGCCGCTGACGGGTTGCTGTTGATCTATCTTCGCCACACATCGGCCTCGCTGGCCATCCAGGAGAATGCCGACCCCAATGTGCAGAAAGATCTGCTTACGGCGCTGCGGCGCTTGGCGCCCGATGATGCAGACTGGGTGCATAAGGTAGAGGGGCCGGATGACATGCCGGCGCACATCAAAGCGATGCTGACGGGCGTGTCGTTGCAAGTACCGGTCCGCGGTGGGGCTCCCGGCCTTGGCACCTGGCAAGGCATCTATCTGATCGAGCACCGCGTCCAACCGCATAAACGCGAGGTTTTACTGCAGTTTATCGGCAGCCGCAGACGATAGAGGGGGAACCGCTTGGCCGCTGGCATTTGGTATGCCAGACTGGCGGCCTATCGGAATTCGTGTAAGGTGAGTGCGGGGGTTGTACAAAAATGCGCGTACAAGGGCCGGCAAACTTTCACGCATTGAACTACCGTCTGATCATTGCTGACGATCATCCGCTCTTCCGCGGGGCCCTGCGCGAGGCGATCAAGGGCCTTTCCGACCGCATCGACATTGCCGAGGCCGGCAATTTCGACGAGATCACCAAACTTCTCGATCGCGACGACGATGTCGATCTCGTCCTTCTCGATCTCACCATGCCCGGCGTGCGCGGCTTTTCCGGCCTGATGTGCCTGCGTGCCCAATATCCCAGCGTGCCAGTAATGGTCGTTTCCGCCAATGACGATCCCGTAGTGATCCGCCGTTGCATGGATTTTGGCGCGGCGGGCTTTATCCCAAAGACGCTGGCCGTGGAACCGATGCGCGCGGCGATCGGCAACGTCCTGTCGGGCCGCGAATGGACGCCGCCCGACGTCGATCTCGGCAGGGAGACAGACGCGCGCACCGCCGATCTCCTGGCGCGGCTGGCCACGCTGACGCCGCAGCAGGTTCGCGTGCTGATGATGCTTTCGGAGGGTCTGCTCAACAAACAGATCGCCTATGCCCTTGCGGTGTCGGAGGCCACGGTAAAGGCCCATGTCTCCGCGATCCTGCAAAAGCTTGGGGTGGAAAGCCGCACCCAGGCCGTCATCGCCGCGGCGAAGATCGAAATCGGCCAGTGGCAGCCGGCATCGCTCGCCGGCTGATCTCCCGCCGTTTCAGGATTGCCTTACTCGGCGGCCGCTACGCGGCGAACGCGGTATTGCGCGAGCAGCGCGCGCAGCGCCGCCGGCCGCAGCGGTTTGTTGAGCACCTGAATATCGTGCACCCGCGCTTCCGCACGCACCTGGGGGCCGCGATCCGCGGTGATGAGAACCGCCGGCAGATCGGCCCCGAAGCGCCTGCGCAGCTCGATAATGGCATCGATGCCGTTGCCGTCGGCGAGATGATAATCGACCAGGAGGCCATCGAGCATGAGGCCGGCCTGCTCGACGCTGGCGGCGGCCGATGGCAGATCTTCCGCCTTCAGCACGCGGCAGCCCCAGCCCTCGAGAAGGGTTTGCATGCCATCGAGAATGGAGACTTCATTGTCTAGGCAGAGCACGGTGGCGTGCACAAGGGTGCGCGGCTGCAGACGCGCCGCGTCGTCGGATTGCGTCACGACGCGCGCGCCGGCGCTGGCCACGGGAACCTCGATGGAGAAGCGCGAGCCGCGGCCGAGCACCGAATCGACTTCGATGCGGTGATCGAGCACGCGCGCGATACGCTCCACGATCGAGAGGCCGAGGCCGAGACCGCGCGCCGCCTTGGCGCCTTCCTCGAGGCGGTGGAATTCCTTGAAGATCTCGCGTTGCTTCGTCTGCGGCACACCCAGACCGGTGTCGTAGACATCGATTCGCAATTTGCCGCCGCGGCGGCGGCAGCCGACCAAGACGCGGCCTTCACGGGTATATTTGATGGCGTTCGAGACCAAATTCTGCACTAGCCGGCGCAGGAGACGGCGGTCGGAGCGCACGGTCAGTGAGCAAGGCAGGAAGATCAGCTTCAAACCCTTCTCCCGCGCCAGCGGCGCGAATTCCACCTCAATATGGTCGAGCAATTCGTCGATGCGGAAGTTGACCAATTCCGGCTTCATCGCGCCGGTATCCAGCCGGGAAATATCGAGGAGCGCCCCGAAAATTTCCTCCACCGCTTCCAGCGAGGCGTCGATATTGCTGACGAGGCGCGTGTTGTCGGCTGCGCCGGATCGTTCGGTCAGGCTGGTGACGTAAAGCCGCGCCGCGTTGAGCGGCTGCAGAATGTCGTGGCTGGCGGCGGCCAGAAACCGGGTCTTGGAGATATTCGCCTCCTCGGCCTGCGCCTTGGCACGCACAAGCTCGGCATTGAGCCTGGTCAGCTCTTCCGTGCGCTCGCGCACGCGGCGCTCTAGGGTTTCGTTGGCGCGCTCCAAAGCTTCCGCAGCCTCGACGCTCGGAGTCATATCGCTGAAGGTGATGACGATGCCGCCATCGGGCATCTTGTTGGTGCGTATCTCGACCACGAGCTTGTGCGCGGCGAAGCGCTCGAGGAAGGGCTGCGAGCCGGAAAGGTAGCGGGCGAGACGCTCGCGCAAGACGTTTTCAGGGGGGCTGCGCCCGCCCGCCTCGTGTTCGGCCTGCAGCCGGAGAATATCTTCGAGAGTGAGGCCGGCCTGCATGACGTCGGCGGCAAGATCGAGAATTTCACCGAACTGCCGGTTCCAGCAAATCAGGCGCATGTCCTTGTCAAAGACGGCGATGCCTTGGCGGACGTGGTCGAGCGCGGTCTGTAGGATCTCGCGGTTGTAGTGGATCGCAGCGTTGGCATCGTCGAGCAGTTTCAGGGCGCGGCTGGTGGAAAGCACGCGCCGGCGCAGCAGCAGCGTGAGCACGAGGCGGGATGAGGCGGCGCCGATGGCGGAAGCCAGCAGGTATTCGGCGTGGCGCAGCAGCTGGAAATCGGCCTCGCTTGCGGGCTCAAGGTTGATCCGCCGGTTTGCGGCGAAACTTCTCAAGGCGGCGAGCGCGCGCTCCTCGCCGAGATAGATGCCGACGGTTTTCGTCAGTTCCTCCACCGTGACCGAAGAACGCCACCGGCGGAAGCTTGGCGCGACCGGATCGCGTTCCGACGGCACGAAGGCATTGGCCTGCAAGCGCTCGGCGGAAACCGGCATCCGGCTGAAGGAAAAGACAAGGTAGGCGATCACATTCAGCGCCAGGCTCCAGAACACGCCATGCACAAGCGGCGGCAGCGATAGTCCGATCAGCGCTTCCGGCCGCAGAAAGGCAAGGCCGCCCGGACCGTGCGCGAGGAATTCCCGGCTCACCATGCCGATGTCGGCAAAAGTTGGCAGCAGCAACGTATAGGCCCAGATCAGAATGCCGACGGTCATTCCGGCAATCGCGCCGCGCGCGGTGCCGCCGCGCCAGATCAGCCCCCCGAAGAACGCCGGCGCAAGCTGAGCGATGGCCGCGAATGACAAAAGCCCAATCGAAGCAAGCTGCGCCTCGCCACCGATCAGGAAATACATGTAAGCGAGGAACAAAATGACGAAGATGGCGATGCGGCGCACTGTCAACAGCAACGCCCCCATGTCTTCGTGCGCAGAGAGCGGCATGTCCCGGCGCTTCAGTAGCACCCAGGGAATAATAATGTCGTTTGACACCATGATGGAGAGCGCCACCGTCTCGACAATCACCATGGCTGTGGCGGCCGATAGGCCACCGACAAAAGCGACGAGCGCCACGAGGTCGGAGCCGGCGGCGAGCGGAAGCGTCAAGACGAACATGTCGCTGTCGGTGCGCCCGCCGGAAAAGGTCATTACCCCGGCCACTGCGATCGGCAAGACAAACATCGTGATGAGGACGAGATATAGTGGAAACAGCCAGGCGGCGCGCGAGATCTCGGCTTCATTGTTATTTTCGACGACCGTTACGTGGAACTGGCGCGGCAGCAGAACAATGGCAAACAGCGCCAGGAAGGTCATGGTCAGCAACGTTCCGAAGTTTGGCGTTGCGGTAAGCACCGATGCCGCGCCAGGATTCTGCATGGCTTGGTGGAACAACGACGCCGGCCCGTCGAACATCCAGAAGGTCACGAAGATTCCGACGGCGAAGAACGCCAATAGCTTGACGACGGACTCGGTGGCAATCGCCAGCATCAACCCGTGCTGATGCTCGGTTGCGTCGATGTGGCGTGTGCCGAACAGCACGGCAAACAGCGCCAGCGAAAATGCGGCGACCAGCGCGGTCTCAGGGGGCGCCGCCTGGACCGCGCCTGAATTGACGGCGTAATGGGAGAGGACGGTGGACAGCGAGGAAGAGACGGCTTTGAGCTGCAGCGCGATGTAAGGCAGCATGCCGACGATGGCGATCACCGTTACCAAGGCGGCAACCGCCTGGTGCTTTCCATAACGGGCGGCGATGAAATCGGCGATCGAGGTGATGTTCTGCGCCTTGGCGATCCGCACGATACGCACGATGAACGGCGAACAGAGGCCGATCATCAGCATCGGACCGACATAGATCGCAATGAATTCGAATCCGGCGCGCGAAGCGAGCCCGACCGAGCCGAAGAAGGTCCAGGAAGTGCAATAGATCGCGAGCGACAGCGGATAGATCAGGAGGTGTGCGCCGCTCTTGCGGGCCAGATGCCGCTTCCGGTCACCGTAGCTGGCGATTGCGAACAGCAGCCCGACGTAGCCGAGCGCGACGGCGATGACAGCCCAGCCTGGCAAGACACCACTCCCGCACCCCGCCAGGCGAAAATGCCCGAGCCGCCCCGAGGCGCTGACGCTCCCACTGCCGTCAGGTCATCACACCTCGGCGCGGATTGTCCACCGTTTCGGGAAGATCAGGGGGATAGACTCGCTTTCCCCCTATCCGCCGCCAACGGCACTTAATCGGGGAGGACTTATCCACATTCTGAAGGCCGTTCGCCTGCCCGGGGTCAACGCAATTGCGCCGCCTAGGGGAAATGACGTATATATACAACTATAGCGGGTAGGCCAACGGTTCGCTTTGAAGCGGACTGCGAGCTCCGCCGAAAAGTCCCGCGTCTGGAGACGGCCACCGTGGCCGGTATCGACGCCACGCTGGCCCGCGAACTAACGACCGTTCGCCGCACCGATGCTCCATCTGCACGCTGCCGAATGGCCGAATCGAAGGCAAACGAACGCTGCGGCCCAGCGTTCGATTCGGGAGAACAGGCAGATGAATCAGCAACTAAATCACCAAGGCGAGATTTTCGTCGCCGACGACGATCCAGCGGTTCGGGAGGCGCTGGCGGTTGTCCTAGCGCTCGAAGGCTATACGGTAACGAGTTTTGCGGAGGGTGCATCCCTTTTGGAAACAACGCGGGAGATAATGCCAGCTTGCATTTTGCTCGACGTGCACATGCCAGGCATCTCCGGCCTCGAGGTGCTGAGAAAATTGAACGCAAGGAACTTCACGGCGCCAATCTTCATCATCTCCGGCCGCGCCGACATCCCGATGGCCGTCGATGCCATCAGACATGGCGCCCTCGACGTGATTGAGAAGCCCTTTGACGCCGCGGCGGTGGCGAGGCGGATCGGTGAGGCGCTGGAGGCTCGGAAGCGCCGAACCAAAGCCGCAATCGACAGCCTTCCGCGGCACTTTCCCGGCCAGGAGCTGTTGACGCCACGCGAAGGCGAAGTGCTCAGCCAGATCGCCGGCGGCGCCTCCAACAAGGAGGCGGGCCGTGCACTCGGCATCAGCCCGCGCACGATCGAGGTCCATCGCGCACGGATCATGGAAAAGCTTGGCGCCAAAAATACCGCCGATCTTGTGAGGATCGTGCTCAGCGAGCGGCGACTGCACTCGGCCTGACCTCGTTTGACCGCGCTTGTGATCCACGGCATTGATCGTCTCAGGCCGCGCTCCTGGGCGCGGCCTAAGTTTGCCAGCGGATGCAACGATGTTTCCCTCCGACCCGCGCTATCGCAAAGCCATGCAGTGCCTCGAGACGCTGCTGATCGCAGCTGGCGGGGCCATTTTGTTTGTGTGGATCCACTTTCCCGCGGCGCTCATCTGCGGATCGATCTTGGCGGTCGCGGTTGCTGCGCTATGGGGCCGCACCACGACGGTTCCAGCGCCGCTGGCGCGGATCGTCTTCATCGTGGTCGGAATTTCGATCGGGGCCACCGTGACACCGCAGACTCTGCACGGCGTCGTCGATTGGCCGCTCAGCATCCTGATCATTTCCATCTCCGCGCTATGCATGACGCTTGGAGCGATGACCTACCTGCGAACCGTGCATCGTTGGAGCCCGGATTCGGCGCTCTATGGCGCTTCGCCCGGTGGCATGGCTCAGGTCATCGCCTTGGCGCAACACAGCGGTGCCGACATCCGCGGGGTCGTCATCGTGCAAACCGTCCGAGTGATTTTCCTCGCCGTCGGCTTGCCCGGCGGTTTGGCTTTGTTCGGATTAATGGCGCCGCCCACCGCTAGCCTTGGCGCGTCGGCCTTCACGGCGAGCTGGACGGACATCGGAATTCTCGCCGGCTTTTCCACGCTGACGGCTTTCGCCCTGCGTTGGATCAATTTTCCTGCGAGCATGGTATTCGGCGCCATGCTCGGATCCGGCATTCTGCACGGCAGCGGCTTCATGCACGCAAATTTGCCGACCTGGATCGTCAGCCCCGCGATCGTCGCCATGGGAGCCACGGTCGGCGCCCGCTTCGCCAATACACCGGCGCGCATGTTGTTCGGCTATCTCGGCGCTGCGCTGGGCTCGTTTGCGGTGGCGGTGGCCATCGCTACCGCCTTTGCCGTGCTGGTTGCCAAACTGACGACGACTCCCATTGCCGATCTGGTCATCGCCTTTGCCCCCGGCGCGCAAGACACGATGATGGTGCTGGCGCTGTCGCTCAACATCGACCCAGTCTTCGTCGGCGCGCATCAGCTCGCGCGCTTTCTTTCGGTGTCGCTATCGCTGCCGCTCTTCGCGCGGCTTTTCACCGGCGCGCCCAAAGATCATACGCGCAAAGCAGACCGGATGCCGCCGGAAAAATAAAAGGGAAATCGCTATTCGGCCGCTAATGCGCGTTTGGTCAGCGGCAGGTCGAGCCGTTGCCAGACGTCGACCAAGGCTTCGGCCAGCCGGTCGATGAGCGCGTCTTCATGGAAGGGCGAGGGCGTGATGCGTAGACGCTCAGTGCCGCGCGGAACCGTCGGATAATTGATCGGCTGGATATAGATGCCGTGCTCGCTGAGCAGCAGGTCTGACGCCGCCTTGCACTTTTCCGGATTGCCCACCATGACCGGGACGATGTGCGTTTCGCTCGGCATCACCGGCAGGCCGGCATGGCTGAGCACGCTCTTGACGCGGCCGGCGCGCTCCTGATGACGCTCGCGTTCCCAATGCGAGGTTTTCAGGTGACGGATCGCGGCAGCGGCGGCAGCACAGATCGCGGGGGGGAGCGCCGTAGTGAAAATGAACCCGGGCGCATAGGAGCGGATCGCGTCGATTGTCGCGGCGCGGCCGGTGATGTAGCCGCCGAGGCAGCCGAAAGCTTTGGCCAGCGTGCCCTCGATGACATCGATGCGTTGCATCGCCCCGTCGCGCTCCGCGATGCCACCGCCGCGCGGCCCGTACATCCCGACGGCGTGCACCTCGTCGATATAGGTGAAGGCGCCGTACCGTTCGGCGAGATCGCAGATGCGCTGCACCGGGGCCACGTCGCCGTCCATCGAATAAAGGCTTTCGAAGACGATCATCTTTGGCCGCGCCGGATCGGCTTCTGCGAGCAATTGCTCGAGATGCGCGACATCGTTGTGGCGCCAGATTCTTTTCTCGCAGCCCGATTGGCGCACGCCCTCGATCATCGAATTGTGGTTGTAGGCGTCAGAAAGGATCAGGCAATTGGGGATCAGCCGGGCCAGCGTTGAAATGCCGGTTTCGTTCGATACGTATCCGGAGGTGAACACCAGCGCCGCTTCCTTGCGGTGCAGGTCGGCCAATTCGCGTTCCAGGTCAACCAAGGGATGGTTGGTCCCGGCGATGTTGCGGGTGCCACCCGCGCCGGCTCCGACCCGCGTCGCGGTCTCGATCAGCGCTCCCAGCACCTTGGGGTGCTGGCCCATGCCGAGATAGTCGTTGGAGCACCAGATCACGACCTCGCGCGGTCCGCCGGGCGAATGCCAAAGCGCGTGCGGAAACCGGCCCGCTAGGCGCTCAAGATCGGCGAAGACACGATAACGCGCCTCCTGACGGAGCTTGCCAAGGGCGTCCTGGAAAAAGGCCTCGTAATGCATGTGGAGTCCAGCGGGGTCTGGCCACGATTTTTAGAAGGGTTCCAGGCGGGTTGTCGAGGCAATATTCGCCGCGCTGGCGCATAGGTGAGGCAGTCGCAACACATGCTTCACAACCCTCGGGTCGGGCCGGAAGGTCCTGGAATCGGGTGGAAATGGCTTCCGCGGGGCAGCCGCCGATGCCTCCTGACGCCGGGTGAATGCGACGGGGCCTATCCGGCCGCTTGGCTGGTTTTCGCCGTCCGTTGGAGCCGTCGCGGCCGCCCCTCGATCAGGCAGATCTCGTCGAGCAGCACGTCGACGGTGCGCATCAAGGTGGCGAGCGTTCTTTGGTCGGTGACCCGGCCATTGGTGATTTTCTTTTCCGGCTCGCCGATCGCTACCTGCCTGCCGGGCGTGATCCGCGACACCGTCGACAAGAAGACGTCATGCATGTGCGATTGCGCGCGCACGCCGCCGCGCCCGCTCGAGGAGACGGTTATCACCGCCACCGGCTTGTCCTTCAGCACGGATTCGTAGCCAGGACGCGACACCCAGTCGATGGCGTTCTTCAGGATGCCGGACATGCCGTGGTTATATTCGGGGCTGACTGCGATCAGCCCGTTGCATTCATTAATGGCGCGCTTGAGCGCCCGTGCCGGCGGCGGCGCGTCGGAATCGTTATCAAGATCCTCGTTATAGGGCGGCATCGATTCCAGCCCGAAAATCGTCAGCTCCACATCGGCCGGCAGATGGTCTTGGATGGTTTTCAGCACCGCGACACAGAATGAATCGCGGCGAATGCTCCCTGACAGGCCGAGAAGATTGAATTTGGCGCCGGACATGGAAGCTTTGCGGGACCTTTGCCTCGGAATGCGCCGGGGTCATATATTCGAGTGGAAACTGCCGGTCCATAGCGGCGGCGCCACCTTAAGAAGCGAACCCGGCGCCGTGCTGGCTGGCCGTCGAAATGTCGTCTATAGAAGGCCCGGGAGGATGCGCGTTATATGAAGTTGTGTCGTTTTGACCAGGACCGATTGGGCGTGGTGATCGGCGATAGGGTGCACGATGTCACCGAGGCGCAGGAGCAAATCCGCGCCGCCGCCCGCTATGATGCCAAGGGCGACCCGGTCATTGCCGCCTTGCCCGCCTGGCGATCACGGATCGAAACCATGGCCGCCAAGGCCCCCGGCAAGCCGCTTGCCCAAGTCAAATTGCTTTCGCCAGTGGCGCGGCCGTCTAAGGTCATGGCGGCACCGACCAATTACGCCAAGCACGTCGCGGAAATGGCGGCGCGCCGGGATCTCGCGGCCGATATCCCGAAACGCCATTCCTCCAAGATCGCCGAAGCGGGCATTTTTCTCAAAGCCAATTCCTCAGTGGTCGGCCCGTCGGAGGGCGTGCCGGTCCGCTTTCCCGACCGCCGCAACGAGCACGAACTGGAGCTCGTGGTCATTATCGGCAAGCAGGGCAGCGACATCCCGAAGGAGAGGGCGCTTGATCACGTCGCCGGCTATTGTCTCGGTCTCGACATGACTACGCGCGGCAGCGAGGACCGCAGCTTCCGCAAATCGATCGACGGCTATTCGCCGCTTGGACCCTGGATGGTGACCGCCGATGAGATCGCCGATCCGAGCGCGCTCGTCGCCACCTTGTCCGTCAACGGAGAACTGCGGCAGACCGCGCGCGCCAGAGATCTCATCTTCGACATTCCGCGCCTCATCGAATTCGCCTCGTCGTTCTATACGCTCTATCCCGGCGATGTTTATTTCACCGGCACGCCGGAGGGCGTCGGCCCGGTCAAACCGGGCGACGTTATCAGCGCGCAATGCGCGCCGATCGGAGAATTGAAAATCGAAGTGCGGGCGCATGCCGCCGCCTGACGCGGCGCGCCATAAGGGAGACGACAATGATCAAGGTTCGCCGACTGGGACATGCCACGCTCTCGACCGAGGATCTCGAGGGCCAGATCGATTACTACAGCCGCGTGCTCGGGCTCAGCGTGATCGAACGCGGCAAGGATCGCGCCTTTCTTGCGTCGAAGATGGGTTTCGAAGCGATCGAGCTTGAAAGCGGCAAGCGCGGGCAGTTGACCCGGCTTTCGTTTCAGGTCGCTCCCGGAACCGACCTCAAGGACGTCGCCAAGGCCTTGCAGGCCGAAGGCGTCAAATGCCAGCGGCGCAGCGGCATCTCGCCCTGCGTCAAGGAAGCCGTCAGCTTCGTCGACCCCAAGGGCACCCCGGTCGACCTTTTCGCCGAATACAGCTTTCCGGCGAGGCGCGACGAAGGCCAGAGTACGGTCAACATCCTCAAGCTCGGCCACGTCGCTTACCGGGTTCTCGACGTGCACAAGGTCGTCGATTTCTACTGCGACGTGCTCGGCTTCCGCATCTCGGATTCGCGAAACGACAACTTCTTTTTCCTGCGTTGCAACACCGATCATCATACGGTGAACTTCGTCGTCGACGAGAAGGCGCAGCTTCATCACATCGCCTTCGAGGTGAATAACTGGGACGACATCCGGCGCGCCAGCGATTGCCTGGCGTTCAACAAGATTCCGCTGGTCTGGGGGCCGGGCCGCCACATCATCGGCCACAACATCGCGATCTATCACCGCCACACCGATCTGGTGCGCGTGGAACTTTTCACCGAGATGGATCAGATGAAGGACGAGGCGCTTGGCTATTTCGATCCGCGCCCCTGGCATCAGGAACTGCCGCTCTATCCCAAGAATCACGGTCCGGAGACGCTGCGCAATTACTGGGGCTACGGTTCCGAGCGGGTGATCCGCGGCTATCAGACGATTGAGATTCCGACATACGAACCTGCAAAATAGTCAATTACAATGGGGAGGGAGAAAGACCATGACAAGATTCGCGGCCTTGTTTTTGCTGAGTGCGGGCGCGGCGATCACCATGCAGGCTCCGGCTTTTGCGCAGACTGAAATCAAGATTACGACCTTCAGCGGCGCCACTAACGTCGTGACCTGGGTCGCCATCGAGAAGGGATTCTTTGAAAAGGAAGGCCTTAAGGCTACCGCCGAGAGAACCGAAGGCTCCAAGCAGCAGATGGCCGACCTGATGGCCGGCAAGTATCAGTTTGCCTCAAGCTCTTTCGACAACATCGTCGCCTATACCGAGGGCGAGGGCGACGTGAAATATCCGGATTACGACGTGGTCGCCATTCTTGGCGTGCACCAGGGCCTTACGAGCGTGGTGTCGCGGCCGGAAATCACCGACTACAAGCAACTGAAGGGCAAGACCGCGGCGGTCGATTCGGCCAATTCCGGTTACGCCACGGTGCTATTCCAGATCATCAAAAATAAGGCCCACCTAGTGCAAGGCAAGGACTATCAGCTCGCGGTTGTCGGCGGCACCAGGCAGCGCGTCGAGGCGCTGGAATCGAACACGGCGCAGGTCGGCATCGTTTCCGCACCCAATGACGAGCAATTGGAGGCTAAAGGCTACCACCGCCTCGGCGACGTCAGCCAGGAGCTCGGCGCCTATCAGGGCAGCACCTTTGTGGTGCGGCGCAGCTATGCCAAGGCCAATCCGAAAGTGGTCGAAGCTTTTACGCGGGCGATCATCGCGGCGAGCGATTACGTCTTCGCCAACAAGGCTGGCACCATCGAAGTGATGAAGCACAATCTGAAGAAGATGACGGACGCCGAGGCGGAGAGCACCTACAAACGCCTGATCGGACCGGGCGGGCTGAGCAAGCACGCCCAGATCAGCATCAAGGGCGTTGAAACCGTGCTGAAGCTGCGCAGCATCTACGGTGAAAAGAAAGGACCGGCGCCCGACCCGAAGAAATACGTCGACGTCAGCTATTATCAGAAGGCGATGAAGAAATAGCCGCTCTCGCCAGCGGTTGAATTTCGGCGCCGGAACGTGGCCTCACATTCCGGCGCTTTCCATTTGGTCTCAGCGGTAGATGTAAGCGATCCGCCGCGTCGAGGGTTCGACCAGAACCGGCACGCTGTTGACGTAGGCGTAATCGTAGTCGTAGCCGGGGACCGGCGCCAAGGTAACGTTTTCCGGCAAGCCGGCGCCGACGACGACTTCGCCGTTAAGATAGACCGGATCGAGCGGATGCGTCGTCACGTAGCTGCCCACGGTGGGCGCCGGCATGATCGCGAGCGGCGCAGCAGGGGTGGGCTCGACCAGGGTGCCGGCGACGACGGGCGCCGGCGACGCGACTCCGACCGTTTCGACAGTGGTTGCCGGTGCGGGTGCGGGAATGACGGTTTGCACGGCCGTGCCCGCGACGATCGGCGCGGCGCCCACCGTCTCAACGGTGGTGGTGGCCGGCGCTTGAGTGATCACGGGAATATTCGCCAGATTCTGCGAGACGATCAGCGAGCGTCCCGACAGATTCATCGTCAGATATTGCGAATAGGCCCAGCCCTGCTTACCGGCGTAACTTACCTCACACCACAGACTGCCTTGAAGGCAGCCGTTGATCGTCACTTGGCCGTTTTGGTTGATCGCGCCGACGACGCTGTATTGCGGGCCCGGCCCCGAGCGCAGATTGAGGGCGGTGACCGCGCTCGCGGTCGCTGCCGCCGAAGCCGCGGCCGGCATGGCGAAAAGCACAAGTGTCGCCAGGAACATCGTGTTTTTGCTCGACATGATCATTGACCTCCTTGGAGGAATGGACATCGGGCAAAACGTGCGGCGCGCCGCGCGCGTTCCAATGGCCGGGCCGGGGCAGCCGGTCGAGGTTCCGTGGACCTTTGCGCGTATGAAGGCGGCAAAAGCAAAATCGCATTATGTGGTGAACGGCGTGGTGCTGCCGGACAGGATTGAACTGTCGACCTCTCCCTTACCAAGGGAGTGC
>DASREA010000061.1:0-24020 GCA_035652315.1 Xanthobacteraceae bacterium | reverse complement strand
GCTCGCATAGCTGTGACTTGCCGGACTCGCGGCACAGGCCCATGACCGGGCATGAAAGTGGGATTGTCATCCCGATGGAACTCGCCGACGAATTCCGGGCCCGTGCCCAGCGATGCTTGAAGTTCTCCCAGGAAGCGCCGGCAATGGAAGCGCAGGCGCATTGGATCAGCATGGCGCAGCTCTGGCTCAACCTTGCTCATTTTGCCGAGGATCAAGACGCCGAATTCCTCAGCAAGGAAGCCGCACACGATGAAATCGCGCGGGTTACCCGCGAGCTGAAGGGGTGACCGGCGCCGCTTCTTTCCGTCCGGCGGCCGCCGTTCGCGTCTTAGACAAAACTTCGTGAGTTGCCGCCGATGGCAGCGAAGCCGGCTAACCCAGCTCGACCACCAGACCTTCTCTGATCGTCACGCGGCGGTCCATGCGCGCGGCGAGCTCCATATTGTGCGTGGCAACGATGGTGGCGAGGCCAGTCGCGCGCACAAGCTGCGTGAGCGCGCCAAAGACGTGATCCGCGGTATGCAGGTCGAGATTGCCGGTCGGCTCGTCGGCGAGAAGGATGCGCGGCGCATTGGCGACCGCCCGCGCGATGGCGACGCGCTGCTGCTCGCCACCCGACAGCTCGGCCGGGCGATGATGCAGGCGCTGGCGCAAGCCGAGATAAGCCAGCAGTTCACCGGCGCGTTTACGCGCCTCGGGCTTGCTCAAGCCGCGGATCATCTGCGGCAGCATCACGTTTTCCAGCGCCGAGAATTCCGGCAATAGGTGATGGAATTGATAGACAAAACCGATCTCGGTGCGGCGCATGCGCGTGCGCTCGGCATCCGAACGGCCCGACGTGCCGACGCCGTCGATATAGACATCGCCGGCGTCCGGATGCTCGAGCAGGCCGGCGATGTGCAATAGCGTCGATTTGCCGGCGCCGGACGGCGCGACCAGCGCGACCGATTGACCGGCCCAGACCGCAAGCTCGGCGCCCTTGAGGATATCGAGAAAGGAATCGCCTTGCGGGTAATGCCGCTCGACGGCATGCAGGAAGATAACCGGGATTTCCTCTTCGCCGGCGGCGGCCTCACTCATAGCGCAGCGCCTCCACCGGATCGAGACGCGCCGCCCGCCAGGACGGATAAAGCGTGGCGATGAAGGACAAGGCCAATGCCATCACCACAACCGCGGTGGTTTCGCCGAGATCCATGTCGGCCGGCAAGGTCGAGAGAAAATAGAGTTCAGGCGAGAACAGCTCGGTGTTGGTGATCCAGGAGATGAATTGCCGGATCGATTCGACGTTGAGGCAAACCACCGTGCCGAAGAGAAGGCCGATCAAGGTCCCGGTTACGCCGATGGAAGCCCCGGTGATGAGAAAGATCCGCATGATCGAACCTTGCGTCGCGCCCATGGTGCGCAGGATCGCAATATCCGGCCCCTTGTCCTTCACCAGCATGATCAGCCCGGAAATGATGTTGAGCGCCGCCACCAGCACGATCAGGGTGAGGATCAGGAACATCACATTGCGCTCGACTTGCAGCGCGTTGAAGAAGGTGGCGTTGCGCTGGCGCCAGTCGACCATGAAGATCGGCCGGCCGGCGGCATCGCTGACCTGCTTGCGGATGCTGTCGACGCGATCGGGATTTTGCGTATAGACCTCGATGGAGGTCACGTCGCCATTGCGGTTGAAGTAGGCCTGCGCCTCTTTCAACGGCATGAAGACGAAGGCGGCATCGTATTCCGACATGCCGATCTCGAACACGGCGGCGATCTTGTAGGTCTTGATCCGCGGCGTCGTGCCCATCGGCGTCACCGCGCCGCGCGGCGCCACCAGAGTGATGCTGTCGCCGGCGCGCAGCGACAAGTCGTCGGCAAGGCGCCGCCCGATGGCGACACCCTGGCCGTCGTCGAAGTCGCTAAGCGTTCCTTGCTTGATATTGTTGGCGACGGACCTCAGCTTCATCAGGTCGTCGCCGCGGATGCCGCGCACCAGCACCCCCGAGGCGTTGAAGGGCGACGATGCCAGCGCCTGGCCCTCCACGATCGGCGCGGCCAGGATGATGCCGCCGACCTTGGCGATGCGGCCGGCCACTTCCTGCCAATCGGTGAGCGGTGATTCTATTGGTTGAACAAGAAGATGGCCGTTCAATCCGAGAATCTTGTCGAGGAGTTCCTTGCGAAATCCGTTCATCACCGCCATGACGATGATGAGCGTCGCGACGCCCAGCATGATGCCGAGAAAGGAAAAACCGGCGATGACCGAGATGAATCCTTCCTTCCGCCGCGCGCGCAGGTAGCGCAGCGACAGCATCCATTCGAAAGGCGAAAACGGCTTGGTCCCGGTGGGCTCGGTCATTCCCTCTCCCCGCGGCCTTTAGTTTCATCCGATTCTGGCGGAATCACGCTAGCGGCCCCGTGTCCGATGCGGCGAAGCGCACAGGTTCCTGATTTCATTGCGACAGCAAGGCCAGCGCATCGGCGGGGCTGAGAAGCTCGCGGCTGCCATCGGCGCGCTTTTTCATTTCGACCTTGCCTTCCGCCAGGCCCTTGGGACCGACCAGCAGTTGCCACGGAATACCGATGAGATCGGCGGTGGCGAATTTGGAGCCGGGACGCTCGTCGAGATCATGGTAGAGCACGTCGATGCCTTTGCCGCGTAGGCCGCGATAAAGATTTTCGGCCGCGGCATCGGTATCGCTGGCGCCCTGTTTGAGGTTGAGAATCGCCACTTTGAACGGCGCCACGGGCTCCGGCCAGACAATGCCGGCCTCGTCGTGGGAGGCCTCGATGATGGCGGCAACGAGACGGCTCGGGCCGATGCCGTAGGAGCCCATCTCCACCGGCCTTTCGACTCCGTCGGCGCCGACAACCACGGCCTTCATCGGCTCCGAATATTTGGTGCCGAAGTAAAAGATGTGGCCGACCTCGATGCCGCGCGCGGAGACCTGTTTGTCGGCGGGGATTTTCGCAAAAGCCGCCGCGTCGTGCATGTCGGATGTCGCGGCATATTGCGCGGTCCATTTGTCGACGATGGCCTGCAGGCTCGTGGCGTCGTCGAAATTCACGTCCGCGCCCGGCACGGGCAGATCGAGATAATCCTTGTGGCAAAAAACCTCCGACTCCCCTGTAGAGGCGAGGATGATGAATTCGTGGGAGAGGTTGCCGCCGATCGGCCCGGATTCCGCGCGCATCGGAATCGATTTCAATCCCATGCGCGCAAAGGTACGCAGATAAGCGACGAACATCTTGTTGTAGGAATGGCGCGCGCCTTCGGCATCGACGTCGAACGAATAAGCGTCCTTCATCAGAAATTCGCGGCCGCGCATCAGGCCGAAGCGCGGGCGTACCTCATCGCGGAATTTCCACTGGATGTGATAGAGGTTGAGCGGCAGATCCTTGTAGGAACGCACGTAGGCGCGGAAAATCTCGGTGACCATCTCTTCGTTGGTCGGCCCATAGAGCATGTCCCGCTCGTGCCGGTCCCTGATGCGAAGCATTTCCTTGCCGTAATCGTCGTAACGCCCGCTCTCGCGCCACAAATCCGCCGATTGGATCGTCGGCATGAGCATCTCGACGGCGCCGGCGCGGTCCTGCTCTTCGCGCACGATCCGGCAAACCTTTCGCAGCACGCGAAAGCCGAGCGGCAGAAAGGCATAAATGCCGGCCGCCTCCTGCCGCAGCATCCCCGCGCGCAGCATGAGACGATGGGAGACGATCTCGGCCTCCTTCGGTGTTTCGCGCAGGATGGGCAGGAAATAGCGGGAAAGACGCATGCGGACTCGCGGTGGAATGGCGGCCCGCGAGACAAAGCGGATCACCGGGGAAAACACAAGGGGGCCGCACCCCTATCAGACGGGCCCGGCCGGGCAGTTTCCCTTTCCTCTTCCACGTGACAACGGAAAACGTTTCGGCTAGCCTTTTGCGGTCTATTGGGGGGGTGCCGGCGCATAAGCCGGACCGAGCTGACGGTCCAAGTCTAGGGAGCCAAAATCCCGAAAGCGCAGGTGCCGCGATAACGGCAGCCGCAATGCGTGGCGGGAAAGCAATACGAGCAGGGCGCATGCCCTGCTCTTTTTTATTTGGATGCGGGGGCGAGCAGCGCCGCCAGCGCGTCAAGGTTCACCAGCCGCTCGACATAGACGAAATAGCAAACAAGAAAAACCGCCGTGGCGACGACGGTCGTCCACAACAACTTCAGGGCGATCCGCGGCAGCGCCGGCGCACCGGGGTCGGTGCCGTGCGACACCTCGCCGCTCTCCTCCTGGCTGCGCACGCCGAATGGAAGAACGGCAAATAACGTGATCCACCAGATCAGGAAATAGATCGCGACCGCGGTCGTCACCGACATGGCGCAAAAAGTTCCATCGAAGACATTAAGGTAAAGATCAGCTCCATCCGGGTCTGCGTATCATGATCGGGTGCCAAATGTTAATCTTGCAGCTTCTGGTCAGGAAGAAGGCCGATGCACCTGCGCGCCGACATCATTGCAGCCGCGGCCCTTGTCGGCTCGAGCCTGCTCGCCCCAGCGTCCGCGCAGCCCGCGAAATTCATCTGCGGCGCCGACAAATATGGCCAGCCGGCCCATTGCATCAGCGCCACGGGACAACCGGCGCCGCCGCCGCGGGCCCGCTACGTCAGCCGTGACCGAAGCTCTATGCCGCCGCCTTCCTACGCCCCAGCTTATTCCCCGCAACCGTCCTACAGCCCTGGTTATCCGGCGCCCTATTCGCCGGATTATGGCGTCGCCACTTCCTATCAAGCACCGCCCAATCCGCCGCAGACGTCCTGCGCGTCCTGCTGCGGGCCGGCGAGAAAGCGCGGCTTGCTGACCAATCTGACTTTCGCCCCCTGCGCCGCGGCGGCAGTCTATGCTCCGCCGCCGGCCTATTACCCGCCGGAACAGACCTACTATCCGCCGGCCCAGGCTTATCCGCAGTACAGCTACTACTCGGCGCCGGCTTATCAGACGCCGGTCAGTAGTAGCGTGCATCGCTACCGGCCTCCGCCGCCGTCCCGGCGCGTCTACGGCCCATGGCCGGCGCGTTAGCCGGCCTCAAACCGTCAGCACGTGCACGTGGCAGCTGGGCTTCTTGCCCCATTCACGGGACAGGGTGCCGCGCACGGCCTTGAAAATCGATTCTGCGAGGGCGTCCGGATCGCGCCGCCGCGCACGCGGCAGCGACTCGAGCATTTCCGTGATGGCCTCAGCGACGAGATCGCCCATCGCCTTCCCCTTGGCATTGGTATCCGGAATTCCGCTCAATTCGATTTCCGGATCGGCGGCAAGCTCGCCCTTCTCGGTCACTGCCAAGGCGACCGAAACCACGCCGGCAAAGGCGAGCCTGCGCCGGTCGGGAATGGTGCGCGCCTGGGCATCCACTAAAAGCGCGCCGTCCTTGTAAAAGCGGCCGCATGGCACCTCATCGACGACGGCGGGCCCGTCCGGGGCCAGCCGCACCATGTCGCCGTCCCGGCAGGTGATGACCTTCGGCACGCCGACACGGCGCGCGAGATCCGCGTGCTCGGCCATGTGCAGCGCTTCGCCGTGCACCGGCAGGACGATCTGCGGCCGCACCCAGCGCAGCATCTGTTCCAACTCGCCGCGTCGCGGATGGCCGGACACATGGACCAGATGCGTGCGGTCGGTGATCACTTCGATGCCTTGAATGACGAGGCCGTTGATGACCCCCATTACCGCCTTTTCGTTGCCGGGTATGGCGCGCGAGGAAAAGATCACCCGGTCGCCGCGGTTGAAAGTGATTTCGGGATGCTCGTCGCGGGCGATGCGCGACAGCGCGGAACGCGGCTCACCTTGGCTGCCGGTGCAAAGCGCCAGCACCTTGTTGGGCGGCAGATAGCCGTAGGTCTCCAGGCTGCGGAATTCCGGTACGCCGTCGAAATAACCGGTCTCGCGCGCCACCTGCACCATGCGCTCCATGGCGCGCCCGACCACGACCACTTCGCGGCCGCAGGCGCACGCGGCCTCGGCGACGGCGCGCAGACGCCCGACATTGGAGGCGAAGGTCGTGACGGCGACGCGATTGGGCGCGCTCTTGATCAAGGCCGCGAGCGATTGGGCCACCTCGGTTTCCGACGGCGACGATCCCTCGCGCACCGCGTTGGTCGAATCGCCAATCAGTGCCAGCACCCCCGCGTCGCCGAGCGCGCGCAGCTTCGCCTCGTCGGTGGGCGGGCCGATGACGGGCTCGAGGTCGATCTTCCAATCCGCGGTATGCAGCACCGCGCCCAAGGGGGTGCGGATAATGAGCGCGTTCGATTCCGGAATCGAATGCGCGACCGAAACATATTCGATGTCGAAAGCACCCACAGTGAAGCGGCCGCCCACCGGCACTACTTTGATTGGGATTTCGATCGCGCCAGGCTCACTCTCGATCTTCGCCTGGATCAAAGCGGCGGTGAACGGCGTGGCATAGATTGGCACTTTCAGCCGCGGCCACAGATCGATAAGCGCGCCGATGTGATCCTCATGGCCGTGGGTGATCACGATGCCGCAAAGATTTCGCCGTTCCTCGATGAGATAGCGGATATCCGGCAGCATGAGATCGACGCCCGGCGCGCTGTCGCCGACAAAGCCGATGCCGCAATCTACGGCGAGCCATGTGCGCCGCTGCTCGGTGCCCAAGCCGTAGAGCGACAGGTTCATGCCGATCTCGCCGACGCCGCCGAGCGGCGCGAAAACCAATTCCTGCCGGAAAGCCGCCATGAATCCTATCGTACCGCCGCTGTTTGCGCGGACGCGAGGGCGAATACCTCGCCGGCCGAGATGGCTTGCACGCGACCATCGGACAAACGCAGCAGCAACCGCCCGGTTTCGTCGAGGGTCTCAAAGCATCCGTGCAGTTCTTCCGTGGGGAGTCGCACACGGATCTCCTGCCCGACACCGCGCGCGTGCGCGAGCCAATCGGCGCGCAGTGCGGCAAATCCGGCGCCGTTGTCCCATTGGCGCAAGCGATCAAGCATCGTCTTTGACAACATTTGGAAAAGTTCGGCGGCGGCGATCGACAAGCCGGCGCAACGCAGATCGGTCGCCGGGAACACCGTATCATGCGGATGATACGCACAATTCACGCCGATGCCGATCACCGCGGCGTCTTGTTCCATTTCGACCAATATCCCGCAGAACTTCTTATGGTCGACCAATAAATCGTTCGGCCATTTGAATGTCAGACGTGGTGCAGCCTGTGGCGCCATCCCCAAGAGCGCGTCGTGCACTGCAAGGGCGGCCACGAAGGCAAGTTGCCCTGCCCGCGCCGGCGGCACGCTGCGAAGGAGCAGGGTCGCGTGCAGATTGCCCTGCTGCGAAACCCAGAGATTGCCGCGGCGTCCGCGTCCGGCGGTCTGGCGTTCCGCCGTGATCCACAACGGGCCGCGCTCGCCGCAGCGCGCCAAAGCCAATGCTTCGGTGTTGGTCGATCCGACGACCTCGTGAGCGATCACGCTCGCGCCCGCCGCAATTGCCGTCGGGTGAAGCTGCATCCGTCAGAACAGCGATTTCGCCGCCGCGGTCGCGGCCGTGAGCAGCGGCGCCGGAAAGACGAAGAACAGAATGTTGAACAGCCCGGCGACGCCAAGCACCGCTTTGAGCACGCCGGGCATCGGCCGGAAGGCCGCCGCCGGTTCGTCGAAATACATGATCTTCACGATCAAAAGATAATAATACGCACCCACCACGCTGGCGAGCACGCCGATCACTGCAAGGGCATAAAGGCCCGCCTGAATGGCGGCGAGAAACACGTAGAATTTGGCGAAAAAGCCGGCAAGCGGCGGAATGCCCGCGAGTGAGAACAGCAGCATGGCGAGAAAGAAGGCCATTCCGGGATTGGTGCGCGCAAGGCCGGCGAGATCGTAGATATTTTCCACCATCTCGCCGCCGCGCCGCATGGAAAGGATCACCGCAAAAGTTCCGAGCGTCATGGCGATGTAGATCGTCATATAGACGATCACGCCCTGCACGCCTTGGGCGCTGGCCGAGGCAAGCCCGATCAGCGCGAATCCCATATGGCCGATGGATGAATAGGCCATCAGCCGCTTGATATTGCGCTGGCCGATGGCGGCGAAGGCGCCGAGCACCATCGAGGCGATAGCGACGAAGACGAGGATTTGCTGCCATTCGCCGGCGATGCCGGGAAACGCATTCACCGCGGCGCGGATGAAGATGGCGATACCGGCCACCTTGGGCGAGGCCGCAAAGAAAGCGGTCACCGGCGTCGGCGATCCCTCGTAGACGTCCGGCGTCCACATATGGAAAGGCACCGCGGACACCTTGAAGCAGAGACCGGCGAAGAGAAATACAAGGCCGAAGACCAGGCCGATGCCGCCATGGCTCGCCGCCTGCGCGATGCCGGCGAAGCCGACCGTGCCGGTGAACCCATAAATCAACGAACAGCCATAGAGCAGCATGCCCGATGAAAGCGCGCCGAGGACGAAATACTTCAGGCCCGCCTCGGTGGCGCGCACGGAATCGCGATGGATCGCGGCGAGCACGTAAAGGCAAAGGCTCATCAGTTCGAAACCAAGGTAGAGCGCGATCAAATCGCCGGCGGAAACCAGCAGCAGCATGCCGAGCGTCGAGAACAGGATCAGGATCGCGTATTCGAAGCGGCGCTGCCGTTGCGCGGCCATGTAATCGAGCGACATCAAAATGGCGAAGGCGGAGCCGGCGAGCGCCAGCACTTTCATGAAGCGGCTGAAGGCGTCGACGACAAAGCTGCCGCCGAACAACGCGGCTTTTTCCGGCACAACCCCGGCGACCGCGGCGCCGGCGGCAATCAGCAGCAGGACCGCGAGCCAATGCACCGCGCCCGCCGCCCGCTCGCCGGCAAATACGCCGAGCATCAGCAGCAGCATGCTGCCGATCGCGAGCAGCAGCTCGGGAAAAATCGGCCCATAGGCTGCAAGCCCCGCGGGCAGATAAGCGGTCAATGCGTCGATCACGGCGTCACCGCCTTTGCCGCTTCAAGGGCATGCGCGTAATTGGTGAGAAGAGGCTCGATCGAGGCCGCCCACATATCGAGCAGCGGCTTGGGATAAAGGCCGAAGACGATGGTGAGCAGCGCCAGCGGGCCGAGCGTGACGATCTCGCGCCAGTCGAGATCCATGATGCCGGCGAGTTCCGGCTTTTCGAGCTTGCCGAAAATCACCTTGCGCGCGAGCCACAATGCGTAGGCGGCGGAGAGGATCACGCCGAGCGTGGCGAATCCCGCGACCCAGGGGTTCACCTTGAAGGTGCCGATCAAGGTCAACAGTTCCCCGACAAAGCCCGAAGTGCCGGGCAGCCCGACATTGGCGAGGGTGAAGATCAGAAAGAGGACGGCATAGACCGGCATGCGGTTGACCAGTCCGCCATAGGCGGCGATCTCGCGCGTGTGCATACGGTCGTACACCACCCCGACGCAAAGGAAGAGCGCCGCGGAGACAATGCCGTGCGAGATCATCTGGAAAATCGCGCCGGAGACGCCCTGGCTCGTCGCCGCAAAGATGCCCATGGTGACGAAGCCCATATGGGCGACGGAGGAATAAGCGATCAGCTTCTTGATGTCCTCCTGCACCAGCGCCACCAGCGAGGTATAGATGATCGCGATCACCGACAGCGCAAAGACGATCGGCGCGAATTCATGCGACGCTAACGGAAACATCGGCAGCGAGAAGCGCAAAAATCCATAGCCGCCCATCTTCAGCAGAATCGCGGCCAGGATCACGGAGCCCGCGGTCGGCGCCTCGACATGCGCATCGGGCAGCCAGGTGTGCACCGGCCACATCGGCAGCTTCACCGCAAAGGAAGCGAGAAAGGCGAACCACGCCCATTTCTGCAGCGTGGGCGAGAAGCCAAAGTGCATCAGGCTGGGAATATCCGTGGTGCCCGCCGCCCAATACATGGCCATGATGGCCAGCAGCATCAGCACCGAGCCGAGCAGCGTGTAGAGAAAGAACTTGAAGCTGGCATAAACGCGGCGCGGCCCGCCCCACACCCCGATGATGAGGAACATCGGAATCAGGCCGCCCTCGAAGAACAGATAGAACAGCACGAGATCGAGCGCGCAGAAGGTGCCGATCATCAGCGTCTCCAGCACCAGGAAGGCGATCATGTATTCGCGCACGCGCTTCTGAATCGCCCGCCAGCTGGCGACGATGCAAATCGGCATTAGCCCGGTGGTGAGGATCACTAGCGGGAGCGATATGCCGTCCACGCCCATGTGATAGGCGGTCGAGCCGCCGAGCCAGGGATATTTCTCTACGAACTGGAATTCGCCGATGCTTGGATCGAAGTGCCGGACCAACAGCAGCGATGTGGCAAAGACAACGAGAGTGGTCCATAGCGCCACCCAGCGCGTATTGCGATAGGCGGCCTCGTTCTTCGGTAGAATCAAAATAAAGAGCGCGCCGAGCAGCGGCAGAAAGGTGACGACGGAGAGAATGGGCCAGGTCATCCGTGCGCTCCCGCGAACATGAACCAGGTGATGAGCGCGGCCGCGCCGATGAGCATTGCGAAGGCGTAGTGATAGAGATAACCGGTCTGCAGGCGCATCGCGCCGCGCGTGACGTCGAGCACGCGGGCGGAAACGCCATCGGGCCCGAAGCCGTCGATCACCCAGCCGTCTCCGCCCTTCCAGAGCAGCCGCCCGATCCACAAAGCCGGACGCACGAAGACGACGTCATAAAGTTCGTCGACGTACCACTTGTTGAGCAGGAATTGATAAAGGAGGGGATGCTGCCGCGCCAGACGCTCCGGCACCTCAGGACGGCGGATGTAGAAGTTCCATGCAAGCAGCGACCCGATAATCATCATCGCCGTGGGCAGCAGCGCAATCTGCCAGCCGACCCCTTCCATCTCCTCGAGCACGTGGTTGGAAGCGGCGATGCCCAGCGCGTTACGGAAAAATTCGGCCACGCCATGCCCGGTGAACAACGGCGAAAAGCCGTAACCGGCGGTCAGCGAGCCGATGGCGAGCACCGCGAGCGGGATCAGCATCACCTTGGGGCTCTCGTGGGCGTGGTCGAAATGCTCGCGGTCGTGAGGCGCGCCGTGAAAGGTCTTGAAGACGAGACGCCAGGAATAGAACGCGGTGAGCGCCGCCGCCAAGACGGTGCAGCCGAAGCCATAAAGCGCCAGGGGGTTGCCGCCGACATAAGCGGCCTCGATGATCGCATCCTTGGAGAAATAGCCGGCGGTGAGCGGAAAGCCGGTGAGCGCCAGCGTGCCGATCACCATCATCGCGTAGGTGAAGGGGATTTTGCGCCACAGCCCACCCATCATGCGAATGTCCTGCTCATGATGCATGGCGAGGATCACCGATCCCGAGCCAAGGAACAGCAGCGCCTTGAAGAAGGCATGGGTGAAAAGATGGAACATGCCCACGGAATAGGCGCCCACGCCCATGGCGACGAACATGTAGCCGAGCTGCGAACAGGTCGAATAGGCGATGATGCGCTTGATGTCGTTCTGCACCAGGCCGACCGTGGCGGCGAACAGCGCCGTCGTGGCGCCGATGAAAGTGACAAATGCCTGCGCCGCCGGCGAAAGCTCGAACAACGGCGACAGCCGCGCCACCATGAAGACGCCGGCGGTCACCATGGTGGCGGCATGGATGAGGGCCGATACCGGCGTCGGGCCCTCCATGGCATCGGGCAGCCAGGTATGCAGGCCGAATTGCGCCGACTTGCCCATCGCGCCCATGAACAGCGCGAGACAGACGAGTGTCATTACCCCCGTATCGCTGCCGAAAAGATCAACGTTCTGTTTGGCGATCGCTGGCGCCTGTGCGAAGACGGCGTCGAAGGCGACGGAGCCGGTCAGCGCGAAAAGCGCGAAGATACCGAGCGCGAAGCCGAAGTCGCCGACGCGGTTCACGATAAAGGCTTTGATCGCGGCGGCATTGGCCGACGGTCGCTGGTACCAGAAGCCGATGAGCAGATAGCTCGCGAGTCCGACCCCTTCCCAGCCGAAAAAGAGCTGCACCAGGTTGTCGGACGTCACCAGCGCCAGCATGAAGAAGGTGAACAGCGACAGATAGCAGAAGAACCGCGGCTGATGCGGATCTTCGGCCATGTAGCCGACCGAGTAGACATGTACCAGCGCCGAGACGGTGGTGACCGCGACCAGCATCACCGCGGTGAGCGTGTCGATGCGCAGCGTCCAATCGATCTTGAGATTCCCGGCGGTAATGAATTCCGACACCGCGACGCGCGTTTCATGGCCGCCGAAACCGACATCGATGAAGGCATACCAGGAGAGCGCCGCGGCCACGATCAGCAGCACGCTCGTCACCCAATCGGCGGTGCGCGAGCCGGCCGCCGGCGCCGCATGCATTTCCGGCTCGCTGTGGGTCGCTTCGACGACGGCCGCGTGCGCCGCCGTCTCCGTAGTCTCGCGCCGGTGCGGCCCATGGTCATGGGCGGGATCTTCCTGGCCCGGCGGCGGGCTGCCGCCGGGATGCCGGCGGCGCGCACCGAAAAGCGCGACCGCGCCGGCGAAGATGGCGCCGAGCAGAGGCAGGAAAACGATGGCATGATAAACGATCGCCAAGACTCAGCCCTTCATTAAATTGATGTCTTCCACGGCGATGGAGCCGCGGTTGCGGAAGAAAGCGACAAGGATGGCGAGGCCGATGGCCGCCTCGGCCGCGGCAACGGTGAGCACGAAGATGGCGAAGACCTGGCCCACCAGATCGTTGAGGAAGGCCGAAAAGGAAACGAGGTTGATGTTGACCGCGAGCAGGATCAATTCGATCGACATCAAGATGACGATGACGTTCTTGCGGTTGAGGAAGATGCCGAGGATGCCGATGGTGAACAGAATGGCGGCAACCGCGAGATAATGGCCGAGCCCCACGGTCATGGCACCTCCTCGAGGCCCTGGCCGGAGCGCACCTGCTTGATCTCGATGGCGGTTGCCTTGGTGCGGGCGTTCTGCCGGGCGATGCTCTGGCGCTTGACGCGCTCACGGTGATGCAGCGTCAGCACGATGGCGCCCACCATCGCCACCAGCAGTACCAAGCCGGCGATCTGGAAATAATAAACATAGTGCGTATAGAGCACGAGGCCGAGCGCCATGACGTTGCTGACCTGCGCGGCCGGCGGGATCGGGACGGCGATCGTCTGCGGCACGGTCGGCGCAAAGGTCCAGGCGCCGACAACCAGCAGCAATTCGGCGAGAAAGACGGCGCCGACCACCACCCCGATCGGAAGATATTGCAGAAAGCCCTGGCGCAGCGCGGCGAAATCCACGTCGAGCATCATGACCACGAAAAGAAAGAGCACGGCAACGGCGCCGACATAGACGACGATGAGGATCATCGCCAGAAATTCGGCGCCGAGCAGCACGAAGAGACCCGCGGCATTGACGAAGGCGAGGATCAGGAAAAGCACCGAATGCACCGGATTGCGCGCCGCGATCACCATGAAAGCGGAGGCGACGCAGACGCCGGCAAAGAGATAGAAGAAAATCGCGGGGATCATCTATTCAATCCCCTCACCGATACGGCGCGTCGAGCGCAATGTTCTTGGCGATCTCGCGTTCCCAGCGGTCGCCGTTCGCGAGCAGGCGTTCTTTGTTGTAGTAGAGCTCTTCGCGGGTTTCTGTGGCGAATTCGAAATTCGGGCCCTCGACAATGGCATCCACCGGACAGGCCTCCTGGCACAGCCCGCAATAGATGCATTTCACCATGTCGATATCGTAACGCGTGGTGCGCCGCGTGCCGTCGTTGCGGCGCGGCCCCGCCTCGATGGTGATCGCCTGCGCCGGACAGATCGCCTCGCAAAGCTTGCAAGCGATGCAGCGCTCCTCCCCGTTGGGGTAGCGGCGTAGCGCATGCTCGCCGCGGAAGCGCGGCGAGATCGGGTTCTTCTCAAAGGGGTAGTCGATCGTTGCCTTGCGCTTGAAGAAATAGCGCATTGCCAGCACAAAGCCGGTGACAAATTCCCACAAGAAGATGTTCCGGGCCGCGCGATCGAGCCGCATCACATTGCCTTCCACTGCGGCGCCAGGCCGCCGTATTGCAGAACCGCCGCCACGATGACCACCATCGCCAACGACACCGGCAGGAATACCTTCCAGCCGAGCCGCATCAACTGATCGTAGCGATAGCGCGGCACCATCGCCTTCGCCATGGCAAACAAGAAGAACATGGCGAAGACCTTGAGGATGAACCACACAACGCCCGGTACCCAGGTGAAGGGCGCAACCGGGAAAGGCGGCAGCCAGCCGCCGAGAAACAGGATGGTGGCGAGCGCGCACATCGTCGTGATGGCGACGTACTCGCCGAGCATGAACAACATATAGGGCGTCGCGCTGTATTCGACCATGAAGCCGGCGACCAGTTCGGATTCCGCCTCCACCAGATCGAACGGCGGGCGGTTGGTTTCCGCGAGCGCCGAAACGAAAAAGACCACGAACATCGGCAAGAGCGGCAGCCAGAACCAGTTCAACAGACCCCAGCGTCCGTTCTGCGCCTCAACGATCGCCGACAAATTCAGCGACCCGGCGCAAAGCAGCACCGTTATGATGACAAAACCAATGGAGACCTCATAAGACACCATCTGCGCTGCCGAGCGCAGCGCCGCCAGGAACGGGTATTTCGAATTCGACGCCCAGCCACCCATGATCACCCCGTAAACCGCCAGCGAGGAGATGGCGAAGATATAGAGAATGCCGACGTTAATATTGGCGATGACCCAGCCGGCGCTGACCGGCATCACCGCCCAGGCGGCGAGCGCAAGCACCGTCGTCACCAGCGGTGCCAGCAGGAAGACGCCTTTGTTGGCGCCATCCGGGATGATGGGCTCCTTGAATACAAATTTGAGCAGATCGGCGAAGGATTGCAGCAAGCCGAAGGCGCCGACGACATTGGGGCCTCGCCGAATCTGCACCGCTGCCCAGATCTTGCGATCGGCCAGCAGGAGATAAGCGACAATGAAAAGCAGGATCGCGATCAGCAACAGACTTTCCAGCACGATCAGCCCGACGGGCCAAATGTAATCGGTCCAGATTTCGGCCATGACCTACTCCGCCGCCGTCATGACGCCGCTGCCCCGCGCCAGCGCCGAGCACTCCGCCATCACCGCCGATGCGCGGGCGATGGGATTGGTGAAATAGAAATCTTCGATCGCCGCGCGGAACCCCGCCTTCCTATCGAACTCGCCCCCGCGTTGGGCCAGCTTGCGGATGTCCGAGTCATCCCCCGGCGCGATCTGTCCGAGACGCGCGAAGTGCGGATGCTGCGCGAACAGGGCGCGGCGCAATTGTGCAAGCGAGTCATAGGGAAGCCGCCGGCCCAGCGCATCCGAAAGCGCGCGGATAATCGCCCAGTCCTCGCGCGCATCGCCCGGCGGGAAAGAGGCGCGCTCGGCCATCTGCACGCGGCCCTCGGTGTTGACGTAGATGCCGGTCTTTTCCGGGTAAGCCGCCCCCGGCAGGATCACGTCGGCACGATGCGCGCCGCGGTCGCCGTGCGTGCCGATATAGACCACGAAGGCGCCGCCCGCGGCGACGTCGACTTCATCGGCGCCGAGGAGGAAAAGGACGTCGAGCGTGCCATAAGCCGCCATCTCCGCCGCGCGCAGGCCCCCCTCGCCGGGCACGAAGCCGAGATCGAGCGCGCCCACGCGCGACGCTGCGCTGTGCAGCACGGAAAATCCATTCCAGCCGTCCTTGACCGCGCCGAGCGCCACCGCTGCCTTGGCAGCAAGCGAGGCAATAGCCGCGCCGTCGGGCCGCGCCAGTGCACCCGAGCCAATGAGCAGGAGCGGCTGCTGGGCGTCCTTCATTACCGCGGTGAAGTCGTGCTTGCCCTCAGCGATTTCTGCCAGCGTCTCCGGGCCGGCGCCACAGTAATGATAGGGATAGGTCAGGTCGGCTCGCTCGCCGATCAGGCCGATGGGGAATTTTCCGGCGCGCCAGCGCTTGCGGATGCGGGCATTGAGCACCGCCGCTTCCCAGCGCGGATTGGCGCCGACGATCAGCAGCGCATCGGATTTTTCCATGCCGCCGATGGTGCTGTTGAATAGATAAGCCGCCCTGCCCCACCGCGGATCGAGCGCCGAGCCGTCCTGCCGCGCGTCGAGATGGACACTGCCGAGCCGCGTCAATAGATCCTTCAGCGCAAACATCTCCTCGACCGCGGCAAGGTCGCCGGCGATGGCGCCGATCCGTTTGGGCGTGGTCGCCCGCACTTTAGCTGCGACCGCCTCGAAGGCTTCGCGCCATGACGCCGCCCGCAGCCGGCCATTCTCGCGGATATAGGGTGTGTCGAGCCGTTGGGTTCGCAGCCCGTCGACCACGTGACGCGTCTTGTCGGAAATCCATTCCTCGTTCACGTCGTCGTTGGCGCGCGGCAGGATGCGCATGACCTCGCGGCCGCGCGTGTCGATGCGGATGGCGGAGCCGACGGCGTCCATCACGTCCACGGATTCCGTCTTGCCCAATTCCCATGGCCGCGCCGCGAAGGCATAAGGCTTCGACGTCAGCGCACCGACCGGACAGAGATCGACGACGTTGCCTTGCAGCTCGGAGGTCATCGCCTGTTCGAGATAGGTGGTGATCTCCATGTCCTCGCCGCGGCCGATGGCGCCAAGCTCCGGCACGCCCGCCACTTCGGTGGCGAAGCGCACGCAGCGCGTGCATTGGATGCAGCGGTTCATCGAGGTCTTCACCAGCGCACCGAGGAATTTGTCTTCCACCGCGCGCTTGTTCTCCTGAAAGCGGCTGCTGTCGACGCCATAGGCCATGGCCTGGTCCTGCAGATCGCATTCGCCGCCCTGGTCGCAGATCGGGCAGTCGAGCGGGTGATTGATCAGCAGAAACTCCATCACGCCTTCGCGGGCTTTTTTCACCATCGGCGTCTTTGTGTTGACGCGCGGCGGCTCGCCGTTCGGTCCGGGCCGGCAATCGCGCACGCCCCAGGCGCAGCTCGCCACCGGCTTCGGCGAGCCGACCAACTCGACCAGGCACATGCGGCAATTACCGGCGATCGACAGCCGCTCGTGAAAGCAGAAGCGCGGAATCTCGGCGCCCGCCGCCTCGCACGCCTGCAACAGCGTGTAGTCGGCCGGTACCTCGATCTCTTTGCCGTCGACGATCAGCTTGGGCATTGCGCGTTCTTTCGTCCTTACGTTCGTCGGCCTTCAATAGGCCAATGCGAAAAGGCAAAAACCCAAAGAAAGATAAGATTGATGACCGGCAAAAACGCTATAAGCACCCACACACGTGAATAGCCTGCCTTTTTTAGAATCTGCATGATTGGAATGCCGAAGATGGCAAAATAAATAGCAATGAAAACAAGCGCTGTGATAATCCCTACGATATCATCCTGCATGTCACCCTCCCCTACTCCGCCGCGACCGGCACGGGATCGCGCACGCCGAGATCATCCGCGCGCGCCGAATAGTCGTCGATGCGCCGCTCGATCTCGCCGCGGAAATGCCGGATCAATCCCTGGATCGGCCAAGCCGCCGCGTCGCCGAGCGCGCAGATGGTGTGGCCTTCGACCTGCGTGGTGACTTCCAGCAGCATGTCGATCTCGCGCTTCTGCGCGCGGCCTTCCGCCATGCGGCTCAACACGCGCCACATCCAGCCGGTGCCTTCGCGGCAGGGCGTGCACTGACCGCAGCTTTCGTGCTTGTAGAAATAAGAGATACGGGCAATGGCGCGCACGATATCGGTGGACTTGTCCATCACAATCACGGCCGCGGTGCCGAGCCCGGATTTCAGGTTCTTCAGCGTGTCGAAATCCATATAGAGCTCTTCCGTGCACTGCGCCGCAGGCAAGCACGGCACCGACGAACCGCCGGGAATGATCGCGAGCAGATTGTCCCAGCCGCCGCGCACGCCGCCGGCATGCTTGTCGATCAATTCGCGGAAGGGAATCCCCATCGCCTCTTCCACATTGCACGGCTTATTCACATGGCCGGAAATACAGAACAGCTTGGTGCCGGTATTGTTGGGCCTTCCGATGCCGGCAAACCAGGCGGCACCGCGGCGTAGGATATCCGGCACCACCGCGATGCTCTCCACGTTGTTCACCGTGGTCGGGCAACCGTAGACGCCCACATTGGCCGGGAACGGCGGTTTCAGCCGCGGCATGCCCTTCTTACCTTCCAGGCTTTCCAGCAGCGCCGTCTCTTCGCCGCAGATATAGGCGCCGGCCCCGTGATGCACGTAAAGATCGAAGGGAAAGCCGTGGATATTGTCTTTGCCGATCAGATTGGCCTTATAGGCCTCGTCGATGGCGTATTGCAGGCGCTCGCGCTCGCGCACAAATTCGCCACGCACATAGATATAGCCCACATGCGCGCCCATGGCGCAGCCAGCGATCAGGCAGCCCTCGACCAACAGATGCGGATCGTGACGCATGATCTCGCGGTCCTTGCAGGTGCCGGGCTCGGACTCGTCGGCGTTCACGACGAGATAGCTCGGCCGCCCGTCCGACTGCTTGGGCATGAAGGACCATTTCAGGCCGGTGGGAAATCCGGCGCCGCCGCGGCCGCGCAAGCCGGATGCTTTCATCTCGTTGACAATCCAGTCGCGGCCCTTGTCGAGGATGTCCTTGGTGCCGTCCCAGGCGCCGCGCGCGCGGGCGCCCTTCAGCTTCCAGTCATGGAGGCCGTAGAGATTCTTGAAGATGCGATCCTTGTCCGCGAGCATCGCTATGGTCCGCTCTTGTCGCCGACCGGCGGCTTGGGCGCCGCCGCCTCGCGCACGTCGGCGGCCTTGCCGGGTTTCTTGGCTTCGGTATCGCTGAGAGCCGGCCCGCCCGATGTCCCGCGCGTCGCGCCATAAAGCTCCGGCGCGATAAGCGTCGTCGGGCCGCCCACCGGCGCAGAGAATTGCCGGTCGATCTGCGGTCCTGGCTTCGGTTCCTGCCCCGCGGCAAGCTGATCGAGAATGTCTTCGAGCGATTCCGGCGTCAGGTCCTCATAATAGTCGTAGTTGATCTGCACCATCGGCGCATTGACGCAAGCGCCGAGGCATTCGACTTCGACCCAGGAAAATTTGCCATCCGCGGTGACATCGAATTGTTCGCCGATGCGCTTGTGACAGACCTTTTTCAAATCCTCGGCGCCGCGCAGCATGCAGGGCGTGGTGCCGCAAAGCTGCACGTGATAGCGGCCGACCGGCTGGAGATTGAACATGGTGTAGAAGGTCGCGACTTCGAGCACGCGGATGTAAGGCATGCCGAGCACGTCAGCGACATGCTCAATCGCCTTCTGCGGCACCCAACCCCCGGCCTGTTCCTGCGCCCGCCACAGCAACGGGATCACCGCGGACGCCTGCCGGCCTTCGGGATATTTAGCGATCTGGCCTTTGGCCCATTTTGCATTCGCCGCCGTGAAGGCGAAGCTCGCGGGCTGGATTTCGATGGGAGCGAGGCGGCGGACGGACATCAGCGATCCACCTCCCCGAACACAATGTCGATGGAGCCGAGAATGGCGGAGACGTCGGCGAGCATGTGGCCGCGGCAGAGGAAATCCATCGCCTGCAGATGCGCGAAGCCCGGCGCGCGAATCTTGCACTTGTAGGGCTTGTTGGTGCCGTCGGAAACGAGATAGACCCCGAATTCGCCCTTGGGCGCTTCCACCGCCGCATAGACCTCGCCGGCGGGCACGTGGAAGCCCTCCGTATAAAGCTTGAAGTGATGGATCAGCGCCTCCATCGAGCGCTTCATTTCGGCGCGCTTCGGCGGCACGATCTTGTTGTCGAGCACACTGACCGGCCCCTGCCCTTCCGGGCTGCGCAGCTTTTCCACGCATTGCTTCATGATCCTGATCGACTGCCGCATCTCTTCCATGCGGATCAGGTAGCGGTCGAAGCAATCGCCGTTCTTGCCGACCGGAATATCGAAGTCGAGCTCGGCGTAGCATTCGTATGGCTGCGCCTTGCGCAGATCCCAGGCGGCGCCGGAGCCGCGCACCATGACGCCGGAAAAGCCCCAGGCCCAGGCGTCGTCGAGCTTCACCACGCCGATATCGACGTTGCGCTGCTTGAAAATGCGGTTGTCGCTGAGCAGGCCATCGAGGTCGTCGCAGACCTTGAGGAACGGATCGCAAAAAGCCCAGATGTCGTCGATCAGCTTGGGGGGCAAATCCTCATGCACGCCGCCGGGCCGGAAATAATTGGCGTGCATGCGGCTGCCTGACGCGCGCTCGTAGAATACCATGAGCTTCTCGCGTTCCTCGAAGCCCCAAAGCGGCGGCGTCAGCGCACCAACGTCCATGGCCTGCGTCGTCACGTTGAGCAGGTGCGAGAGCAAGCGTCCGATCTCGCAATAGAGCACGCGGATAAGCTGGGCCCGCTTGGGAATTTCGAGACCAAGCAGCTTTTCCGCCGCCAGGCAGAAGGCGTGTTCCTGATTCATCGGCGCAACGTAATCGAGCCGGTCGAAATAAGGGATCGCCTGCAGATAGGTCTTATGCTCGATCAGCTTCTCGGTGCCGCGGTGCAAAAGCCCGATATGCGGATCGACCCGTTCCACCACCTCACCATCGAGTTCGAGAACAAGGCGCAGCACCCCATGCGCGGCCGGATGCTGCGGCCCGAAATTCATGGTGAAGGTGCGCTGTGCGGTCTCGGGCATTTTAACTCCGCACCATGGCGGCCTTCGCCTTCTCCGCCACCTTGGCGTTGAAGCGATCCCAGGCGACGATCGCGCGCTCGTGTTGACCTTCGCCGATCAGATCGACGCCGTCATGGGCCCGAACGTGAAAGCTGGCGCGGCGCCCCTTCACCGCGGTGCATTCGGCATCCACGGTGACCGACAAGCCCGGCGGCGTCGCCGCGACATGGCTGATGTCGACGTGGATGCCGAGGCTGCCCTCGCCGGCATCGAGATGCGGCGCCAGCAATTGCACGCAGGTCCATTCCATCAGCGCGACAAGAAAGCCGGTCGCCAAGACCTCGGGCATGGTCTGAAACTCGGCGGCTTCGCGATAGATATGCGGCACCGTCTTGTCGGCGGGGACCTGATAGGTGAAGCGGTGTTTGAGGCCGGGTTGCAACGTCGGTTTCATGCGCTGCCGCCTTCGCCACGCTTCGCCTTTTCATCGCCGGGCAGGACATAGTCCGGACCTTCCCAGGGCGAGAGGAAATCGAAGTTGCGGAATTCCTGCGCCAGCCGCACGGGGTCGTAGACCACGCGTTTCTGCTCGTCGTCCCAGCGCACCTCGACAAATCCGGTAAGCGGGAAATCCTTGCGCAGCGGATGGCCCTCGAAACCGTAGTCGGTGAGAATGCGGCGCATGTCGGGGTGGCCGGTGAAGACCACGCCGTAAAGATCGTAAGTCTCGCGCTCGAACCAGTCGGCCCCCGGGAATACGGAAATGATCGAAGGCAGGGTCTCGCTTTCACCGATCTCCACCTTCACCCGGACGCGCCGGTTCTTCTTCGGCGACAGCAAATGGTAGACAACGTCGAAGCGTTTTTCACGCGATGGCCAATCGGTCGCGGTGATGTCGATGATGCAGGAAAACGCAAAGCGCGGATCGTCGCGCAGCCGCGTCATAACCTCGACGATTTTCGCCGCTTCGGCATCGATCGTGAGCTCGCCGAAGGCCACGCGATGCCCGGAGACCGCCGCAGCGAGCGTCTCGGCGATAGTCGCCCCCAGTTTTTCCAGCCTATCGGTCATGGCGTCCGTTTCAGCGCTCGATTGTGCCGGTACGGCGGATTTTCTTCTGCAGCAGCATCACGCCGTAGAGCAGCGCCTCCGCCGTCGGCGGACAGCCGGGGACGTAGATGTCGACGGGGACGATGCGGTCGCAGCCGCGTACGACCGAATACGAATAATGATAATAGCCGCCGCCGTTGGCGCAGGAGCCCATGGAGATGACGTAGCGCGGCTCCGGCATCTGGTCATAGACCCGGCGTAAGGCGGGCGCCATTTTGTTGGTGAGCGTGCCGGCCACGATCATCACATCGGACTGACGCGGCGAGGCACGGGGAGCGAAGCCGAAGCGTTCGGCGTCGTAGCGCGGCATCGACATCTGCATCATCTCGACCGCGCAGCAGGCGAGGCCGAACGTCATCCACATCAGCGAGCCGGTGCGCGCCCAGGTGATCAAGTCCTCGGCGGCGGCGACCAGAAAGCCCTTGTCGGCGAGTTCGCTGTTCAGCGCGAGATAATAAGAATCGTCGGCGCCGACCGGCTTTCCGGTGCGCGGATCGAGAATTCCTTTCGCGGCAGGTGCGATGACCGCGCTCATGGCAAATTCAATCCCACTCGAGCGCCCCCTTTTTCCATTCATAGATAAAGCCGATCGTGAGCACCGCAAGGAAGACCATCATCGACCAAAAGCCGAAAAGACCGACCTTGCCGAAGGCGACGGCCCAGGGAAACAGGAAGCTCACTTCCAGATCGAAGATGATGAAAAGGATGGCCACGAGATAGAAACGCACGTCGAATTTCATGCGCGCGTCGTCAAAAGGATTGAAGCCACACTCATAGGCGGAGAGCTTGATCGGATCGGGCGCCTTGAAGGCGACGATGAAGGGCACGATGAGCAACGCCAGACCGAGCACGAGCGCCACGCCGATAAAGATCGCGAGCGGAAGATAGGCGACCAACAATTGGTTCATCGCAGTTCCTTTCGCCCGCGGATGAAGCCGCGGGCAATCATTCGTCCGCCCCCGTCAGCAACCCGCCCGCGGCCCGATCGGGCGTGCCGGTTCCGCATCTCTAGGCGCTGAAATCGTTGCGGAATCGCGGCCAAGGCAGGAACGGGCTGAGCCTTAGCGCAGCGCACAAAGCGTGGCAAGCGAGGGATAAAGAAAGTCCCTGACAAATGCCTATTTCATCGCGATCGAAAACCTCCGCCTCGCGCGACAAAAATCGTGAGGCCGATGCCAAGCAGAGGATGATATGGCATCCCCTGCTCGGGGGTCTTTCTTCAGGCCGCTCGTCGAGAACGACCTTTGATTCTAAGCGCCGACCAAACATTCGACATCATTCGCTGTAGTATCGCCGCGCCGCTCAATCAGAAACGACCAAGGGAGATCACCATGGGATGGCCGTCGATTCTTGAGGACATCCAGAAACGCCGAGACGAGGCGCAGCATTTTTGCCGGAGCCCATTCGCAGCAGTCAGCACTGGGCAATACGCACCCGCACCGCCGGTCAAGGCGGCAGAGGTCGCTCCCGAGCCGCATGAAGATCCAGACGCCCGGCACCGCATAATACGCAACTGGCGGCGGCGGCGGCGGTTAAGCAGGGGGGATTTCGAGTCGACTCACGACACCGTCGTCATGAGGGGTGGCGAACAACGTTGGACCGGCCGGATAAGGGACGTGTTTATCAGGGCCTTCGACCGGGGTGGCCCAAACCGCGCCCTCCAAATCGACTTCAAGATGCCGTCGAAGGGAGGTGGCGACACCCACGTGTCGGGAAGGTTCGGACCGCAAGACTTCCAGATGTTAATCCAAGCCATGCTCGTGGCGGACCCGCAAGCCGCGCTCCAGGCGATGACCGACGAGCTTGCCCACCACCGAGACTAAGCGCTACCCGCCCTAGTTTTTCCGGGGCCGGTAGGTGCAGGCCTCGCCGCAACTATCGCGATAAACGGTGACCCGGGTCACCGGAGCGCCCCGGCTCGCCTGCTCGAAAATATAACGAGCCAAATTCTCCAGCGTCGGCGGGCCTAGCCCCTCGATCCGGTTCAGCATCTTGTGATCGAGACGGCGGCGCACGTCGGCGAGCAATGCTTCGAGCCGGCTAAGATCGACCACCAGGCCTGTCGCGGGATCGGGCATACCCTCGACCGCGACCTCCGCGCGGAACGAATGGCCGTGCACCTCTTCCGCCGCCAGACCCAAAGCCGTACCGCTCAAGGTATGCGCGGCTTCGAAGCGAAAGGACTTGCTCACTTCCCACATCACCTTATTCCCAGCGCCTTGTGCGTTTGCAGACTCAAACGCCATTGCGGGTGACGCAGGCAATAGTCGATCGCTTTTGACGTATTGGCGGCGGCATCGGGACCGTCCATCGGTTGCAGCGAAAAGCGCTCGAAGGCAAGGCCGACGAAATCCTGCG
>DASREA010000060.1:0-5263 GCA_035652315.1 Xanthobacteraceae bacterium | reverse complement strand
GCGCCGCGATGGAAGGTGACGTAATCCCACAGCCAGCTGAAAGCGACGACAAAGCGGTTCTTCAGGCCGATGAGGAAATAGATGTGCACCACGCCCCAGAACAGCCAGGCGAGGAATCCCTTCAATTTAAATCCCCGGAAGCTGACGATGGCGGCGCGCCGCCCGATGGTGGCGAGATCGCCCATGTGGCGATAGCGAAACGGCGGCAGCGATTGGCCGGCAAGCCGGCGGGCAATGAGCTTGCCGACATAGCGGCCCATCTGCTTGGCCGCCGGCGCGATGCCGGGAACCGGCTTGCCCTGGGCATCCTGCACGGCCGCGGTATCGCCGATGACGAAGATTTCCGGATGGCCGGGCACCGTCAGATCGGGCCCGACCTTCACCCGCCCCGCGCGGTCGTGCTCGGCGCCGATCCATTGCGCCGCCGGCGAAGCGACGACGCCCGCCGCCCAAACGATAGTGCCGGCCTCGATGCGCCCGTTTTCCAGATCGACGCCGCCGGAATCGCACCGCGTCACCCGCGTCGCGGTCCTCACCTCGACGCCGAGATGCTCCAGCGCGCGCCGCGCGTAATCGGAAAGGTCTTGCGGCAGGCTCGGCAGCAGGCGCGGCCCGGCTTCGATCAGGACGATATGCGCGGTTGTCGGATTGATGTGGCGAAAATCCTTGGCCAAGGTGAGCCGCGCGATCTCGGCAATGGCGCCGGCCATCTCGACGCCGGTCGCGCCGCCGCCGACGATCACGAAGGTGAGGAGGCGCCGCCGTTCGGCATCGTCCTTGGCCAGTTCCGCCTGCTCGAAGGCCAGCAGCAGTTTGCGGCGGATGCGGCGCGCGTCGTTGATCTCCTTCAGCCCCGGCGCGACTTTCGCCCAGTCGTCGTGGCCGAAATAGGAATGCGTGGCGCCGGTGGCGAGCACGAGCGTGTCGTAAGGAAAGCTGCCGGCCTTGCTCAAGACGCGCCTTGCGGCGACATCCACGCCCGTCACTTCGGTCATCAGCACCGTGGCATTGCGCTGGCCGCGCAAAATATAGCGGATCGGCCAGGCCACTTCGGCAGGAGACAGCGCCGCGGTCGCCACCTGATAGAGCAGCGGCTGGAAACAATGATGGTTGTGCCGGTCGAGAACCGTGACGTCCACCGGCGCACGCGCCAGCGCCTTGGCGCAATCCAGTCCGCCGAAGCCCGCGCCGACGATGACGACGTGAGGACGTTCTTGCGACATTGCCATCTCCGCAACGAAGATAGGCATTGCCGGGCGGTTTGGCAGCCTCGCCATGGGTCGCCTTGCCAAGCCGCGCCCGGGCCTTTAGCAATCCGCATCCCTGACAAGCACACTTTGCGAGACAATTCGTATGGCCGCTACCAAGCTCCTGCTCCTGCCCGGCGACGGCATCGGCCCGGAAGTCATGGCCGAGGTGAAGCGCCTCATCGCGCTCATGAACAAAAAGGGTCTCGGTCAATTCGAGACGGAGGAGGATCTGGTCGGCGGCGCTGCCTACGACGCGCATGGCGCGGCCATCAGCGACGCCACCATGGCGAAAGCACAGGCGGCCGACGCGGTGATCTTCGGCGCGGTCGGCGGGCCGAAATGGGACAAGGTGCCCTATGAGGCGCGGCCGGAGGCGGGACTGCTGCGGTTGCGCAAGGATCTTGGCCTTTTCGCCAATTTGCGTCCCGCGGTCTGCTACCCGGCGCTGGCCGACGCCTCGAGTCTGAAGCGCGAATTGGTCGAGGGCCTCGACATCATGATCGTGCGCGAATTGACCGGCGGCGTCTATTTCGGCGAGCCGAAGACCATCACCGATCTCGGCAATGGACAAAAGCGCGCCGTCGATACCCAGGTCTACGACACCTATGAGATCGAGCGCATCGCCCGCGTCGCCTTCGAACTGGCGCGCCAGCGGCGCAACAAGGTCACCTCGATGGAAAAGCGCAACGTGATGAAGACCGGCGTGCTCTGGAACGAGGTGGTCACGCAGGTGCATGAGCGCGACTACAAGGATGTGCAGCTCGAGCATATGCTGGCGGATGCCGGCGGCATGCAGCTCGTGCGCAATCCCAAGCAATTCGACGTCATCGTCACCGACAACCTGTTCGGCGACATGCTCTCCGACGTCGCCGCCATGCTCACCGGCTCGCTCGGCATGCTGCCTTCGGCTTCGCTGGGTGAGGTCGATGCCAAGACGAAAAAGCGCAAGGCGATGTATGAGCCGGTGCACGGCTCGGCGCCCGACATCGCCGGCAAGGGCATGGCCAATCCGCTGGCCATGATCGCCTCTTTCGGCATGGCGTTGCGCTATTCCTTCAACATGGGCAAGGAAGCCGATCTGATCGACCAGGCGATCGCCGCCACGCTGGCCAAGGGCCTGCGCACCGGCGACATCAAATCGCCGGGCGCGACGGTGGTCAGTACCTCGCAAATGGGCGAGGCGGTGGCCGATGCCTTCGAAAAGCTGGCGGGTTAGTTTTGCGCCGTTCCTAAAACGAAAATGGCCGGAGCAGGTCCGGCCATTCGTCAACTTCGTCGCAGGGTTGCGCCGCTCAATACGGCGTCCAGGGATAGGGATTGTCCTTGCCCGGCAGATCGAACGGGCCGGGTAACGGCGTGCGAATGCCGCCGCGCAGCGTGTTGTCGATCTCGCTCGTCGGCGAATAGCCCGGCGGATAGACGTAATCGGTGAATTTGGCGACGCCGGGCGGCAGCTCCGGGCCCGGATCGAGGAACGAGCGGCGCTGCACGATCACCTTGGCGCGCGTGCGTCCCTGCTCGTCGCGCTCGATGTATCGCGTCGCGCTGCCGGGAGGCGCCACGACACGGGTTTTGCTCTGCGCTTGCGCCGGCGCGGACAGGCCGACAGCGGCAAACGCTCCGGTTACAAGAACGGCAGCGATTTTCGCACGCATGATTTCCTCATCACCAGCCCTGGACCAACGCAGTCTAGCGGCCTTTGGTTTCCCGCAATAGCGGGAATCCGTCGAAAAGCAGGGATTTAAATCGGCGTGAAAAGCCGGGCTATTGCGCGGCGATGCGCGGGCGCAGCTTGACGTCGGAAGTTAGCGCCGCGGCCGGTCCGAGTTTCGGGGTCGGAGCGTAAAGCAGGCTGCGCTGACCGCAGAAATTGCGTTTGAGATCGGCGCGGGCGAACAGTTCGCCGATGGCGGGCTCGTTCCCTGCGGCCAGCAAGGTCAGGCGGTCGAGGGCGCAGGCGACGACATTGCGCGCGGCCGCCTCGTCGGCGCCGCCGCAATACCAGCCGGTGATCGCCAATTGCGGATGCGCGAAGGACCGTGCGAAACCGAGACAGCGGCGCGGCGGCGCGCCCGGTACGGTGAAGCCAGCGAGCGGCACCGGACCGAATTTGGTGTCCATGCTCCCCGCGGGCTTGATCGCGGCGGAAGCGACCAAGCCGCGGGTGCGCGCCGCGATTTCGCTTGGCAGCGGTTGGAAGCCGTCGAATTCGCCGCCCGGCCGGTAGATTTCGACCAGCAAATGCGGCGTCGGGCCTTCGAGATCGCCCCAGCGCATGATGTCGCGGCGGCCGCCTGCGGCGTGACGCTGCGCGGCATATTCATAAGGCCCGCTCAACTCCGACATCGGCAGCGCAAAGGCGGCGAAAGGCCGGGCGACGTCGATCCATCCCGGCGGCGCGGCCGGCTCCGACCGCACGGCCGCTTCGCCGGCATGGAAAATCCGCGCCGAGACCACGGCAAGAATGGCGACCGCGCCGAGATAGGCGAACAGCCGCACGCAGGTGGCGCTGAAATCCGATTGCAGAATAGCGCGCACTTCGGCTTCGTGCCGCCGTGCCGCCCGCGGCCTGGGCGTCAGGGCCAGCGCGCCCGCATGCAGGCGCGTCAATGTCCAGATCAGCAACCGCGCGACGCGGTGCCAAGCGTTCACAAAGGATCGATTCGATGGCAGGTTTTTATGAAATAGCGCCGGCCAATCGAGGCGGCGCGCCGGCGTTTGCCGGGCCGGAAGCGGCGCGTTCCGCCGCATTCCGAAGCTGCGGCGCGGCGCGGGCGGCAACCCGAGCGGACCGGGCGTCAAATCCGTCACTGACACGATGCGTTAGCGCCCTTTCGCCTGCGGCCGCCCGGCGGATGTCGGGCGTTGTCTTTGCAGGCGTTCTCGCTTAGAAGCGCTTCCGCTCCGGTTTAACGGCGCTGCCGCGGATCGGGGAATTTCGCCGGAGAGTGAACGATGGGTTACAAAGTCGCGGTCGTGGGCGCCACCGGCAATGTGGGCCGCGAAATGCTGGGAATCCTGGCGGAGCGGGAATTTCCCGCCGACGAGGTCGTGGCTGTTGCCTCGCGCCGCAGTCTCGGCTCCGAGGTCTCCTATGGTGAAAAGACGCTGAAAGTTAAGGCGCTGGAGCAGTTCGATTTTTCCGATATCGACATCTGCCTGATGTCGGCGGGCGGCGCCGTATCGAAGGAATGGTCGCCGAAGATCGCCGGCCAGGGCGCCGTGGTGATCGACAATTCGTCCTATTGGCGCACCGACCCCGACGTGCCGCTCGTCGTGCCCGAGGTGAATGCCGACGCTGCGGCCGGTTTCCGCAAGAAGGGCATCATCGCCAATCCGAACTGCTCGACCGCGCAACTCGTCATCGCGCTGAAGCCGCTGCACGACAAGGCGAAGATCAAGCGCGTGGTGGTGTCGACCTATCAGTCCGTTTCCGGCGCCGGCAAGGAAGCGATGGACGAACTGTTCTCGCAGACCAAGGCCGTCTTCACGCTGGACGAGGTCGCGAACAAGAAGTTTCCGAAGCGCATCGCCTTCAACCTCATTCCGCAGATCGACGTCTTCATGGACGACGGCTTCACCAAGGAAGAGTGGAAGATGATGGCGGAGACCAAGAAGATCCTGGACCCCAAGATTAAGCTGACTGCGACCTGCGTGCGCGTGCCGGTGTTCGTCGGCCATTCCGAAGCCGTCAACGTCGAGTTCGAGCAGCCGATCACCGCGGACGAAGCGCGCGACATCCTGCGCCGTGCACCCGGCTGACATAGGTGGCATATTCGCCGACGCACTCGATCGGCGTGACATAGCCGCCGTCCTCGCGCTTATCGACCAGCATGATGCCGGGCGCCTCGCGCAGGATCGTCTGCGCCTGCTCGGCCGAGATCTCGCGCTCGAACTCGATGTTGATCGCCTCGGAATGGCCGACGAACACCGGCACGCGCACGCAGGTCGCGGTCACCTTGATCTTCGGATCGAGGATCTTTTTGGTCTCGACCACCATCTTCCACTCTTCC
>DASREA010000059.1:0-3199 GCA_035652315.1 Xanthobacteraceae bacterium | reverse complement strand
TCGAGCACCTCGTCGAACCATTCCGCCGCGCTCACCGGCTGGCGGCGGAAGGCATCGACGAAAATGGCGGCGACGCCGTAGCGCTGCGCGTGCCATTTGTTCTCCCTGGTGATGGCGCGGCCGACGCGGTCGAAGCCGGCGTTGAGATTGCGGTCGCGGTCGAGCGCGCGGACGAGGCAGCGAAACAGCGCGGCAATGGCCAGCGCGTCCTCCAGCCGCGTGCAGCTATCGGCCACGCGCAGCTCGATGGTGGGAAAGCGCAGCGAGGGGCGGATCGCCCACCAGATATAGCTGGCATCGGGGATGATCTTCGCCCAGGTCAGGGCGGAAATGAACGCGTCGTAATCGACCTTGGTGCGAAAGAGCTCCGGCAATCCCGTGCGCGGCAGCTCGTCATAGGCGGCGAGTCGATAGCCGCGCAGCCCCGTCAAATGCCCCTGCCAGAATGGCGACGAGGTGCTCAGCGCCAAGAGCAGCGGCAGATAGGGCGTCAGCCGCATCATCAGATCGACGCGGGTGTCGGGATCCGGCACCTCGACATGCACATGCATGCCGCAGAGCATGTTGCGCAGCCCGATCATTTGCAGGTCGTCGAGGATGGCGCCGTAGCGCGGGCTTGGCGTGATCGCCTGGTCCGGCCAATCGGCGAGCGGGAAGGTGCCCATCGCGGCGATGCCGAGCTTGCGCGCGGCGGCTTCCTCGCCGAGCACGCGGCGGCATTCCGTCAGATGCGCGCGCGCCTGCTCGATGCTGGTGCAGGGCGGGCTCACCGACTCGATCTGCGACTGCAACATTTCCGTCGTCAGGCGTTCGCCGAGCCGCTTCTTCGCCGCGGCAATGAATTTCTTGTCGGCGCTCGACACCGCGCGCCGGGTCTTCAGGTCGAACACGAAATATTCTTCTTCGATGCCGAAGGAATACATGGTGAGAGCCAACGGCTCCGGGTGCGGCGGGTTCCAGACGAATCGGGCGAACGTGAGACGATATTTAATAGCGTTCAACGCAGCGTCGGCATGCCGTAATCGGCGCCGGCGCGCGCGCCCGTGGGCCAGCGCGCGGTGACGCTTTTCATCTTGGTATAGAAGCGCACCCCTTCCGGCCCGTGCATGTGATGATCGCCGAACAGCGAGCGCTTCCAGCCGCCGAAGCTATAGAAGGCCATCGGTACGGGAATGGCGACGTTGACGCCGACCATGCCGGCGGCGGCGCGGGAAACAAAGGTGCGCGCGGCGTCGCCATCGCGGGTGAAAATGGCGGCGCCGTTGCCGTATTCGTGGGCGTTCACGAGTGTCAGCGCCTGCTCGAAATCCGCAGCGCGGACCACGCAGAGAACAGGTCCGAAAATCTCCTCCTTATAGATGCGCATCTCCGGGCGCACCTGGTCGAACAGCGAGCCGCCGAGAAAGAACCCGTCCTCATAGCCTTGCAGGCGCAGGTCGCGGCCGTCGACCACGAGCTCGGCGCCTTCCTTGACGCCGAGATCGATGTAGTCTTTCACCCTGTCGCGGTGCGCCGCGGTGACCAGCGGACCCATTTCCGATTCCTTGTCGGTGCCTGGCCCGATCTTCAGCGCGCGCACCTTCGGCGCGAGTTTTTGCACCAGCGGATCGGCGGCACCGCCGACCGCGACCGCGACGGACACCGCCATGCAACGCTCGCCGGCGGAGCCGTAAGCCGCGCCCATCAGCGCATCGGCGGCCTGATCGAGATCGGCGTCGGGCATGACGACCATGTGATTTTTCGCGCCGCCGAGCGCCTGCACGCGTTTTCCTGCTTGCGTGCCGCTGCGGTAGACGTGCTCGGCCACCGGGGTTGAGCCGACAAAGCTGACCGCGCCGATGCCGGGATGCGCAAGGATGGCATCGACGGCGTCCTTGGCGCCGTTGATCACATTGAACACGCCGGGCGGCAGGCCGGCTTCGCTCAACAATTCCGCAAGCCGCATGGCGCAGCTCGGCACTTTCTCCGACGGCTTGAGGATGAAGGCGTTGCCGCAGGCGATGGCGACGGGAAACATCCACAGCGGCACCATCGCGGGAAAGTTGAACGGCGTAATGCCGGCGCAGACGCCGAGCGGCTGGCGCAGCGAATAGGCATCGACATTGGTGCCGACATTCTCGCTGAACTCGCCCTTGAGCAGATGCGGGATACCGCAGGCGAAGTCGACCACTTCCAATCCGCGCTGCAGCGAGCCGCGCGCGTCGGAGAGCACCTTGCCGTGCTCGGATGTGATCAGGCCCGCCAATTCGTCGGCGTGCTGTTCGATCAGCGCCTTGAAACGAAACATCACCGCGGCGCGGCGCGGCGGCGGCGTCGCCGCCCAGGCCGGGAAGGCGCGCGCGGCGGCGGCAACGGCCTGGTCCACTTCGGCGGCGCCGGCGAGCGACACCTGTCTGGTGATTTTGCCGGTCGCCGGATCGGTGATCGGCGCGGTGGCGCCGCCGCCCGCCACGCGCTTGCCGTCAATGAAGTGGCCGACTGTTTCCATCCGCTCACTTTATTCCGCGCCTTGGAGGTGGGCTAGGCAGCCAAAAGAAGCGGGGAGGCGGCAGCCAAGGGGCTGATCTTGCAGTTATTTCCATCCTTGCGGAACGAATCTTGACAATTATCTGTACATGTACAATGTATGGTACATATCCTCGAAGAGGTGCGCTCCATGAGCCACGTTACTTACACCGAGCTTCGGGCCAATCTCGCCGACTTCATGGACGAGGTCTGCGATACGCGCGCTCCCTTGCTTGTCACGCGGCAGAATGCCCGCAGCGTCGTCATGCTTGCGGAGGACGATTATGAGGGCTTGATGGAAACCGTCCATCTCCTTCGCGCGCCGGCCAACGCCGTTCGCCTCTTGGAGTCGATCCGGCAGGCGAATTCCGGTGAGCTCAGCGAGTTCGACCTTATCGAACCGAATGTCTGAAACTCCGGATGAAGGTCGTCTGGACCCCTAACGCCAAGGAGGACTACCTCTATTGGAGTAAGGCCGACCAGAAGGTCCTGGGGTGGATCAACGATCTTATCCGGGACATTCAGCGCGATCCGTTCAAGGGGCTCGGGAAACCGGAGCCCCTTAAACATCATCTCCAAGGCTACTGGTCCCGGCGCATTACCCTGGAAGACCGCCTCGTTTACCGCGTGAGCGGCAAGGGTGACACGAGGCAGGTCGAGATCATCCAGTGCCGCTATCACTACTGAAAATCCT
>DASREA010000058.1:0-48751 GCA_035652315.1 Xanthobacteraceae bacterium | reverse complement strand
GGCGCGGACGATCTCATCGGCGGCGCCGGGAACGACACTTACACCGTCGACAACGCCGGCGACGTGGCCGATGAAACCGGCGGCGCCGGCACCGATCTTGTGCAGGCCTTGGTGACATTCAGTCTTGCCGATGCCACGCATGCCAAAGGTGCCATCGAGAATCTGACCCTCATGGGGTCGGCGTCGATCGACGGCACCGGCAATGGCTTTGACAACATCATCACGGGCAACGCCGCAGCCAACACACTCATGGGAATGGGCGGCAATGACACGCTAGACGGTGGCAACGGGGCCGATCACATGCTGGGCGGCGCGGGAGACGACACCTATGTCGTCGACAACTCCGGCGACGTGGCCGATGAAACCGGCGGCGACGGCACCGATCTTGTGCAGTCCTCGATCACCTTCAGTCTTGCCGACGGCGCGCACGTCATTGGCGCGGTCGAAAGCCTGACTTTGACCGGCTCAGCAGCGATCGACGGCACCGGCAACAATTTGAACAATGTTATCACTGGTAACGCAGCCGCAAACGTGTTGACCGGCCTCGATGGCGACGACACCTTGGATGGCGGCAAGGGCGCCGATCGTCTGTTTGGCGGACTTGGCAACGACAGCTATATCGTCGATAACAAAAAAGATGTCGCCGACGAGACCGGCGGCGACGGGACAGACACGGTCTTCTCCGCTGTCGCCTTCAGTCTTTCCAACGCGAATCAGGCCCTTGGCGCGATCGAAAACCTGACATTGACCGGATCGGGCGGGATTAAAGGTACCGGCAATGCATTGGACAATATCATTGCCGGCAACAGCGGAAAAAACACCTTGGCCGGTCAGGGTGGCGCCGACACCTTCGTGTTTACCAGTGGCTTCGGCAAGGACACCATCAAGGATTTCGGCGCCGGCTCCGCGGCGGGGCATGACTTCGTGCAGTTCAGTACCAGCGTTTTTGCTGATTTCGCGGCCGTGCTCAGTCACGCTGCGGATACCAAACATGACGTTGTCATCACGTTTGATGCCAACGACACGCTGACCTTGCACTCGGTGCATAAGGCGGACCTGGTGAGCGGCGATTTTCTTTTCGTCTGACCCGGTGCGGGCGTTCGAATCAGGAATAAAGCGGTGAGAGAAAATCGCGACTGATGGCGCGCAAGTCCTGCGTGCCGGCGATCTTCATCGTCAGGGCAAAATCGTCGCGCAGATAATCCAGCACGCTCTGCACGCCCATCCAGCCGCCCAGCGCCAAGGCATAGAGTACCGGCCGTCCGACCGCCACGATTGTGGCGCCGAGCGCCAGCGCGCGGAACACGTCGGCGCCGCGCCGCACCCCGCCATCGAGGATGATCGGCACGCGGCCGTCCACCGTCTCGGCGATGCGCGGCAATACGGCGATCGAGGCCGGTGCGCCGATCAGGGCCCGCCCGCCGTGGTTCGAAACATAGATCGCGGCGGCCCCGCGTTCGATCGCGGTTTGCGCGTTGCGCGGCGAAAGGATGCCCTTGATAATCACGGGCAGCCGGCAATTCTTGTGAATGAAATCGACATCGCCCCAACTCAGCGCTTTTTTTGCAAAGCGCAGATCGCGCGTGTCGACCGGGCTGCCGGCGAGCGGAACGTTGCCGCGGCCAAGCCCGCTGCCCGCGGTGGTGAATTTGTTGCGCAGGTTGGTCTCGCGCGGCGAAGCCCAGACCGTGTCCGCGGTGAGAACGATGGCGGTATAACCGGCGGCTTCGGAGCGCTGCAGCAATTCGCGTGCGAAGCCGAGGTCGCTGGGAAAATAGAGTTGAAACCACTTGGCGCCGGGCTTCGCCGCGGCGATGCGTTCCAGGCTCAAATTGGCGGGCGTGGCCGCCACCATCAGCGCGCCGGCGGCTTCCGCGCCCTTGGCCGTGCCTTCCTCCATAGAGACATGCGCGAGTCCGTGGCTGCCCATGGGCGGCACGATGATCGGCATGGGCAGATTAGAGCCGAGCACGGTCACGCGCAGATCGGGATCGCTCACGCCGGAGAGATATTGCGGCTCGATAGTGATGCGCTGGAAGGCGGCGAGATTTTCCCGCATCGTCCATTCATCGCCGCTGCCGCTGGCGATATAGCCGAATCCAGCCGGCGGCAGGATGCGCTTTGCCTCCGCTTCCAGCTCATGCAGATTGACGATTGCAAGCTTCTGGACTGCGGTGCCGCCTTGATAAGCCGGCGCGTCGGAAATCGGTGAACTCATCCGCTGCTCCCGAGGATTGGTCCTCGGGAGCATAAGCACAAGACCGGCGGATCAATAGTGGGCTTTGCCGGCGATGACCTGCTCGAGGTCTTCGTAGGGATCGCAGCTCGTGTTGCCGCAAAGGGTGGCGATCCGCTGCAGCAATTTCCGCGCCGTCGCCTTGTCGCCCTGCTCGACGTAGAGCATGCCGTAATAGGACAGCGTCAGCACGTGGTTGGGATCGGCGGCGAGCGCCTTGTCGTACCAGTATTTCGCCTGGTCGTATTGGTGCAGCTTGCGGTAGGCATAGCCAATGCTGGTCGCTACGTCCGGATGATCATCCTGGCCGAGCGCCCGCATGGCCTCGATGCCCGGCCTGTATTTTCCGGATTTGATCAGGCGATACGCGACCTTGTAGTTGTCGAGGAACTGCTGTCCGGTTTGCTCGGGCTTTTTCTTCTTGTTGTCCTGCTTCGGCGCGTTGGTCTTCTTCTCATCTTTCTTGGTATTGTCGGACGACGGCGCAGGCGGCGGGGTCGGCTTGTCGGTCATGTCGGCAAGCGCCGGCCCGGCAACCAATGCGAAGCCGACCAATGCGGTCGCGGCAAAAAAGCCAATTCGGATACGCGGAGTCATGGCGGTCTCTCCATAAAAGAAGGGATTGCGCGGGCAACTGCCTGCTAAACACCGACCCGGCCCGTGTATTCCCGTAGCGCGAAGAGCCGCGGCTGCCGGCTTTGCTCGGCCCTCACAGAGTGCCGCGGACGCCGGCATAGGCGCCGACGCCCGGACGCTCGAAGCCGACCGGATCCTGATATTCCTTGTCGAACAGGTTCTCGATGCGGCCGAATACCGTCAGGTGTGGATTGACGTCGTAACTCCCGGCCAAATTGACGACGGTATAGGGATCGGTCGCGAAGGGCGCCGGCGCGGTACCGAAACGGTCGACATCGAGCCACGAGCCGACGTAGATCGCCGTGGCCGAGAGTGTCGCCACCGGCAGGGGACGCCAGGTCGCCGTCACGCTCGCCTTGTTCTGCGGCCGCCGCGTCAGTTCCGCTCCGGTGACCTCGTTGAAGGCGTTGGTGCGCGTATAATCGCCGCGCAGGGTCACCTGCGGGATCATCGCCAGCTCGACGAAGGCTTCGTAGCCGTCGGTCTTGGCGCGGCCGACATTCTCGTTGGAGGTGAAGGTGGCGTTGAAGTTGATCAGGTCCTTGATGCGGTTACTGAACCAAGTCACGCCGAAGACAACGCTGCCGTCACCCAGGGGCTGTTCGAAGCCATAGTCGTAGCCGGTGCTGGTTTCCGGCTTCAGGTTGCGGTTGGCGGTGAAGCCGAAGCTCGGAAAATCGACGAACAATTGGCTCAGCGTCGGCGCCTTGAAGCCGGTGCCGGCGCTCGCCTTGAGCTTCGTTTCGGTGACCGGCAGCCGCACCGCAGGGGCCACGCGCCAGGTCGAATGGCCGCCGAAGCGGTCGTTGTCGTCGTTGCGGACATTGGCGACGAAGAAGAAGCGGCGCGCGATCTCCGACTGGTATTCGGCATAGGCGCCGCGATCGCCATTCTCAGCGCGCGTCACGTCGGTGTGCAGCCGCTCCAACTCCTTTTCCAGCCCGACGAGAAGGGTCTGGCCGGGCGCCAGATTCACGTAGCTGCGCCAGTCGTATTTGGTGCGGTCGCCCTGGTTCATGCTGTTCAGGGGCGTCGCATTGGGATCGAAGACCCAGGTCGACAGATCGGAATAGGCGGCGCCGAAATGATTTTCGATGCGCCCGTCGAACAGCTTCCATACCGCTTCGCCGCGGCTGAAAAACTGGTGATTGCGCTGCGTGCTTTGTGCGTCGGCGATCACCGGCGGAAAGACGTTGAAGTCGTCGCCGGTGAAGAGCAGGCGCGCATCGGTGTAGCGGCCGACCAGGTTGAAGCTCAGATCCGGAGTGAGGTCGACGCCGAGCTTGGTCGAATAGGTCTTGTTGTCATAGTCATTGTCGAAGGAAGGCTGCCCCGGCCGCAGCAATTCCGGAGGCGTCACCGGTATATTGCTGGAGCGCAGATGGGCGACGGTGAACGCGTAATTGACGCTCGCCTGCGTGCCGATCACGTTGGCTTGCGAGCCGCTCACCTGCGCCGTCTGGTTGAAGGTGCCGAGCGCCCCGCCTTCGGTCGTGGCGGTGATGCGCGGCGCGCCGGAGCCTTTTTTCGTCGTGATGGATATCACGCCGCCGAGCGCGTCGGCGCCGTAAAGGCCGCTTTGCGGCCCGCGCAGGACTTCCACGCGCTCAATGTCGGCGGTGGCGAGTTGCCCGAGATCGTAGATGCGATTGGTCAGGCTCGGGTCGCTGACATCGATGCCGTCGATCAGCACCTTGGTGTGATTGGGATTGGTGCCGCGGATGAAGACGGAAGTGGCACTTCCCGGGCCGCCGGCTTGCACGACATTGGCGCCGGGCACGGCGGCCAGAGCGTCCGGCAGCGTGCGGTATTGGCCGCGCTGGAGATCGTCACCGGTGATCACGGTAACGCTGTTGGCGACGAGATCGGCCGGCGTAGGGATCGACGTGGCGCTGACGATGATTTGCGGTATTTCGCGAGCCCCGGCGCTGCTCTCGAGCAAGCCGTAAGCGGCGAGCGCAAGCGGCAGCGCGACGGCGCGCGGCATCAAGCGAAGAATGATCGGCAGGTGAGGGGACATGCTTTGCCTCCGCGGCGTTCGATGAAACGGATCGCGGAGGCGCGCGCCTCAGGGGACGCACTGGTCCATGGCAATGAGTTGAGACAACGGGCCATCTGGCCGGTCCTCCGCGACGGTTGCACACGTCATCGCTGCGGAAAGACCCGCCCCAAGCGCGCGCCCCGCGCGTTGGAAGGATGACCGTGCAGGCAGGTCTCCTGGCTCGCGGGTCGCCGCCCTTGCTCCGCCTTCCCGGGATGGCTCCCAGTGGCATCTGGAGAAGAGCTCGCCGCTGACAGTTGCGGGGGCAGCTCCGGATTTGGCCCTGATACGCAGAACGCAGGCCGCACCGGATTCCCTTTTGGCCGGCCGAAGCCGGCACACCTACACGCAATCAAGTGAAGCGTTACGCCACAGGCTTGTCAACGGGGCGGCAAAACCGCGGCATGGCGGTGACGGCGTAGTGCGTCAGCGCGGAAACAGCTAAGATCAACGCGATTCAACTTCGGATGGGGGCGAAGTCATGATTTTCACGCGCACCGTTATGGCGGCCGCGGTTGCCTGCCTCATTGTCAATCCAGCTTTCGCCGCCGATGACGTACTTGAGGCGATTGACCAGGCGCGCAGCGCCTACCAAGCGGGAAACCTCGCCGAGGCAAAACAATCTCTCGATCTCGCGTCGCAATTGATCGGCCAGAAGAATGCGGAAGGCTTCGTCACCTTGCTGCCGCAGCCGCTGCCGGGCTGGAAAGCGGAAAAGGCGGAAACAGCGGCCCTTGGCGCCGCAGCCTTCGGCGGCGTCACCTCAGCGTCACGGCGTTATACCAACGACAAAGGAGACGATATCGAAGTGCAGATCACCGGCGACTCGGCGATGATCGCGCCGATGGCCACGTTCCTGGCCAACCCGCAATTCGCCGGCGCTATGGGCAAGATCGTCCGCTTTGGCAGCCAGCGCGCCATCGTCACGCCGGATGGCGACGTGAACATGGTCATCAGCAACAAATTCCTGGTGTCCGTGCACGGATCGGGGCCCGCGGACGCCAAGCTGTCCTACGCGAAAGCGGTGGATATCGCGAAGCTGTCGAAGATGTGAGCGCGGCGCTGGTCGGCTGGCTTGGCCGTCTCGGAGGGATTCGAACCCCCAACCCCCAGATTCGAAGTCTGGTGCTCTATCCGGTTGAGCTACGAGACGGGCTGCATTGGCGGCGGCGCATGGTGCCGGCTGAGGGATTCGAACCCCCGACCCCCTGATTACAAATCAGGTGCTCTACCAGCTGAGCTAAGCCGGCCGTATCGTTGATCCGTCGCGCAAGCTTAACGCCGAACCGGTTCTTACTTCGCCGGATCGGTCCCCAGAGCTATCAGCGTCGTTGCCAAGCGACAAGGCGGCGCCCCAAAGGCACGACAAAGGGCGGCCCGAAGGCCGCCCTTTTTATTGCTACCGCGCCTGTTAACGGCGGGTAATGACGGTGCTGTTTATGCCGCTTTCGTCTTCGACGGATTCCAGATGCTGACATGCCGTGTCTCCGGCATCAGGAACAGCCCGAGCAGGAAGCACACCGCCGGCACCGCGATTGGGTAGATCAAGGCGTAGCCAAGGCTGCCGGTGGCGGCGAAGGCCGCCGAGGTGATGAACGGCACCAAGCCGCCGCCCCAGCCATTGCCGATGTGATAGGGCACCGAGACCGACGTGTAGCGGATGCGGGCAGGGAAATACTCCGCCAGGAACGCGCCGATCGGCCCGTAGACCATGCCAACATAGGCCACGAGGATCGCGACGATGATGATGGCGACAGGATAATTGACGGCGCCCGGATGGGTCACCGCTCCAAGCCACGAATACAGCGGGTAATAAGTGACCGCTGCAAGCAGGAACCCGGCCAGGATCACCGGCTTCCGCCCGACGTAGTCGGAAAGCAGGCCGAAGAGGATCAGCGTCGGCGTGCCAAGGCAAAGTCCGACACCGACAATCAGATTCGTGGTCAGCGGATCGAGCTTGGATACCTGTTGCAGGAAATACAACGCCCAGAACTGACCGCTGTACCAGACGACGCCCTCGCCGATGACGATGATGCTGGCGATAAGCACGAATTTGATGTTGGCGGTGAGGAAGGCCTCTTTCCAGGGATTCCTGGTCATCTCGCCTCTGGCTTTGATCTCCTGGAAGATCGGCGTCTCTTGCAGTTGCAGACGGATCCAGATGGCGATCGCCACCAAAAGGAAGGAGAGCAGGAACGGAATGCGCCAGGCCCAGGCGTCGAATGTCGCGTTACCGAAGTAGGTGCGGGTGGCGACAATCACGATGAGGGAAACGACGATGCCGAGTGTCGGCGACGTCTGAAGCCAGCCGGTGTAGTAGCCGCGGCGTTCGTCGGAGACGTGCTCGGCGACGTAGGTTATGGCGCCGCCATACTCGCCGCCGAGGCAAAGACCTTGGATCATGCGCAAGGCGAAGAGAATAAAAGCCGCGGCGATGCCGATGGAATCGATCGTGGGAATCAGTCCGATCGCGCCGGTGCCCAAGCCCATCCCGCTCAGGGTGACGAGGAAGGTGTATTTACGGCCGATACGGTCGCCCATCCAGCCGAAAACGAAAGCGCCCAAGGGACGGACCAGAAATCCGGCGGTGAACAATGCAATTGTGCTCAGCAGAGCCGCTACCGGATGGGTCTTATCGAAAAACTTGACGGCGAGAACCGCGGCCAAGCTGCCGAAGATGTAGAAGTCGTACCACTCGATAACGTTACCGACCGCAGCGGCGGTAATCACGCGCCGGAAATCTTTCGGAACTTGAGCCATTATTCCCTCCCGTTTCAGGGGCGGCTGGCCCTTATCTTGGCTTTCTGAACGTGCCGCCCGGTCAAAAAGTAAACTCCTAAGCCAGAGCGGTGTCTGTCAGCCGAAGGTCTAATTGGTGCATCATTTTACCGGGCGCACCCGCGGCGCGCGGCGGCCATCATGGCTGATGAAGCGTTAAGCCTATTCGACAAATGCGCCTGTCGGCTTTGGCCGTTTCCTTTAAAAATCTCGCGTATTTTGAAGAAAACGGCGGTTTGCGATGCGCGTTTCACGCATGATGTTGGCGATGATTGCGCTCTGCGCGCTGCACGGTCCTGCGCGCGCCGATCACCAGCCGACAATCATCGTGCCCATGCATCCCGGCGCTCCCATTGTGATCGACGGCTACGATGTCGGTTGGGGCATGGCCGAGGGAGACTGGGGCCTTTATCGCCCCGGCGCGGTGACGCCGGATTTCGTCACACCTTATCCGCAGCCCACTATCCTGCCGCGAGCACCGCATTATTTTCCATCCACCGGAAGCAAACCTCACTATGGCCGCCGCGAAGTCGATCCGCCGGCAAATCGTCCGTTGCCGAAGCCGGCGGAAAGCTTCCATCGCTATTGGATGGCGCCGGCTGATTTGCCGCCGGCGACGATCAGCGAATATCCCGGTTTCGTTATGCCTCCGGTCATCGTCACACCGAAAAATTAGCAAGCGGGGAGAAGCCTCATGCGGAAGAAAAGCGCGTTGGCCGGAACGTTGAGCGCACTGGCCACGCTTTGCGCCGTTTCGGCTGCGGAGGCACAATGTCTGCCATGCCAGCCGGTCCATCAGCCGGGAATGCTCGATTTCATGGTTGGGCTCTTCACGCCGGGCCGGTATGATTGCGCGCGATGCAGCGTTACTGATCAACACGACTACATCGTCGACGAAGGGCCGGACTACTCAGGGCCCGCGTTGATCGCTCCGGAACCGACGTATGCGCCGTCGCCGCTCTCCGCCGGTTATCCTTACGTATCGGGTTACGTGGGCGCGCCGCGTTACCGGGTGGCCAGCGTGATCCCGCCTGCGCGCAAAGTGACCGTGAAGAGAACGCCCGCGAAGGCGAGGACGGAAGTCATCAGGGCCCGCGCGGTGGTGAAGATTTACGGCCCGGAGCGGATGGATATCCGGCTCTACCGTAACAAATAGATCTCGCGCTTCCTATCCGGCGCTGCTGAGCCGCGATGTCGCGATATACAGCGCGAGCGCGGCCGCATTCGAGACGTTGAGGCTTTTGATGGCACCCGGCAGATCGAGGCGGGCGACGACATCACAGGTCTCGCGCGTGAGCTGACGCAAGCCCTTGCCTTCGGCGCCAAGGACGAGCGCCAGCGGCTCGCTCAACGAAGTCGTGGCCAGATCGCTTGCGCCGGAACTGTCCAGGCCGACCAATAGAAAGCCGCGTTCCTTCAGCGCGCTCAGGCCACGCGCCAGATTTTGCACCGCGACCATCGGCACGAATTCGAGGGCGCCGGAAGCCGATTTCGCCAAGACGCCGGTCGCTTCGGGACTGTGACGTGCGGTGGTGACCAGCGCGCCGGCGGCGAACGCGGCCGCCGAACGTAAGATCGCGCCGACATTATGCGGGTCGGTGATATGATCGAGCACCAGGACGATGCCGCGCGGCGCAATTTCCTCAATTTTGGGCGCCGGAAGGGGATCGGTTTCAAGAAGCAGGCCCTGATGGACGGCTTCCGGCCCCACGCGCGCCGCGATGGCGTCCGGTCTCACGATCTCGACATCGCCGCGCCGAGGAACGCCGTCTTCAACGAGCCGGCGCGCGGCATTATCTGTGGCGCAGAGGCGGCGGATGTTGCGCGCGGGATTTTCCAGCGCCGCTTTGACGGTGTGCCAGCCGTAGAGGATGACCGGCCCATCCGAGGCCCCCAAGGAGCCTCGCTTCGATCGGCCTGGCCGCGTCGGATGGGCAGCTCCGGCGGACCTGCCGCGGAAGTTTCGCCGTGGCCGGTTCCATATCGGTTTGCGCATCGGCATCCATCTATGCTGGCCAAATTTGGCGCGGCGAGGCTCGCCGGTTTTCCATTGACTCACAAGGGGTCGGCAAGGATAAACACGCCCCTCGCGGTGAGGCTAAGCTCGCGCTGCTCACCGGAATAGGACGGGTGCCCGAGTGGCTAAAGGGGACGCGCTGTAAACGCGTTGGCTCACGCCTACGGTGGTTCGAATCCATCCCCGTCCACCAATTTCGACCACGCTGGCGGATCACCCCGGTTGCAGATAGAACTGCACCGTTGGCACCGGACGCGGGTGTAGCTCAATGGTAGAGCAACAGCCTTCCAAGCTGATGACGAGGGTTCGATTCCCTTCACCCGCTCCAACGGCTTTGCTTCAACCACGTGCTGGCCGCAGGGGGCGGTCCTTTGATAAGGTGGGGGCCAGATGGTTCGACTTCGTCACATTTCGTTGCTTGCGGCAGTCAGCCTGCTGACTGCTTGTGCCACTACGCCGCTTCCGCCTTTGGCGCTTTCAAGGGCGCAGATTACCGAGCTCAAGGTGGACAGAGTGAACGTCAGTTTCGCACCCGAGGCGACGGTTTCGTGGAGCGGGAATGCGTCGGTCTATCAACCGTCAACTGCGCGGCCGGCGCGCGGGTCTGATGACGCGCGTTCGGCCGGTACTGAGGACGCCGGCTCCGCCGCATCGGCCGAGGCTGCGGATATTCTCTTTGCTCGCAAGAAGGCTGCCGAACTGTTGAATAACGCAGTCCAGCAGACGCTGAATGAGAAACTGCATGGAGCGCGCCGGGTTCATGTCGACGTCGTCGTCAAGAATCTGACGGTGCACGATCCGTTCCTTCGCCTGCTCATCGACAATCAGGATGAGCTCGTCGCGGATGCGACAATCGTAGACGAGGCGTCGGGGCAGCCTTTGGCGACTTATCCGGCGCTAAAGGTGGCGCAGATCAATAATGGCGGGGTCTACGGCATCGTGCTCGATCCCCTTGTTCGCGGCGAGCCTGTGCAGCGCTTGGCGAAGCAATACGGTGAGCGGTTGCGCGACTGGCTGCTGCCGACCTGAGCTGAGGCGGAGGTATTTGGGCTGCCTTTGGGTTGCCTTAACGCTTGCAAACGGCCGCGCTCTCGGGCATTTAGCCTTCGCGGCGGACCTTTGGGGCCGCCGCAAACGCTTCCGGAGGAGTGTAGCTCAATGGCTAGAGCACCGGTCTCCAAAACCGGGGGTTGGGGGTTCGAGTCCCTCCACTCCTGCCAGGGATGACCGGCTCGGTCGTCGAGGCTGGCAGGTGCTGGGAGCGGCGTCCGCGCGCTTTCTCGCCGTCTTAGAAAGCTTCCGGAAAACGAAACAAGCGGCAGAACTTTTGAGAAATGGCGAGAATCAGCCCGTTCAAATTCTTGCAAGAGGTGCGCGAGGAGGTGCAAAAGGTCACCTGGCCCACGCGCCGCGAGACCATGATTACCACCGCCATGGTTTTCGTGATGGTGACGATCGCCGCCGTGTTTTTCCTGCTGGTCGATCAGGTGGCGCGTATGGCCGTCACCCTAATCCTTGGAATTGGAAGCTGACGGGAGGCTTCGGAATTTTGGTCATGAGCAAGCGCTGGTACATCGTCCACGCCTATTCGAATTTCGAGAATAAGGTCGCGGAATCCATCCGCGAGCAGGCGAAGCAGCGCGGCCTTTCACACCTATTCGAAGAGATCATGGTGCCCAAGGAAAAGGTCGTGGAGGTGCGCCGCGGCCGCAAGGTGGACGCCGAACGCAAGTTCTTCCCCGGTTACGTGCTGGTGAAGATGGACCTCACCGACGAAGCCTATCATCTCATCAAGAACACGCCGAAAGTGACCGGCTTCCTCGGCGCCGACAACAAGCCGATGCCGATTTCGGACGCCGAAGCCGACCGCATCTTGCACCAGGTGCAGGAGGGCATCGAACGGCCGAAACCGTCAATTTCCTTCGAGACCGGAGAGCAGGTGCGGGTCTCGGACGGCCCCTTTGCCTCCTTCAACGGCGTGGTGGAGGAAGTCGACGAGGCGCGTTCGCGCCTGAAAGTGGCGGTTTCCATCTTCGGCCGGGCAACCCCGGTCGAGCTGGAATTCGGTCAGGTGGAGAAGCTCTGATCGTCATGGCCGGGCTTGTCCCGGCAATCCCGATTGACGGGCACTTCGGTGCCATCCTAAACGAAATGGCCGGGTCGAGCCCGGCCATGACAAGTGCAGAAGCGTGGGAGGTGAGGGCGGCCGCCAACCGTCTGGATCCGCACCACGAAACCTGAAACCGTCGGCTGCGTCCGGCAACAGGAGTGAGTTATGGCGAAAAAAATCACCGGATACCTGAAATTGCAGGTGCCGGCGGGGGCCGCCAATCCCTCGCCGCCCATCGGCCCCGCGCTCGGTCAGCGCGGGCTGAACATCATGGAATTCTGCAAAGCGTTCAATGCGCAGACGCAGCAGATGGAGAAAGGCGCTCCGATCCCCGTGGTGATCACGGTCTATGCGGACCGCTCCTTCACCTTCGAGATGAAGACGCCGCCGGTGTCGCACTTCCTCAAGAAGGCGGCGAACCTGCAAAGCGGGTCGAAGACGCCCGGCCGCGACGTCGCCGGCAAGGTGACCAAGGCGCAGGTGCGCGAAATCGCCGAGAAGAAGATGAAAGACCTCAACTGCAGCACCATCGAAGCGGCGATGCGCATGGTCGAAGGCTCCGCCCGCTCCATGGGCCTCGAGGTTGGGGAGTGATGGCTATGGCGAAAATCGGGAAACGCACTGTGAAAGCCCGCGAAGGCATTGACCGCGCCAAGCTCTACCCGCTGTCGGAGGCGGTGAAGATGGTCAAAGCCCGTGCCACCGCGAAATTCGACGAGACGATCGAAGTGGCGATGAATCTCGGCGTCGATCCGCGTCACGCCGACCAGATGGTGCGCGGCGTGGTCAATCTGCCGAATGGCTCCGGCCGCACCATGCGGGTCGGCGTGTTCGCCCGCGGTGCCAAAGCGGAAGAGGCCAAGGCCGCCGGGGCCGACGTGGTGGGCGCCGAGGACCTGGTCGAGAAAGTGCAGAACGGCATTATCGACTTCGACCGCTGCATCGCCACCCCCGACATGATGCCGTTGGTCGGCCGCCTAGGTAAGGTGCTCGGCCCGCGCGGGATGATGCCCAACCCCAAGGTCGGCACGGTGACCATGGACCTCGCCAATGCCGTCAAGGCGGCCAAGGGCGGCGCCGTTGAGTTCCGGGTCGAGAAGGCTGGCATCGTTCAGGCGGGAGTCGGCAAAGCCTCGTTTTCCGAGGACAAACTCGTTGAAAACATTAAGGCTTTTGCCGATGCCGTGAACAAGGCCAAGCCCTCGGGGGCCAAGGGCCATTACATCAATCGGGTCGCGATCTCTTCGACCATGGGGCCCGGCATAAAAATTGAGCCGTCATCGCTATTTGGGGGCTGACGCGGCGGATTTTTCACCCTATATAGCGTGCTCCCGCTAGAGAGAGGGTCTTCACACGACCGGCGCTGCCGGAAGGAGATGAAGCTTGAAGAATTCCGGATCGACCCCGCTGGTCCGGAAAGGCCGGTGGCTTTCGCCGCCGGCATCGTCCTGTCCGAGACTGCAGGTGCCTGACTTGTCAGGCTTAATTTCCTGCACAGACGGGTGAGACCGGTTAACGGGCGTGCCCGGTCGGGCGCGTCCCTGCGGTTTGAACCTCGAACGGAAACCGGCGCGGCTGGTCCGCGTCTGGGCAGGGCATGTGAGCGTCGTCCTGCCTGATTCGTTGAATTTGGCGGACGGCAGATGCAACCCGGCGGTTGCTCTTCTGACGCAACCGCCAACCGGAGAGAGCTTGCTGTGGATCGAGCGGAAAAAAAGCAGCTCGTCGCGACGCTCAACGAGGTCTTCAAGGCCACGAACGTCGTCGTCGTCGCTCATTACTCCGGCCTCACGGTCGCCCAGATGCAGACTCTGCGCATGCAGATGAAGCAGGCGGGCGCCGCCGTGAAGGTCGCGAAGAACCGTCTCGCCAAAATCGCTCTTGAAGGCACCGACGCTGCCGCCATCGCGCCCCTGCTCAAGGGGCCGACTGTGATCGCCTTTTCCGGCGATCCGGTAGCCGCGCCGAAGGTCGCCGTCGAGTTTGCCAAGGCCAACGAACGTTTCGTGATCCTCGGCGGAACGATGGGCAAGACCGCCCTGAACCCGGACGGAATCAAGGCGCTCGCCTCGCTTCCGTCGCTCGACGAGTTGCGCGCGAAGATCGTCGGCCTGATTCAGGCCCCGGCGACCAAGCTGGCGCAGCTCGCCAATGCTCCCGCCGCAAAAGTGGCGCGCGTCGTTCAGGCATATGCCGCAAAGGGCGAAGCGGCGTGAGGCCCTTCGCAATCTCGACTGGTTCGAACCTAAAAGGACTGAGTAACAATGGCTGATCTGGCAAAAATCGTCGACGAATTGTCCGGCCTCACGGTGCTCGAAGCTTCCGAGCTCGCAAAGATGCTGGAGGAGAAGTGGGGCGTCAGTGCTGCCGCCGCGGTGGCGGTCGCAGCGGCTCCCGGTGCGGGCGGTGGCGCCGCCGCGCCGGCCGAGGAAAAGACCGAATTTACGGTCGTGCTTGCCGCCGCCGGCGACAAGAAGATCGAGGTCATCAAGGAAGTCCGTGCGCTCACCGGCCTCGGCCTGAAGGAGGCCAAGGATCTGGTCGAAGGCGCGCCGAAGACGGTCAAGGAAGGCGTCAGCAAAGACGAGGCCAACAAGATCAAGACCACCTTGGAAAAGGTGGGTGCAAAGGTGGAATTGAAGTAATCGGTGCTTACTTCACATGCATCCCCGGGCGCGTGCGACGCCCGGGATCCACGAAATGCGTTCAGCGTGACCTCCGGGTTGATCCCGGGGGGCACGAATTCGTCCGAAGCGATGACATTGCCGCGCCACCCGGCCGGCAATGACGAAAAAAGGAAGGTTACTCGCGCGGTCGCGCGGATCTGCCAATAACCGTCTTTAAGGGCGGCACTAGTTTATCCGTTGCCGGGCCTGCCCGGAACGGACTTTGCAAGGCGGAAATTTCATTCCGCCGTTCGAATCCGGGCTTCCGGTCGAGGGCAATTGCGTCCCGTCGGAAGCCCTGCCGCCGCAGCCTGCGGCGGTCGAAGCGAGAGGCCACGATGGCGCAGACTTTTACCGGTCGCAAAAGAGTTCGCAAGTTTTTCGGAAAAATCCAGGAAGTCGCAGAGATGCCGAACCTCATCGAGGTTCAGAAGGCGTCCTACGATCAGTTCCTCCTGGTGAAGGAACCGCATGGCGGGCGGCCCGACCAGGGATTGCAGGCGGTGTTCCGGTCGGTGTTCCCGATCTCGGATTTCTCCAACCGTTCCATGCTCGAATTCGTGCGCTACGAATTCGAGCCGGCGAAATATGACGTCGACGAGTGCCGCCAGCGCGGCATGACCTACGCTGCGCCGCTGAAGGTGACGCTGCGCCTGATCGTGTTCGATATCGACGAGGAAACCGGCGCCCGTTCCGTGAAGGACATCAAGGAGCAGGACGTCTACATGGGCGATATCCCGCTCATGACCAACAACGGCACCTTCATCGTCAACGGCACCGAGCGCGTCATCGTCTCGCAGATGCATCGCTCGCCCGGCGTGTTCTTCGATCACGACAAGGGCAAGACGCATTCCTCCGGCAAGCTGTTATTTGCCGCCCGCATCATTCCCTATCGCGGCTCCTGGCTCGACATCGAGTTCGACGCGAAAGATATCGTCTATGCGCGCATCGATCGACGCCGCAAGATCCCGGTAACGTCGCTGCTGCAGGCGCTCGGCCTCGATGCCGAGGAAATCCTGCGCACGTTCTTCCGGCATGTCGTGTACAAGCGCGCCAAGGAAGGCTGGCGCGTGCCGTTCGACGCCAATCGGCTGCGCGGCTACAAGGCGATCAACGATCTCATCGACGCCGACAGTGGCAAGGTGGTGGTCGAGGCCGGCAAGAAGATTACCGTGCGCCAGGCGCGTCAGCTCCAGGAAAAGGGCCTGAAGGCGCTGCGCATGTCCGAAGAGGAATTGGTCGGCCATTACATCGCCGAGGATCTGGTCAACGCCAAGACTGGCGAAATCTATGCCGAGGCCGGCGAGGAGATCACCGAGAAGACGCTGAAGGTGATCAACGAAGCGGCCATCAAGGAATTGCCGATCCTCGACATCGATCACGTCAATGTCGGACCCTATATCCGAAACACGCTGATGGTGGACAAGAACTCCAGCCGTGAGGAGGCGCTGTTCGATATCTACCGCGTGATGCGTCCGGGCGAGCCGCCGACGGTGGAGACCGCCGAGGCGATGTTCCAGTCGTTATTCTTCGATTCGGAGCGTTACGATCTGTCCGCCGTCGGCCGCGTGAAGATGAATATGCGCCTCGATCTCGATGCGCCCGACACAATGCGTGTGCTGCGCAAGGAGGACATTATCGCGGTCATCAAGACATTGGTGGACCTGCGCGACGGCAAGGGCGAGATCGATGACATCGACCATCTCGGCAATCGCCGGGTGCGCTCGGTCGGCGAGCTGATGGAAAATCAGTATCGCATCGGTTTGCTGCGCATGGAGCGTGCAATCAAGGAGCGCATGAGCTCCGTCGACATCGATACCGTGATGCCGCAGGACCTGATCAATGCCAAGCCGGCGGCGGCCGCGGTGCGCGAGTTCTTCGGCTCCTCGCAGCTTTCGCAATTCATGGACCAGACCAATCCGCTGTCGGAGATCACCCACAAGCGGCGCCTTTCGGCGCTTGGACCGGGCGGTCTCACGCGCGAGCGCGCCGGCTTCGAGGTGCGCGACGTGCATCCGACGCATTACGGCCGAATCTGCCCGATCGAAACGCCGGAAGGGCCGAATATCGGACTGATCAATTCGCTTGCGACCTATGCGCGGGTGAACAAATACGGCTTTGTCGAAACGCCTTATCGCAAGGTGAAGGACGGCCGCGTCACTGACGAGGTCATCTATCTCTCGGCCATGGAAGAGGGGCGCTATCACGTCGCCCAGGCCAACGTGCCGCTCGACGGCCGCGGCCGCTTCACCGAGGACCTTGTAGTCTGCCGCTATGCTGGCGATGTCGTCATGGTCGCGCCGGACAAGGTCGATTTCATGGACGTGTCGCCGAAGCAGCTCGTTTCGGTGGCGGCGGCGCTCATTCCGTTCCTGGAGAACGACGACGCCAACCGCGCGCTGATGGGATCGAATATGCAGCGGCAAGCGGTACCGCTGATCCGCGCCGAGGCGCCCTTCGTCGGTACCGGCATGGAGGGCGTGGTCGCCCGCGATTCCGGCGCTGCCATCGCCGCGCGCCGCACTGGCGTGATCGATCAGGTGGATGCCACGCGTATCGTGGTGCGGGCCACCGATGAGTCCGATCCAACCAAGCCAGGCGTCGATATCTACCGGCTGATGAAATACCAGCGTTCCAACCAGAACACCTGCATTAACCAGCGTCCGCTGGTGAAGGTAGGCGACCACGTCAAGAAGGGCGACATCATCGCCGACGGTCCTTCGACCGATCTCGGCGAGCTGGCGCTCGGCCGCAACGTCCTCGTCGCCTTTATGCCGTGGAACGGCTATAATTTCGAGGACTCGATCCTGCTCTCCGAGCGCATCGTCAAGGACGACGTCTTCACCTCGATCCATATTGAGGAATTCGAGGTGATGGCCCGCGACACCAAGCTCGGGCCGGAAGAGATCACCCGCGACATTCCCAACGTCTCGGAAGAAGCGCTGAAGAATCTAGACGAGGCGGGCATCGTCTATATCGGCGCGGAAGTGCGGGCAGGCGATATCCTGGTCGGGAAGATCACGCCCAAGGGCGAAAGCCCGATGACGCCCGAAGAGAAGCTCCTGCGCGCCATTTTCGGCGAAAAGGCCAGCGATGTCCGCGACACGTCCTTGCGTGTGCCGCCGGGCGTGCAGGGCACCGTTGTCGAGGTGCGCGTATTCAATCGCCACGGCGTCGACAAGGACGAGCGCGCGCTCGCCATCGAGCGCGAGGAGATCGAGCGCCTGGCCAAGGACCGCGACGACGAGCAGGCCATTCTCGACCGCAACGTCTACGGCCGCCTTGCCGAGCTGCTCGAAGGGCGCACTGGCATCGCCGGGCCGAAGGGCTTCAAAAAGGATTCCAAGATCACCCGCGCGGTGCTTGAGGAATACCCCCGCGCGCAATGGTGGCAGTTCGCTTCCCCAAACGACAAGCTGATGGCGGAGATCGAGGCCATCCGCAAACAATATGATGAGAGCAAGAAGCTGCTCGAGCAGCGCTTCCTCGACAAGGTGGAGAAGCTGCAGCGCGGCGACGAGCTGCCGCCGGGCGTGATGAAGATGGTCAAGGTCTTCGTCGCGGTGAAGCGCAAGATTCAACCCGGCGACAAAATGGCCGGCCGCCACGGTAACAAGGGTGTGGTATCGAAGATTGTGCCAGCGGAGGACATGCCTTTCCTCGCCGACGGCACCCCGGTCGATATCGTGCTCAATCCGCTCGGCGTGCCGAGCCGCATGAACGTCGGTCAGATTCTCGAGACCCACCTGGGCTGGGCCTGTGCCGGCCTGGGCCTGAAGATCGGCGACGCGGTGGAAGCCTATAACGGCAAGAAGGAAGTCAAGCCGCTCAAAGAGATTCTGAAAAAGGTCTATGGCGACGACGAGACCATCAAGTCCCTCGGCGAAAAGGATCTGGTCGAGCTTGGCGAAAACCTTCGCCACGGCGTGCCAATCGCAACTCCGGTGTTCGACGGGGCCAAGGAGGCCGACATCGAGCACATGCTCGACTTGGCCGGACTCGACCATTCCGGCCAGAGCACAGTGTTCGATGGCCGCACTGGCGAGCCGTTCGATCGCCAAGTGACCGTGGGCTATATTTACATGCTCAAACTGCACCATCTGGTGGACGACAAGATCCACGCCCGTTCGATCGGCCCATATTCGCTCGTTACCCAGCAGCCGCTGGGCGGCAAGGCGCAGTTCGGTGGTCAGCGTTTTGGCGAAATGGAGGTCTGGGCGCTGGAAGCCTATGGAGCGGCTTACACGTTGCAGGAAATGCTCACCGTGAAGTCCGACGACGTCGCCGGCCGCACCAAGGTCTACGAAGCCATCGTGCGCGGCGACGACACGTTCGAGGCCGGTATTCCGGAAAGCTTCAACGTGCTGGTCAAGGAAATGCGTTCGCTCGGCCTCAACGTCGATCTCCACAACTCTAAGCTGGAGCGCAGCGGCACCGCCGAGGCGGCGGAGTAAGAATCTGGGAAGCGGCGAGGGCGCCGCTTCCCCATCGTCATCGCCCGCAAAGGCGCGTGACAGCGGAACGTTTTGAAGGCTGCTGAGGCAGCCAAGCGGAGAAGAAGATGAATCAAGAGATCATGAATCTTTTCAGCCCGCAGGCGCCGGCTCAGGTCTTCGATCAGATCCGGATTTCGATCGCGAGCCCGGAAAAGATTCTGTCCTGGTCCTACGGCGAGATCAAGAAGCCGGAGACCATCAACTACCGTACCTTCAAGCCCGAGCGAGACGGCTTGTTCTGCGCGCGTATCTTCGGGCCGATAAAGGACTACGAGTGCTTGTGCGGCAAGTACAAGCGCATGAAGTACAAGGGCATCATCTGCGAGAAATGCTCGGTCGAGGTCACGCTGTCGCGCGTGCGGCGCGAGCGCATGGGCCATATCGAGCTCGCCGCGCCGGTCGCCCATATCTGGTTCCTGAAGTCGCTGCCGAGCCGCATCGGACTGTTGCTCGACATGACGCTGAAGGATCTCGAGCGCATCCTTTATTTCGAATACTACGTCGTGCTTGAGCCGGGCCTCACTCCGCTCAAGGACCGTCAGCTTTTGAGCGAGGACGAGTATCTCAAGGCGCAGGACGAATACGGCGCTGACAGCTTCACTGCGGCCATCGGCGCGGAAGCGATCCGGGAGATGCTCAAAGGCCTCGATCTGGAAAAGATGGCGGCCGATCTGCGCGTCGAAATCGCGGAGTCGACCTCGGATCTGAAGCCGAAGAAGCTGGCCAAGCGACTCAAGCTCATCGAGGCTTTCATTCAGTCTGGCAACAAGCCGGAATGGATGATTCTGACGCACGTGCCGGTGATCCCGCCCGACCTGCGGCCGCTGGTGCCGCTGGACGGCGGCCGCTTCGCCACGTCCGATCTCAACGATCTCTATCGCCGCGTCATCAACCGCAACAACCGTCTGAAACGGCTGATCGAGCTGCGTGCGCCCGACATCATCATCCGCAACGAAAAGCGCATGCTGCAAGAAGCGGTCGATGCTCTGTTCGACAACGGCCGCCGCGGCCGCGTCATCACCGGCGCCAACAAGCGACCGCTGAAGTCGCTTGCCGACATGCTCAAGGGCAAGCAGGGCCGCTTCCGGCAGAACCTGCTCGGCAAGCGCGTCGACTATTCCGGCCGTTCGGTGATTGTGGTCGGTCCCGAGCTCAAGCTGCATCAATGCGGCCTGCCGAAGAAGATGGCGCTCGAATTGTTCAAGCCGTTCATCTATTCGCGGCTTGACGCCAAAGGGCTGTCCACGACCGTCAAGCAGGCGAAGAAGCTGGTGGAGAAGGAGAAGCCCGAAGTTTGGGACATCCTCGATGAGGTGATTCGTGAGCATCCGGTGTTACTCAACCGCGCGCCGACCTTGCACCGCCTCGGCATCCAAGCCTTCGAACCGGTGCTGATCGAGGGCAAGGCGATCCAGTTGCATCCGCTGGTCTGCGCCGCCTTCAACGCCGACTTCGACGGTGATCAGATGGCCGTGCACGTTCCGCTGTCGCTGGAAGCGCAGCTGGAAGCGCGCGTGCTGATGATGTCGACCAACAACATCCTGCATCCGGCCAATGGCTCGCCGATCATCGTGCCGTCGCAGGATATCGTGCTCGGACTCTATTACCTGTCGCTGGTCCGCGATGGCGAGCCGGGCGAGGGCAAGATCTACGGCAATGCCGCCGAGATCGACCACGCGCTGCATGCCAAGGCGATCAGCCTCCACAGCAAGATCAAATATCGCTGGCAGACCATCGACGATGAGGGCAACCCGGTTTCGAAGTGGTACGACACCACGCCTGGACGCGTTGTGCTCGGGCAAGTGTTGCCGGTTAGCCCTAAAATTTCGTTCGACGTCGTCAACAGGCTGATGACCAAGCGCGAAATCTCCAGCATGATCGACACGGTCTATCGTCACTGCGGGCAGAAGGACACGGTGATCTTCTGCGACCGCATCATGGCGCTCGGCTTCTATCACGCGTTCAAAGCGGGCATCTCCTTCGGCAAAGACGACATGGTCGTGCCGCATGCCAAGTGGAAGATCGTCGAGCAGACCAAAGAACTCGTCAAGGAGTTCGAACAGCAATACAACGACGGCCTGATCACCCAGGGTGAGAAATACAACAAAGTCGTCGATGCCTGGTCGAAATCCACCGACCAGATCGCCGACGAGATGATGCGCGAAATCTCCTCGGTGAAGCAGAGCAAGGATGGCCGCGAGGCCCAGGTGAACTCGATCTACATGATGGCGCATTCCGGCGCGCGCGGTTCGCCGGCGCAAATGCGCCAGCTTGCCGGCATGCGCGGCCTGATGGCCAAGCCGTCGGGCGAGATCATCGAGACGCCGATCATTTCTAACTTCAAGGAAGGGCTCTCGGTCCTTGAATACTTCAACTCGACGCACGGCGCGCGCAAGGGTCTCGCCGACACGGCGCTGAAAACCGCCAACTCGGGCTATCTGACGCGCCGCCTTGTCGATGTGGCGCAGGACTGCATCGTCACGACCGAGGATTGCGGCACCGACGGTGGAATCAAGGTGCGCGCGATCATCGACGCCGGACAGGTAGTCGCCTCGCTCGGCAGCCGCATTCTGGGCCGTACCGCGGCCGAGGACGTACGCGATCCGTCCGGCAGCAAGGTTATCGTGAAGAAGGGCACGCTGATCGAGGAGCCGCAAGTGGAAGCGATCACCGCTGCGGGCGTGCAGGAATTGCGCATCCGCTCGGTGCTCACCTGCGAAAACACCAACGGCGTCTGCGGCAAATGCTACGGTCGCGATCTAGCCCGCGGCACGCCGGTGAACATGGGCGAAGCGGTCGGCGTCATTGCCGCTCAGTCGATTGGCGAGCCGGGCACCCAGCTCACGATGCGCACCTTCCATATCGGCGGCGCGGCACAGATCAGCGAGCAGTCGTTCATCGAATCCAACTTCGAAGGCGCGGTGAAGATCAAGAACAAGAACATTGCGCGCAATTCCGACGGTGAGCTGATTGTCATGGGGCGCAATATCTCTCTGGCGGTGGTCGATCCGGACGGCACCGAGCACGCGGTGCACCGCTTGCCTTATGGCGCTCGGCTGCGCGTCGATGATGGCGACAAAGTGAAACGCGGCCAGCGTCTCGCCGAGTGGGACCCCTATACGCGTCCGATCCTCACCGAGGTGGAAGGCACCATCGGCTTCGAGGACCTCGTCGAGGGACAATCCATGTCGGAGACGCTCGACGAATCGACCGGCATCGCCAAGCGCGTGGTGGTTGACTGGCGCGGCTCGACGCGGGGACAGGACCTGCGTCCGGCGATCGTGATCAAAGGCAAGGACGGCAAGATCCTGAAGCTGCCGCGCGGCGGCGACGCTCGCTACATGCTCGCGGTGGAAGCGATCATTTCGGTGGATCCCGGCGGGCATGTGAAAGCGGGCGACGTGGTGGCCCGTATCCCGACTGAAAGCGCCAAGACCCGCGACATCACTGGCGGCCTGCCTCGGGTGGCGGAGCTGTTCGAGGCGCGGCGCCCGAAAGAAGCAGCGATTATTGCTGAGATTTCCGGCACGGTGCGCTTCGGCAAGGACTACAAGAACAAGCGCCGGGTCATCATCGAGCCTGCCGACAAGAGCGAGGAGGCACGGGAATACCTGATCCCGAAGGGCAAGCACATCCATCTCCAGGATGGCGACCCGATCGAGAAAGGCGAGTTCCTGGTCGACGGCAATCCGGCCCCGCACGATATTCTGGCCATCAAGGGCGTGGAGGATCTCGCCGCCTATTTGGTGAACGAAATTCAGGAGGTCTATCGGTTGCAAGGCGTGTCCATCAACGACAAGCACATCGAGGTGATCGTCCGCCAGATGTTGCAGAAGGTGGAGATCGACGACGCCGGAGAGACCGAGCTGATCCAGGGCGACCAGATCGACAAGCTCGAGCTAGACGAGGTCAATGCCGCGGCTCAGGCCGCCGGCAAGAAGCCGGCAGCGGGCCATCCGGTGCTGCTCGGCATCACCAAGGCCTCGCTGCAAACCCGGTCCTTCATCTCGGCGGCCTCGTTCCAGGAGACGACGCGGGTGCTCACCGAGGCCGCGGTCAACAGCAAGATCGACACGCTGGACGGTCTGAAGGAGAACGTCATCGTGGGCCGTCTGATCCCTGCGGGGACCGGGGCCATGATGAACCGGCTGCGCGAAGTGGCGATCAAGCGTGATGCGCTCATTCTCGAGGAGCGGGAGAAGGACGCCGCCAAGGCCGAGCAGCAGGCCCTGCCGGCGGCGGAGTGACGGTCTCCGGCTGGCATTCTTCGTGGTTTTCACAGGGAAGAGCCGCCCCCCGGGCGGCTCTTTTTTGTCGCGCTGTCTGAGCGCCGCGAAAAGACCGCCAAACGTCAGCAATCGCGACTTTTTGGGCCTTTTTGCCTTGACTTAGTGGTACCCCGCCGATACATACGGCCCACTTTTCGGCAGGCGGTGAGCTTCGCTTGATCGGAACGGCGTGCCAATCCCTGCTCGGCAATCGGCCGGGTGCGGGGCGGCCCCTGAGCCTCGAGGAATGGAGCTCAAACGCTGCCTCTGACAGCCTTTTGTCAGGTCTGACCGGTGCACGACCGCGGCGCGTCTTCCGCAACGCGGTCCTCTGGAACGAAGAGGCGCCCTTCCGCGCGCAAGGCGGATGGCGCGATTTCGTTTTGCGCGCGTGCCAGTCGGAAAGAGCGATGGCCTGGGGGACATCCCCGAACGCAAGGTGAAGGCAAGAATGCCGACGATTAATCAGTTGATTGCCAAGCCGCGGCGGCCGGTAAAGGCCCGCAACAAGGTGCCGGCGCTGCAATCGAGCCCGCAGAAGCGCGGCGTGTGCACGCGCGTTTATACCACCACGCCGAAGAAGCCGAATTCGGCGCTGCGCAAGGTGGCGAAGGTGCGGCTCACCAATGGTTTCGAGGTGATCGGCTACATTCCCGGCGAGGGTCACAATCTTCAGGAGCACTCGGTGGTGATGATCCGCGGTGGGCGCGTGAAGGACCTGCCCGGCGTGCGCTATCATATCCTGCGCGGCGTACTCGACACCCAGGGCGTCAAGAACCGCAAGCAGCGCCGTTCCAAATACGGCGCGAAGCGACCTAAGTAATTCGGAGCTGATTGATGTCACGTCGCCATAGCGCGGAAAAACGCGAGATCATGCCGGACCCGAAATTCGGGAGCGCGGTGATCACCAAGTTCATGAATTCGGTCATGCACGCCGGCAAGAAATCGGTCGCCGAATCGATCGTCTATGGCGCGCTCGACATGATCGAGAAGAAGACCAAGCAGGCGCCGCTCAACGTCTTTCAGCAGGCCCTCGACAATGTCATGCCGGCGATCGAGGTGCGGTCGCGTCGTGTCGGTGGCGCCACTTATCAGGTGCCGGTGGAGGTTCGCTCGTCGCGCCGTCAGGCGCTTGGCATCCGCTGGATCATTTCCGCCGCGCGCGAGCGCAATGAAAAGACAATGACCGAGCGGCTCTCGGCGGAGCTGCTCGACGCATCGAATAATCGGGGGAACGCCGTCAAGAAGCGCGAAGACACGCACCGGATGGCGGAAGCCAACCGGGCCTTCTCGCATTACCGCTGGTAAGGCGAACGGAAAGAACAGGACCGAACCCCAATGCCCCGCTCCCATCCCATCGAGGACTACCGCAATTTCGGCATCATGGCCCACATCGATGCGGGAAAGACGACGACGACCGAGCGGATCCTCTATTACACCGGCAAGAGCCACAAGATCGGCGAGGTGCATGAAGGCGCCGCGACGATGGACTGGATGGAGCAGGAGCAGGAGCGCGGCATCACCATCACGTCCGCCGCGACGACGGCCTTCTGGAAGAACAAGCGCCTCAACATCATCGATACGCCCGGCCACGTCGACTTCACCATCGAGGTGGAGCGTTCCTTGCGCGTGCTTGACGGCGCGGTATGCGTTCTCGATTCCAACCAGGGCGTCGAGCCGCAGACCGAGACGGTCTGGCGCCAAGGCGACAAATACAAGGTTCCGCGCATCGTCTTTGCCAACAAGATGGACAAGGTCGGCGCCGACTTCTTCAAATGTCTCGACGACATCAAGACCCGCCTCGGCGCCAAGCCGGTGGCCATTCAACTCCCGATCGGCTCCGAGCAGCAGTTTAAGGGCGTCGTCGACCTCGTGCGCATGGTCGGCGTGACCTGGGAAGACGAGGCGCTCGGCGCCAAGTATCACGACATCGAAATTCCGGCCGATATGCTCGATCAGGCCAAGGAATATCGCGAGAAGATGGTGGAGGCCGCCGTCGAGCTCGACGACGAGGCGATGACCGCTTACCTCGAAGGCAAGGAGCCCGACGAGGCGACGCTAAAGAAGCTCATTCGCAAGGCGGTGCTTTCCGGCGCATTCTATCCGGTGCTGTGCGGCTCAGCCTTCAAGAACAAAGGTGTGCAGCCGTTACTCGACGCGGTTGTCGACTACCTTCCGTCGCCGCTGGACGTTCCGCCGATCAAGGGCGTCGACGACAAAGGCAACGAAATTGTGCGCAAGGCCGACGACAAGGAGCCTTTCGCGGCGCTGGCGTTCAAGATCATGGACGATCCCTTTGTCGGCACCATCACCTTCTGCCGCATCTATTCCGGCACGCTCTCAAGCGGCACCGGCGTCCTGAACTCCACCAAGGAGCGCAAGGAGCGCATCGGGCGCATGCTGCTGATGCACGCCAACAACCGCGAGGACATCAAGGAAGCCTTCGCCGGCGATATCGTGGCGCTGGCCGGCCTCAAGGAAGTGCGCACCGGCGACACGCTGTGCGACGCGCAAAAGCCGGTGATCCTGGAGAAGATGGAATTTCCCGATCCGGTCATCGAGATAGCCATCGAGCCGAAGTCGAAGGCCGATCAGGAGAAGCTCGGCGTCGCGCTGGCCAAGCTCGCGGCCGAGGATCCGTCGTTCCGCGTGTCCACCGATCAGGAGAGCGGGCAGACCATCCTCAAGGGAATGGGCGAGCTGCACCTCGACATCAAGGTCGACATCCTACGCCGCACTTACAAGGTCGACGCCAATATCGGCCAGCCGCAGGTGGCCTACCGCGAGAAGATCACGCGGCAGGTGACGCATACGTACACTCATAAGAAGCAGACTGGCGGTTCTGGCCAGTTCGCCGAGGTGAAGATCGTCGCCGAGCCGCTGCCTCCGGGCACCGGCTTTCAGTTCGAGAACAAGATCGTGGGCGGCGCGGTGCCGAAGGAATATATCCCGGGCGTGGAGAAGGGCTTGGAATCGGTGCTCGGCTCCGGTGTGCTCGCCGGCTTCCCGGTGGTCGACCTCAAGGTCTCGCTTATTGACGGCAAATATCATGACGTCGATTCCTCGGCGCTCGCCTTCGAGATCGCCGGGCGGCAGGCGTTGCGCGAGGCTCTGCAGAAGGGCGGCTCGGTGCTGCTCGAGCCGATCATGAAGGTCGAGGTGGTGACCCCGGAAGATTACACCGGTTCGGTCATCGGCGACTTGAACTCGCGTCGCGGCCAGATTCAGGGTCAGGACATGCGCGGCAATGCGAACGTCATCAATGCGATGGTGCCGCTTGCCAACATGTTCGGCTACGTCAACACGTTGCGTTCCATGAGTCAGGGGCGCGCCACTTTCACGATGCAATTCGACCACTACGAACAGGTTCCGCAAAACGTCGCGCAGGAAGTTCAGGCGAAGTTCGCCTGAGCGCCGGCGCGGCATTGATCAACACGCACGAGAGATTCGTTACGGAGACCCGAACGGGAGAGCGCTATGGCCAAAGAGAAATTCCAACGTACAAAGCCCCATTGCAACATCGGCACGATCGGACACGTCGACCACGGCAAGACGACGTTGACCGCGGCGATCACCAAGGTTTTGTCGGAGACAGGCGGCGCCACGTTCACCGCCTATGACCAGATCGACAAGGCTCCGGAAGAGAAGGCGCGCGGCATCACGATTTCGACGGCGCACGTCGAGTATCAGACCGAGAAGCGCCATTATGCGCACGTCGATTGCCCCGGCCACGCCGACTACGTGAAGAACATGATTACCGGCGCCGCGCAGATGGACGGCGCCATCCTCGTAGTCTCCGCCGCCGATGGGCCGATGCCGCAGACGCGCGAGCATATCCTGCTGGCCCGCCAGGTCGGCGTTCCCGCCCTCGTCGTCTATATGAACAAGGTCGACATGGTCGACGATCCGGAATTGCTCGAGCTCGTCGAGCTCGAGGTGCGCGAGCTTCTCTCTAAGTACAACTTCCCCGGTGACAAGATTCCGGTGATCAAGGGCTCGGCGCTGATGGCGCTCGAGGGCAAGGACGAGAAGCTTGGCAAACAGTCGATCCTCGATCTGATGAAGGCCGTGGACGAGTATATTCCGCAGCCGGAGCGCCCGAAGGATCAGCCGTTCCTGATGCCGGTGGAAGACGTTTTCTCGATCTCCGGGCGCGGCACTGTCTGCACCGGGCGCATCGAGCGCGGCATCGTCAAGGTCGGCGATGAAGTCGAGATCGTCGGCATCAAGCCGACGCAAAAGACGGTTGTCACCGGCGTCGAAATGTTCCGCAAGCTGCTCGATCAGGGGGAGGCGGGGGACAACGTCGGCTGCCTCTTGCGCGGCACCAAGCGCGAGGAAGTCGAGCGCGGTCAGGTGCTGTGCAAGCCGGGCTCGGTGAAGCCGCACACCAAGTTCAAGGCGGAAGCCTACATCCTCACCAAGGAGGAGGGTGGCCGTCACACGCCGTTCTTCACCAATTATCGTCCGCAATTCTACTTCCGCACCACCGACGTGACCGGCGTCGTGCACCTGCCGCAGGGCACGGAAATGGTCATGCCGGGCGACAACGTTGCCATGGAAGTACATCTGATCGTGCCGATCGCCATGGAGGAGAAGCTCCGTTTCGCCATCCGTGAAGGCGGCCGCACCGTCGGCGCGGGCGTCGTTGCGAGCATTATTGAGTAATCAAAGACCGCTCGTCCCCGCGAAAGCGGGGACCCAGTCTTTGATAGAGCGCAAAGTTTTGAGCTGGATTCCCGTTTTCGCGGGAATGAGCGGGAGACGAGAGAAAAGCAAATGAACGGGCAGAACATCCGGATCCGGCTCAAGGCTTTCGATCACCGCATTCTCGATGCGTCCACGCGCGAGATCGTGGCGACCGCCAAGCGCACCGGGGCGCAGGTGCGGGGGCCGATTCCGCTGCCGACCAAGATTGAGAAATTCACGGTGAACCGCTCGCCGCACATCGACAAGAAGAGCCGCGAGCAATTCGAAATGCGTACGCATAAGCGCCTGCTCGATATCGTCGATCCGACGCCGCAGACCGTCGACGCGCTGATGAAGCTCGATCTGGCTGCCGGTGTGGACGTCGAGATCAAGCTGTGAGAGCGGGCAGGAAAGAAGAAGACAGGACAATGGCCATGCGTTCCGGGGTGATCGCACAAAAGGTCGGAATGACTCGGGTTTTCACCGAGACGGGCGAGCACGTGCCGGTCACGGTGCTGCGGCTCGCGCAGTGCCAGGTGGTGGCTCATCGCACCAAGGATTCTAACGGCTACGTGGCGCTGCAGCTGGGCGCCGGCAAGCGGCGTCCGGTGACCGTCAGCAAGGCGCAGCGTGGACATTTCGCGGTGGCTAAGGTCGAGCCCAAGCGCAAAATGGCGGAATTCCGTGTCAGCGAAGACGGCCTCATTCCGGTCGGCGCCGAGATCACCGCCGATCATTTCGTGGTCGGGCAGTTCGTCGACGTCACCGGCACCTCTATCGGCAAGGGCTTTGCCGGCGGCATGAAGCGCTGGAATTTCGGCGGCTTGCGCGCGAGCCACGGCGTGTCGATCTCCCACCGGTCCGTCGGCTCGACCGGCGGACGTCAGGATCCTGGCAAGACGTTCAAGAACAAGAAGATGCCCGGCCATATGGGCGTCGACCGCATCACCACGCTCAATCTCAAGGTGGTGCAGACCGATGTCGATCGCGGCCTCATCCTCGTTGAGGGCGCGGTGCCGGGCGCCAAGGGCGGCTGGATCATGGTGCGCGATGCCGTCAAAAAGTCGCTGCCCAAAGAGGCGCCGAAGCCCGGGAAATTCCGGCTACCGGAAGGCGCGGAGAGCGCCGCCGCAAAACCCGCGGAGCAGGGCGGTGTGTCTGCCGAAGCGACGGAGGGTGCGTGATGGAGCTGAAAGTCACCACGCTCGACGGCAAGCAGGCGGGAACCGTCAACCTGCCGGACGCGATCTTCGGATTGGAGCCGCGCGCCGATCTCATTCATCGCTGCGTCACGTGGCAGCTCGCCAAGCGCCGCGCCGGCACGCATAAAGTGAAGAACCGCGCCGAGATCAACCGCACCGGCAAGAAAATTTACCGGCAGAAGGGCACTGGCGGAGCCCGCCACGGTTCGGCACGCGTCAATCTTTTCCGCGGAGGCGGCCGTTCCTTCGGCCCGCTGGTGCGTAGCCATGCTATCGATCTGCCGAAGAAAGTGCGCGCGCTGGCGCTGCGTCACGCCCTTTCCGCCAAGGCCAAGGACGGTGGCATCGTCATCCTCGATACGGCGACCGTAAAGGAAGGCAAGACCAAGGCTTTGGCCGGCCGCTTCGACAAGCTCGGTCTCGACAATGCGCTGATCGTCGACGGCGCTCAGATCGAGGAAAGCTTCCGCGCCGCCGCGCGCAATATCCCGAATATCGACGTACTGCCCGTGCAGGGAATCAACGTCTACGACATTCTGCGGCGGCACAAGCTCGTGCTCACTAAAGCCGCGCTCGATGCGTTGGAGGCGCGCTTCAAATGACCACCAAGGATCCGCGCCACTACGACGTCGTCATCGCGCCGGTGATCACCGAAAAATCGACGATGGCTTCGGAACATAATCAGGTCGTCTTCAAGGTCGCGCGCGCGGCGACGAAGCCGCAGATCAAGCAGGCGGTCGAGGCGCTGTTCGATGTGAAGGTGAAAAAGGTCAACACCCTGGTGCGCAAGGGCAAAGTAAAGGCGCCGCGCGGAAGCGTGGGCGTGCAATCGGATGTCAAGCGAGCCGTCGTGACCCTGGAAGAGGGTCAACGGATCGACGTGACGACGGGTCTGTAAGGAAGAAGCGTCATGGCGCTAAAAACATTCAATCCGGTCACGCCGAGCCAGCGTCAGCTCGTCATCGTCGATCGCTCGGCTCTCTACAAGGGCAGGCCGGTCAAGACACTGACCGAAGGCAAGCTTTCCACCGGCGGCCGCAACAGCAATGGTCGGGTGACCGTGCGCTTCCGCGGCGGCGGTCACAAGCAGGCTTACCGCGTGGTCGATTTTAAGCGCCGCCGTTTCGACGCGCCGGCGCGCGTCGAGCGCATCGAATACGATCCCAACCGCACGGCATTCATCGCGCTGGTGAAATACGAGGACGGCGAGCTTGCCTATATCTTGGCGCCGCAGCGTCTGAGCCAAGGCGACAGCGTCGTCGCCGGCGAATACGTCGACGTCAAGCCCGGCAACGCCATGCCCATCGGCAATATTCCAATCGGCACCATCATTCATAATATCGAGATCAAGATCGGCAAGGGTGGGCAGATCGCGCGCTCCGCCGGCACCTATGCACAAATTGTCGGCCGCGATCAGGACTACGTTATTCTGCGGCTGAATTCCGGCGAACAGCGCCTTGTGCATGGCCGCTGCATGGCGACGATCGGCGCGGTGTCCAATCCCGACGCCATGAACACCTCGATCGGCAAAGCCGGCCGCAAGCGCTGGATGGGCCGCCGCCCGCATAACCGTGGCGTCACCATGAACCCGATCGACCACCCGCACGGTGGCGGCGAAGGCCGCACATCGGGCGGCCGCCACCCGGTCACCCCCTGGGGTTTCCCGACCAAGGGCAAGAAGACCCGCAAGAACAAGGTCACCGGCAAATTCATCATCTCCAGCCGCCACGCGCGGAAGAAGAAGAAATAGGACGAGCATCATGCCCCGTTCGGTTTGGAAAGGCCCGTTTGTCGACGGCTATCTGCTGAAAAAGGCGGATGCCGCGCGCGCCTCGGGACGCCACGAAGTGATCAAGATCTGGAGCCGCCGCTCGACGATCCTACCGCAATTCGTCGGGCTGACCTTCGGCGTCTACAATGGGCAGAAGCACATCCCGGTGAGCGTCACCGAGGAAATGGTCGGACACAAATTCGGCGAGTTCGCTCCGACGCGCACCTTCCACGGCCATTCGTCGGACCGGAAGGCGAAACGCGCGACGACCAGTGGACCCGCTCCCGCCGGCACGGCGGCGCCGGCCGCGTAAGAGGACGACATGGGCAAGCGCGCACGCGAAAGAACGCTCTCGGATACCGAAGCCAAGGCAGTGGCCCGTCTGCTGCGGGTCAGCCCGCAGAAGCTCAATCTCGTCGCCGGATTGATCCGCGGCAAGAAGGTGGCGACGGCGCTCGCCGATCTGGAGTTTTCGCGCAAGCGCATCGCGCGCGACGTGCGCAAATGCCTGGAGTCGGCGATTGCCAACGCCGAGAACAATCACGACCTCGACGTCGACGATCTCGTCGTCGCCGAGGCGCATGTCGGCAAGGCCCTGGTGATGAAGCGCTTCCATGCGCGCGGCCGCGGCCGGGCCGCAGGAATTATGAAGCCTTTCTCCAATCTCACCATCGTGGTGCGTGAGGTCGAGGCGTAAGGCGGGAAGGACGACACATGGGTCAGAAGGTCAATCCGGTTGGACTGCGGCTCGGTGTGAACCGCACCTGGGATTCGCGCTGGTTCGCCGGCAAGGGCGAATACGGCCGGCTGCTGCACGAGGATATGAAGATTCGCAAGGAGCTGCAGAAGCTGCTCAAGCAGGCCGCGGTATCCAAGATCGTCATCGAGCGCCCGCACAAGAAATGCCGCGTTACCATTCACTCGGCGCGGCCCGGCGTGGTGATCGGCAAGAAGGGCGCCGATATCGAGAAGCTGCGCCGCATGGTGGCGGCGCTGACCGACTCGGACGTCGTCATCAATATCGTTGAAATCCGTAAGCCGGAGCTCGACGCCCAACTCGTCGCCGAGTCGATCGCCCAGCAGCTCGAACGGCGCGTCGCCTTCCGCCGCGCCATGAAGCGGGCCGTGCAATCGGCCATGCGGCTTGGCGCCGAGGGCATCCGCATCAATTGCTCGGGGCGGCTCGGCGGCGCCGAGATCGCGCGGATGGAGTGGTATCGCGAGGGCCGCGTGCCTTTGCATACGCTGCGCGCCGACGTCGATTACGGCGTGGCCACCGCGTTCACGACTTACGGAACCTGCGGCGTGAAGGTCTGGATCTTCAAGGGCGAGATCATGGAGCACGACCCGATGGCGCAGGACAAGAAACTGGCTGAAGGCGAGGGCGGCCGCCCGCGCCGCGACGCCGCGTGAGACGCGTGACCGAAGGAATCGAGAGTTAAACCATGCTGCAACCGATGCGCACAAAGTTCCGCAAGGCGCACAAGGGCCGTATCCACGGCGTCGCCAAGGGCGCGACCGAGCTGAATTTCGGTCAATACGGGCTGAAGGCATTGGAGCCGGACCGTGTCACGGCGCGGCAGATCGAAGCCGCGCGCCGCGCGCTGACGCGGCATATGAAGCGGGCGGGGCGGGTCTGGATCCGCGTCTATCCGGACGTGCCGGTGTCGAAAAAGCCGATTGAGGTTCGCATGGGCAAAGGCAAGGGCACGCCGGAATACTGGGTGTGCCGGGTCAAGCCGGGCCGCATCATGTTCGAGATCGACGGCGTGCCGCTGCAGCTCGCGAAGGAAGCGCTGGCGCTGGCGGCGGCTAAATTGCCGGTAAAGACCCGATTTATCGAGCGCATCGCCGAGTGAGGACGGAAAGCAACGCCATGAAAACCTCCGATGTGAGAGCGATGACCCTCGATCAACTTGACGACGAGGTACTCAATCTGAAGAAGGAGCAGTTCAATCTGCGCTTCCAGCGGGCGACGGGGCAGCTCGAAAACACCTCGCGCGTGCGGATCATCCGCCGCGACATCGCGCGGATGAAGACCATCGCGCGGGAGAAGCGGGAAGGTCGCGCGGCGCCGGCGAGCGCCGCCGCGCCGGAACCGAGTCAGGCGGCGGCCGCCAAGAACAAGCGCAAGACGGCGGCGCGGCCGAAGAAGGCCGCCAAATCGAAAAAGTCGAAGTAAGGGGATCGGGATGCCGAAGCGCATGCTCCAGGGCGTCGTGGTGAGCGACAAACAGAAGAAGACGGTAGTGGTCCGCGTCGATCGGCGCTTCACCCATCCGCAGCTAAAGAAGACCGTTCGGCGGTCAAAGAAGTATCACGCTCACGACGAGAACGGCGAGTATCACGTCGGCGATATCGTATGGATCGAAGAGCATCGCCCCATATCCAAGCTCAAACGCTGGACCGTGGTGCAGGGCGAAAAGAAGACGGAAGCGAAGTAATCGCGCATTGCGCGAGGTCAGGAAGTAACGAGGCGCGGCATGATTCAGATGCAGACAAATCTCGACGTGGCGGATAATTCCGGCGCGCGCCGCGTCATGTGCATCAAGGTGCTCGGCGGCTCGAAGCGTCGTTACGCCACGATCGGCGACGTGATCGTCGTTTCCGTCAAGGAGGCGATTCCACGCGGGCGCGTGAAGAAGGGTGACGTGATGAAGGCGGTCGTGGTGCGCGTGTCCAAAGACATCAAGCGGCCGGACGGATCGATCATCCGCTTCGACCGCAATGCCGCGGTGCTGATCACGCCGCAGATGGAGCCGGTCGGCACCCGCATTTTCGGGCCTGTGCCGCGCGAGCTGCGGGCCAAGAACCATATGAAAATCATTTCGCTCGCGCCGGAGGTGCTGTAATGGCGGCAAAGATCCGCAAAGGCGACAAGGTCGTCGTGCTTACCGGCCGCGACAAGGGCCGCACCGGGGAGGTGGTCGAAGTGCGCCCCGATCAGCAGCGCGCCATCGTACGCGGAATCAACATGGTGAAGCGTCATCAGCGGCAGACGCCGCAGCAGCAGGGCGGCATCATCTCTAAGGAAGGCACGATTCATTTGTCCAACCTCGCGGTGGCCGATCCGAAGGACGGCAAGCCGACCCGTGTCGGATTCAAGATCATGAACGACGGCAAGAAAGTGCGCATCGCCAAGCGTTCGGGAGTCGAGATCGATGGCTGAGACGGAAAAATCGCAAGCCGCAAAAGTCGAAGCCAAGAAAGCCCAGCAGGCCGAAAAGGCCGCCAAGGACAAGAAGGCGAAGACGCATGGCGAGAAGGGCGCGAAGAAGGCGCGTGAGCCGCGGGTAACGCCGCGCCTGCGCACGCATTTCGACGAAGCCGTGCGCGGCAAGTTGACCGAACAGTTCGGCTACAAGAACAAGATGGAGGTCCCGGTCATCGAGAAGGTCGTGCTCAATATGGGCATTGGTGAAGCGGTGAACGACCGCAAGAAGGTCGAGGCTGCCGCCAACGATCTCACGCTCATCGCCGGCCAGAAGGCCGTGATCACGAAGGCGCGCAAGTCAGTGGCCAACTTTAAATTGCGCGATGGCCAGGCAATCGGCTGCAAGGTCACGCTGCGGCGGGCGCGCATGTACGAGTTTCTCGACCGGCTGATCAATATCGCGCTGCCGCGCGTGCGCGATTTTCGCGGCCTCAATCCGAAGAGCTTCGACGGCCGCGGCAATTACAGCATGGGCATCAAGGAGCACATCGTTTTCCCGGAAATCGACTACGACAAGGCGGCTGAAATCTGGGGCATGGACATCACCGTCTGCACCAGCGCGCGCAGCGACGACGAGGCGCGCGCGTTGCTGGCGGCTTTTAACTTCCCGTTCCGGCAGTGAGGCGCGTCCTCAAACGCGGACACCTAGGAGAGATGAATGGCTAAGAAAAGTTCAATCGAGAAGAACAATCGGCGGCGCCGGATGAGCGCGCAGTTTTCGGCACGGCGTCAGAAGTTGAAGGCGGTGGCGCGCGACAAGAACAAGCCGATGGAGGAGCGCTTTGCCGCGGCTTTGAGGCTTGCCGAATTGCCGCGTAATTCGTCGGCCACGCGCATCCGCAACCGCTGCGAAATGACCGGCCGGCCGCGCGGTTTTTACCGCAAGCACAAATTGAGCCGCATCGCCTTGCGCGATCTTGGTTCGCAGGGATTGATTCCCGGTCTCGTCAAGTCGAGCTGGTAAGGAGGGTCAACGATGTCTTTGAATGATCCTCTCGGCGACATGTTCACGCGCATCCGCAATGCGCAAATGCGTAACAAGTCGAAGGTTTCCACGCCGGGCTCGCGGCTGCGTCAGAGCGTGCTCGAAGTGCTGAAGACTGAGGGCTATATCCGCGGCTATACGGAAGTGGAGCATGCCGGCGGCCGCAGCGAGCTGGAGATTGAGCTCAAATATTTCGACGGCGAGCCCGTGATCCGCGAAATCGCGCGGGTGTCCAAGCCCGGCCGACGGGTCTATGCGTCGGTCAAGGCGCTGCCGCGCATCAATAACGGCCTCGGCGTTTCGATCCTGTCGACGCCGAAGGGCGTCATGGCCGATCACGCCGCGCGTGACGCCAACGTCGGCGGCGAAATCCTGTGCAAGGTATTCTAGGCCGGAGCAAACGGAACAGCAGTCATGTCTCGCATCGGCAATAAACCCGTCACCATTCCTTCCGGCGTCACCGCCAATGTCGAAGGACAGACGGTGAAAATGAAAGGCCCGAAGGGCGCGCTGCAACTGGCGCTGCACGACGACGTCGCCGTGAAGTTTGAGAACGGCAAGGTGCAGGTCAGCCCGCGGCACGAAACCAAGCGCGCGCGCTCCTTGTGGGGCACCTCGCGCACCCTGGTGGCCAACTTGGTGACGGGCGTCACCAAGGGCTTCGAGCGCAAGCTTGAGATCACCGGCGTCGGCTATCGCGCGGCCGTGCAGGGCAAGAATTTGCAGCTTGCCCTCGGTTACAGCCATGACGTCGTTTATCCGATCCCGGAAGGAATTCAGATCACGACGCCGAAGCCGACCGAAATCAACATCAGCGGCATCGACCGGCAGAAAGTCGGGCAGGTTGCCGCTGAAATCCGCGGTTTCCGTCCGCCGGAGCCCTACAAGGGCAAGGGCATCAAATATGTCGACGAATACATCTTCCGCAAGGAAGGCAAGAAGAAGTAACGGAGCAGACAATGGCGAAGTTCGGATCTGCGACGGATCGGCGTCGGGCCAGTGTGCGCCGCGCGATCAAAATGGCCGCCGGCGGGCGCAAGCGGCTGTCCGTGTTCCGCTCGTCGCAGCACATCTACGCGCAGATCATCGACGACATCAAAGGCGAGACCCTGGTTGCGGCGTCGTCGCTGGAGAAGCCGATGCGCAGCTCGCTGAAGAGCGGCGGCAATGTCGAGGCCGCCAAGGCGGTGGGCAAGCTGATTGCCGAGCGGGCGCTGGCGAAAGGCCTGAAAGACGTCGTGTTCGACCGCGGTAGCTATCTGTATCACGGGCGCGTCAAGGCGCTCGCCGACGCCGCCCGCGAAGGCGGATTGAATTTCTGAGGATCTTGCGGGCTCGTCCCGAGGAATGGAACGCAAAAATGGCACGTGAACCGAGACGAGATCGCGAACGGGAAGAGCGCGAGAGCGAGTTCATCGACAAGCTCGTGCATATCAACCGCGTCGCCAAGGTGGTGAAGGGCGGCCGCCGCTTCGGCTTCGCCGCGCTGGTCATCGTCGGCGATCAGAAAGGCCGCGTCGGTTTCGGCCACGGCAAGGCACGCGAGGTTCCCGAAGCCATCCGCAAGGCGACGGATTCGGCCAAGCGCAGCCTGATCCGCGTGCCGCTGCGCGAAGGGCGCACGCTGCACCACGACGTGCAAGGCCGTCATGGCGCCGGCAAAGTGCATCTGCGTGCCGCGCCTCCCGGCACCGGCATCATCGCCGGCGGCCCGATGCGCGCCGTTTTCGAGACACTCGGCATGCAGGATGTGGTCGCCAAATCGCTTGGATCGTCAAATCCCTACAACATGGTGCGCGCCACCTTTAACGCGCTCAAGCATCAGGATTCGCCGCGCTCGGTCGCGGCACGCCGCAATATCAAAGTCTCCACCTTGCAATCGCGCCGTCGTGAAGGCGATGGCGAGCCGGCCACGGAATAGCGCGGATTTGCCATGAGCACGTCATCGAAGACCATCAAGGTGAAGCAGACCGGCAGCCCGATCCGCCGCAAATTCGATCAGCGCGCAACGCTGATCGGCTTGGGGTTGAATCGGCTGGGACGGATCGCGGAAGTGCCGGACACGCCGCAGACGCGCGGCATGATCGCAAAGGTGCGGCATCTGGTAAGCGTTGTGGGCGAGGGAAAAGCTCGCTGACCGTCGCGCCGGCTTGGACGGGCATGACGATAGGGATCGAGGGATAGTGTGATGAAGCTTTCGCAAATTGCCGACCGGCCGGGGGCGCGGCGTGGCCATTTTCGCATCGGCCGCGGCATCGGATCGGGCAAGGGCAAGACCGGCGGTCGCGGCGGCAAAGGCCAGACGGCGCGCTCCGGCGTGCGCATCAAAGGTTTTGAAGGCGGGCAGATGCCGCTGCATCGGCGGCTGCCGAAGCGCGGCTTCCGTAATTCGCCTTTCGCTCTCGATCTCAACGAGATCAATCTGGATCGTCTGCAGAGCGCCATCGACAAAGGTAAGATCGACGCGAAGGCGACGATCGACACGGCAGTTCTGGTGAAAGGCGGCGTGCTGCGCCGCGCCAGGGACGGCGTGCGGCTGCTCGGCAAAGGCGCCTTGAAGAGCAAGATCGACATCGTCGTCCACGGCGCCTCGAAATCGGCGCAAGCCGCGGTGGAAAAGGCCGGCGGCTCGATCAAGGTTTTGGCGGCAAAGAAAGTGCCGCCCGCCGAGCCCAAGGGCAAAAACGCGCGCGCCGCTCTCGGTCAAGGCGCCAAGGCCAAACCGGCGAAGACCGCCGAAAACCAGGCCGAACCTGAAGGCAGCTAAGCGGGGCGAATCGCCGCCACGCCGTCCTTGCGCCTCGTCGTTGCGGTTTTTACTTGGACAATGCGCGGGGGATGGCCGACAATCAGGCCTGACGAGAATCCAGATCGCACCGGGAGCCTGAAATGGTCTCTGCTGCCGAGCAATTAGCGGCCAATCTCAATTTTTCAGCGCTGGCGAAAGCCGACGAGCTGAAGAAGCGCATCTGGTTCACGCTTGGTGCGCTCGTGGTCTATCGTTTTGGCACGTATATCCCGCTGCCCGGCATCGACCCGGCGGCTTGGGAGCAGATTTTCCAGACCCAGGCCGGCGGCATTCTCGGCATGTTCAACATGTTCTCGGGCGGCGGCATCCACCGCATGGCAATCTTCGCCCTGAACATCATGCCGTACATCTCCGCCTCCATCATCATTCAATTGATGACGTCGGTTTCGCCGACGCTCGAGCAGTTGAAAAAGGAAGGCGAAACAGGGCGCAAGGTCATCAACCAGTATACCCGCTACCTGACCGTCGTGCTCGCGGCGTTTCAGGCTTATGGCATTGCCATCGGCCTCGAAGGCACCGGCAGCAGCGTGGTCTCGGATCCGGGGTTGTTCTTCCGGCTCTCGACGGTCATTTCCCTGGTCGGCGGCACCATGTTCCTGATGTGGCTCGGCGAGCAGATCACGGCGCGCGGCATTGGCAACGGCATTTCGCTGATCATCATGTCCGGCATTGTGGCGCAATTGCCGTCGGCGATCGCCGGCACCCTTGAGCTCGGCCGTCAAGGCGCGTTGTCGACGGGCTTGATTCTGATCGTGCTGGCGATGGCCGTTTTGGTCATCGCATTCATCGTCTTCATGGAGCGCGCGCAGCGTCGCCTGTTGATTCAGTATCCGAAACGGCAGGTGGGCAACCGAATGTTCGAAGGGCAGTCATCGCATCTGCCGCTGAAGCTCAACACCTCGGGCGTCATCCCGCCGATCTTTGCTTCATCGTTGCTGCTGCTGCCGACGACGGTCGCCAATTTCAATGCCGGCCAAGGCCCCGATTGGCTTGTCAGCGTCACCACGCTGCTGGGACACGGACGGCCCTTGTTTCTCGTCTTTTATATCGGCTTGATCGTCTTTTTTACCTTCTTTTACACGGCGATTGTTTTCAATCCGACGGAAACCGCCGAAAATTTGAAAAAACACGGCGGCTTCATTCCCGGCATCCGGCCCGGCGAGCGCACCGCGGAATACATCGATTACGTGCTCACGCGCATTACGGCGGTTGGCGCACTCTATCTCGCCATCGTTTGCCTAATCCCCGAAATCCTGATCGCTTACGCGGCCATGCCGTTCTACTTTGGCGGGACATCGCTGCTGATCGTGGTCAGCGTGACCATGGATACCGTTGCGCAAGTGCAGGGCTATCTGCTGGCGCATCAATATGAAGGTCTGATCAAGCGCTCGAAGCTGCGAGGCCGAAGGAGATGAGGCTGATCCTGCTCGGACCCCCGGGGGCGGGGAAGGGCACGCAGGCGCAACGTCTCGTGGACAAGCACAAGATCGTGCAGCTCTCGACCGGTGACATGCTGCGGGCGGCGGTGAAGGCGCAGACCCCGGTTGGATTGAAGGCCCAGCACATCATGGCGCGCGGGGAGCTTGTCCCCGACGACATCGTGGTCGCGATCATTGCGGACCGCATCGGCCAGCCCGATGCCAAGAAAGGTTTCATTCTCGACGGCTTTCCGCGAACGGTACCGCAGGCGGAGGCGCTCGACGCGCTGTTGCGGGAGAAGGGCTTGAGCCTCGATGCCGTCATCGAGCTGAAGGTGGATGACCGGGCGCTGCTGGACCGCATTGGCAAGCGCGTGCAGCAGATGCAGGCCCGCGGCGAAGCGATACGGGCCGACGACAATCCCGAGGCCCTGCGGCGGCGGCTGAGCGCCTATTACGCCCAGACGGCGCCGCTCACGGCCTATTACGCGCGGCTCGGCAAGCTGAGCTCCGTTGACGGTATGGCCCCTATTCCCGACGTGACCCGAGCAATCGACCGGATCCTGGCGCGGGTGGGGAAGCGGCCAAAGCGGGCCAAAGCATCGCGGGCCAAAGCCGGTGCGCCGGCCGCCAAGCGCCGCGCCCGGGCTGCGAACCCGCCGACGCGGGCCAAAAGCCCTGCTGGGACCGCGAAAAAGCGAGCAAAATCAGGGCCTCGCCGGGCAACCAAGGCCACTGCCCGCAGGCGGCCGGGGGGCGGCCGCAGAAGCATTTCGCGCCGGATTTAGGCCGAAAACAATTTGCGGCGCGGAGTTGACGGATTGCTCGAGAATCCCCTAATAACAGGCATCAGTTGGAGATGTTGCAGACGATGCCGGGCCCCCGATGAGGGGCAGGGCGTCGTCTTACGCTTGTATTTCTCCCCACAACGGGCTGAATGAAATCAAAGGGTTGGCCGTCGGCCAGCGAACAGGAGCGGTGCAGTGGCTCGTATTGCCGGTGTCAATATTCCGACCAACAAGCGGGTGCTGATTGCGCTCCAGTACATTCACGGCATCGGGCCGAAATCGGCCAAGGACATTCTGGTCAAAGTGGGAATTCCGGATGATCGCCGGGTTTCTCAGTTGACCGATCAGGAGGTCCTGCAGGTCCGCGAAGTGATCGACCGCGATTACGTCGTCGAAGGCGATCTGCGACGCGAAGTGTCGATGAATATCAAACGCCTGATGGACCTGGGGTGTTACCGGGGGTTGCGCCACCGCCGCGGTCTTCCGGTTCGTGGCCAGCGTACCCACACCAACGCCCGCACCCGCAAGGGGCCGGCGAAGGCGATCGCAGGCAAAAAGAAATAGGGCGCGCGGCCTTCGCGCGACCTGAAGTCGAACAGAGTGACGGCTCCGGTTCGGTGCCGATCCGTGAAAGGGTTTTGGAATGGGTAAGGAAGCCCGCGTCCGTAAGCGCGAACGTAAGAATATCGCCTCCGGCGTCGCGCATGTGAATGCGACGTTCAACAACACGATGATCACCATTACCGACGCGCAGGGCAATGCGATTGCTTGGTCGTCGTCGGGAACCATGGGTTTCAAGGGTTCGCGTAAATCCACGCCCTATGCGGCGCAGGTGGCTGCGGAAGACGCTGCGAAGAAAGCGATGGATCACGGCATGCGCACCCTCGAGGTCGAGGTGGCGGGGCCTGGTTCCGGACGCGAATCGGCGCTGCGTGCGCTGCAAGCGGCTGGCTTCACGATCACGTCCATCCGCGATGTGACACCCATCCCGCATAACGGCTGCCGGCCCCGCAAGCGCCGGCGCGTGTAGTTTTTTATCCGGCGGGCGATTCAAATGTCCGCCGCCGCCAAATTTTTCCCGCAGGGCGGAGCGGGATGCGCGCATGGACGGCGCGATGCCAAAAATAGGTGATGACGGGTGACTGACGTGATCCAGAAGAACTGGCAGGAATTGATCAGACCCAACAAGCTGCAAGTCGCAGGGGGCACCGACCCCAAGCGCGTAGCGACGATCGTGGCGGAGCCGCTTGAGCGCGGCTTCGGCGTGACCCTCGGCAACGCCTTGCGGCGAATTCTGTTGTCCTCTTTGCAGGGCGCAGCGGTGCAATCGGTGCACATCGACGGCGTGCTGCATGAGTTTTCATCCATTCCGGGTGTGCGCGAGGATGTCACCGACATCGTGCTCAATATCAAGGATATCTCCATCAAGATGCAGGGCGACGGCCCCAAGCGCATGGTGGTGAAGAAGCAAGGCCCGGGCACGGTGACCGCGGGCGACATTCAGACAGTCGGCGACGTCGTGATCCTCAATCCGGATCTGGTGCTTTGCCACCTGGACGAGGGCGCCGAGATCCGCATGGAATTCACGGTTAATACCGGCAAGGGCTATGTGCCCGCCGAGCGCAATCGTCCCGAGGACGCGCCGATCGGGCTCATTCCGGTCGACAGCCTCTATTCGCCGGTCAAGAAAGTTTCCTACAAGGTCGAGAATACGCGCGAGGGCCAAATCCTCGACTACGACAAGCTGACCATGCAGATCGAGACCAACGGCGCGGTTACCCCCGACGATGCGCTGGCCTTCGCCGCCCGCATCCTGCAGGATCAGCTTGGCGTCTTCGTCAATTTCGAGGAACCTCGCAAGGAACAGGCCGCCGAGACGATCCCCGATCTCGCTTTCAATCCGGCGTTCCTCAAGAAGGTGGACGAACTCGAATTGTCGGTGCGCTCAGCGAATTGCCTGAAGAACGACAACATCGTCTATATCGGCGACCTCGTGCAGAAAACCGAGGCGGAAATGCTGCGGACGCCGAATTTCGGGCGCAAGTCGCTGAACGAGATCAAGGAAGTGCTGGCTCAGATGGGCTTGCATCTCGGCATGGAAGTGCCCGGGTGGCCGCCTGAGAATATCGAAGAGCTGGCCAAGCGCTTCGAAGATCATTACTGAGGCCAGGAACGAGGAGTGGGCGGTGCGTCACGGAAAAACCCATCGTAAGCTTCACCGCAAGCCGGAGCATCGCCGCGCCATGTTCGGCAACATGGTCGCCGCCTTGATCAAGCACGAGCAGATCGTCACCACCTTGCCGAAGGCGAAGGATCTGCGGCCGATCGTGGAAAAGCTGGTGACGCTCGGCAAGCGCGGCGACATGCACGCCCGCCGTCAGGCCGTGGCGGAGATCCGCGACGTTGCCATGGTCAAGAAGCTCTTCGAGGTCATCGGCCCGCGCTACAAGGAGCGCAACGGCGGCTATACCCGCGTGCTCAAGGCCGGCTTCCGCTACGGCGATTCAGCCCCGGTCGCGGTGATCGAATTCGTCGATCGCGACGTCAATGCCAAGGGTCTGGATTCCGGCCCTATGCAGAATCGCAAGACCACCGAGCAAGAGGCGACCGCCGCGGCGTAAGAGCATGGCCCAGATGAAGATTTGCGAAGGGCGGCGGGAGCGCCGCCTTTTTGCTTTTTCGGAGGCCGTGGCGGAGGCACGCACCCTTCAATTGCCTTAACCCCCGCTATATCTTTATGCCGACGAAGGGATTCTCCAATGCGGCGCCAGCTTCGCATCAGCCTGTTTGTTCTGGCCGCAGCCGTTTTGGCTTCGCCGGCCGCTGCACAGGAGCGGCGGCCGCCGAACGGCCCCGGCGAACTGATGCTGTCCTATGCGCCCGTGGTCAAACGGGTTGTGCCTGCCGTGGTCAATGTCTACGCCAACAAGGTCATCGAAAACCGCAACCCGTTTTTCGATGATCCGGTGTTCCGGCACTTCTTCGGCGGCGGCGGATTGCCGCGCGAGCAGCGGCAAAGTTCGCTGGGCTCCGGCGTCATCGTCGACCCGCGGGGCCTTGTTGTTACCAACAACCATGTCATCGAAGACGCCGACGAGGTGAAGGTGGCGCTGGCGGACAAGCGAGAATTCGAAGCGGAAATCGTGCTCAAGGATAGTCGCGCCGACCTCGCGGTCCTGCGCATTAAGGACTCGCATGAGCGTTTTCCGGTCGTCGAACTCGGCGATTCCGACAGGCTGCAGGTCGGCGATATCGTGCTGGCTGTCGGCAACCCCTTCGGCGTCGGCCAGACCGTGACGCACGGCATCGTCTCCGCAGTGGCGCGGACGGACGTGGGCAAAAGCGATTATCAATTTTTCATCCAGACCGACGCTGCCATCAATCCGGGCAATTCCGGCGGCGCGCTAGTCGATCTCAATGGCCGGCTGATAGGCATCAACACTTCCATCTATACGCGGTCGGGTGGGTCGCAGGGTATCGGCTTCGCCATCCCGGTGAATATGGTGCGGGTCGTCGTCGCTTCGGCGGAGGGCGGCGGTGGCAGCGTCCAGCGGCCGTGGTTCGGCGCCAAGCTGCAACCGGTCACGCCGAAGATCGCCGACAGCCTCGGCCTGAAGCGCCCCGCCGGGGCAATGGTGGCCAGCGTGCTTCCGGAAAGCCCGGCGGCACGCGCCGGGCTGAAGCCGGGCGACGTCATCCTGCGCATCGGCGATCAGCCGGTTGATGATCCCAACACGTTCAACTACCGCTTTGCCACCGAAGCTCTCGGCGGGCAGGCCAAGATCGACGTATTGCGCGGCGGCCGCGAATTGCCGTTCGCGGTCGCGCTGCAGACGGCGCCCGACTTTCCCCACGATGAGATCGTCATCTCGGCGCGCTCTCCGTTCCAGGGGGCCAAGGTGAGCAACATCTCGCCGGCGCTGGCGGAAAAGCTACGGCTCGATTCCTGGACACAGGGCGTTGTGATCGTCGATGTGATCGACGGTTCGCCGGCGCAGCGGCTGGGCCTGCAGCCAGGGGATATCATTGCGGCGGTCAACGGCGCAAAGATCGTAAAGACACGCGATCTCGAGCATGCCGCCCAGCAATCGAGCCGCATCTGGCGGCTTACGCTTGTGCGTGACGGCCGCGAGCATTCATACGTGATCGGCGGGTGATAGACTGCGCCACTCCCGGCCCTTGCGGCTTGAGCGCCAGCATTAGGTATAAGCCATGAGCCCCCGCGTCACATCCAAAAGACCGAGCTTGTTCGCCGCCGCCGGTCTTGAGCAGAACGCGCCGCGGCCCTTGGCGGACAAATTGCGCCCGACCAAGCTGTCGGAAGTCGTAGGCCAGGACCACCTGCTGGGCAGCGACGGTACGCTGACGCGGATGCTGGAAACGCGGTCGCTCGGCTCCTTGGTCTTCTGGGGCCCGCCGGGCACCGGCAAGACGACCGTGGCGCGGCTCCTGGCGCAGGCTACCGATCTGCATTTCGAGCAGGTTTCGGCGATTTTCACCGGCGTCGCCGATTTGAAGAAGGTCTTCGAAGAGGCACGCGCTCGGCGGGAGACCGGTAAGGGCACGCTGCTGTTCGTCGACGAGATCCACCGCTTCAACCGCGCCCAGCAGGATTCGTTTCTGCCGGTGATGGAGGACGGCACCATCGTCCTGGTCGGCGCCACCACGGAAAATCCTTCCTTCGAGTTGAACGCGCCGCTGCTTTCACGCGCGCGAGTGCTGGTGTTCAAGCCGCTCGACGAGCCGGCGCTGGAAAAGCTGCTCGCCCGCGCCGAGGAAATCGAAGGCAAGAAGCTGCCGGTCGACGCGCCGGCGCGGCAACAGTTGATTCGCATGGCCGACGGCGACGGCCGCGCGGCGCTGACGCTCGCCGAAGAAGTCTGGCGCGCGGCGCGCCCCGGCGAGACCTTCGACGCCGCGGCAATCCAGGACGTCGTGCAGCGGCGCGCGCCGATCTACGACAAGTCGCAGGACGGGCATTACAACCTTATCTCCGCGCTGCATAAGTCCGTGCGCGGCTCCGATCCGGACGCGGCGCTCTACTATTTCTGCCGCATGATCGACGCCGGCGAGGACCCGCTTTATCTCGCGCGCCGCATCGTGCGCATGGCGGTGGAAGACATCGGGCTTGCCGATCCGCAGGCAATGGTCGTCGCCAACGCGGCGAAGGACGCCTACGATTTTCTCGGCAGCCCGGAGGGGGAGCTCGCCATCGCGCAGGCTGTGATTTACGTCGCCACGGCGCCGAAATCGAACGCCGCTTATGTCGCCTATGGTCAGGCGATGCAAACGGCGAAGGACGCCGGCTCCCTGCTTCCGCCCAAGCACATACTCAATGCCCCGACCAAACTGATGAAGGCGGAAGGCTACGGCCGCGGCTATGCCTACGATCATGAGGAGGAAGAGGCCTTCTCCGGGCAGAACTATTTTCCGGACGCGTTGGGGCGGCAAACCTTTTACGACCCGCCGGACCGTGGCTTCGAGCGCGAAATTAGAAAACGGCTGGAATACTGGGCGAAGCTGCGGCGAGAGCGCGGCGGGCGGGGCTGACGATGGAAGACGGGCCCAAGCCGCACGAAGCCTATAGCTACCGAAACGATTCCGTCATTCCCACCTTCCCGGACGACAAGCCGATCATCGTCTATGACGGGCACTGCGGCCTTTGTTCGGGCTGGGTCCGTTACGTGCTGCGGCATGACCGGGCAGGGGTCTATCGTTTCCTCTCCGCGCAATCGGCCCTTGGCCATGCGCTCTATGTGCATTACGGGCTCGATCCAACGGATTATGAGACCAACATCCTGATTGCCAAAGGCGTGGCCTATTACAAATCGGAAGCTTGCCTCCGCATGGCCGAAGGGCTTGGCTTTCCGTCGTCGCTGGCCTCCATTTTCCGCATCTTGCCGATGTCACTGCGGGACCGACTTTACGGTGTCGTCGCGCGCAACCGGTTGCGTATTTTCGGCCGGCTGGAAAACTGCTACCTGCCCGTAGGGTCTCCCGACAGCGACCGGTTCATTGCGTGATGCCGCGACGCATCCTTATCCTTGGCGGCTACGGTACCTTCGGCGGAAGGCTGGCGCGGCTTCTCGCTGACGAAGAAAACCTCACGCTCGTCATTGCCGGCCGTTCCCTTGAGCGGGCGCGGGAATTCTGCGCCAGTCTGAAATCACGCGGCGAATGCGCGGCGGTGCAACTCGACCGCGAGACCCATATCGCCCGCGAGCTGCAGCTGATCGGACCGGAGATCGTGGTCGATGCATCCGGCCCGTTCCAGGCCTATGGCGACGACCCTTATCAGGTGGTAAAGGCCTGTCTCGCGCTCGGGATCAACTACCTCGACATCGCCGACGGCTCTGATTTCGTCAAAGGTGTCGCGCAATTCGACGCCGAAGCGAAGCTCCGCAAGGTCTTTGTCCTTTCCGGCGCCAGCAGCTTTCCGGTCTTGACGGCCGCCGTCATGCGTCAACTCACGGCCGGCATGCAGACCGTGACGTCGGTCGCAGGTGGCATTGCGCCGTCGCCTTATGCGGGCGTCGGATTGAATGTCATCCGCTCGGTTGCAAGCTATGGCGGCAAGCCGGTGAAAAGCGGGGCGGCCGGTGAAATTATGGCCGGCTATGGCCTGCTCGATACGCGGCGGTTCGTCGTGCGGCCGCCGGGCCAGGTGCCACTGCCGCCGATACTGTTCTCGCTCGTAGACGTGCCGGATCTTCAGGTTCTTCCCGAGGTTTGGCCGAGCCTGCGCGATGTCTGGATGGGTGCCGGCCCGGTGCCTGAGATTTTGCATCGCGTCCTCAATGCGACGGCCTGGACCGTGAAGGCCGGTATCCTGCCGTCGCTGTCTCCTTTCGCATCGCTGATGCATCGCGCCATCAACGTGCTGCGCTGGGGCGAACATCGCGGCGGCATGATCGTCGCGGTCGCCGGCACCGATGCGAAAGGCCAGGCGGTGGAACGCTCCTGGCATCTCCTGGCCGAGGGCGACGACGGGCCCTTCATTCCGTCGATGGCCTGCGATGCGATCATCCGCAATGTACTGGCGGATCGCGCGCCGACGTCCGGTGCGCGCAGTGCCATCGGCGACCTCGAGGTCGCCGATTACGAAAAGCTCTTCGCCAAGCGGCGGATTTTCACCGGGCGGCGGCAGACGAAGCCGGCCGATGCTACAGCGCCGCTTTATCAGCGCATGCTTGGCGAGGCTTGGGAGGCCGTGCCCGAGCCGATCAAGGCAATGCATGATTTACGCGAGAGCCGTACGGTGCATGGCCTCGCGAAGGTCACGCGCGGCGAGAGTGTTCTGGCGCGGCTTGTCGCGGCCTTGTTTCGTTTTCCGGAGGCCGGAGACGCGGTGCCGGTGGAGGTGACTTTTCAGGTGCAAAACGGCGAGGAGGTTTGGGAGCGACAATTCGGCGGGCGATCCTTCAAGAGCTTGCAACGCGAAGGGACCGGTCGCCTGGAAGGGCTGCTGGAAGAGCGTTTCGGCGTATTCGCTTTTGGACTGGCGCTGGTGGTCGATGGTGGGCTCCGGTTCGTGCCTCGGCGCTGGAGCGTCTTGGGTTTGCCGCTGCCGACACGGCTTATCCCGCGTGGGGAGGCCTATGAATCAGCCGATGATGGGCGATTCAATTTTCATGTCGAGATCGGTCTGCCCCTCATCGGACCGATTGTAGGCTATGAAGGGTGGCTGGAGCCGGCAGACCGGAATTAAGTGGCGATTCGGAGCAGGGCATGAGAGGGGGTGATCCCCATAAGCCGGGCGCGCGCGGCGGCAAGCCCGGCGCGGGAAGAGGTGAAGATCGGCAACGTGCGCACCCCCCTCCTGCACGCGGAGTGATCGGGGAATCGGCGCCCGTACCCACCTTCATCTCCACCAACGTCCAGAATGTCGTGGTTTCCGCCGACGAATCCGGCATGCGTGTCGACCGATTTCTGGAGGCGCGATTCCCCCGTCTGTCCTTCAGCCATATCCAGCGCGTGATCCGCAAAGGCGAGCTGCGCGTCAACGGCAAGCGCGTGCAGCCCAAGGATCGGCTGGAGGCGGGGCAAAAGGTGCGCATTCCGCCGCTGCGGCATGAGCCGCCGAAGCCGCGCGAAAGCGCAAGCGATGACGCGAAGAACCGCGCCTTCCTCAAATCCATCATGCTCTACGAAGACGACGATGTGATGGTGCTCAACAAGCCCATGGGGCTGGCGGTTCAGGGCGGTTCGGGCACGACGCGCCATATCGACGGGATGCTAGACGCCCTGCGCGGGCGCGATGGACAGCGGCCGCGGCTGGTGCACAGGCTCGACAAAGACACGGCGGGTTGCCTGCTGGTGGCGAAGACGCGCTTTGCCGCGGCCGCGCTAGCCAAGAATTTCCGCTCGCGTTCGGCGCGCAAGATCTATTGGGCCCTGGTCGCGGGCGTACCCAAACCGAAACAGGGTAGGGTCTCCACCTTTCTCGCGCGCGAGCAGCGCGAGGAAGACAGCTTCATGCGCGTCGCCCGTCACGGCGAGGAGGGTGCGAGCCACGCCGTCACCTATTACGCGGTCGTGGAAACGGCAGGCCCGCGTCTGGCTTGGCTGTCGCTAAAGCCGGTCACCGGTCGCACCCATCAGCTTCGCGCGCATATGGATCACATCGG
>DASREA010000057.1:0-9446 GCA_035652315.1 Xanthobacteraceae bacterium | reverse complement strand
CGCTGTGCCGGGCGCAGCCGGCGGCCAAAAGCGCAGCCAAAAGCAGCGGCAGAAGGCGGCCTGTCCGCATGCGGCGAATCCGGGCTCCCCAAAGAGGTGAGCCCGATTAGCGCCTTACATGGTTAACAATTCCTCACCAGGAAAAGAACCGCACCTTTAATGCGCGGCCGCGTCAGTGCCGATCGGGCAGCTCACGCCGGTGCCGCCCAAGCCGCAATAGCCGCCGGGATTCTTGGCGAGATATTGCTGATGATAATCCTCAGCGAAGTAGAATTCCGGAGCATCTTTGATTTCAGTGGTGACCGCGGAATAGCGCCGCGCCGCTAGAGCCGCGCCATACATCTCCTTCGACGCCTGCGCGGCGGCGCGCTGCGCGGGGGTATATGTGTAGATGCCCGAGCGGTATTGCGTGCCGATGTCGTTGCCCTGGCGCATCCCCTGGGTCGGATCGTGACTTTCCCAGAAAGTCTTCAATAGACGCTCGTAGGAGATTTTCGCCGGATCGTAGACCACGAGCACCGCTTCATTATGCCCGGTGCGGCCGCTGCACACTTCCTCATAGGTCGGATGGGGCGTCACGCCACCGGCATAGCCCACCGCCGTGACGTAAATGCCGTCGCCGAGCTCCCAGAATTTGCGCTCGGCGCCCCAAAAGCAGCCAAGGCCGAACATGGCCAGCTGCAGCCCCGGCGGATAGGGGCCTTTCAGAGGGTGCCCGTTGATGAAATGCTGCGGGGCGGTGGGGATCGGCGTGGCTCGCCCCGGAAGCGCCTCCTGCGCTGTCGGCATAGCGGTCTTCTTGAAGAGGAACATCGTCGTCTCCTCCAGGCTGGTCGGCTTCGATGATCGGTGTCCGAACTCCATTCGCTGCCGAATGCCGCCGGGTTACCTTAGCGCGCGTAGCCGATGAGCGGCCTCTTCTTGCGACCGAGCAGAATAAGAATGATGCCTAAGGTGCCGAGCACAAGCCAGCTCGGCTGATCGAGCACAGTCTGCAGCACCGGATTCCAGAGCCAAGGCGCCTTTTGCTCGACCATGGTCTGCAGCGCACGCAGGCTTTGCTGATGGACATCGGCCCAGGTTTGGCTGAACTTGCTGATGTAGATCGCGCGGTCGGCGATCGACTTCGTGCCGTCATAGATAAAGAACACGAAACCGCCGGCGAGGAGCACGAGACCGATTAAGCGCAATAGCGAACGGATCATGGGAGCGGCTTATCGCGTTGCGCCCGCCGATTCAACCGAGGCGGAGGCAAATTCGACCGCCGGCGGGCCGTGCAGGCCCGCGCGAGGCGCGGCCGTTGACGGCTACGGCGAGCCTTACTATAAGCGGGCTTCCGTGGCGGCGAGCGATTTCGCCGCCGTTGTTCTTTTGCAGAGAGGCTAGATGGCCAATACCACATCGGCCAAAAAGGCAGCGCGCAAGATAGCGCGCCGCGCGGGCGTTAATCAGGCCCGGCGCGCGCGCATGCGCAGCGCGGTGCGTAAGGTGCAGGAGGCGATCGCCTCCGGAGATGCCAAGGCCGCTCAGGCTGCATTGAAGCAGGCGGAGCCCGCATTGATGCGCGCAGCGCAAAAAGGCGTGGCGCACCGCAATACCGCAAGCCGCAAAGTCTCGCGGCTGACTCGCCAGGTCGCCAAGCTCGGCAAGTGAGATTCCGGCAAGCGCATTAATCGCGCTTGCTTTTCCGGCTCCAGATTTTTTCACGCCGATCCGTCGGCATCGGCGCCGCCCACGACGGTGAAGGCGCTTAGATCGTTCTCCGATTTTGCAATTTTGATCGCGACCGACTGAGCGCGACGTCTCCGTTCAATAAATTTTGCACGATCTATTTGTTCCGCGCGGGCTACCTTAGATTTTTGCTCAAAAAAATAATCGAGCGCACAAGCTCTTAACGGGAAAGCGCGGGCAGGGAGTTGAAAATCCGCGTGGCGCATGAATTTTTGGTCATGTGTCAAAAATGAAATGAAATCGGCGCGCGGCAACGCGCAAGCGTGGTGCGAGCGCGAAGAATCAATGCGACGATTCAAAGCCTTGTCCGGCGGCGCCATTGCCGATGATGACCGCGCGGTGACAGCAGCGACGATTGCCGCCGACGCATCGTCGGCGAAACTCATTGCAGCCTGAAAAAGCGCTCGGTATTTTCATAAAGCCTCTCGGGTCTCCGAGAGTTCTCAGGTAAATGGTCAATTTTGGACTCATCGAGTGTGAGGTAGGCAGGACTGTGTCTTGATCAGTGCGGCCTGACAACTCACGCGTGAAGAGTGAACATCGGTGGCTTGCTCTGAGTTTTTCGTGGCGAATGGTATTTGCGTGGCGTGGCACGAAGGATTCCGGGAAAACTCGCGACTTTGAAACTGCGTTTGAGCCATCGTTTCGCTCTCGATGGAAGGGGGGACATAATGTCGACTGCACCGCGGGTGCCAGCGAAAGTTTTCAATTCACCTTGCTTCCTCGCCTCATCAGCTGACTCCCGGAGTCATCGGACCGTTTCGCGCCTCTTCGCGTGGATGGACGGATCGCGGGGAACTGCGTCCCCGCCAACCGGCTGAGCCCGACAACTTCTCCTTTGCGATGACCGGCCGCCCGTTTCGGGCAGCGTATCCGCCATCGCTTCGTACGAGTGAGTTGCGTGCCCGTATGGCGTGCAAGAGCCGCCAAAACACTGCCGACCCGTCACCATCGACTGGAAGAGAAACGACGATGACAAACACGGAACAAGAAAGCTGGTCTCGTGTAAAAGGCAGACTGCGTGCCGAAGTTGGCGATGATGTCTATTCAAGCTGGTTCGCGCGCATGGACCTCGAGGCGCTCGATGATGCGACCGTGCGCCTTTCGGTGCCGACCCGCTTTCTGAAGAGCTGGATCCAGTCGCACTATTCCGAACGGGTGCTCGCCGCGTGGCGCGCCGAACAGGCCAATGTCGACCGCATCGAATTGACCGTGCGCACCGGCGTCCTGCGGCCGCTGCCGACGAAGCCTGCGGCCACCGATCCGGCGCCGTCTCGCGACATTCATAATGGGCGCGCCAATGGCGAGATGCGCGCCCTTAATGCCCCCGCTTCCAACGCGCATGAGGCGCTGGGCGGCTCTGCGCTCGATCCGCGGCTGACCTTCGATACCTTCGTCGTCGGCCGGTCGAATGCCTTGGCACATGCCGCCGCGAAGCAGGTCGCTACCGCGCGCCGCAACGATCCGGTGATGTTCAACCCGCTTTATATCCACGGCGGGGTCGGCCTCGGCAAAACGCACCTGCTGCAGGCGATCACCTGGGCGGGGAACGCCTCCGGCGAGCGCAAGGTGCTTTACCTCACCGCCGAAAAGTTCATGTACGGATTTGTCTCCGCCCTGCGCAGCCAGACCGCGCTAGCGTTCAAGGAATCGCTGCGCGGCATCAATGTGCTGGTCATTGACGACCTACAGTTCCTGCAAGGAAAATCGACCCAGGCGGAATTCTGCCACACCCTCGACGCGCTGATCGACGGCGGCCGCCAGGTGGTGGTCGCCTCCGATCGTCCGCCCTCCGACCTCGAAAGCCTCGACGACCGTGTCCGCTCGCGGCTGGCCGCCGGCCTCGCGGTGGAAATGTCATCCTTCGGCGAGGAGTTGCGGCTGGAAATCCTCAAATCGCGCATGGCGGCGGCGCGGCAGCATCATCCGGATTTCGACGTGCCGATGCCGGTGCTCATCTACATCGCCAAGACCGTCACCCATAACGGTCGCGATCTGGAAGGCGCACTCAATCGCCTGCTGGCGCACAGCAAGCTTACCGGACAACCGGTGACGCTCGAGCTGGCGGAGCGTGAAATGCGCGACCTGGTCCGCCCGCAGGAGCCCAAACGCGTCAAGATCGAGGACATCCAGCGGGTCGTGGCGCGCCAATATAATGTCAGCCGCGCCGATCTCCTATCCTCGCGGCGGACCGCCAATGTGGTGCGCCCGCGGCAGGTGGCGATGTATCTCGCCAAGACGCTGACGTTGCGCTCGCTGCCCGAGATCGGGCGCCGCTTCGGCGGCCGCGATCACACGACGGTGCTGCACGCGGTCCGCAAGATCGAAGGTCTCGTCGGCAACGACACCGCCCTGGCCGAGGAGATCGAGGGCCTCAAGCGGCAGCTACAGGATTGAGCGGTCGCAGTTCCCGCGGGGGCTGGGGAATGGTTGCAAAAAAGGGCGGAGACGGCCTCTCCGCCCTTGCCTATTTGAGCCGGCCGCGTCACCCTCATTTCCCCCGCGGACGGCGGCGGATGACATCCGCCGCGTCCAGCCGTTCCGGCGAATTTTCCCGATCAACCGGGTTTGCAAATGAAGGTCACTATAGAACGCGCCGAGTTATTGAAGTCGCTGGGACACGTGCATCACGTCGTGGAGCGGCGCAACACGATTCCGATCCTGGCCAATGTGCTCATCCGCGCCGATGGTGCGCAATTGAGCCTGAAGGCGACCGATCTCGACCTCGAAGTGATCGACGCGGTGCCGGCCGAAGTGGCCTCCGGCGGTGCTACGACGGTGCCCGCGCATATGTTCTACGAAATCGTGCGCAAGCTGCCGGAAGGCTCTCAGGTCGTGCTGGAAGCCTCCGGCGACCGCGCCGTGCTGGCGATCCGAGCCGGACGCTCGCGCTTCACGCTACAGACCCTGCCGGAAAGCGATTTTCCCGATCTCGCGGCGGGGGAAATGACACATGCCTTCAAGCTCAGCGCCGCCGACCTCAAGCGCCTCATCGAGAAAACCCAATTCGCCATTTCCACGGAGGAGACGCGCTATTACCTCAACGGCATCTACCTGCACGGCGTCGGCAGCGGGAAATCTGCCACGCTGCGCGCCGTCGCCACCGACGGTCACCGGCTGGCGCAGGTCGAACTGCCGCTGCCGAGCGGCGGCGCCGGGATGCCGGGCATCATCATTCCGCGCAAGACGGTCGGCGAGGTGCAGCGCCTGATGGAAGACAGCGAAGCGGAAGTCGCAGTCGAGCTATCGCAAGGCAAAATCCGCTTCAGCATCGGCACCGTGGTGCTGACCTCCAAATTGATCGACGGAACCTTTCCCGATTACGCGCGCGTCATTCCGCTCGGCAACGACAAGGAGCTGGTGGTCGACAAGAAAGATTTTGAAGCTTCGGTCGATCGCGTCTCGACGGTTTCCAGCGAGCGCGGACGGGCGGTCAAGCTGTCCATCGGTAATGGCCGGCTGCTGCTCTCGGTGACCAATCCGGATTCGGGCAGCGCCACCGAGGAGCTCGAGGTAGAATACGCAGGCGATCCGATCGATATCGGCTTTAATTCGCGCTACCTGCTCGACATCGCGGCGCAGATCGAAAGCGAAGTGGCGGTGTTGAAACTTGCCGATCCAGGCTCGCCGACGCTGATCCAGGACCGCGACTCGAGCGGCGCACTCTACGTGCTGATGCCGATGCGGGTGTAGTGTTGTTTACCCAATGATCTCTCCGTTTTACCCTCTCCCTTTATGGGAGAGGGTGGCGAGGGCCGTCAGGCCCAAGCCGGGTGAGGGGTCATGCGTCCTGGATTTCACCACACTCCAGTGGTCAAGCGCCGTCGCGGCCAGGTGCGTCGCCTGCGACAGGATGCGACAGATGCCGCGATGGCGATGTGGCGGCTGTTGCGCGGTCGCCGGTTCGCAAGCTTCAAGTTTCGCCGGCAAGGCCCATTTCGAAAATACATCCTCGACGTCGTCTGCTTCGAATGAAAGATCGTTATCGAAATAGATGGCAGCCAGCACCTCGAGTCCCGACGCGGTCAGCATCGCGATGCGACCTTAGCGCATGAAGGCTTTTGCGTGTTGCGCTATTGGAACAATGGCGTCCTGCAGCAGCCCATGTCGGTGTTGGAAGATTTTTTCACGCATCTTGCCAATGATCGATGCTGACCCCTCACCCGGCGCGCTTCGCGCGCCACACTCTCCCACAAGGGGAGAGGGTAAGACGCTGCGCTCTTAGCCAACCATGACCGCCGCCTATATCCGCCGACTCACGCTAAACAATTTCCGCAATTATCGCGCGGCGGCCATCACCGCGGCTGCGGGGCCGGTGGTGCTGGTCGGTCCCAACGGCGCGGGCAAGACTAATCTCATCGAAGCGATTTCCTTTCTGACGCCCGGCCGCGGGCTGCGCCGCGCCACGCTGGCCGAGGTGGCCTTTGCCGAAGGCGACGGATCCTGGGCGGTCTCCGCCGAGGTCGAGGGGGCACTCGGTCTGGCGGTTCTGGGCACGGGGATCGAGGCACCCGTGACCGACGAAATGCTGCCGCAACGGCAATGCCGGGTCGATCGCGAGCCGGTTCCCGTGGCCGCCTTCGCCGATCATCTGCGTATCCTATGGCTGACACCGGCGATGGACACGCTATTCGCCGGCCCGGCTTCGGAACGGCGGCGCTTTCTCGATCGCTTCGCGCTGGCGCTTGATCCTGAACACACGAGCCGGGTGTCGGCGCTGGAGCGCAGTCTGCGCTCGCGCAACCGGCTTCTGGAGGACTCGCGGCCCGACCCGCATTGGCTCGACGCCATCGAACATGAAACCGCCGAACTTGCGGTTGCCGTGGCCGCCTTGCGGGCGGAAACGCTGGCCCGCCTGCAGGCGGCCTTGGCCGCGCCGCGGTCCTGGGGCGCAGCATTTCCCTCGGCCGAAATCGCGCTCGATGGCTGGATGGAACAGGCGCTGGCGCAGCAACTGCCGGCTGTTGACGTAGAGGACCGCTATCGCGCGGCGCTCAAGGACAACCGCGCCCGCGACGCCCAGGCGGGACGCACGTTGGAAGGGCCGCATCTTACCGATCTCGCCGTCCGCTATGCCGCCAAGGATATCGCCGCCGCGGACGCCTCCACCGGCGAACAAAAAGCGCTGCTCATCGGCCTCGTGCTGGCCCACGCGGCGCTGGTCGGTGAGATGACCGGCACCGCGCCGCTGTTGCTGCTCGACGAAGTCATTGCCCATCTCGATCCGGAACGCCGCGCGGCACTTTACGACGCTTTGGCGCAGCTCGGTTCTCAGGTGTGGATGACCGGGGCCGACCCGGTAGCTTTCGCGGAGATTGCGCCGCGCGCCGACGTCTTTGAGGTGCGCGCGGGCCAGATTTCGAAGCCAGCCGCATTGCTTTGATCACGAAACCGCGGCGCGGGCGCCGCCGGTTTCCGGCGCGAAAAGATACCACCGAAGGTAGCTTTTCACGGCCCGTGCCGGCGCCCGATTCCGGCGCCTCCTTCCCCTTGAAATTGCCCGATGAAACAACCACTTAAGATGGGCGACTTTGCCCTATACGGCGTCGTCTTTTCGTGTCAAACCAAACACACGATTCAACTCTTTTTTCGCGAGTGATTCGAAGGTCCTATTGATGGCAGAAGCCGCCCGCCAAAAACCATCCGCTGCTTCCGAATACGGCGCCGAGTCCATCAAGGTCCTCAAGGGCCTCGATGCCGTACGCAAGCGGCCCGGCATGTATATCGGCGACACCGATGACGGCTCCGGCCTGCATCACATGGTCTACGAGGTCGTCGACAATGCAATCGACGAAGCCCTCGCAGGCCACGCCTCCCAGGTGACCGTCACGCTCAATCCGGACGGCTCGTGCACGGTGTACGACGACGGGCGTGGCATTCCGACCGACATCCACAAGGAAGAAGGGGTGTCGGCGGCTGAAGTCATCATGACGCAGCTGCACGCCGGCGGAAAATTCGACCAGAACGCCTACAAGGTGTCGGGCGGCCTGCACGGCGTCGGCGTCTCGGTGGTGAACGCGCTCTCGACCTGGCTGAAGGTGCGCATCTGGCGCGACGGCAAAGAGCATTTCATGGAGTTCGCGAACGGCGACGCGGTGGCGCCGCTCGCGGTCGTCGGCGATGCCGGCGATCAGAAAGGCACCGAGGTGTCGTTCCTGCCCTCGACCGCCACCTTCACGATGGTCGAGTTTGATTTCGCCACGCTGGAGCATCGGCTGCGCGAGCTCGCCTTCCTCAATTCCGGCGTCACCATCGTGCTGACCGACGCGCGCCATGCGGTCGAGAAGCGCGAGGAGCTGCATTACGAAGGCGGCGTCGAGGCGTTCGTGAAATATCTCGACCGCAACAAGAACGGGCTGATCCCCGCCCCGATCGTGATCAATGCCGAGCGCTCCGGCATCGCGGTCGAGTGCGCGATGTGGTGGAACGACGGCTACCACGAGAGCGTGCTCTGCTTCACCAACAACATTCCGCAGCGCGACGGCGGCACGCATCTCGCGGGCTTCCGCGGCGCGCTGACCCGGCAGATCACCGGCTATGCCGAGAAGGCGCCGAGCGCCCGCAAGGAGAAGGTGGCGCTCACCGGCGACGACTGCCGCGAGGGCCTGACCGCGGTGCTGTCGGTGAAGGTGCCGGATCCGAAGTTTTCCTCGCAGACGAAGGACAAGCTGGTCTCATCCGAGGTGCGCCCGGTGGTCGAGGGCGTCATCAACGACGTGCTCAATGCCTGGCTCGAGGAGCACCCGAGCGAGGCCAAGACCATCGTCGGCAAGGTGGTCGAGGCCGCCGCGGCGCGCGAAGCCGCCCGCAAGGCGCGCGACATCGCGCGCAGCAAGGGCAACAGCGTCGCCTCGCTGCCCGGCAAGCTCGCCGACTGCCAGGAGCGTGATCCCGCCAAGGCCGAGCTCCTGATCGTCGAGGGCGACTCGGCCGGCGGCTCGGCCAAGCAGGGGCGCGACCGCGCGTTTCAGGCAGTGCTGCCGCTGCGCGGCAAGATCCTCAATGTCGAGCGCGTGCGCTTCGACAAGATGCTGTCGTCGGACAGCATCGTCTCGCTGATCACGGCGCTCGGCACCGGCATCGGGGCCGAGGAATTCAACCCCGACAAGCTGCGCTATCACAAGATCATCATCATGACCGACGCCGATGTCGACGGCGCCCATATCCGCACCCTGCTTCTGACCTTCTTTTACCGGCAGATGGGTCCGCTGATCGACCGCGGCCACATCTTCATCGCCCAGCCGCCGCTCTACAAGGCAAGCCGCGGCAAGTCCGAACGTTACCTGAAGGACGAGGCGGAGCTGCAAAATTACCTGATCGAGGAAGGCACCGCCGGCGCCTCGTTCACCTTGCACACCGGCGAGATGGTGGCGGGCGGCGATTTCGCCATGCTGGTGGAAAGCGCCCGCACCGCGGTGGCGGCGCTGGAGGGTTTCCCGCGTCATTATCCCCGTTTCCTGCTGGAACAGGCGGCGATCGCCGGCGCCCTCAATCCCGACATCCTGTCGGACACGGCCAAGGCAGAGGCGGCGGCGAAATACATCGCCCAGCGCCTGGATACGCTGAGTGACGAGTTCGAGCGCGGCTGGCACGGCGAGCCGACCCAAGATGGCGGCCTCAAATTCTGGCGCGAGGTGCGCGGGGTGCGCGAGGCGGTGGCGATCGATGGCGCGCTGATCTCATCGGCCGATGCCCGCAAGCTCGACCGCATGGCG
>DASREA010000056.1:0-41256 GCA_035652315.1 Xanthobacteraceae bacterium | reverse complement strand
CTTTGCCGGGCGCGTGCGCACCAGCAACTTGCCGTCTTCGCGCAAGAGAAAAAAAACGGCGCCGCGGCGGAGCCTGCCTGTCACTTTGGGCGCTTTGCGCGGAAACGTCTCCTGATCCCCGCGCCGCCGCGCGGCGCATAGGTCCGTCAGCGGGCAAAGCACGCAGGCCGGCTTCTTCGGTGTGCAGATCGTTGCGCCCAAATCCATCAGCGCCTGCGCGAAATCGCCGGCGCGACGCGTTGACGCCAGCGAGGCGGCTCGTCTTTGAATGTCCGCTTTGGCGGCCGGTAAATCGTCTTCGATGGCAAAAAGCCGCGCGACAACGCGTTCAACATTGCCGTCTACCGGAACGCAGGGCCGATCGAATGCGATCGCGGCGATGGCCGCCGCGGTATAGGTGCCGATCCCCGGCAGCGCCCGCAGTTCCTCTTCGCGCTCCGGAAAGCGCCCGCCGTGCTTTGCCACCACGGCTTTGGCGCAGGCGTGCAGGTTTCGCGCCCGTGCGTAATAGCCAAGTCCGGCCCAAGCCCTGAGCACATCCTGCAATGTTGCGGCGGCGAGGCTTTCGATATCGGGCCAACGACCGATAAAACGGGCATAGTAGGCGGAGACAGTTTTTACCGTTGTTTGTTGCAGCATGATTTCAGAAAGCCAGACGCGGTATGGATCCGGCCGCTGCGATGGGCCCGCCCGCCAAGGCAAAGCGCGTCGGTTGCGCTCGTACCAGGCGAGGAGAAGCGCAGCCGCCTGCGAGCGCGGCGTCATCCCCGGCGCGGGCGTAGCGGCAACTTTCTTTTGTCGGCTGCCCTGAACTGCTAGGCTCATAGCGAACCGATGACAGAGCCGCGCGCTATGAACAAGCCCGCCAGACAAGAGGCCCGGCCGCTGGTCGATTTTCTGCGCGGCTCGCTGAACGAGGCCTTTGCCCGGCAAGGCTTCGCATCGGCGGAACTGGTGACGCGCTGGGCCGATATCGTCGGCGCCGAGATCGCCGCCCATGCCGAGCCGCTCAAGCTGCAATGGCCGCGGTCTTCCCATGCCGATGACGCCAGAGCGGCGACGCTGGTGTTGCGCGTCGAAGGGCCGACGGCGATAGAAATCCAGCATCTGGCCGGCGTCATCGTCGAACGGGTGAACCGCTTTTTCGGCTGGCCGGCGGTGGGCCGCATCGCGCTGCGCCAGGCGCCGCTTTCCGGAAAGCGCCAACGAACCAGGCCGGATGTCGATCCGAGCGCGGCCGCGCGGCTTGCCGCCGAAATGCCGCAAGTGGAAGACGACAACCTGCGGCAGGCCTTGGCGCGGCTCGGAGCCGCGGTGCGCAAGGAAAAATAGCGCGGGCCGAGGCCGGAAAGCGCGCCCGTCCCCCGCTTCTTGCCACAATCGCGGTTTCACGGTAGCGATCACGCCGTCTTTCGCACCGGAGGAACTCGGGTTGGATTTGTCACGTCGAAATTTGACGATCGGCGCCGCCGCCGTGATCGTCGCAGGCGGGGTCGGTTATTATCTCTGGTCTTCAAGGTCCGGCGAATTGCCGGAGCTGAAGTCGGCGCCTCCGGCGAAGATCCCGGTGAAGGATCTGCTACAGGCCGGCCCGCTGCCCGACATGGCCATGGGATCGGCCGACGCTCCGGTGACCATCGTCGAATATGCCTCGCTAACATGTCCGCACTGCCGGCACTTCGAAGAGACGACGTTTCCGGAATTGAAGAAGCGCTATATCGACACCGGCAAAGTCCGTTACATCTTCCGTGAATACGTGCTCAACGACGTCGACCTTTTGGCGATCACCATCGCTCGCTGCGCCGACAAGAGCGCCTATTTTCCCTTCATCGAAACGCTGTATCAGAAGCAGGAGCAATGGGCGGTCGACAATCCGGTGGCGCCGCTGCTTGCGCTCAGCAAGCAGGCCGGCTTCACCGAAGAGAAGTTCAATCAATGTGCCTCGAATCAACAGCTCATCAACAGCATCGATGCCCAGCGCCAGCGGGCTGCGGACGCTTACGGCGTGCATTCCACCCCCACTTTTTTCGTCAATGGCGAGCGGCTCGTCGGGGCGCTTTCCCTGGCCGATATGGAAAAGGCGATCCAGCGCTATCTCCCTGGTGGATAACGGATTTTTAGGCGCCACCCGGCCGCCCTGTGCCTTGGTGCCGCTGCCGATGCGCACCGTTCTGCGGCATTCGGCTTGGAAAAACCCGGCGCGGGAGTTGCCGAGACGGGCGCCGCGATTCATTGTCCTGGCGATGCGGCATCTCCGGATTTCTTTGGAGCCGAGCCTCGGGATGTTGTCCTTGGGCCGGCCAACGCGTTTCCCGGTCCTCGCCGCCGGCCGGCGCCCGTCGGGCGGAAACCCTGGAAAAGTTCTGGCATGAAGCTTACGCGACTGCGTCTGATCGGTTTCAAATCCTTTGTCGAACCGACCGACTTCCTGATCGAGCCCGGACTGACCGGCGTCGTCGGGCCGAACGGCTGCGGCAAGTCGAATCTCGTCGAGGCGCTGCGCTGGGTCATGGGCGAGGCCTCGCACAAGGCCATGCGCGCCGCCGAGATGGACGACGTGATCTTCTCCGGCTCCAACACGCGCCCGCCGCGCAACACCGCCGAGGTGACGATCGGCCTCGACAACAGCGCGCGCAATGCGCCGGCGAGCTTCAACGATCAGGAGACGCTGGAAGTCTCGCGCCGCATCGAGCGCGAAGCCGGCTCGACCTATCGCGTCAACGGCCGCGAGGTGCGGGCCCGCGACGTGCAATTGCTTTTTGCTGACGCCTCGACCGGTTCGCGGTCTCCGGCGCTGGTACATCAGGGCCGCATCGGCGAGATCATCCAGGCGCGTCCCGAGCAGCGGCGGCGCGTGCTCGAAGAAGCGGCCGGCATTTCCGGCCTGCACGCCCGCCGGCACGAAGCCGAGTTGCGGCTGAAGGCGGCGGAGCAAAACCTCGCTCGCCTGGAAGACGTGATCACGCAACTCGCCGCGCAGATCGACACCCTCAAGCGCCAGGCGCGGCAGGCGGTGCGCTATCGCAATATCGCCGGGCAGGTGCGCAAGGCGGAAGCCACGCTCTTCCACGTCCGCTGGATGGCGGCACGCAGCGAACTCGCCGAAGCCGAGCAGGCGAAGGATGCCAGCGTCCGCCTCGTCGCCGAACGCACCGGCGCGCAGGCCGAAGCCGCCAAGCGGCAAGCGCTCGCCTCCGCTTCGCTGCCGGAATTGCGCGATGCGGAAGCCAAGGCGGCGGCGGCTTTGCACCGGCTCGTGGTGGCGCGCGAAACCTTGGAGCGCGAAGAGACGCGCGCCCGCGAACGCATGGCCGAGCTCGACCTGCGGCTCGTTCAACTCGCCGAAGATGCCGAGCGCGAGCGCCAGCGCCTGAGCGACGCTGAGGCGGCGCTGGAGCGCCTCGCGGCCGAAGAAACCACGCTCAAGGCCGAAGCGCAGGCGGCCGCTGCGCGCCGCAGCGGGGTTGACGAGCGGCTCGCGGAAGCGGAAGCCGTCCTTGGCAATGCCGAGCGCAAATTCGGCGAGCTGACCGGGGCGATGGCCGACCTCACCGCCAAGCGTCACCAGCTTGAAACCGCCGTACGCGAGCAAACCGATCGTGCCGCGCGCCTGGAGCAGCAGATCGCGGAGATCGCCGGCGAGCACAGCAAGTTGGCCGGCGCACAGGGTCCCGATATCGCCGCGCTCGGAAGCGCCGCCGAAGCCGCGCAGACTGCTGTCGCCGACGCTGAGAAACAGGCCTTGGCCGCGGAGGCGGCACATGCGGCGGCGCGGCAGAGCTTGGAACAGGCCCGCGAACCGCTTGCCGAGGCTGAGCGCCGTGTGCAGCGGCTGGAAACCGAAGGCAAGACTCTGTCGAAGCTTCTCGCGGTCGAAACTAAGAATATGTGGCCGCCGGTCATGGACAGCGTCACCGTGGAAAAGGGCTTTGAAGCCGCGCTCGGCGCCGCGCTTGGCGACGATCTCGATGCGCCGACCGATCCGTCCTCGCCGCTGCGCTGGATGGGCGCTTCCGCGGAGGGCGATCCCGCCCTGCCGGAAGGCGCCGAGCCGCTGACCGCGCGGGTGAAGGGGCCGCCCGAGCTGGCGCGGCGCCTGGCGCAAATCGGCGTCGTCTCGCGCGCGGACGGGGCCAAGCTCGCCGCGGCGCTGAAGCCGGGCCAGCGCCTCGTCACCGTGGAAGGCGATCTCTGGCGCTGGGATGGCTTTGTCGCCGCGGCGCATGCGCCGACCGGGGCGGCGCGACGGCTGGCGCAGCGCAGCCGCTACGCCGACATCGAAAACGAAATCAAAGGCGCACGCGCCGATGTGGAAGCGAAGCGCCGCGCGGTCGAGGCGGCGCAGAAAGCCGCGGCGGCGGCGGCGACGGCCGAAACCGAGGCGCGGGCGCAATGGCGCGAGCGTCAGCACGAAGCCGACGCGGCACGCGACCGCCACCGTGCCGCGGAACGCGAAGCGAGCCGCGAGGCCGCCCGGCTATCCGCGCTCGATGAAGCAAGGCAGCGCCTGGCCGCAAGCCGCGACGAGGCCGTCGCGGCCAAGACCGCGGCGGCGCGCGGCCTTGCCGGTCTGCAGCCGGCCGACGACCTGGAGCGGCAGCTCGCCGCGACGCGCGGCGAAATCGACACGCGCCGCCGGCAGGCCGCGGAAATCCGTGCCGAAGCGCAGGCGGTCGCGCGCGAGGCGGAGCTTTCCGACCGCCGTCTCCAAGCCATCGCCGCGGAGCGGGAAGCCTGGGCGCAGCGCAGCGCCGGTGCCGGCAATCAGATCGCGACCTTGGAAAGCCGCGCCAAGGAGACGAAGAGCGAACGAGCCGGCCTGGAGAACGCGCCGCAGGCCTTTGCCGATCAACGGCGGGGCCTGATCGGCCAAGTCGAAGCCGCGGAAGCCGAGCGGCGCCAGGCCGCCGACAAGTTGGCCGAAGCGGAAAGCGCGCTTGCCGAGGCCGATCGCGCGGCGCGGTCGGCGCTCGACGCCATGGGCGCCGCACGCGAGGAAGCCGCGCGCGCCGAAGAGCGTTTCGAGGGCGCCAAGCGCCGGCTTTCCGACGTCGCCCACGAAATCCGCGAAATGCTGGAAGTCGAGCCGGAGGCGACGGCGCAATTGGCGGAGATCAAGGAGGGCGCGGCGCTGCCCGATCTCGCCGAGGTCGAGGCCGATCTGGAACGGCTGCGGCGCGAGCGCGAACGGCTCGGCGCGGTGAACCTGCGTGCGGAAGAGGAATTGCGCGAGGTGGAGACGCAGCACAACTCGCTGACCACCGAGCGCGACGACCTCGTCGAGGCGATCCGCAAGCTGCGGCTCGGCATCCAGAGCCTCAACCGCGAAGCGCGCGAGCGGCTGCTCGCCTCCTTTGAGGTCGTGAATGGCCATTTCCAGCGGCTGTTTGCCGGGCTTTTCGGTGGCGGCTCGGCGGAGCTGCAATTGATCGAGAGCGAGGATCCGCTGGAAGCCGGGCTGGAAATCATGGCCAAGCCGCCGGGCAAGAAGCCGAGCACGCTGTCGCTGCTCTCGGGCGGCGAACAGGCGCTCACCGCCTTGGCGCTGATCTTCGCCGTCTTCCTCACCAATCCGGCGCCAATCTGCGTGCTCGACGAGGTGGACGCGCCGCTCGACGACCACAATGTCGAACGTTTCTGCGATCTCTTGGACGAAATGGCGAAATCCACGGACACGCGCTTCGTCATCATCACGCATAACCCGATCACCATGGCGCGGATGAACAGGCTGTTCGGCGTGACCATGGCCGAGCGCGGGGTATCGCAGCTTGTCTCCGTCGATCTGGAGACGGCGACGAAATTCAAGGAAGCGGTCTAGGCGCCGGCCTGATCGAACGCTTGGCGCCGCGGAGGAATAGCGCCCATGGCAAAGGCAATAACCGTCCTCACCCGATCCGCCGACAATGCGCATCGCGCCATGAAGGCGATGGCGGACGCCTTCGGGACGCTGCTGGTCGATCTGTTCCACTATCTGGCCTTGTTTGCGATCGGCGGCACGACGGTATGGGCGGCGGCCGTCGACTTCCTCGGCATGGTCAACAGAGGGCGGGCCAACCTCTCCGACATCCTTCTGCTGTTTATCTATCTGGAAATCGGAGCAATGGTCGGCATCTATTTCAAGACCACCAGACTTCCCGTTCGCTATCTGATCTATATCGCCATTACCGTCTTGGCGCGGGTTCTGATCGAGATCGTGAGCGCGGAGCACCGCACCGGCATGGATCTCGTCGTCGTGGCTGGCGCGATCATGGGCCTGTCGCTGGCGGTGCTGGTCTTGCGGTTCGGCTCTCACAAGTTCCCGTCCGAAGAATAGCCGCCGGCATAGGCCGATCTTCTGGGCCTATCCGCCGTGGCCTAACTCCTTTAATCTTGCGCCCGTCATTCTTTTGCAGGAGTTGCCGCCATGTCCACGACCGCCTGGGTCATTCTCGGCATCGCTGTCGTCGTTCTGCTCTGGGTCATCAGCATCTACAATGGGCTTGTCACCCTGCGTCAGCGGGTGAACCAGGCTTTTTCCGACATCGACGTTCAGCTCAAGCAGCGCCACGACCTCATCCCCAATCTCGTGGAGACGGTGAAGGGCTATGCCGCGCACGAGCGCGGCACGCTCGAGGAAGTGGTGAAAGCGCGCAATGTGGCAATGGCGGCGCAAGGTCCGGCGCAGCAGGCAGCGGCCGAGAACATGCTTACCGGCGCGCTGCGCCAGCTTTTCGCGTTGTCGGAAGCCTACCCCGATCTGAAGGCCAACCAGAATTTCCAACAATTGCAGGCGGAGCTGACCGATCTCGAAAACAAGATCGCCGCGGCACGCCGCTTCTTCAACAACGCGGTGCAGGAATACAATACCGGCATCCAGCAGTTCCCCGCGGTGCTGCTCGCCGGACCGCTGGGCTTCCAGCCGCGCGAGTTCTTCGACACCGGTGCCGAACGCGCCCAACTGGAACAGGCTCCGGCGGTGAAGTTCTGATCCGGTCAATCCGGGTCACGGGCCAAGCCCGCGAACCCGGAGTCCAGGGGCGAGCACCCAATGCATATCTGGATTCCGGGTGTGGCGCTTCGCGCCATCCCGGAATGACGACAACAAAGTTAGCGCCATGGCCGCCTTCGGTCTTTACACGCATATCCAGTCGAACCGGCGGCGCTCGGTCGCGCTGCTGATCGGCCTGTTCTTTCTCGTCTACGTGCTGGTCTATGCAGGCGCACTGCTTGCCGAGGCGTGGAGCGTGAGCGCGCCTCTTGACTATCTGGCCCGCGCTGCTTGGTACGACTTCCTCATCGCCGCACCCTGGGCAACGGTCGGCACGGTTCTTTGGATATTCATCGCTTATCACTTCCACCAGTCGATCATCGACGCGGTGACCGGCGGCGAGGATGTCAGCCGGGCCGAAGAGCCGCAGCTCTACAATCTTCTGGAAAATCTCTGCATTTCCCGCGGCATGACCATGCCGAAGCTGAAGATCGTCGATGACCACGCGCTGAACGCCTTCTCCACCGGCATGAACGAGAGGCAATACGCCATCACCGTGACGCGCGGGCTGCAGCACGCGCTCGACGACAAGGAAATGGAAGCCGTGCTTGGGCACGAACTAACCCATATCCGCAACGGGGACGTGCGGCTGATGGTCATCGCCGTCGTCATCGCCGGCGTGATTTCCTTCTTCGGCGAACTGGTGTTCCGCTTGTTCTTCCAGCAGGCCTATTGGGGCGGCGGCCGGCGCAGCCGCGACGAGCGCGAAGGCCGCGGCGGCGCCGGCGCGGCCATCCTGATCGCTTTGGCGCTGATCGTCGTCGCTTGGCTTCTTTCCGTCGTCATCCGCTTCGCGCTGTCGCGGCAGCGCGAATATCTGGCCGACGCCGGTGCGGTCGAGCTGACCAAGAATCCCGACGCCATGATCCGCGCCCTTCGTAAAATCGAGGGCCGCGGCGAGCTGCCGCGCGCCACATCGGCGATCATGGAAATGTGCGTCGACAATCCGCGCGAGGATTTCTCCGATATTTTTGCCACCCATCCCTCGATCGACGATCGCGTGGCGGCGCTGGTGCAATACGCCGGCGGTCATGATCCGGGTCCGCTGGCGCTGCGCGCGCCGGAGCCGGCACCCGAAGGCGAAGGCGAGGAAGCGGCGGCGCCATTCGGCGGACCTTGGGCGAGCCGCGAACTCGGCCGTGCCCCGCCGCAGCGTGGGCCCTGGGGGCCGTGGCGGCGCTAATGCCCCTCGAATGAAATAAGCGTGCGTACCGGCACGTCGAGCTTGCGCAGCTTGGCGGCGCCGCCGAGTTCCGGCAGATCGATGACGAAACAGGCGGCGAGCAATTCGGCGCCCATCTGCCGCAAGAGCTTCACCGCGCCCTCCGCAGTGCCGCCGGTGGCAATGAGGTCGTCGACCAGGATCACCCGCTCGCCCGGGCTCACCGCGTCCTCGTGCATCTCCATCTCGTCGAGGCCGTATTCCAGCGAATAGGCGATGCTCACCCGCTTGTGCGGCAGCTTGCCCTTCTTGCGGATCGGGATGAAGCCGGCGGACACCTGATGCGCCACGGCTCCGCCGAGGATGAAGCCGCGCGCCTCCATGCCGGCGACCTTGTCGACCTTCATACCCGCCCAGGGCTGCACCAGCTCGTCGACGGCGCGGCGAAACGCGCGGGCATTGCCGAGCAGCGTGGTAATGTCGCGGAACATGATGCCCGGTTTCGGATAATCGGGGATGGTACGGATCGCGGTCTTGAGATCGTTCTCGAATGCCACGGAAGTCATGGGCGGATTTTCCAGATAGGCCACAAGGCAGCTTGCGAAACGCCTCACTCTGGCGAACCATGCGCCGACTCGCAACCGGAGAAAGGCGTCATGAACGGCCCGGCCCAACGTTTCGTGCTCGTAGACCTGCGCATTCCCTTCTTTCGCCTGGTGATGTTTTTTGTCAAAGCGGCCCTGGCGGCGATCCCGGCCGCCATCATTCTCGGCGCCCTGGCCATGCTGGTGAGCGCCATTGTCGCGGCGGTCTTCGGCGGCGGGAATCTCAACTTCCTGATGTGGCGGGGCGGCTGAGGCCACGGGGTGATTAATTCAGCACCCGTCCCGCCACCGCGTCGAGTTTCTTCAACAGCGCCGGGTCGCGCGCCTCCGGCGCGGTGATGAGGGCGTTGTCGAGGGCGCGGTCGGAGCCGATCGGGCAAGCTTCGTGCTCGCGGGGAAAATCGCGCGCCAGCCGCGCCACCAGACGCTTGGCCTTCTCCGCATTGCCGGTGAGCACCTTGATGACATCCTGCACCGTCACTGCGTCGTGGTCGGGGTGCCAGCAGTCGTAATCGGTCACCATCGCCACGGTTGCGTAACAGATCTCGGCTTCGCGCGCGAGTTTGGCTTCGGGCATGTTGGTCATGCCGATCACCGAATAGCCAAGGTTCTTGTAGGTCATGCTTTCGGCGAGCGAGGAGAATTGCGGCCCCTCGATGCACACGTAGGTGCCGCCGCGCACCACCGCGATCCCCTCCGCCTCCGCGGCCGACGCGAGCCGCAGCCGCAGCCGCGGCGAGACCGGATGCGCCATGGAAACATGGGCCACGAGGCCGGTGCCGAAGAAAGAGCTTTCGCGCTTGTGCGTGCGGTCGACGAATTGATCGATCAGCACGAAGGTGCCTGGGGCCAGTTCCTCCTTGAACGAGCCGCAGGCGGAAAGCGAGACGAGATCGGTCACGCCGGCGCGTTTGAGCACGTCGATATTGGCGCGGTAATTAATGTCCGAGGGCGAGATGCGATGGCCCTTGTCGTGGCGGGAGAGGAAGACTACCGGCAGGCCCGCGATTTCGCCGACGCGCAAAACGCCGGACGGCTCTCCCCAGGGGCTTTCGATGCGCTGCTCGCGCACCTTTTCCAGCCCCGGCAGATCGTAAATGCCCGAACCGCCGACGACGCCGAGAACTGCCTTGGTCATGACTGCCTCTGTTGAGCGTAGCGCGAGGGCCAGCCTTCACGCGAGATGCTAAAGACGCCAATGGCCGGGACAAGCCCGGCCATTGCAATTCAGCCAATGCTTCACATCTTGCTCACGACTTTTCCGCGAGCTTCTCCGGGTGCAGCGCCACGTCGCGCCATACCCTCTTTTTCGTGAAGTAGAGCAGTCCGGCGACGATGATCAGGTAGAGCATGACCTGCGCGCCGATGCGCTTACGCGCGTCCAAATGCGGCTCCGATGCCCACATCAGGAAGGCGGCGACGTCCTTGGAATATTGCTCCAGCGTCTCCGGGGAACCATCGTCGTATTTCATCTGCCCGTCCTTGAGCGGCGGCGGCATCTTGATGGCGCGGCCGGGAAAATAGACGTTGTAGAAAGTGCCCTGCGGCAAGGTGAAGCCTTGCGGCGTGTCCTGATAGCCCTTCAGAAGCGCGGCGATGTAATCGGGGCCTTCCTGCGTGTATTGCGTGAACATGTCGAAGACGAAGCGCGGGAAGCCGCGCTCGTAGGTGCGCGCCTTGGCCAGCGTCGACATATCCGGCGGCTCGGTGCCGCCGAACGCCGCCTTCGCCGCCGCTTCATTCGGGAAGGGTGCCGGGAAATGGTCGGCCAATTGGGCCGGACGCTGCACCACCTCGCCCTGCTCATTGAGGGTGTTCACTTTGTATTCGGCGGCGACCGCCTTGGCTTGCGCCGCGGTGAAATCCGGACCGCCCGGCTCGGCCAGGTTGCGGAAGCTCAGCAGCTTCAGGCTGTGACAGGTACTGCAGACTTCCCGGTAGATCTTGAAGCCGCGCTGCAACTGGCCGGGATCGTAGCTGCCCAAGGGCCCCGAGAAGGGCCAGCTCAGCTGCGGCGGCTCCGCCGGCGCCGCGCCTTGGGCGCGCGCGGCGTTCGACGCCGCCATGCCGGCGAGCAAAGCGAGAGAAACGAGCGCGGAGAAAATCGGACGGTTCATTTTCGCGCTCCCGGTTACCGCGATGCCGAAGCGGGTGGCGGCGCGCTGGCGCCGATCGGCACGCCTTCCTTGAGAACCGATTCGGCAATCGAATTCGGCAGCGGCTTGGTTTTCTCGAAAACGCCGAGCAGCGGCAGGATGACCACGAAGAACGCGAAGTAATAGAGCGTCAGAATGCGCGCCGCGATGACATAGCCGCCCACCGGCTCCTGCGAACCGAGGTAACCGAGGCCGATGCAGGACGCGACGAACAGCCAGAAGCATTGCCGGTAGATCGGCCGGTAACGCGCCGAACGGACCGGCGAGGTATCGAGCCACGGCATGAATGCGAGAATGACGATCGACGCGCCAAGCGCCATGACGCCGAGAAGCTTGTTCGGGATCGCGCGCAGGATCGCGTAGAACGGCAGGTAGTACCATTCCGGCACGATGTGCGTCGGCGTCACCGCCGGATTGGCCGGGATGTAATTATCGGCATGGCCGAGATAATCGGGAATGTAGAACACGAACCAGGCGTAAAGAATAAAGAAGCAGACCAGAAAGAAGGCATCCTTGATCGTCGCATAAGGCGTGAACGGAACGGTGTCCTTCTCGCTCTTCGGCTCGATGCCTGCCGGATTGTTCTGGCCGGCGACGTGCAATGCCCAGATATGCAACACCACCACGCCGGCGATGACGAAAGGCAACAGGTAGTGCAGCGAATAGAACCGCTGCAACGTCGGATTGCCGACGGCGAACCCGCCCCAGAGCCATGTCACGATCGTTTCGCCGACAAGCGGAATGGCGGAAAACAGGTTGGTAATGACGGTGGCGGCCCAGAAACTCATCTGCCCCCAGGGCAGCACGTAGCCCATGAAGCCGGTGGCGATCATCAATAGCAGCAGGATGACGCCGAGAATCCACAGCACTTCGCGGGGCTCCTTGTAGGAGCCGTAATACATGCCGCGGAACAGATGGATATAGGCGGCGAGGAAGAACATCGAGGCGCCGTTGGCGTGCACGAAGCGCAACAGCCAGCCGTAGTTGACGTCGCGCATGATGCTCTGCACCGAATTGAAGGCGAAATCGACATGCGGCGTGTAATGCATCGCCAGCACGACGCCGGTGACGATCTGAATTCCGAGCATGACGCTGAGAATGCCGCCGAACGTCCACCAGTAGTTGAGGTTGCGCGGCGTCGGATAAGCGACGAAGGACGAATACATCAAGCCGGCAATGGGCAGCCGCCGCTCGAGCCATTTCATGAACGCGCTTTGCGGCTGGTAGGTAGAATGTCCGTTCATGCTCAAACCTTTGGCAAAGTCCTGGCGGATCAGCCGATGCGGATTTTGGTGTCGGAAACGAACTGATAGGGCGGCAGATAGAGGTTCTTGGGCGCCGGGCCTTGCCGGATGCGGCCCGAGGTATCGTATTGCGAGCCGTGACAGGGGCAGAGCCAGCCGTGGTAATTGCCCTCGTGCGCCAGCGGAATGCAGCCGAGATGCGTGCAGATTCCGATCAGCACCAGCCACTGCTCGTGATCTTTCTTCACCCGCTCGGCATCCGGCTCGGGATCGGGCAGGCTTTGCCAATCGACGTTCTTCGCTTCCTCGATCTCCTTGGCGGTCCGATGGAAGATGAAAATTGGCTTCGACCGCCAGAACACCTTGATGATCTGTCCTTCGGCGATCGGAGAAAGATCGACCTCGACCGGAGCGCCCGCCGCGACCGTCGATGCATCCGGATTCATCTGCGCGACCAGCGGAACAAGCGCTAGGGCAGCGCCGGCGGCGCCGGCAGCGCCGGTGGCAATGTAAAGAAAGTCGCGGCGTGTCGGATGCGCCGAAGACGAGCTTGTCACGGTGAGTCTTCTCCCGCTACCTGGCGATGAGGCCGCCTGCGCTGAGAACCCGTGGGGATGCCCTGCGGCGATCCGAAGGGCGGCGGGCGGGCCGGACACGGCCTGCTCCTGAGCGGCAGGGCGGCGCGATCCGGCGGCGTGTTATTGGCACCCTTGGTGCGTCAGCGCAAGCCCGGTATGCCCGGGAAAGTCCGTATTCCTGGATGCTCTTGCCGCAGGTGCCCGTGTGGCCGATGCTGCCGCGGTCAGCGGTCGTTTCAGCATGCGCATTGCACTCTATCAGCCCGACATTCCGCAAAATACCGGAACGATCCTGCGGCTCTGCGCCTGCCTCGGAATCGAGGCGCATATCATCGAGCCCGCCGGATTTCCGGTATCCGACCGTGCCTTCCGTCGGGCCGGCATGGACTACCTCGATAAGGTCGCGATCCGCCGGCATGCCTCCTGGGAGGCTTTCGAGCCATGGCGGCGGGACGCGGGATTGCGCCTCGTATTGTTCACAACCCGCGCCGGGGAGCCTTATGTCAGTCATGCATACCAGGGTGGCGATATCCTAATGTTCGGGCGCGAATCCTCCGGCGTGCCGGACGAGGTCCATGCCGCGGCCGATGTCCGGCTTTTGATTCCATTGCGGCCGGGGCTGCGCTCGCTCAATGTGGCCATGACTGCGGCGATGGCGGTTGGTGAGGCCATGCGGCAGCTTGGTGGATTCGATGGCCAGTGACGCAGATTCCGTGGCGCTCGAGGAACGCAAGCAACGCGCGCGCGCTTGGTTCGAAGCGCTTCGCGATCAGATCTGCGCGGCGCTGGAGGATGTCGAATCCGCCCTGCCCGCTTCCGCTCCGTTGGCTCAGCAAGTCGCCGGACGCTTCGTGCGCAAATCCTGGAACCGGACGGACCATGACGGCGTCCCTGGCGGCGGCGGCGTCATGGCGATGCTGCACGGACGCGTCTTCGAAAAAGCCGGCGTGCATGTCTCGACCGTGTACGGCGAATTCGCACCGGAGTTCCGCAAGGACATTCCCGGAGCGGAGAACGACCCGCGCTTCTGGGCATCGGGCATTTCGTTGATCGTGCATCCGCAGAACCCCCATGTACCGGCGGTGCACATGAACACGCGATTTGTGGTCACCACCAAGGCTTGGTTCGGCGGCGGCGCCGACTTGACGCCTGTGCTTGACCGCCGCCGGACGCAAGACGACGGCGATACGCTCGCCTTCCACGCCGCCATGAAAGGCGCCTGTGACGCGCATGGCAAAGTCGCGCCTTATGAGAAATTCAAAAAATGGTGCGACGAGTATTTTTTTCTCAAGCACCGCAGCGAGCCGCGCGGCGTGGGCGGGATTTTCTATGATTACCTCGACAGCGGCGATTGGCAGGCGGATTTCGCCTTCACCCAGGATGTCGGCCGCGCATTCCTGAAAATCTATCCCGAGCTGGTGCGGCGTAACTTCGCCAAATCCTGGAGCGACGCCGAGCGCAACGAACAGCTTGTGCGCCGCGGCCGCTATGCGGAGTTCAATCTGCTATACGACCGTGGCACCATTTTCGGGCTGAAGACGGGAGGCAACGTCGATTCGATCCTCTCGTCGCTTCCGCCGGTGGTGAAATGGCCTTAACTTTTTTGTCATTCCGGGGCACGAGCGAAGCGAGTGAACCCGGAGTCCAGAAACAGCGTTGGTCCGCGCATCTGGATTCCGGATCGGCGCTTTGCACCGTCCGGAATGACAAGGCGGGGACGGCCTCAATGCTGCCGCGACGCCTCGGCAAGCTCTCCTGCATCTTTCTTTAGGGAGTTCGCGTATGGATGTGCCGGCCATGTCGCAATTTCAGCCGGATTCCTCGGTGGTCGCCGACATCGTCGTTTCGCCGAACCACGACGAACGAAAGGGCGGTCGCGCGCCCGATATGATCCTGCTGCACTATACCGGCATGCAAAGCACTCCCGCCGCGCTGGAGCGGCTGTGCTCGGCCGAAAGCAAGGTCTCCGCACATTATTTCGTCTTCGAGGACGGGCGGATCGTGCAGTCGGTGCCGGAAGGGCGGCGCGCCTGGCACGCGGGCGTTTCGTCCTGGGCCGGCGAAAACGATATCAACTCGCTGTCGATCGGCATTGAGATCGCCAATCCGGGACATGATTTCGGCTATCCGGATTTCCCCAAGCGGCAGATCGCAGCGGTGATCGCCTTGTGCCGCGGCATCATCGCCAGGCGCGGGATCAAGCCGGGACGGGTGCTGGCGCATTCGGACGTGGCGCCGTCGCGCAAGCAGGATCCCGGCGAGAAATTTCCCTGGAAGCTGCTGCACGATTCGGGGGTCGGCCAGTGGGTTTCGCCCGCGCGCATCAGCGACCGCGCGCCGCGGCTCAAGCTCGGCGACGAAGGCGACGAGGTGCGAAGCCTGCAGTCGGCTTTTGCGGATTTTGGCTACGGTATCGCGGCCAGTGGCGTCTTCGATGAGACGACGCGCGACGTCGTGACCGCGTTCCAGCGGCATTTCCGCCCTGCCAAGGTCGATGGCATCGCCGATCGCTCAACGCTGCGCACGTTGCACAAGCTCTTGGATCGGCGCCGCGCGACGGCGTGAGCATATTCTCCCTCTCCCCGTTGGGGAGAGGGCGGAGCTGAGGGAGTTCGGACGCACTTCGTGCACCGAGCTCTCCCCACGCGAGCGGTAAAATAGTTCAAGCTCGCCGCTTTAGCCCGCTTTGCGCACGGCAAGGCCGTCGAGATGGGCGATTACTTCGCCGATGCGCATCACATCGCAATATTTATGATGCATGTCGAAGAGATTGACCTTATGCGAAATGTCGCTGCGGTCGAAACAACATTCCTCGACCAGCACGACGTGATAGCCGTAGGAATAGGCATCCACCGCCGAAGCGCGCACGCAGCCTGAAGTGCTTTCGCCGCACATGATGATGGTACGGATACCGAGCTGCGTCAGATGCGCGACGAGCGGCGTGCCGAAGAAAGCGCTGGCCCGCTGTTTGGTGACGACCACGTCGCTCGGCTGCGGCTTGAACTCCGGCCGGATGGCGTAAAGCGCCGGATCGCGCGCGCGCTTGCCGGTGACGCGCTTGGTAGCGGTCACGGTCGCCGGCTGGCTTTCCGGTCGTGTTTCTCCCGTCGAATAGAAAATCGGCAACCCAGCGCGGCGCGCCGCCGCGAACAAACGCTTGGTCGGCTCAATCGCCGCATAGGCGTTGGCGCCGCAGGAATTCGGATAGGTCTTGGCCAGTTCAGCCATCGGCTTGTCGCCGCCCTGATAGGCGGATTCGTAGAGGTCGATGGCGACGAGCGCCGGTGCCGGGCCGACGAAGGTCTTGCGCCGATAGCCGGAATAGATTTCCAGCACTTCCGGCGGAATCACGTCCTTCCAGCAATGATCCTCGAAATCGCCGCCCATGGCGCTGCTCCGTTGCTGCCCTGGTTCATTTAACCGGCGTCAACACGGCAGAGCCAGCCCCTTGACGTAGCAGGATTTAATCCCCATCCCTTGGTGGTCAGTCGGCTGGACGGCCGCTGCGGCAAAAGCCGAAAGGCCGCCGTGGAGGAAAGTCCGGGCTCCATGGACTTACGGTGCCGGATAACGTCCGGCGGGGCGGGCTGCCGAGGCGGCCGGCTTCAGGGAAAGTGCCACAGAAAACAGACCGCCGCGGGCGTTGCGTAGATCGCGGCAAGGGTGAAACGGTGCGGTAAGAGCGCACCGCGTCTTCGGCGACGAAGGCGGCAGGGCAAACCCCACCGGGAGCAAAACCGAATAGGGACGGCGCGGGCGCGCCGCAAGGCACGCCCGGATCGATGTCCGGATCAGCCGTCCGGGTAGGTTGCTGGAGGCGCCGGGCAACCGGCGTCGCAGAGGAATGGCCGTCACGCGTTCCGCATCCGTGCGGAGCGCCTTACAGAACCCGGCTTATAGGCTGGCTGGCACTTGCTAAGGGGCGTCCGGCGGAGAACCCGCCGGGCGCCCCGCCAATTTTGCGGAAGACATTCGCGAGCGCCGTCGTGGCGGCAACGTCTCGGTGCTCCTGGGATCCACCAGACGACCGGCTTCCCGCTATCGCCATCGAATTCAAGCAGGCGGTCATTGCCTCAATTTCGGCTTTTCGTCCAAGCTGTCGCCGCACTGGCGGACCAGATGCGCGCGCGATATCCTTCTTTTGGATAATTGAAGATCGGGCAGGCCGAGATGCGTCAGAGTAAAGTCGGGTACTACGCCGATTTTGTCGCCTATCCGCTGGCCGCCCTGGTGATGGCCGCATTCGCATTGCGCTCGCCGGAATTGAGACAGCAGATCGACTGGCTGATCGCCTGCGTCGCCGGTTTCGCCGTCTGGAGTCTCGCCGAATATCTGATCCATCGTTTTGTTTTTCATCGCATGCCGCTGATCGCGCGAATGCACGAAATGCATCACGATCATCCCAGCGCGCTGATCGGCGCGCCGGTCTGGGTGAGCGGTTGCGCCTTTGGATTCGGCGCGTTCTTTCCGCTTTGGTCGGTGCTGGGATTCAAGCTCGCCAGCGGCCTCGTCACCGGCCTGATGCTCGGCTACCTCTATTACGTGCTGGTTCACACCGCGATCCACCGCTGGCAGCTCGATCGAAACTCCTTTTTTTATCAAGCCAAGCTGCATCACATCCGGCACCATTTCGGAGCGCAGGAGGGTAATTTCGGTGTGACGACCCGGATTTGGGATTACTTCTTCGGCACGATCATCGATAGCTAACGTGCGCGACGCATCCTGCGCAACGTCTCTAACGTTTAACCGCCAACCGCCGCCGTCGTAACGTGATCGACCCTCGGGCGTTCCCGCCGGCTTGCCGCCGCCGCTTTCTTCGTTCCTCGGTCGAGCGAAGCAACGACTTCATCCACGCTCTGCACATCGCCAAAATTCGAATAGAAGGCCGTGAGCGCCGCGTTATGTAAGTCGTCCGAACGCGCGGCCAGCGCGTCCGACACCATCACCACCTTGAAATTCAGCATCATGGCGTCGCGCGCCGTGCTTTCGCAGCAGACATTGGTGGCGGTGCCGGCGACGAGAATGGTGTCGATCTTGCGCGCGCGCAGGTATTTCTCGATCGGCGACGAGCCCTGGATGAAGGCGCTAAAGCGTTTCTTGACGAGCTTGCCATCCCCGGCCTGCAAGTCGAGCCCATGCCAGAATTTGAAGCCGTCGCCATCCTTGCGCATTTCCCGGTAGCGGCTCTTTTGCACCTGTGGCTTTTGCAAAAACTGATGCTTTACCGACCAGCTCTTCAGCGTGCCCTCGGTGCCGTTGCGGACCCAGATCACGTGTCCGCCGCGCTTCCTGAGCTCGCGCGCCAACCGGTTGACCGCCGGTATAATAGCGCGCGCCGTCGCGCCCTCGTCGCCCTTCAAGAAGTAATTTTGCAGGTCGATAGCCACCAGCGCCGTGCGGCGCGCATCCAGCATGTCGAACGGGTGCTCCTTGCCGCAACGCGCCTTGACCCGGACGGTGACGGCGGAAGGAATTGCAACTTTATGCATGGCGTGTTCCTGAATGGCGCGGACCGAGAGGGCGATGATGGCCGGAGAACGGCGGCGGATGCAAGCCGGCAGGCGCGGAGCCTGGGACTTCTGGATCGACCGCGGCGGCACTTTCACCGATGTGATCGGGCACGCGCCGGACGGCCGCCTGCTCGCGCACAAGCTGCTGTCGGAGAACCCGCAAGCCTATGGCGACGCCGCCGTGCAGGGCATTCGCGATCTGCTCGGGCTGCGGCCAGGACAACCGATCCCGTCCGGCTGCATCGGCTCAATCAAGATGGGCACGACCGTCGCCACCAATGCGCTGCTCGAGCGCAAGGGGGAGCGCGTCTTGTTGCTCATCACCAAGGGGTTCGGTGACGCTCTGAAGATAGGCTATCAGGCACGGCCGAAAATTTTCGCCAAACAGATCGTCAAGCCGGACGTGCTCTACGAGCGCGTGGTCGAAGTCGACGAGCGGGTACGCGCCGATGGCACCGTGGAGCGCCCGCTCGATCTGGCGGGGGTGCGGCGGGAGCTTGGAGCCGCGCGCGCCGACGGCATCGCCGCCGTCGCCATCGTCCTCATGCATGGCTACCGCTATCCCGCTCATGAGCAAGAGATCGCGGCTCTGGCGCGAAACATAGGCTTCGCGCAGGTTTCGGCAAGCCACGAGGCATCGCCGCTGATCAAGCTCGTCGGCCGCGGCGATACGACAGTCGTGGACGCTTATCTCTCGCCGATCCTGCGGCGGTATGTGGAACAGGTTTCCAACGAACTCAGCGCTTCTTCTCCCTCTCCCTTGCGGGGAGAGGGTCGGGGTGAGGGGGTTCCGGCGACTGAGAGGTTCGAACCCCCTCACCCGGCGGGCTCCGGCCGCCACCCTCTCCTTCTCAGGGAGAGGGAAAGTGAAGCGCAATCTTGCCTGATGTTCATGACCTCCGCGGGCGGGCTGACGGCGGCGAACCTGTTTCAAGGCAAGGATGCGATCCTGTCCGGGCCGGCCGGCGGGGTAGTCGGCATGGTTGAAACCGGACGTGAAGCAGGGTTCGAGCGCCTGATCGGCTTCGATATGGGCGGCACCTCGACCGACGTCTCACATTTTGCCGGCGAATACGAACGTGCCTTCGAAACCGAGGTCGCGGGCGTGCGCCTGCGCGCGCCAATGATGCTCATCCACACCGTCGCGGCCGGCGGCGGCTCGATCCTGCATTTCGACGGCGCGCGTTTTCGCGTCGGGCCCGATAGCGCCGGCGCCGATCCCGGCCCGATGAGCTACCGCCGCGGCGGCCCCCTTACCGTTACCGACGCCAATGTGATGACCGGGAAACTCATCCCCGAATTCTTCCCGAAGATATTCGGCCCCCGACAGAACCAGCCGCTTGACGCCCAATGTGTAGGCACCGCATTCGCCGCACGGGCGCACGAGATCGGCGGCGGGCGCAGCGCGGAGGAGGTCGCCGACGGCTACATCAAGATCGCCGTGGAAAACATGGCCAACGCCATCAAGAAGATTTCGGTGCAGCGCGGCCACGACGTCACGCGCTATGCGCTCAACTGCTTCGGTGGCGCCGGTGGCCAGCATGCCTGTCTGGTGGCGGATGCGCTCGGCATCAAGACGGTATTGATCCATCCTTTCTCCTCGTTGCTCTCCGCCTATGGCATGGGCCTCGCCGATATCCGCGCTTCTCGGCAACAAGCCGTCGAATTGCCGTTCGGCGCAAAGGCGCTGGCCTCGATTTCGAAAGCCGCTGCCAAGCTCGGCAGGGAAGTAACGGCGGAAGTTGCCGGCCAGATCGCCGCGCAGGCGAAGATCAAGGTCTTCGTCCGCGCGCACATCCGTTACGCAGGAACCGATAACGCGTTGGAAATTGCCGCCGGCACCCTCACCAGCATGCAGCGCAGCTTCGAACGCGCGCACAAGGCGCGCTTCGGATTTATCGACCGCGGCAAAACGCTGGTGGTGGAAGCGATTTCCGTCGAAGCCGTCGCCGGCGGCGGAAATCTCCGCGATCACGCGGCAAGGATCGTTCGCTCGAAACGACCCTCGCCCATCCGCCGCACGCGATTTTTCTCCGCCGGCCGATGGCACAAGGCCGCCGTCTATACGCGCCACCGGCTCAAGCCGGGCCACAGAATTGCCGGCCCAGCGATCATCGTCGAACCGCATCAAACCGTCATTGTCGAGCCGGGCTGGCGTGCCGAGGTCACGGCGAAAAATCATCTGTTGCTGAAACGCGTGAGGCCGCCGGCCCGCCGATTCGCCGTCGGCACGCGCGCCGATCCGGTGATGCTCGAGGTCTTCAATAATCTGTTCATGGCGATTGCCGAACAGATGGGCATCGCGCTGCAGAACACCGCCTATTCGGTGAATATCAAGGAGCGGCTCGATTTCTCCTGCGCCGTCTTTTCCGCCGACGGTTCCCTCGTAGCCAATGCGCCCCACATGCCGGTGCATCTCGGCTCCATGGACCGCGCGGTGGAGACGGTCATCCGCCAGAATCCGCGCATCCGCCCCGGCGACGTCTTCGCCATCAACGCTCCCTACAACGGCGGCACGCATCTGCCGGACATCACCGTCTGCACGCCGGTATTCGGCCCCCTTCCCACCTCTCGCCCGCGCGCCGGGGAGGGGATCGCGCGCAGCGCGGCGGGAGGGGGCAAGCAACGAATCTTGTTCTGGGTCGCCTCGCGCGGCCATCATGCCGACATCGGCGGCATTTCTCCTGGCTCCATGTCCCCCCACGCCACATCCATCGAGCAGGAAGGGGTTTACATCGACAATTTCAAGCTAATGGAGCGCGGCCGCTTCCGCGAAAGGGAGCTGCGCGCGCTGCTCACGCAGGCGAAATATCCCGCGCGCAACCCGCAGCAGAACATCAACGACCTGAAGGCACAGATCGCCGCCAACGAAAAGGGAGCGCGGGAGCTGCGCAAGATGGTGGCGCAGTTCGGCCTCGCCACTGTGCAGGCCTATATGCGCCATGTGCAGGACAATGCGGCGGAAAGCGTGCGCCGCGTCATCGACCGGCTGCACGACAGCGAATTCACCTATGAGATGGACCAGGGCACGCGCATCGCGGTCAAAATCAGCGTCGACAGGAAGAAGCGCGAGGCGACCGTCGACTTCACCGGCACCTCGCCGCAGCAGGCGGACAATTTCAATGCGCCGGAGCCGGTGACGCGGGCGGCGGTGCTCTATGTCTTCCGCGTCATGGTGGATGATGACATTCCGATGAATGCCGGCTGCCTGCGCCCGATCCGCATCCTCATCCCCCCGCGCTCGATGCTGTCGCCGGAATATCCCGCCGCCGTCGTCGCGGGAAACGTCGAAACCTCGCAGGCTGTGACCAACTGTCTGTTCGGTGCGCTCCGAGCCATGGCGGCGGCGCAAGGCACCATGAACAACCTCAATTTCGGCAACGAGAAATATCAGTATTACGAGACCATCTGCTCAGGGTCGCCGGCGGGCCCCGGCTTCCCCGGCACCGATGCGGTGCAGACGCATATGACCAACACGCGGCTCACCGACCCGGAAGTGCTGGAGCTGCGCTACCCGGTGGTGGTCGAGGATTTTCACATCCGCAAAAATTCCGGGGGCCGCGGGAAATGGACCGCCGGCGACGGCGTGTCGCGGACAATCCGTTTCCTCGAAAGGATGGAATGCACCATCCTGTCGGGGCACCGGCGCGTGCCTCCCTTCGGATTGGCCGGTGGTGAGCCGGGCCAAGTGGGCGAGAATTGGGTACGCCGGAAGGACGGCCGCATGCAGAAGCTTCAAGGCTGCGATGCGACCATGGTCGATCCCGGCGATGCGATTGCGATCCAAACGCCGACCGCGGGCGGCTATGGATCACCCGGCCGCTGATTGCAGCTCGCGTCGATCTTCGGCCGCCGGCGGCTCGGGAGCGAGCCGAACGTCGGGCCGGTGCGCGGCGCGCACCGGGCGGCCTCCCGAGTTGTAATGCGCCGCGTTCAGAGCCTCGTCAGCAACAACAACCCGGTTGCGGCCTGCCGCCTTCGCAGCATAGAGCGCCATGTCGGCCCGGCGCAGCATCTTGTCCACGGTATCGCCAGGTTGCCATTCGCTGACGCCGAAGCTGCCGGTAAAGGTATTGGGCTCGCCATCCGTTCTCAGCGGAAGCAGCGAAATTTCCTGACGCAACCGCTCCGCGACTTGGCGCGCGGCGGCGAGGTCGCTGCCTGGAAGCAGGACGGCAAACTCCTCGCCGCCGAGACGGCCGACAATCTTGCCGGCGGCCGCGATGGCGCTGGCTACTTTTTGGATGGCGCGGTCGCCTATGGCGTGGCCATGGACGTCGTTGATGCGCTTGAAGTGATCGATATTAAGCATGATGGCCGACACGGTGCCGATGGCTGGAAGTTGCGCGCGGATCTCCTCCGCCCGCTCGAAGAAGGCGCGGCGATTCAAAAGGCCGCTGAGGGAATCGAGCGAGGCGAGCTGCACCAAGTCGCGATGCATGGAAGCCAATCGCTCCCCCGCTCGCAGCCGCGCGTAAAGCTCTTCGGCCACCGGCGGCTTGCCGATGAAATCGTCGGCGCCGGAATCGAGCGCTTCGACGAGATTACGCCGCTCCTGGTTGGACGACATCAGGATCACGTAGATCGAGCGCTTCTCGCCCGTAAGCAACCGCGTTTCCCAGCACAATTCCAGGCCGGACATGGAAAGCGGCTCGGCACTGGTGATGAGCGCACCGACCCGCGGATCTTCCTTGATGTAAGCGAGCGCCGCGCGTCCGTCGATAAACGGCTGAACGGTGTCGCCGCGCGCTTCGAGGAGACGCGAGACGAATTTCAACACCGTACGGCTTGGGTCGACCAATACCACGTGCATAGCACGCCGCTATAAGCCCAACAGTCATACCGCCCGATTAACGGCCGCGGACAAATTGATGCAAACCCGCTTTGGCGGCCGCTCGGTCATTTCCGGTTAACCACAACGGCTCGGCTCAGTTATCGAAAGCATCGTCCCTATCCTCCTCGGCGGCGTCTTCGCCGATGGCGAGGATACCCGCGTGCTGCTGCCGATTTGCGATCGAGCCGGTGATCGCCGGATCGCGGCGAGCGTATTGATGGCTGGCTCGCGCGGCGGCGACTTCGCCCGGAATTGCCGCGGGCTCGCAGATCAGGCGGCGGCTGGCGCGGCGCATCAGATCGACATGGATGTGGTCGTAGTGAAACGAATTGGAGCCGGGGGCCAGCACTGTGGTGAAGTCCTGGCACGCCGAGCCTTGCACGTCGTGCAGGAACCCTTGCTCCTCCGGTGTTCCCCTCCAGGCGGTGCGCACCACGATCTTGCGTCCGTCGGCCAGCGTGAAGCCGGCGATGTCGAGCGCGTTGCCGAAGGCGTGTTCGGAAATATTGGCGCCGGGCCGACCGTTCATGGTGCGGCAGGAATAGGCGGAAATCTGTTTGATCTCGACCACAGGCTGGCCGAACCAGCGCATGGCCGCCGGCTGCACCGATTCCTTGATCCACTGATCGAGCACCGAGACGATCGGACAGGCAAGCGTGGCGGCGGGCGTGACTTCGACCGGGGGGATCGCGCCGGCAAAGCGCGGATCGCGCTGCGGGCCGAGCCGTGGCGGCGCCGGTGGCGCAGCGAGGGAAGGATTCTGCCGATAGGAAGGCGCCGCTGAATTGGCGGGGTATGCCGCGCGGTCGGGCCGATAGGATGGCGACGGCGCATAGGATGGCTGCAGCGGCGCAGCGCCGCTCGCCGGCGGCAGGCCGGGCGGCGCGAGCGACAGCGGCTCGCCGGACGGCGCCCCATAGCTCGGCAGCGGATCGTGAAGCGGCGGCGCATTGTCATATGGCGGCACAGAATCCGGCGGCATCGCATAATTCGGATTTGAGAGCGGCGGCGGGTAGGCGGGGGCCTCTGTATAGATCGGCGCCGGGGGATAAGCGTGAGACACGGGAGGATAGGACGGCGTCACCGGCCATCGCGGCGGCGGCGCGGCGTTGGGAATTGAGCCGGGCGGACGCGGATCGTCGGCGAATCCGAGCGCCGTGCTCTCGCCTAACGCCGAAACCTTCAGCGGGAAATCGGCGCCGCACATGCCGGGGCCCTCGATCGGGCTGATGCGCACCACGCCCGCTCCTTCCTTCACCGCGCCCGATTGCAGACATTCGACTTCCGCCTCGTGACGCCAAGGGGCGCGTTCTTCGAACTGGAAGAATCCGCGCCCGCACCCGGCGAGCGCGCCGAGCGTCATCGCCGCGACCAGCGAAAAAGGAAGCCTCCCCTTCATGCCGCGACAATGCGAGGCTTTGATTTAACGAGCCATCAATCGTGATCTGGCGCGGCGCCATTAAGGATAAGGAAGTGTTGACGCAGGGCGCGCGCCGTGCCGGACGATCGGCCTGCGGTCGCGCACCCCCGCGAAATTCGCGGCGCGAAGACCGGATTTCGGGCAGCAATTCTTACGTGATTGCCGCGGCAGCCGGCCCGCAGGCTTTTCCACAGGCCGAAATTTCACGTGTGAAATCAACGGCCGGGACGGCGCCCACGATCACATTTCGCGGCGCAGCCCCGTTTGCTCTTGGCGCATTATCGGCGTCTGCTAGCCTCGTGAGCGCAACAGGTGGGAGGCACGAACGTGGACCTTACCTTGCGACTCAATATGCTCGTGGCTTGCGCCGTGTTTGTGTTTGTCGGCGCCATCTTGTTTGGCGTATTCTGAGTCAAGGCGGACGACGAGCGCGCGAACTTCAAACCGACCAATTCGAGCACCGGAGAGAGCGATCTCTCCGGTGTTTTGGTTTTCGAATGCTGCCCTCGCGCAGCGAGGCCATCCGGAATCCAAATGCGGGCCCTGGCTTCTTGCCGCTGGATTCCGGGCTCGCGCTTCCTACGCCACCTTCTCCGCCTGGAGTTTCGGATCGTAATTGAGGATGGGCGCGAGCCAGCGCTCGGCCTCCGCGACGCTCCAGCCCTTGCGGCGGGCGTAATCCTCCACCTGATCGCGCTCGATCTTGCCGATGCCGAAATAGTGACTTTGCGGATGGCTGAAATAAAGGCCGCTCACCGCCGCGCCCGGCCACATGGCGAAGCTCTCGGTGAGCTGTAGCCCGATCTTGTCCGCGGGCAGAAGGCGGAAGATCGTCGCCTTCTCGGTGTGGTCGGGCTGCGCCGGGTAGCCCGGCGCCGGGCGGATGCCTTGATATTTTTCGGCGATCAGGTCCTCGTTGCTCAGCGCTTCGTCCGGCGCATAGCCCCAGAATTCCCGGCGCACGCGCTGGTGCAGGCGCTCCGCGAAAGCCTCCGCAAGGCGATCGGCCAAAGCCTTCACCAGGATGGCGGAGTAGTCGTCGTTCTTCAGCTTGAAGCGTTCGGCGATCTCGTCCTCGCCGACGCCGGCGGTGACGGCGAAGGCGCCGACATAGTCCGGCACGCCCGAGGCGCGCGGCGCGACAAAATCCGAGAGCGCCTCGTTGAAGCGGCCTTCGCGCTTGGTGAGCTGCTGGCGCAGGCTGTGCAGCGTGGCGATCGGCGTCTTCCGCGCCTCGTCGGGATAAAGGAGGATGTCGTCGCCTTCCGCGTTGGCCGGCCAGAAGCCGATCACGCCGCCGGCGCGGAACCATTTCTCCGCGAGGATCTGGTCGAGCATCGCGCGCGCGTCGTTGTAGAGCGAGCGCGCCGCCTCGCCCTGCTTGGCGTCGTCGAGAATGGCTGGGAATTTGCCGCTCAGCTCCCAGGTCTGGAAGAACGGCGTCCAGTCGATGAAATCCACGAGTTCGCGCAGCGGATAATCGTCGAGCACCTTGGTGCCGATGAAGGTAGGCTTCGGCGGCGTGTAATTTTTCCAGTCAAGCTTGAGCGCGTTGGCGCGCGCCGCGGTGAGTGATAGCCGCTGCTTGTCGGCCTGGGCGCGCGCATGCGCCGCGGCGATCTTGGCGTATTCGGCGCGGATGTCGGTGATGTAGTTGCTCTTTGCCTCTTTCGAGAGCAGCGCCTGCGCCACGCCGACGGCGCGGCTGGCGTCATTGACATAGACCGCCTGGCCGCGCGTGTAGTTCGGATGGATCTTCACCGCGGTATGCACGCGGCTGGTCGTCGCCCCGCCGATCAGTAGCGGCAGATCGAAGCCTTGCCGCTCCATCTCGGCGGCGACGTGGCACATCTCGTCGAGCGAGGGCGTGATCAGGCCGGACAGGCCGACGAGATCCGCCTTCACCTCTTTGGCGGTCTCCAGGATCTTCGCCGCCGGCACCATGACTCCGAGGTCGATGACCTCGTAGTTGTTGCATTGGAGCACGACGCCGACGATGTTCTTGCCGATGTCGTGCACGTCGCCTTTCACCGTGGCCATGACGATCTTGCCGGCGGCGCTGGATTGCGCGAGCCCGCTCTTCCTCTTCTCCTCCTCCATGAAGGGAAGGAGATAGGCCACGGCCTGCTTCATCACCCGCGCGGATTTCACCACCTGCGGCAGAAACATTTTTCCCGAGCCAAACAGGTCGCCGACGACATTCATGCCGTCCATCAACGGGCCCTCGATCACGTCGAGCGGCCGCGCCGCCTTTTGCCGCGCCTCCTCGGTGTCGCCTTCGATGAATTCGGTGATGCCGTGCACGAGCGCATGCGAGAGCCGCTGCTCCACCGGCCATGTGCGCCAGGCGAGATCGGCTTCTTTCTGTTCGCGCGTCTGGCCGCGATAACGCTCGGCGAGGGCAAGAAGCCGCTCGGCTGCGTCCTCGCGACGGTTGAGCACGACGTCCTCGACGGCTTCGCGCAATTCCGGCTCGATGTCGTCATAGACGACGATCTGCCCGGCATTGACGATTCCTAAGTCCATCCCCGCCTTGATGGCGTGGTAGAGGAAGACCGCGTGCATCGCCTCGCGCACCGGCTCGTTGCCGCGGAAGGAGAAGGACAGGTTCGACACGCCGCCGGAGACATGGGCGTGCGGCAGGTTCTGGCGAATCCAGCGCGCCGCCTCGATGTAGTCGATGCCGTAGCTGTTGTGCTCGGGAAGTCCGGTAGCCACCGGGAAGATGTTGGGATCGAAGATGATGTCTTCCGGCGGGAAGCCCACCTGATTGACCAGGATGTCATAGGCGCGCGCGCAGATGTCCTTGCGCCGCTGCAGCGTGTCGGCCTGCCCCTGCTCGTCGAAGGCCATGACCACCACGGCGGCTCCATGCCGGCGCACCACGCGCGCATGCGCGATGAAGGCGGCCTCGCCTTCCTTCAGCGAGATCGAATTCACCACCGCCTTGCCCTGGATGCATTTCAGCCCGGCCTCGATGATGGGAAACTTCGAGGAGTCCACCATGATGGGCACGCGCGAGATATCCGGCTCCGCGGCGACCAGATGCAGGAAGGTCGTCATCGCCTGTTCGGAATCGAGCAGCCCCTCGTCCATATTGACGTCGATTACCTGGGCGCCGTTCGCCACCTGCTCGCGCGCGACATCGAGCGCGGCGGCATAGTTGCCGTTGGTGATCAGCTTGCGGAAGCGCGCCGAGCCGGTGATGTTGGTGCGCTCGCCCACGTTGACGAAAGGGATTTCCGGCGTGAGCGTGAAGGGCTCCAGTCCGGACAAACGAAGAAGCCGCGGCACTTCCGGAATCTTGCGCGGCGCTTTGCCGGCTACGGCCTTGGCGATGGCACCGATATGCGCCGGCGTGGTGCCGCAGCAGCCGCCGACGATGTTGACCAGCCCCGAGGCGGCGAATTCACCGAGCAGGCGCGACATGGTTTCCGGCGTCTCGTCGTAATGGCCGAATTCGTTGGGCAGCCCGGCATTGGGATAGGCGCAGATGAGCGTATCGGCGACGCGGCCGAGTTCGTCGATATGCGCGCGCATCTCCTTGGCGCCAAGCGCGCAGTTGAGCCCGATCGAGAGCGGCTGCGCATGACGCACGGAATTCCAGAAGGCCTCCGGTGTCTGCCCCGACAACAGCCGGCCGGAAAGGTCGGTGATGGTGCCGGAGATCATCAGCGGCACATGGATGCCGCGCGCTTCGAGGATCTCCTCGATGGCATAGATCGCCGCCTTGGCGTTGAGCGTGTCGAAGATGGTCTCGATCAGCAGCAGGTCGACCCCGCCGTCGAGCAGGCCTTTCACCTGTTCGCCGTAAGCCTCGCGCAATTCGTCGAAGGTGATGGCGCGGAAGCCGGGGTTGCTCACGTCCGGCGAGATCGAGGCGGTCCGGTTGGTCGGGCCGATGGCGCCGGCGACAAAGCGCGGCCTGCCGTCCCCCGCCTCGGCAAGCGCCGCGGCTTCCTTGGCGAGCTTGGCGCCCTGCACGTTCAGCTCGTAGACGAGCGCCTCCATGCCGTAGTCGGCCTGGGCGATTCGCGTCGAGGAAAAGGTGTTGGTCTCGACGATGTCGGCGCCGGCACGGAAATAAGCCAGATGGATGTCGCGGATCGCCTGCGGCTGACTGAGAATCAACAGATCGTTGTTGCCGCGCACGTCGCGCTGCCAGTCGGCAAAGCGGGCGCCGCGGTAGCCGGCCTCGTCAAGGCGAAGCGCCTGGATCATCGTCCCCATGGCGCCGTCGAGCACCAGAATGCGCTCCGCCGCGGCGCGGCGGATCGCGGATTCGACTTTTGACTTTTCTTTGGCCGCTGACATTGCCGCGTACTCAGACAGACTCCCTCTCCCCCTGGGGGAGAGGGTTGGGGTCAGGGGGTTCGGGACTGTGTTGCTTTGCGGTGCTGAGTATCGTCTCAAGCACGCCATCTAGATTGTTCAGCACATCGTTGTTCCAGAAGCGGAGGACAAGATAGCCCAACTCCTCAAGCCTCTTCGCTCTCGCCGTGTCAGCTTCAGCATGCACTCCATGTTGACCGCCATCCAGTTCCACGATCAGGCGCGCATCTGAGCAGCAGAAGTCCATAACGTATTGGTAGAACGGCACCTGCCGCTTGAACTTCGATCCTTCCAAGCGGCGGTCGCGCAGCCGGAACCAGAGCAATCGCTCGGCATCTGTTTGACTGCGGCGAAATCTTTTTGCGGCGGCGAGGTTGTGCGTCATGACACCGTGCCCCGAGTGGCCGCCGGAACCCCCTCATCCCTGCCCTCTTCCCGCTGGGGAGAGGGAGAAGGTTGTGCTTGCTGCACCGGCCGCAGGCCCAGCAGATGACATATCGCGTAGACGAGATCGGCCCGGTTCATGGTGTAGAAATGGAAATTCGTCACGCCGCGATCAACGAGATCGATCACCTGCTCGGCGGCCACTGCGGCGGCGATCAGCTTGCGCGTCGCCGCATCCTCCTCCAGCGCCTCGAAGCGCTGGGCGAGCCAGGACGGCACCGAAGCGCCGCAGCGGGCGGCGAAATTCCGCGTCTGCACGAAATTCTGCACCGGCAGGATGCCGGGAACGATCGGGACGTTTATGCCGCGCGCGCGCACGCGGTCGACGTAGCGGAAATAAAGATCGTTCTCGAAGAAGAACTGCGTGATGGCGCGGCTCGCCCCGGCGTCCACCTTGGCCTTGAGCATGTCGATGTCGGCTTCCACGGTCGGGCTGTCGGGATGCTTCTCCGGATAGGCCGACACCGAGACTTCGACGTCCGGCACGAGACGCTTGATGCCGCGGACGAGATCGGCGGCATTCACATAGCCGCCGGGAAAGGGCGCGTAGCGCTCGCCGACGCCGCCAGGGGGATCGCCGCGCAGCGCCACGATATGCCGCACGCCGGAGGCATGATAGTCGCGGATCACCTGATCCACCTCCGCCCGCGTGGCGCCGACGCAGGTCAGGTGCGCGGCGGGCGTCAGGCGCGTTTGGTCGAGAATGCGCTTCACCGTCGCATGCGTGCGCTCGCGCGTGGTGCCGCCCGCCCCATAGGTGACGGAGACAAAATCGGGAGCGAGCGGCGCCAGACGCGTGATCGCCTCCCACAGCGTCTTTTCCATCTCTTCCGTTTTCGGCGGAAAAAACTCGAAGGAGACGCCGATCCGGCGGGCGCCATGGGTATCTTCGCGGCTTGCCCTCATGGCGACAACTTTCGTGTCCCGGATGCGGCGCAGCCTGCAACGGTGCGCCGCTGATCCGGAACCCAGCTAAATCGCGGAAGCGGATGGGTCCCGGGTCTGCGTTGCACCACTTCGCGCTGCAATGCGCCCGTGACATGGTTTTGATGCGCCGCCATCACGCCACCTCGCGGCTGGAGGTGACGGTGATGCGCGGATCGCGCGCGAGCCACAGCGAAACGGCGATCTTTCCTTCCGAATCCGGCTCCGGCTTCAAAGTGCGCTGAAGCACCGGCTCGAGCCCGGCCGCCTCGGTCCATTGCGCCACTGTCTCGGGCGCGAAGCCGAGGCGGCGGTGCGCATGCTGCTCGCGCAGGAATTCGAGGTCGTGCGGGGCGAAATCGACGATCAGCAAGCGGCCGCCCGGGCGCAGCACGCGCGCCGCCTCGCGGATGGCGCGGGCGCCGTCATCGAGGAAATGCAGAACCTGATGGATGATGACGAGGTCGAAGGAATTCCTCGGCAGCGCCAGGTCGTAGATGTCGCCCTGGCGCACGGTGCAATGCCGCAAGCCGGCACGGTCGAGCCGCGCGCGCGCCAGCGCCAGCATGTCGAGGGAAAGATCGAGCCCGAGCCCCCGCTCGATCTGCGGGCCGAGGAGCTCCAGCATGCGCCCGGTGCCGGTGCCAAGATCGAGCAGCGCCCCCACCGGCCGGTCGGCCAGCGCGCCGAGGATCGCCTTCTCCACCTCGGCATCGGCAACATGCAGCTTGCGGATGCGGTCCCATTCCGCGGCGTGGCGGCGGAAATAGCTTTGCGCCGCCGCCGCGCGCGCCGCGCGCACGGCGGCGAGCTTCTCGCGGTCGCGGGCGATCACCGGATCGCGCGGCGAGAGCCGGCCGATCAGTTCGCGCAGCGCCTGCGCGCCCGCCTCGCCTTCGGCGAAGCGGAAGAAAGCCCATGAGCCTTCGCGGAAGCGTTCGACCAGCCCGGCTTCGCTCAGGAGCTTGAGATGGCGGGAAATGCGCGGCTGCGACTGGCGCAGGATTTCGGTAAGGTCGGAAACGGTCAGCTCGGCCTCGGCCAAAAGCGCAAGAATGCGCAGGCGCGTGGTTTCGCCCGCGGCTTTGAGCGCCGTGTTCAGGATGGCAAACGGCAATTCGGCGGTTTCGGCCATCGCCCAACTCATCATAATAATCCGGCCCGAACGCCTGGGCCTCATATAAAGATATCTTTATACGCTTAAACGGTATAAATCAAGTTGCCTCAGGAGACCCTCATGGCCGACGATCCTTTCGGCATCCGCCCGGGCGAAGTGGCGGCCGAGCTTCCGGCGAAGCCCGATGCTTCGCTCTACTTCATCGGCTGCATCCGGACCCCGTGGACCCGGCGCGAGGACTGCCCGAAGAATGCGCGGCAGTCCGATGCCGAATGCCGCATCGAGGTGGATCCGCGCTGGGCGCCGGCGCTCAAGGACCTGGAGACCTGCTCCCACGTCATCGTGCTCTATTGGATGGACAAGGCGCGGCGCGATCTCGTCATCCAGGTGCCGCATCATTACGGTGAAGCACGCGGCACCTTTGCCTTGCGCTCGCCGGCGCGGCCGAACCCGATCGCGCTGAGCGTCGTGGCGTTGCGCGGCGTGGAAGGCGGCACTCTGCGCGTGCGCGGCCTCGATTGCCTCGACGGCACGCCGCTCATCGATATCAAGCCGTATTTCGCCTCGACGGATTCCGTGCCGGATGCGGTCACCGGCTGGCACGCGCAGCAGAAGATATAACAGGTCGCTAAACCCCTGACCGCTTCTTGCTCCTGCGGCCATCCAAGGCGCCGGACGCCGCGGCGCGCAGGTAGCGGCGGAAGCTCGGGCATTCCATGTGACTGCGCGCCGGACAGGCGGCGGCATGGCGCAGCCCGTCGCGCATGAAGGCGAGCCGGCGGATGGTGCGGTCGAGCTGCGCCGCCTTCTCCGCGAGCATCGGCCGGTCGATGCGCGGGCGGCCGTCCGGCGCGAACATGCGCGCAATCTCCCCGAGCGAGAAGCCGGCGGCGCGGCCGAGCGCAATCAGCGCCAGGCGCTCGAGCACCGCGGCATCGAACAGCCGGCGCAACCCGCGGCGGCCGATCGAAGCGATCAGCTTCTTCTCTTCGTAGAAGCGCAGCGTCGAAGCCGGCACACCGGACCGGCGCGCCACCTCGCTGATGTCGAAAGCCCTCATGCCCTTGACCTCAAGTTGACTTGAAGTGGCACAGTGCCGCCTTCCGCCGCGCGAAGCAAGCGCGGAGCATCGATCCAGCCAGGAGGCGGCGCATGTCAGAGGTGATGAATTATCTGTTGGCGGCGGTTTTGATCGGCGGCGGAGCCACCGCCTTGCTGGATGTCTGGACGATCGTTCGCAAGAGGCTCTTCGGCATTCCGCTGGTGAATTACGGCCTTCTTGGCCGCTGGCTCGCGTTCATGCCGCGGGGACGCTTTTGCCATCGTCCGATCGCCGCCACGCCGCCCGTCGCGGGCGAGAGCCTGATCGGCTGGACCGCGCATTATCTGATCGGTATCGCCTTCGCCGGGCTGCTGCTCGTCATCTGGAGCCTCGACTGGGCCCGGCATCCGACGCCCGGTCCGGCGCTGATGATCGGGCTCGGCAGTGTGGCCGCTCCCTTTCTCTTGATGCAGCCCGGCATGGGCGCCGGCATCGCCGCGTCGCGCACGCCCCGGCCCGGCGCCGCGCGCCTGCAAAGCATCGTCACCCATGCCGTCTTCGGCCTCGGGCTTTACGCCGCAGGCTGGATCACAAGTTTGTTGAGCTGGTTCTGAGCGCGCCCCGCCGGCCCTGAAAAGCAAGAAGCCCGGCGTGAGCCGGGTGCAGGAAGAAGACGCGTCGCTTTCTGCTGCGCAAAAGCGGCGCCGAATTCGTTAGCCCTAATTCATTGCTGCCGGATTTGTTCCGCATTGCGCGGGATTTACCGCAAATTACCGGGCGGAACCTTGCAACCCCTTTGGCTTTGTTTCGTACGACTTCGGATTTCGAAAGAGGGGTGTCATGCGCCTTTCCTTCATTTGCTTGCGCCTCGCGGGCGCGCTGCTCGCCGCCGGCGCCGCCCTCACCTCGCCGGCCGCGGCGCAGTCGCTCGCCTATGGCGAGGCGCCGCCGTTTCCAGTAGCCCTGTTTCCGCCGATGATGCCGCAGCAGGACACGTTGCAGCAGCAGTTGCAGGCGCCGGATCACCAATTCGATCGGTCGGCTATTCCGGAAACGGATAAATCGGCCGAAGTGCCGGAACGCCTGCGGCGGCGCGTCGTGGATTATCCCACGCACGAGCCGGCGGGCACCATCATCGTCGATACGCCGAACACCTATCTCTATTACGTGCTCGGCGGCGGCAAGGCGATGCGCTACGGCATCGGCGTCGGCCGCGAAGGCTTCACTTGGTCCGGCGTCAAGAGCGTCGAGCGCAAGACGGAATGGCCCGATTGGGTGCCGCCGCCGGAGATGATCGCACGCCAGCCTTATCTGCCGCGCTGGATGGCCGGCGGGCCGGGCAATCCGCTCGGCGCGCGGGCGCTCTATGTTGCCGGCACGCAGTATCGCATCCACGGCACCAACGATCCCTCGAGCATCGGCAAACACGTCTCCAGCGGCTGCATCCGCATGCTCAACGAGGACGTGGAAGACCTTTATCGACGCGCCGCCGTCGGCGCCAAAGTCGTGGTGCTGCCGGCCAATGCGCGCAGCACGCCGGCTGTCGCCAAGCAGCGGACCGCGCCGGTCGCGGCGGTGCGGGTGGGACGCGCGCCCTCCGCGGCGCCGACGACCAGCGGCTTCGGCGGCATATATTGACCTTTCTCGTCATTCGGGGACGGCGCTGTAGCGCCGGACCCGGAATCCAGACGAGCGCTTGCACCTTGCCGCCGGATTCCGGGTTCTCTGGCGTCGCCCGCGCTTCCGAACGACGCTTTGCAATTGCGCGTCGCAGCAAGCCGCCAAGAAATATATAACGCCGTCACGAAGGCTTGGGGGAAACTCATGCATATCGCGGTGATGGCGGCCGGGGCGGTCGGCGGCTATTTCGGCGCGCGGCTCTCCGCCGCCGGCCATGACGTGCACTTCATCGCGCGCGGCGCACAGCTTGCCGCTCTGCGCAAGGACGGGCTGCGCGTCGACAGCCCGCTCGGCCATCTGCATCTGAAGCAGGTCGCGGCAACCGACAATCCACGCGACGTCGGTGCCGTCGACATCGTGCTTTTCGCCGTGAAACTGTGGGACACCGAAACTGCCGCCAAGGCGGCGAAGCCGCTTGTCGGATCCCACACGCGCGTGATCACGCTGCAAAACGGCGTCGACAGCGTCGAGCGCATCGCGCCCATCGTGGGCAAGGAACATGTGATTGGCGGCGTCTCCTACATTTCCAGCGTCATCGCCTCGCCGGGAGTGATCAGCCACACGAGTCCCTTCGCGCGCATTCTCTGCGGCCACGCGGACCGGCGCGCCGACCCCGCCCTTTCCGCCTTCGTGCAAGCGGCCCAGCAGGCCGGCGTCGACGCCGCGCTGTCGGACGACATCGAGCGCGAGCGCTGGCAAAAATTCGTGTTTCTGGTCGGGCTCTCCGGCGCCACCGGAGCGACGCGGATGGCGCTCGGCCCGATCCTCGCCGATCCCGATACGCGCGCCTTCTTTCGCAAACTCATGGAGGAGGTCATCGCCGTTGCCCGCGCCAAGGGCATCGACTTGCCGCCGGACTATCTCGCCGATCGCATGAAATTCGCCGATGCGGCGCCCCCGGCGATGAAAGCGTCGCTGCTGCACGATTTGGAGCGCGGCAACCGCCTGGAGGTCGATTGGCTGTCGGGGAAAGTGGCGGCGCTCGGCCGCGAGCTCGGGGTGCCGGCGCCCGCCAATGAGGCCGTCTACGCGGTGCTCAAGTTGCACCGCTTGGGGGGCTCATGATTTCGCGCCCTGGATCCGGATTCCGTCAACAATTTGGCGGATTAAAGCCGCTCTGCCCTGTCTTTGCTGCTGGCTTAGCAATGAAGCGCCCATTACCATCGAGCGCCGATTCCGCGGGGAGACCGCAGCCCAATGCGTAAGATCATCGCAGGCGCTGTCGTCGTCGTATTATCCTTTTTCGCCACGTTATGGGCGACCGGATCGCTTACCCCGACCTCGACGGTGGCGCAGCCGAAACTCGAACAGTCGCCGCCGCTGCCGCCGGTGACGCGCACCTCGATCATCGTCGCGCCGACCTCCATTTCGCTCGCGGCGATCCGCGACGCGCTGGAAGCGCAAACCCCGCGCAATTTCTCCAACCAAACGGCCAGCCCGGCGAGCGATTTCCTCAGCAAGAACGAGATCGGCCTTTCCATGGCGCGGGGCCCTATCACGGTCGGCGGCCGCGCCGATGGCTTGCTGCTCAAAGTGCCGGTCAACGGAACGCTGCGCGTCGCCGGCAAGCTTGCCGAGCAAGCGGGCAAGCTCACCGGCGCCATCGGCAATCTCATCAATCAATCGGTCGGCCAGCAGGCGGCGACCTTGACCAATGCGGCGCTCGACCAGAAAGCGGACATGCGCGGCGACGTCGCCATCACCGCGCGGCCGCAACTCACGCCGCAATGGCGGCTCGAGCCCAATCTGTCGGCTCAAGTCACTCTCGACAATAATTCGGTCTCGGTCTCCGGCGTCAAGGTCAGCGTCGCCAAGGAAGCGAAGCCGCTCGTCGACAACGTCGTCGACCACGAGATCAAGGGCCTCGATGCCCGGCTGCGCGACAATGCCTTTCTTGAAAACCTGGCGCGGGCGCAGTGGCAGAAGATGTGCCGCTCGGTGCCCCTCGGCGGCGGCAATTCCGGCCTGCCGGCGCTATGGCTGGAACTGCGGCCGGTCCGCGCCTTCGCCGCGCAGCCGCAGATCGAGCCGCGCAATCTCATTATTACTATGGGCGTCCAGGCGGAGACGCGCATCGTCGACAAGGCGACGACGCCCACCTGCCCTTTCCCGGCGGAATTGCAGATCGCGCCGCAACCAGCCCCGGCGCAGATGCGCAGCGTGATCGCCGTGCCCATCGATCTGCCATTGGCCTCGGTGAGCGGCCTGCTCGAAGCGCAGCTCAAGGGCCATCATTTTCCTGCAAGCGACGGCAGCCCCGTGGACATCCAGGTGCTGCATGCTTCACTGGCGGCGTCGGGCGACCGGCTGTTGATCGCGCTTCGGGTCAAGGCGAGCGAGACGAAAAGCTGGTTCGGCCTCGGCGCCGAGGGGAATGTCTATGTCTGGGGCCGCCCGGAGCTCGATGCCGCCAAACAAATCATACGCTTCAAGGACGTTGCGCTGAGCGTGGAGTCGGAGGCGGCGTTCGGCCTGATCGGAGCCGCGGCGCGCGCGGCCCTGCCTTATCTTCGCGACTCGCTGACCGGCAACGCGGCGCTCGATCTCAAGCCGATCCTCGCCGACGCGCGGCAGAAGATCGGTGCCGCGCTCGCCGACTTTCGCCAGGACAACGGCAGCGTGCGCGTCGATGCGGTGATCCAGGATTTACGGCTTACCGGGATCGAGTTTGATTCAAAGACGTTGCGCCTCGTCACCGAGGCGACCGGAACCGTGCGCGGACAGGTCAACAAGCTCGCAGGATTGTAATTGCCGCCACCGGGCGTTATCCCCATCCGCAACGGGAACTCATCTCTGACAAAATCAATTAGCTATTCCGACAATCCCCGCTCGCCGTCGGGAGCCTGACGCTTTGCTCCGTATTATGACCTATAACGTGCATGGCTGCCGCGGCCGCGACCGGCGATACGCACCGCAGCGCATCGCTGAAGTGATTGCCTCGGCAGAGCCCGACATCGTCGCCTTGCAGGAACTCGATGTCGGTCGCGCGCGAAGCGGCGGCATCGACCAGGCGGAAACCATCGCCTTGGCGCTTGGCATGCGAGCGCAATTCCACCCGGCCATGCAGGTTATGGAGGAGCTTTACGGTGATGCCATTCTCACCGCGCTGCCGAGCCATCTGATGAAAACCGGAGCGCTGCCGAAGCTGCGCGGCGTCGGCCGCTATGAGCCTCGCGGCGCATTGTGGGCTTCCGTTTCGGTCGGCGGTTCGCAGCTCCAGGTCATCAACACGCATCTCGGGCTGCGTTCACGCGAGCAGCGGCGGCAGATCGATACCCTGCTCGGTCCCGATTGGCTCGGCCATCCCGAGTGCGGCGAGGCCGTCGTCCTGCTCGGCGACTTCAACGCGCCGCCGCGCTCGCCGAGTTACCGGCGCTTGAGCGCGCGGCTCACCGACGCGCAGCGCCGCCGCCGGGGCCGCGGGCAGCCGACCTTTCCTTCGCGCTTTCCGACGCTGCGCATCGATTATGCCTTTGTCGGCGCCGCCATCCACGTTGCCGAGGTCAGCACCATCCGGACTCCGCTGGCGCGCATCGCTTCCGATCATCTGCCGGTTGTCGTCGATATCGAAATCGATTCTGCGGTCAGCTTAACGCGGGCGGCGCAGTGATAGCGCCGAGGCAGCGCAGCGGAGGCCACCGGTTCTGGTTGATGCGCGCGCTGGCGCTGGCGGTAACATTGGCCGCGGTCATTCTGCTTTACCGCACCGTGAGTCAGTTCAGCCCGCGCGAAATCTACAGTTGGGTCCGCCAAATCCCCCCGCGTCATTTGCTTCTCGCCGGAATTTACGCCGCCGGCAGCTACCTTTCGCTGACTTTATTCGACTGGCTGGGGCTGCGCTATGCCGGCAAACCCCTCGCCTACCGGCGCGCGGCCTTGGCCTCGTTCTGCAGCCTCTCGATCAGCCACAGCATCGGCGTCGCCGCTCTGAGCAGCGCGCCGCTGCGTTACCGTTTCTATTCCCGCTGGGGGCTGAACGCAGGCGACGTGGCGAAGGTCGTGCTGTTTTCCGGCACGACCGTCGCTCTCGGGCTGATGACGCTGGGCGGCCTCGCCCTGTTGCTGCACGCCGATCTCGGCGCCCTGCTCACCGGCTTGACGCTGCCGGCCGCGCGCGCCGCCGGCATTGTTTGTCTCGCCTTGTCGGCAGGCTACGTGGCGCTGGCCGCCGCATGGCGGCAGCCGATCGCGATCCGCAGGTGGCCGCTGCGGATGCCGGAACCGAAGATCGCCGCGGCGCAGATCCTCGTCGGTTCGGTCAATTACGTATTCGTCAGCGCGTGCCTGCATCAGACCATGAGCGGCATCGTCGAGGTGCCCTACGTCTCCGTGGCGGCCGTCTTCGTGTTGGCCAATTCGCTGGCGTTGATTCTGCACGTGCCGGGCGGGGTCGGCGTCATCGAAGGCGTGGTGACCTTTTTGTTGCCCGCCGGCGGCGTCATCGGCGCGGTGCTGATGTTCCGCTTCATCTATTTTCTGATTCCGCTCGCGATCGGCACCGTCGTTTTTGCGGGTGCCGAATGGCGCTTCCGCCACCAGCGCCGCCGCACATAGGCGTCCTTTACGGCCAAAGCCCGGGAAATGGCCGGCTGCGGTCGAGCAGCCAGGTGCCGAAGACTTGGCCGCCGCGGGGCGAGGTGAGCGGCGGCACCGGCTCAAGTCCGCGCGGATTGTGATGCAGCCGCGCGATCGCGCGCAGCAGCGAATCATCGGCCGCCACGGCATCGCGCAGCACCTGCGGCGCCACGCCGATATGCTCGGCGAGCAGCGTATCGCGCAGCCCGGCGATGATACGGCGGGTTTTTTCGTCTCCCGCTTCGACGGTGAGATCGAATTCGCTGTCGAGCCCGATGGAGCGGTTGTTGAGATTGGACGAACCGATACGCAGCAGGTCGTCGTCAACGATGACGACCTTGGAATGCACGGCGACCGGACCGCCCTGCACCACCGGGCAAAAGACCCCGAAGCGCCCGAAGCGGTCCGCCGCGCGCAGGCGCTGCACCAGACGATCCTGGTTGCCGCCCATGACGAAGCCTTCCAGCGCGCCGTTGAAGCGGCGGCGGATGACCACGACGACTTCCGGCCCTTGCGGCTCCTGCAGCCGCCGTTCCAGCAATTCGCCGATGCGCGGCGAGGTGAAATACTGCGCCTCGATGTAGATCGTGCGGCGCGCGCTGGCCAAGGCGTCGAGCACGAGCGCCGCGCCCTCGGTGCAGGCGGGGTGTGCCCGCCATGCCGGCATGGTGCGCGATGCGGCGACCGGCACGTCGGTGAAATCGGGCCGCAGATCCTGCGGCCAGAACGACGGCGGCGTCTCGACCGGCGCCAAAACCTCGCCGGTGGCGCGCTGCCAGCGCTCGCGCGCGGTATCGGCAACCATGCGCGCCGCATCGCCTTCGACCATGAGCTGCACGTCATGCACCGGCGGATAAGCTTTGCCTGCGGCGGTGACGCGCAGCGGATGCTCGGGCAGATGCTGCGAGGTGTCCCAGCGGCGGATGGTGAGATCGATGCCGCCGGCGAAAGCAATGGAGTCGTCCAGACAGACGATTTTCTGATGATGCGCGGCGTAAAGCGGATGCGTGCGGTCGAGCCGCACGTCGATGCGCGGATGGCGCTGCCAGGCGGCGCCGAAGATGAGCGGCAGCGGCGCGCTCGGCGCGTGGAGGAAAGCCACGCTCCAGACCAGCACGCGCACCTCGAGCGCCGGCCTCTGCTCCGCGAGCCGGCGCAGCAGATCGCCGAGCGCCGGCGAATTGGGCAAATCGGGCCGCAGCTTGATGCTGGCATCGAAATCCCAGCCGACGATGAGGACGGATTTTTGCGCGCGCCGCAGCACCTGGTCGAGCCGCTGGAAATAGGCGGCGCCGTCGATCAGCACGGCGGCGCGGCTGGCGCGCGCTACGCGGCAGCAGTTGCGTCCCTCCTGCAAAATGGGGGCGCGTGGCGCCGCCGCCATCGGCTCGCGAAAGGCAAGAAGCTGGCCCAAGCGTTTTCCCTCTCACTCCGGCGAAGCTGCCGCTGAGAACGAAGATGAGCGCCGATCGGTTCCGGATTTCCGCGCCGCGGCGCGTTGACACCCCGCGGCAAGGGCCTACATTAACGCCGTTCCTTGGGGAGCCCCGGCACGGGGCTGAGATACCGACGGCCTCGCCCGAGCGGGTGAGTTGAGGCGGCGCGGAAACCCACTGAACCTGATCCGGGTCATGCCGGCGAAGGGAAAGGACATCACCATGCCAGACGACAATCCGCGGACTTCCATCCTCCTCGCGCGGCTGATCGGCCCGCTGCTTTGCGCCATCGGCCTCGGCATGCTGGCCAATGGCGAGGTTTACCGGCTGATGGCCGCCGACTTCCTGCAGAGCCTGGGACTGATCTATCTCTCCGGCCTGCTGTCGCTGGTCGCCGGGCTCGCCATCGTCAACGCGCATAATGTCTGGGCGGCCGACTGGCGCGTCGTCATTACCGTGCTCGGCTGGCTCGGCATTATTGGCGGCGTGTGCCGCATCGTCGTGCCGCAATTCGTCGTGCTGGTCGGCGTGCCGATCATCAGCCACGGCACGGTGCTGCTTGTCGCCGGCATCGTCGTCATCCTGATCGGCGCCCTGCTCAGCTACAAAGCCTATTGGCGCTAATCCCACGCGGGAGCCCTCGCATGAACATCCACAATCCCAAGGTCATGCTGCCGAAGGTGACCACCGGGCCGCTGCCCGCCTCGCGCAAGATCTATTCCGTGCCGGAGGCCGCGCCGGACCTGCGCGTGCCGCTACGCGAGATCGCGCTGTCGGACCCGAACGAGCCGCCGCTGCCGGTCTACGACACCACCGGCGTTTACACCGATCCGGACGCGACAATCGACGTCGAGAAGGGCCTCGCCCGCACCCGCATCGCATGGGTGAAGGAGCGCGGCGGCGTGGAGGAATATGAAGGCCGCCCGATCCAGCCGGTGGACAACGGCAACGTCAGCGGCAAGCACCTGGCGCGGAATTTCCCCAATACGCCGAAGCCGTGGCGGGCTTCTTCACCTCCCCCGAATTCCCCTTCTTCACCTCTCCCCAGCGGGGAGAGGTCGACCGCGATGCGGTCGGGTGAGGGGGTTCCCGCAACCGAAGGGGTAGGAACCCCCTCACCCCAACCCTCTCCCCCACGGGGAGAGGGAGCAAAAGAAAACTGCTCCGCTC
>DASREA010000055.1:0-2834 GCA_035652315.1 Xanthobacteraceae bacterium | reverse complement strand
CGCGGTCGAACAGGTGCGCCGCCTCGTGGCCAACGGCTATCGCGAAGTCGTTCTCACCGGGGTCGATATCACCAGCTACGGCGCGGACTTCCCTGGGGCGCCGCGGCTTGGCCGCCTGGTCAAGGAAATCCTCAAAGCCGTCCCGGACCTGGAGCGGCTGCGGCTATCCTCCATCGATTCCGTTGAAGCCGACGCCGACCTGCTGGACGCGCTGGGCACTGAAAAGCGGCTGATGCCGCATCTACATCTTTCGCTGCAAGCCGGCGACGATCTCGTGCTCAAGCGCATGAAGCGGCGCCATTCGCGAACCGACGCCATCGCCTTTTGCGATCGGGTGCGGCGGCTACGCCCCGACATCGTGTTCGGGGCTGACCTCATTGCCGGATTCCCGACGGAGACGGAAGCGATGTTCTCGCGCTCGCTTGCACTCGTCGACGAATGTGGATTGACGCATCTGCACGTCTTTCCGTTTTCGCCGCGGCCGGGGACGCCGGCGGCGCGCATGCCGCAGGTGCGCGGCGAGGTTATCCGCGAACGCGCGCAGCGTCTGCGCGAGAAAGGGCAGGCTGCCTTGCGCCGGCATCTCGACGGCGAAATCGGCCGATGGCGGCGCGTGCTAACGGAGCAGGGCGGCATCGGCCGCACCGAGCAGTTCACCGCCGTGAAGCTGCCGTCGCCGCTGCCGCGCGGCTCGATGGTCGATCTTGCCATCGCCGGCCATGACGGGCGTCAGCTTATCGCGGCTTAGCTGCTTCCTCTTTCCATCCGCACGCTGTCAGCCGCTCGCGCATATGCTCCGGCACCGGCGCGGTTACGACAATCGGCGGCTTATTCTTCGATAGCGGCACCACGATCTCGCGCGAATGCAGATGAAGAATGGGAGCGCGTTCAGCAAAAGTGGGAACCGGTTTTGCGTCCGAACGCGCGACCGAATTTTGAATCTGCCCGCCGATGCGCGGCGCGCGGCCATAGATCGCATCGCCGACAATGGGCCAGCCCATTTCCGCGCAATGCACGCGCAATTGGTGCGTGCGGCCGGTGAGCGGCTCGAGGGCGAGCCAGGTGAGAGCTCTCTTGCCACGAGCACTGCGCGCTCCCTCCCCCCTTGTGGGGGAGGGTTGGGGAGGGGGCATTAACGTGGAGGAGTCCGTTGGTAACTCGATTCCGTTCCCCACGCCCGACCCCTCCCCACAAGGGGGAGGGGATAAGAAACGTCCCAAGACCTTCCAGGTCGTCACCGAGGGCAGGCCATGCGGGTCCGGCTTCATCCACCAGCCGCGCGTCTCGTCGCGCTTGGACAGCGCCATCTCGATACGGCCCTCATTCTCCTGCGGGCCGCCCTCGACCACCGCCCAATAGGTCTTGCCGACCTTGCCCTGCTTGAACAGCTTGCCGAGCAGCGCCAGCGCTTTGCGATGGCGGCCGAGCACCAGGCAGCCCGAGGTATCGCGGTCGAGCCGGTGCGCCAGCGCCGGCGCCCGCGGCAAGCCGAAGCGCAGCGCGTCGAAATAATCCTCCAGGCTCTCGCCGCCCTTGGGCCCGCGATGCACCGCCATGCCCGCGGGCTTGTCGATCACCAGCATCAAGCCGTCGCGATGGAGCAGCCGCCTCACCATCTCTTCCGATGTCATGGCGAAACCGCTATCACGGGCCCCGTATGAACGACAGCGCGCAGAAACAAAGCTGGTGGCAGCGCCTCAGCGGCGGCCTCAAGCGCACGTCGTCGTCGATCGGCGGAGCCATCGGCGACCTCGTCGGCAAGCGCAGGCTTGACGCCGCCATGATCGACGAATTGGAGGAGGCGTTGATCCGCGCCGATCTCGGCGTCGGCATTGCCGCTAAAGTTGCCGAAGCCATCGGTGCCGGACGCTACGACAAGAGCGTCACGCCCGACGAGGTGAAAGCCATTCTGGCCGCGGAGGTGGAAAGGGTGCTGGCGCCGGTGGCCAAGCCGCTCGTGATCGAAGGGGCCAGGCCCTTTGTCATCCTGGTCGCGGGCGTCAACGGCTCCGGCAAGACCACCACCATCGGCAAACTCGCCGCGCGTTTCGGCGCTGAAGGCCGCAAGGTGATGCTGGCGGCGGGCGATACCTTCCGCGCCGCGGCCATCGATCAGCTCAAGATCTGGGGCGAGCGCACAGGCGCTGCGGTGGTGGCGCGCGAGCCTGGGTCCGATGCGGCAAGCCTCGCTTTCGAGGCGTTGACTGCCGCGAAGGAGCAGGGCGCCGACATTCTGCTCGTAGACACCGCGGGGCGCCTGCAGAACAAGGCGGCGCTGATGGACGAGCTGGAAAAAATCGTGCGGGTGATAAAGAAAGTGGACGCCGCCGCGCCGCATGCGGTGCTCCTCGTGCTCGACGCCACCGTGGGACAGAATGCGCTGTCGCAGGTCGAGATTTTCCAGAAGATCGCGGGCGTCACGGGCCTGGTCATGACCAAGCTCGACGGCACCGCGCGCGGCGGAATCCTGGTCGCCATCGCGGCGAAGTTCGGCTTGCCGGTGCATTTCATCGGCGTCGGCGAGGGCGTGGATGATCTGGCGCCGTTCGCGGCGCGCGACTTTGCCCGGGCGATCGCCGGGCTGGACTAACCAGAATGCAAGACATGCCGCAAAAAACGCAACTCAATCCCCTGCTGAAGCTCGCGCTCGATCTCGGGCCGCTGGTACTGTTCTTTCTGGCCAACGCGCGGTTCGGTATTTTTGCCGCGACTGCAATCTTCATGGCGGCGGTGTTGGCCGCGCTCGTCGTCTCCTATGTCATGATCCGGCGGCTGCCGATCATGGCGATCGTGTCGGCGATCATCGTCCTGACATTCGGCGGCCTGACGATCGT
>DASREA010000054.1:0-10044 GCA_035652315.1 Xanthobacteraceae bacterium | reverse complement strand
GGTGCTCGACTATCTCGTCAAGCCCGCGCGCATGCTCGCCGACGAGGCCTTCCGCGAGCGCTAGGCTTTCCTCCCCGTTCACCCCCGCAGAAGTGGGGATGAGCGCACGGCGGGACACACGGTGCCAGCGAACCTGCAGCGATGTCGGGGGCCGCGGGGGCAGAAGGCCCAAGAGAAAGTCCGTTGGCAACGTCGGTCTTCTTAGCCTCAACAATCATGCTCCGTGGTTCACCAATTTTGAGGAGGTAATAACCGGACTCTTCGCCCCCGCTTCCACCAGGTTAAGTTTTCGACAGCAACGGGTAAAATCGCCGACGGGACCGTTGGTTGGGTTATAGGGATTCTAGACGGCGTCGTCATGATGCGCGGTATCCTTCCAACAATTTGGTGCGTTGTGCGGGGGTTGAAAAAGGATAAAAGCCGGTGCGGTTACCAACTATATATTTTGTTCACGAGCCTTTACGTAATGCTATTGGCCGGCATTAATATTCGTGCCGAGGCAGGCAGGATTGGCCTTTTGTATTTTGCCTGTCTGCCTGCGCTCATGGTGGGTTTTTTGATTGGCTTACGATTTTCAATTGGATTACCCGAGTAGCTATTTTTGCGGATTGTCCTAATTATATCTGGTGCTTTGAAATTATTTGGTAGCGATGTGCAGGCATCCACATTTCATTGTAGCGGATTACGCCAATCCGGTCCGATTCGCACTTAAGAAATGGAACTTACTCAATCTGCTGAATGCCGGCGGCACGGATAATCTTTGACCATTTGGCAGTTTCGTTATTGAGGAACTGGCCAAATGCCTCTGGTGTGCTCGCAATTAATTCCGCCCCTTCTGCAGACAATCGCGCCGAGATTTCAGGTGAATGAAGGACCTTCGTAATTTCAGTGTTTAACTTTTGAACGATGGCATGAGGTGTTTTCGCAGGCGCCAAAACTCCAAACCAGGAGGTGAACTCGTAACTTGGTAGCCCCGCCTCGGCCATCGTCGGTACGTCAGGCGCAGCAATTGAACGTTTTGTGCTGGTCACGGCCAGCGCACGAATTTGACCGGCTTTGGCTTGCGGCAACACGGCAACCAAGTTGGCGAAAGTCATATCAACGTGGTGCCCGATGACATCAGCAATCGCTGGCGCACCACCTTTATAAGGAACGTGAAAAATATCGACGCCGGCCGACTGCTTAAAGAGTTCCGCTGCGATCTGAAACGGACTGCCAACACCGGCAGAGGAATAACTTAGCTTTCCAGGTTTTTGCCTAGCCAGAGCAATAAGCTCTTTGACATTATTCGCGGGAACAGTTGGGTGAACGACCAACATATGCGGCACTCCCGCGATCAGTGTAATGGTCGCAAGGTCTTTGGTCGCGTCAAAGTCCAAAGATTTGTAAAGGGCCGGATTAGTTGCAAGGGTAATTGTGCCAATCATGATCGTGTAGCCGTCTGGCGCCGATTTGGCGACGGCCGAAGCGCCAATGTTTCCTGAAGCACCGGCGCGATTTTCGACCAGAAAAGGTTGTCCGAGGGATTGGTGCAGCTTCTCACCGATAGCGCGTGCGAAGATGTCCGTTCCACCGCCCGCGGGCCAAGGCACAATAAGTCGCACCGGTCGCTCGGGATAATTTTTTGTTTCAATCGATTGCGCAAACGCGCTGATCGCCTGGAGCATAAGGAAAGAGACAAGCGCCAATTTGGATCTCACGATCGCCTCTCCCATACGTCCCATCTGATTTCTGACAGCAATCTAGGAGGCCGTAAGAGCGAGGCTACTGGCATCTCTCACCATATGCAACAGGATTGACAGATAATCTGACAATCTGACAATATTTGATTATGAAAGGTGAATTTGAAATCTTGCCTCTAGCGGCTCCTTTGCGCCGCGAGATTGAGGCCCGATTGCGGTCTGCAATTACCCAAGGCCGCTTTCATGCTGGTGAACGACTTATCGAGCGCAAATTGTGCGAAATGTTTGGCGTGAGCCGACCATCGCTGCGTGAAGCTCTTCGCCAATTAGAAGCTGAAGAACTCGTCACGCTACGGCCAAACCGCGGTCCAGTCGTAGCGGATATTTCGGTAACTGAAGCGCGCGAAATTTATGAAATCCGCGCCACGCTTGAGGGTCTGGCTGCACGTTTATTTACGCGGCGGGCGAGCGATGCTGAAGTCGTTGGACTTCGCGGCGCGCTACGGGAGCTTAAAAAAGCCGCAGGCAAATCGTCCGAAGCGTTGCTCGACCTAAAGACCAAGTACTACGAGATTCTCCTCAATGGCTGCGGCAATCGTATCATCCGTAGCGAGCTTGTCCGGTTACACAACCGTATTCGATTACTCAGAGCGACAACTTTGGCTGGGCGAACCAAAGCAGCCATTGCTGAAATCAGCAGGATCGTTGATGCCGTAGAGAACCGCAACGAACTAGAAGCAGGTCTAGCCAGTACCGAGCATATTGAACGAGCCGCGGAATGGGCCCTTGGCTCCTTGCAACAACGAGGAGAAAAACAGTTCGAAAAAACTTATACTCGTGAGTCAATCTCTTCGAAGTTGGAGCGATGATGATCGTCGATATGAGACTTCGGCCGCCAACGGCAAGTTGGATATCAAAGCCACAGTTCAAGCAGGGTGTGCCGTTCTATCCAAGTCGCGTCGGCTTTCCGAGACCGTTGTCAGCAGAACAACGTTCAATAGACCTTTTGTTTAGTGAAATGGACGCGGCCGGCATTACGTGGGGAGTCGTCATGGGTCGACACTCCGCAGAGCCACTGGGGATTATTCCAAATGACGAGATCCGCGAAATCGTCGAAAAATATCCAAATCGATTCGTCTCGTTCGCCGGCATCGACGTACGCATATCCGAAGCAGAAATGGTCGCAGAGATCAACCGGTGCCTCGCTTGGCCTGGATTTGTCGGTGTATCGATCGAACCCGGGGCCTCGAACCCACCTTTGAAAGCCAACGACAAGAAGCTGTATCCAATTTACGAAGTGTGCCAGACCCGTGACGTTCCTATATCGGTGTCCCTTAGCAATTTGCTGTGCGTCATGGTTGGTGTGCCCATCGAGTTCAGCTCGCCAGAACCGCTGTATGATGTCGCGCGTGATTTTCCCAAGCTTGACATCGTTATTTCGCACGCCGCTTGGCCGTGGATCTATGAAAGCATTGGGCTCTCTTTCGCCTGCCCCAACATCTATCTCTCTCCTGACCTTTATATGGTCGGTCTCAACATGCCTGGCGCGCGTGAATTTATTCACGCGGCAAATTCCTTTTTAGCTGACCGCCTCCTCTTCGGAACGGCCTACCCAAGTCGTCCACTGGTCGAGAGCATACAAGCCTTTCACAAGTGGGAGTTTGGGCCCGGGGTGAAGGAAAAGGTGATGGGCAAGAACGCTTTGCGCGTTATGCGAATGGACGGCTAAGTCGTATGGTGATCGATTTCCGTTGCCGACCGCCAACTAAATATTTTTTGGACTATTTCGACGTTCCGCGCGTGGACTGGATGGCAGTCCGGTTGGGAGCACCGCAATTATCTCCATCCTTTCTAAAGGGTTCAATGAATCTGTTTTGGGAAGAAATGGACGAAAGCGGCATTGAGATTGGGGTCGTGCTGGGTCGTAACAGTCCTGCTGTTTTTATGGGCAAGCGGTTCAACGAAGCCTACATCCCGAATGAACATATCGCGGAGCTGCAAGCAAAATACCCGACCCGGCTTATCGGTTTCGCTGGCATCGACGCTTCAAATACTAGACACGACGCGGTCAAAGAAACTGTACGCTGCATAGAAAAACTAGGACTAAAAGGAATATTCATTGAGCCTGGACGTCAATTGCTTAGCCATCCTGCTGACGGGCGGCTCAATGCGCTTTACGAAGCTTGTATTGATCTCAATATTCCTGTCGTTGTCATGAGTGGCCCCTATGCCGGCACCGACATCGGAGCAAGTCACCCGATCCAAATCGACCAAATCGCTACTCGCTATCCCGCTCTAAAAATCGTTCTCGGACATGGAGCCTGGCCGTGGATTGAAGGCACACTTGGCGTCGCCTTCAAACACCCGAATGTCTTTATATCACCGGACATCTACTTCTTTGCGCCCGGTAGTGAAGGTTATGTACGAGCAATTGGTGGTCCACTCCAAGATCAATTTCTATTTGCGACCGCTTTTCCGTTGCGACCTCTCGGTCAAACTGTATCTGATTGCAAAAAATTCCCGCTTACAAAGGATGTGGCAGACAAGTTCTTTTTCAAAAACGCACGTCGCCTACTTAAGCTTGAGTAGAGCCGCCTGACGCGGCGCCAAGCCATGTTTCATAATGTGTCATTCTACAAATCAGATCCGCCGTGCCAAACCGTCGCGCAACAACAAAAAGCTGTACAAACGCCCAGCCCTTAGATCGCACGCTCTTTTTTAATCAACTACTGATCGTGACCTGGTGCAAGACGGCGGTGCAGCGATCTGCCCGTGGCTATTTTAGTGAAGGCACCTTAGTCAGAGCGATTCCTGCCTGCCGTTTGCAAATTAAATAGCGTTTTTTCGGTCTCAGCGAGCGTCGAGATACGACTCCTACCCGCCGGCGTAAATGCAAATTCAGCCGCAATCCGCACCATGGTCTTCGGCCAACTCTAGGGCGATTAAATCGGGTAACTCGAGGGCAATTTGACTATCGTGCCGTATTTCTGGATCGCTTCGTTCGCCTCGGCCCACATCGACATTGCGATAGGCGGCCAGCGCCGTCAATAGCGAGCCATGGCCGGGCTTGACCCGGCCATCTATGACGCCGCCCCACAAGACAAGGCTGTAAGTGTTCCCGCGTTGCCCCTCATCATGGATGCTTGCGACACAAGGCATGCGAAGCACGCCGCCCTTCGGATGGCTACACGCGGAGGTAGAATGAGCCTGCGTCCACCCCCGGCAGGCCGCGACCGTCCGGCGCCTGGGTCAGGCGCTTACTGTGGCATCGCTGGCGGCGGGCGCGTCCCTTCGCTCGTCGTCGCTTCGGAACGACTGCAGCACAAACAGCCGTATGGCCGAGGAGAGATTGCTGTGGTCGCGTGACCCGTCGATCCTGGCGACGAGTTCCGACAGCGTCAGGTGCTGCGCCTGGGCAATTCGCTTGAGTTCATTCCAGAAAGGATCTTCAAGGCTGACGCTGGTCTTGTGTCCATCGATGACGATGGACCGTTTGATCACCGTGGACTTCATCGGGGTTCCCTTATCGCCCCTTACCCCGGCGCCTTTATAACGCGGATTCGCGGTATTCTGTAGTAAAGCCATACCCAGCCACAGCGTTAAATGCGCTATTTCGTGATGCGCAACACAGCGCCCTTTGCCCTGCCCGGTAATATGCCGAACAGCAGAAAAGGGGTGAGTGTCATGCGCGCCGGGAAGAATGCCAGGACGGCAACGGCAACAAGGGCGGCAACAGGGGCGACGAAGGCCACGACGAGCACCGAGCAGGACGTCGCAACGCTGATCGAGCTTCTCAAGATGGAGGCCGAGTTGCGGCCGAACGCGGGGGCCCAGACATCGCAGATCGATGTGCTGCGCCAGGACCAGATTCTGCTCGACATGTGGCCGGAGGCGTGCCGGCGCACCGGCGCCGGTGTGCGCGAATTTCCGGCCGCGGTGATCAAGCTCTGGAAACAGAAGCTCGGCGGGACGAACTGAGCGTCCGGGTGCAAAGGCGCGGCGGGACGAACGGAAGCGCAGGAATTCCTGCGGACTGCGCGCGCGACTTCTCAAGCCGTTCATCCCGTTTTCCGCTCACCCCGCGCACGCGGGGGTGCGGGAACCGGGGTGCACGGCCTCGGGAACGGAGAAGCCTGCGCCGCCGCGAAACGTGTTTGCGCGTCGCAAATCGAGGTCTGCGTCGCTGCGAAACGTGTCTGCGTCACCTCAAACCGTGTGTGCGTCGCCTAAGGCCGTGATCATCGCCCGACTTGCAGTCTTGTCCGCACCGCACGCTTGTGATACGATTCCGTCATGGACGAGCGGGTGCGCACGTATCGGCTCGATCCGTGGGTCTTGCGGATCCTCGCTGATCCGGTCAGCAAGCAACCCAGGGCGGCCAGCACGTTTCCGGAACAGGACGGCGTCATCGACGCCCGCGTCTACCTGCGGCACACGCCGGGTTTCACCGGCTGGTCGTCGGGGCAGGAGTTCTACGAAGCCTGGCAGAAGCGCACCGAGGCCGACTATCGGCGCGAGATCGCGGGCACGATTCCCGTCTACGCGCACCTCGCAATTTCGGGACGCGTGCTCGACGTCGGCGGCAGCTTCGGCACGCTGCGCCACTTCCTGCCGGAGAACGGCGAATACCTGTCGGTCGATCCGTTCATCGATTGCCTCAGGCATACCGGCGCGGCGATGCGGCGCGCCTACCCTTGCCTGTCACGGCCGCTCAGCTTCATCGCCGCCTGCGCCGAATTCCTGCCGCTGCAGGCCGAGACGTTCGACTGCGTCCACATGCGCTCGATGATCGATCACGTGCACAGCCCCGACCTCGCGCTGTTCGAGGCGCGCCGCGTGCTCAGGGCCTGCGGCCGCCTCATCGTCGGTCTTTATGTCGACGGTGGAAAAACCGGCGCGCGCCCGCTCGACCGCAGGATCAAGGAGGCGCTGCGGCCGCTCCTGGTTGCGGCGGGCTTCAGGCGTTTCAAGGATCACCACGTCTTTCGTCCGACCTATGCCGCCCTCACCCGGCTGATCGAGGACTGCGGCTTCCGCATCCGCGATGTCTACTGGCAGCCGCAGTGGGCGGACCAGGTCTGCTACATCACCGCGGAGCGCGCATGATCGATGGCTGGTCGCTCGCGTGGTTCCTGGCCGGCGGCGTGGTCGGCGGCATCGCCGGCATTGCCTGCACGGTCTGGGCGATCAACTACACGTTCGGGCGTATGTATCCGGCCTCGCGGCGTGACGGCCGCGACCCGCAATGACCGGCGCTTGCGCGCTCCCCGCTGCCGCGAAGATGAGCGCAGTCCGGGGGCGAAAGCACGCAGATCGCTAAAATTTTAATTGTCGCAATTTTACATGTTCGAATTTTCCGCGCTTTTTAGCGCCGCCGTTTCATCCGCCCTCACGCTAGTTGCGATGAAAGCCGCAACTTCATCCTCCGTTTAACCGGCCCGAAGAGGCCACGGCCGTATCGCTAGCCCCGTAAACAGATCCGGAGCGGGCGGTGCGTAAGACGCGCCGTTCAACGCCCCGGACACGGGGTGTCGACCATGAGTGCGAAGGCGCGGGCGCGTCTTGTTGCCCAGTGGCTGCCGGTTGTGCTGTTCCTCGGCTTCGTTGCCGTGTCGGCGATCGACACGAACGCGACCGCCGCGAACAAGGTGCCCGTCATCGCCAGTGTCGCCGCCGGCGAATCCGTCGCGATTGCCGCGCAGCTTCCCGCACCGGTCCAGCCGGCGCAGAGCCGGCCGGCGCCGCAGCCGATCGTCATCGCCGCGCTCGCGGCGCCGGCGCCGACGCCGCCGGCCGCGGCCCCGCCCCCGACAATCGCGCCGCTGATCTCCTCGAGCCCGGCGCCTTCGCCCGCGCGCTTCTTCACCATCAACGAGGTGATGGCGAAGCACGCGGGCCGCGCGCCGGAGAAGGCGCAAGGCAACATCCGGCTCGCCTCGGTCGATCCCGCGGCGACGCCCGATGCCGCGGACGGCAAAAGCCGCGACACCGGGACCGGCGCCAGAAACGACGAGCCCTTCGGTCTCTTCACGTTCGTCGCCCCCGACGGCATCGTGTGGGTGAAATGGCGCAAGGCCGCCGCCGACATCCGCGCGCAGGAGCCGGCGTTCCTGCGCTGCCTTGCCGACGAGGCCGCCTGCTCGCCCGCCGCCGCCCGTCTCGCCGCGATCGTGAAGGAGGCGCGCGCGCACGAGGGCCGCGTGCGCCTCAACTTCGTCAACCAGCGCATCAACAACGCCATCCGCTACACCAGCGACATGACGCAGTGGGGCACGCCCGACGAGTGGTCGGCGCCGCTTGCCGGCGGCCGCGGCTCGTTCGAGACCGGGCTCGGCGACTGCGAGGATTACGCCATCGCCAAGTACGTCGCGCTGCGCGCCGCCGGCGTGCCGGCGCGGAAGCTGCGCGTGCTGCTCGTGCACGACAACATCGCGCGGCTCGACCACGCGGTGCTCGCCGCGAACGATGACGGCCGCTGGTACGTGCTCGACAACCGCTGGACCGCGGCGGTCGAGGACAGCGACGTGCGCCGTTTCACCCCGCTCTTTGCGCTCGACGAGGAGGGCGTGAAGCTGCTCGCCGTCCCCTATGCCGCGCGCAGCGAAACGCGCATCGAATCGATGAGCGAGGCGGTGAAAGGCAAAGCCGAGACAAAGGCCGAGCCCGCCGAGACGCCAAGCGCCAGCGCGCTCGGCCTGCGCCCGAGCCTCAGCGAGTTCGGCCTGCGCCCGTCGATCCTTTGAGACGGCGTGACGCCCGCCCTCTCCCGCTCACCCCCGCGCCAGGCATTGTCCGCCCCCGCGCAAGCGCCGGCCCGGTGAAACACGGTGATGCTCTCGCACAAGGCCCCGGATCCCCGCCGCCGCGCGGACGCGCGGCGCGGGTCGAGCGGTCCGGCCGCATGGCCCGCACCGCGCATCTGACCTAAACTGCTAAAATGCATCCGGGGATTCGCGAGGGGGCACCCGCAAATGGCCGGCATCAGGATCATGGTTGCGACGCCGGCCTTCGGCGACATGTTCTATAGTCCCTACGTGCAGAGCCTGCTGCGCCTGCAGCGGGCGCTCATCCAGCGCCGCGACACCATGCACCACATGGCGATTTCCTACGCCTCGGTCGGCGATGCGCGCAACGCGCTGGTCACCTATTTCCACGACAAGAGCGACGCGACCCATATCCTCTTCGTCGACGCCGACATGGGCTTCGAGACGCAGCTCATCTTCGACATGGTCGAGCTGAGCAAGCCCGTCGTCGGCGTCATCTACACCAAGCGGCAGATCGATCTTAACCGCCTCGTCGCCGCCGCGGCCAAAGGCGAGACGCCGCAGCGCGCCATCGCGCGCGCACACGATTTCATCATCCGTCCGCTGCGCGGCCGCGCGCCGCGCCGTCTCAAAGGCTTCATGGAGGTCGCCGCCTGCGGCACCGGCATCATGCTGATTGAGCGTGCCACCATCGCGACCATGCTCAAGACGCTGCCGGAGATCAACGACACCGGCGCGCGGAAGACCTCCCCGCTTGCCGCCGGCCTCGACCGGCTGATCCGCGCCTTCGACCCCATCACCGTCGACGGCGCGCCGCTGATGGACGATTTTGCCTTCTGCCACCGCTGGGGCGTGCTGTGCAAAGGCGAGATCTGGGCGCGCGCCGACAAGGCGGTCACCCATATCGGGTTGCACAGGTTCGCGGCAAGCTACACGGACGCGGGCGGCGACCCGCGCATCATTACGCAGGCCGTGCCGCTGCGCGTGGCGCCGCGCGAGGCGCGCGCCAAAAAAGAGCGCGGTGACGGCGCCGGCAAGCGCGAAGAGCCTGAGCCGGCGACGGCAGCCGAGGTCACGCTCGCCTTCCTGCGCGCCCAGATCGATTCCCCGCGCTGGGGCAAGCCCTATCGCGCCTGGCTGCGGCGCCGCGGCCTGAGCCGCAGGCAGCTGATCGACCGCGCCGATCTTTCCGATGCCGGCCAGAACGCCGCCCGCGTCAGGCTGCTCGGGCTCGCCACCAACAATATTCTCAACGGCCTTCCGGCCGGCACGGCCTGGACCCGCCGCATGATCGCGCCTGCGGAGCTGGGGCGGCTGAAATACATCAATGCCGACCCCTGGCTGTCATTGTCCGGGCGCACGCGCCTGGTGGCGGACGGGGCGCGCAACCTCGACACGGTCGCGGCCAAAGACGGCCGCCTCGACATCAATGCGCATGTCAGGGCGGTGATGAAGGCGCTGCGCACGGGCCAGGCGTTTCCCGAGCTGATCCTGGTCGAGGGCGAGAACGGCGGCCTCATTCTGCTCGAGGGTCATGCCCGCGCCACGGCCTATGTGGCGGCGGGGATCACGACGCCGGTTGCGGCCTTTGTCGGCTC
>DASREA010000053.1:0-15180 GCA_035652315.1 Xanthobacteraceae bacterium | reverse complement strand
TTCGACTACAAGCGCATCTTCGCCGCGCTCAATGCCTTCATGACCGCGGACCTGTCCGCCTTCTATTTCGACATCCGCAAGGACGCGCTCTATTGCGACCCCATCTCCTCGGTGAAGCGCAAGGCCTGCCTCACCGTGCTCGATCATCTGTTCCGCTGCACGGCGGTCTGGCTCGCGCCGATGCTCGCCTTCACCGCCGAGGAAGCCTGGCTGTCGCGCTTTGGCGCTGACGCGCCTTCGGTGCATCTGCAATTATTCCCCGACATGCCTGCGTCCTGGCGTGACGAGGCGTTGGCGGAGAAATGGCGCAAGATACGGCTGGTGCGCCGCGTCGTCACTGGCGCGCTGGAGATCGAGCGGGCGCAGAAGCGTATCGGCTCCTCGCTCGAGGCGCATCCGATCGTGCATGTTTCCAATCAGGACCTTTTTGCCGCGGTTGTCGATGCCGATCTCGCCGAAATCTGCATCACCTCAGCGGCGACGCTGGTCGAGTACGAAGGACCGGCCAACGCCTTCCGCCTGCCGGACGTGCCGGGCGTGGCGGTCGTGTCGAACCTCGCCGAGGGCACGAAGTGCGCGCGCTCGTGGAAAATCCTGAACACTGTGGGAGCCGATCCGCGCTATCCCGATGTCTCGCCGCGCGATGCACAAGCATTGCGCGAATGGGAAACCGCGCGCATTGCGCCGCAGTGAGGACGAGCCGATGAACGGTGAGGGAAATACATCCCTGTTGTGGGGCCGTCTCTCAGGCGTTGGCCTAATCACGGCGTTGGTCGCCGGCTTTCTCGATCAGGCGACGAAGCTGTGGCTGCTCTTTCCCTTTCGGCTGGACGCCAAGGGGGCCGTGCCGGTCACGCCCTTTTTCGATCTCGTGCTCACCTGGAACAAGGGCATCAGCTACGGCCTGCTTCAGCAGCAGGGGCCGTTCGGGCAATGGGCGCTCCTGCTCTTCAAGGCCTTGGCTGTGCTGCTCCTGTGGATCTGGCTGGCGCGGGCGGCCTCCCGGCTGACGGCGATCTCGCTTGGCCTGATCGTCGGCGGCGCGGTGGGCAACGCCATCGACCAGGTCGCCTATGGCGCCGTGGCCGATTTCGCCCATTTTCACGTTGCCACAGCCACTTGGAGCTTCAGTTGGTACGTCTTTAACCTAGCGGACGTAGCTATCGTTGTCGGAGTAGCGGGGCTGCTGTATGAATCGCTCCTGGGGGACCGCGCCGCAAAAGCGCCCCGATCCGGGACATAATTCAAAGCCGCCTTTGCTGAGGGGTTCTGCCCAGGCCGCACCTGTTCGAGCGTGAGCAACCAATGACCATTTCCGCGCGTCTGTCCGATTTGCTTCATGCCGCGGCCGCCTTCGCTATGGCGCTGGCATTGACCGCCGCTTTCGCCACGCGGCCCGCCTTGGCGCAGGAAGATCCCGACGATCCGTACAAGGATCACATCCTCAATACGGACAAGCGAATCCTTGATGGCTTTCTCGGCGTGTTCGGGTTGGCTCCGGAGTCGCACGAAACGATCACCTACCGCGAGCGCTCGCCACTTGTGGTGCCGCCGTCCAAGGATCTCCCGCCGCCTGAGACGGACAACGTGGCGAAAAATCCGGCCTGGCCGGTTTCTCCGGAAATCAAGCAGCGCAAGCTCAATGCCGCCGCGGCGAGGCAAAGCTTTGCCGTCGACGAAGGCAAGCCGATCACCGGCACCAAACGAGATGTCCGCTACAAGACACCCGAGGAGACCGCATCCAGCGGACCGGATGCCAAACCGAAAAAGGATTTGGACTTCTTTTCCGCCCTGCTGACCGGCAAGCTTCCCTTGGGCAACAAGGATCAGCAAGAGATCGGCAGCTTCACCGGCGAGCCCCCGCGCACGACCTTGATCGAGCCGCCGCCCGGATATCAGACGCCCTCGCCGGCCGCGCCTTACGGCGTAACGGCGGACCGCGATACGGGCCCGGCGCCAAAGACCGGAATGAAAGATCCGCGCAACCCTTGACGAATACGGCATCTGACCTGCCGCTTCCGCGGATTTCAAAAGCCAAAATGACAAAGGCGCTGAGCCGGGTCGTTGCTCTTCTGGTTGCGGTCGCCGGATTCGCGTTGGCGCCTGCCGCCCAAGCGGCGGGACCGAACGTCGCGCATTTCACGTTGGCGAACGGACTTGAGCTTGTCGTCATTCCCGATCACCGCGCGCCGGTGGTCACGCATATGATCTGGTACAAGATCGGTTCCGCCGACGAACAGCCCGGCCAATCGGGCATCGCGCATTTCCTCGAGCATCTGATGTTCAAGGGAACGAAAAAGAACCCCGCGGGCTATTTCTCGCAGCTGGTCAGCGACGTCGGCGGACGGGAGAACGCTTTCACCTCCGATGACTACACCGCGTATTTTCAACGCGTGCCCAGCGATCAGCTCCGCAAAATGATGGAGCTTGAGGCCGATCGCATGACTGGCCTCGTGCTCACCGATGCGGTGGTGCTGCCGGAGCGCGATGTCGTGCTCGAAGAGCAGAACATGCGCGTCGCCAACCGGCCGCAAAGCCGGCTCGATGAACAACTCGATGCCGCGCTCTATCTCAATCATCCTTACGGGCGGCCGGTGATCGGTTGGCGGGCGGAAATCGAAAGGCTCAACCGCGACGAGGCAATCGCCTTCTACCACCGCTATTATGCACCGAATAACGCCATCGTCGTCGTCGCCGGCGACGTCGATCCCGATCAGGTCAAGGCGCTGGCCGAAGCAAGCTACGGCAAAATCCCGCGCCGCGGCGATATCGGTCCCCGCCAGCGCCCCCAGGAACCCACGCCGATCGCTGCGCGCACCGTGACTCTTGCCGATCCGCAGGTCGAACAGCCGTTCGTCGAACGCAAATATCTGGTGCCGTCGGAGACGACGGCAAAACGTGGTGAAGCCGAGGCGCTGGAAGTGCTGGCCCATATCCTCGGCGGCGGCGCTAACAGCCGGCTCTACCGTGCACTGGTGGTGGAAAGCGGTCTGGCCGTGGATGCCGGCGCCACTTATGAGGGCACCGCGGTCGACGCCACGAGCTTCGGCATTCACAGCGCGCCGCGTCCCGGCGTCAGCATGACGCAACTGGAAGCGGCAATGGACGCGGTCGTGGCCGAGTTGATCGACAAGGGCATCAACGCCGCCGAGCTGGAAAGATCGAAGACGCGGCTGATCGCGGATTCGATTTACGCACAGGACAGCCAGAGCACGCTGGCGCGCATGTACGGCGCGGGGCTGGCGACCGGGCAAACGGTCGACAGTATCCGCGCCTGGCCCGACCGCATTCGCCAGGTCACCGTCCAGCAGGTGCAGGATGCGGCGCGGCAATGGCTCGAGCGGCAGCGTTCAGTCACCGGCTATCTGATCAAGGAATTCCCGGCCGCGCCGGAGAATCCCTCGAAGGAGAAACGGACATGAAGCGGCGAGCCGCTTTCCCTGCGTGGCGCGCGGCGCTTCTGCCGCTGGCGGGGCTTTTTCTCTGGCTGGCGGCGGTTCCCGCCAATGCCGTTCCTATCGAGCGTATTGTCAGCCCGCTCGGTATCGAGGCCTGGCTGGTGCGCGAGCTGGCTTTGCCGCTGGTCACGATGCAATATGCGTTCCGCGGCGGCGCCAGCCAGGATCCCGCCGGCAAGCCGGGAGTGAGTACGTTCGCCTCGGGCCTGCTCGACGAAGGCGCCGGCAATCTGGATTCCAAGGCCTTCCATGAAAGGCTCGAAAGCCGCGCCATCGAAATGCGCTTCAGCAGCGGGCGCGACGTCCTGCAAGGCTCGCTGCGCACGCTCAGCGAAAACCGCGACGAAGCGGCAAACCTGCTGCGGCTGGCGCTGACCGCGCCGCGCTTCGACGCGACGGCGGTGGAACGCGTGCGCGGGCAGCTGTTTTCCGATTTGCGGCGCGAAAGCACCAATCCGCGCGCCCTTGCCAGTCTGCGCTGGTGGGCCGCGGCATTTCCCAATCATCCCTATGGCCGGCCGGTGAACGGCACGCTTGAATCCGTGGCGCAGATCGGCGTCGAGGACCTGCGCGCCTATATCAAGCGGGTGTTGGCGCGGGACAATCTCAAGATCGCGATTGTCGGCGACATCGACGCGGTGACGGCCGGAGCCATGATCGACCGCATTTTCGGCGCGCTGCCGGCGAAGGCCGAGCTGGCGCCGGTTTCTTATGCCGAACCGCAGGCCCTCGGCCGGCGCATCGACGTGAAGCTGGACGTTCCGCAGGCGAACATCGTCTTTGGCGGCGTCGGGATCGCCCGCAAGGACCCGGATTTCATGGCCGCCTATGTGGTCGATCATATCGTCGGCGGGGGCACCTTCTCTTCCCGGCTGTATAACGAAGTGCGGGAGAAGCGCGGCCTCGCTTACAGCGTCGGCGGCAGCCTGGTCTGGCTGCACAACGCCGCGGTGAATCTTGGCTCCACGGCGACGCGGTCGAACAAGGTCGGTGAAACGCTTCAGGTCATCGACGAAGAAATCCGGCGCATGGCCGAGAGCGGGCCGACCGCCGAGGAGTTGAAGAAGGCCAAGGCCTATCTGAAGGGTTCCTTCGCGCTCAATCTCGACACTTCGCGCAGCATCGCCAGCGCCCTGCTGCAGATTCAGCTCGACGATCTCGGCATCGACTATATCGACAAGCGCAATGCGCTGATCGATGCGGTGACGCTCGACGATGCCAAACGCGTCGCCAAGCGCCTGCTTGACGGCAAGATGCTGGTCAGCGTCGTCGGCCGCACGCAGGGCGGCCTCACCACGCAGAACTGACACCCTCTCTTCCTCGTTTCCGGTCGTGACATTTCGGCCCGCCCCGTGTAGGGGCGATGGCGCATACCCGCAGAGGATGGGCATGGCGTTGCGGCAATCCATCGAACTGGCCAAGGCGGAGCGCGTCGGCCCCGAAGGCGTTTCGGCGTCGGCTTTTGCCGAGGCCTTGAAGGCGGCGGAGAGGGCCCTCGATTGGTTGCGAGCTCGGCACGGCGCCGGAACCCTGCCGCTGCTCCGCCTTCCGGAAAAGCACGAAGATATAGCGGAAATCGGCCGCGTGGCCGGTGGCCTCGCGGCGGCGACGGACGTCATCTTCCTCGGCACCGGCGGCTCCAGCCTGGGCGGGCAGACGCTGGCGCAGCTCGCCGGCTATGCGGTGCCCGGCGTCGGCGCGCTGCGCGATCCGCCGCGCCTGCATTTCATGGACAATCTCGATCCGCTGAGCTTCGAGCTGTTGCTGCAAAGGCTGCCGCTCGCTACTTCGCGCTTTGTAGCCATCTCCAAATCCGGCGGCACCGGTGAAACGCTGATGCAAACCGCGGCGGTTCTCGCTGCCTTGCGCAAGGCCGGCCTTCAGTCGCGTATCCCCGAGCAGGTGATCGGGCTGTCCGAACCGCGGAAGCCGGGCGGCCATAATGGCCTGCGCGATTTGCTCGCGCCGTCTCACGCCCCGGTTCTCGATCACGACCCCGGCGTCGGCGGCCGCTATTCGGTTTTCACCAACGTCGGCTTGCTCCCCGCCGCGGTGCTCGGCCTCGATATCGGCAAGCTGCGCCAGGGCGCGGCGGCGTCGCTGGCGCCGGTGTTGGAAAAGCGGGCGGCGGCCGAGGTGCCCTGTGCGGTCGGCGCCGCTCTCGCGGTCGCGCTCGCGCGCCAGGGCAAGCGCATCGCCGTGCTGATGGCCTATGCGGACCGGCTCGAGCGGTTCACCCGCTGGTATGTCCAGCTCTGGGCGGAGAGCCTGGGCAAGGACGGCAAGGGCACCACGCCCATCGGCGCGCTCGGACCGGTGGATCAGCACAGCCAGTTGCAGCTTTTCATCGCAGGGCCGCGCGACAAGCTGTTCACGATCGTCACCGTCGGCACCGCGGGGCGCGGCCCGCGCATCGAAGCGGATTTGGCCAAGCTGTGCGGTGAGCCGGACTTCGCCGGCAAGACCATCGGCGATCTCGTCGCCGCGCAGGGACGCGCAACCGCGGAAACCCTCGCCAAGAACGGCTGCCCGGTGCGCACCATCCATCTGGAGATGCTGGACGAGGCGAGCCTCGGCGAGCTGTTGATGCATTTTATGCTGGAGACCATCATCGCCGCGCAGCTTCTCGGCGTCGACGCCTTCGATCAGCCGGCAGTGGAAGAAGGCAAAGTGCTGGCGAAGAAGTATCTGGCGGGCCATGATGCCCGCCGATGATCCGCATCACCCACAGCATCGCCATTGACGAATCGGAGATCGCCGAAACTTTCGTCCGTGCCTCTGGACCCGGCGGCCAGAACGTCAACAAGCTCTCTACCGCCGTGCAGCTCCGGTTCGACGTGCGGCACTCGCCGACTTTGCCGCCGGATGTCCGCCTGCGCCTGGAGCGGATCGGCGGCCGGCGCGTCACCAAGGACGGCGTTCTGGTGCTCGTGGCGCAGCGTCACCGCACCCAGGAACGCAACCGGCAGGACGCGCTCGCCCGTCTCATCGACCTGATCCGCCAGGCCGCGGTGCGGCCGGTTCCGCGGCGGCCGACCAAGCCGACCCGGGCGGCGCGCGAGCGGCGGCTGCAAGGAAAAAAGCGCCGCGGCGGCATCAAAAGCCTGCGGCAGAAGCGGCCTTCCGTCGAATAGCGGGGGCAGCGCGCGGCGCGGCCTCGCGGCTGCGGCGGGCCGCCGCTAGACTCGCACTCGATTCCGAATCGGTGCCAGCGCCATGCCCGTCCGCCAGCTTCCCGAGGCCATCGTCAATCGCATCGCCGCGGGCGAGGTGGTGGAGCGCCCCGCGAGCGTGGTGAAGGAACTCGTCGAGAACGCACTCGATGCGGGCGCTCGCCGCATTGAGGTGACGACCGATGGCGGCGGGCGGCGCCTTATCCGCGTCATCGACGACGGCGAGGGCATGCCGCGCCGCGATCTTGAGCTCGCGGTCGAGCGCCACGCCACCTCCAAACTCGACGATGAAGACCTGCTAGCGATCCGTACGCTTGGTTTTCGGGGCGAAGCGCTGCCGTCGATTGGCGCGGTGGCTCGGCTTGCCATCGCCACGCGCCATGGCAGCGAAGCGCACGGCTGGGAGCTGAGCGTCGACGCGGGGGCCAAGTCGGCGGCGCGGCCGGCCGCCCTCATCGACGGCACGCGCGTTGAGGTACGCGACCTTTTCTACGCTACGCCGGCGCGGCTGAAATTTCTCAAGACCGACCGCACCGAAGCGGAAGCCGTGCGCGAGGTGGTCCGCCGTCTCGCCATGAGCCGCCCCGATGTCGCCTTCACCTTGGCCGGGGAAGAGCGCGCGCCGGTGACCTGGGCGGCGGCATTGCCCGGACCGACGGGCCGCTTGGCGCGGCTAGCCGATATTCTTGGACCGGAATTCCGCGCCAACGCGCTGGAGATACGCGCGGGGCGAGAGGAGCTGATCGTGGAAGGCTTCGCCGCGCTGCCGACGCTCACCCGCGCCAATGCCCTCGGCCAATATCTCTTCGTCAACGGCCGGCCGGTGCGGGACAAGCTGCTGATCGGCGCGGTGCGCGCCGCCTATGCCGATTATCTGCCGCGCGACCGCCATCCGCTGGTGGCGCTGTTCGTCACCCTCGATCCGCGCGAGGTCGACGTCAACGTGCATCCGGCCAAGACCGAAGTGCGTTTCCGAGACGCGGCGCGGGTGCGCGGGCTTCTGGTCGGCGCCTTGAAGGAGGCGCTGGCGCGCGATGCCCGCAGGAGCGCGAGCACCGGCGGAATGGCGACCGTCGCCGCCTTCCGCCCCGCGAATACGCCGCGCTGGGATTGGCGACGCTCGCCCGCGCAGCCCGTCGTGCATGGCAATCTCGCCGGTTTCGCCGACGCGGCGCAGGACGCCTTCGATGTCGGCGCCCCGGCGGCGGACGCGCGCGCCGGCCTGATCGAACCTGCGCCCGACCTGCTTGATCGCCCGCTTGGCGCCGCGCGCGCCCAGATTCATGAAACGTATATCGTCGCGCAAACCCGGGACGGTCTTGTCATCGTCGACCAGCACGCCGCCCACGAGCGCCTCGTCTATGAGCGCATGAAAGCGGCTCTGGCGCGCGGCGGCGTGGCGCGGCAAATTCTCCTGATCCCGGAAATCGTGGAATTCGACGAGGCCGATATCGAGCGGCTGCTGGCGCGCGCCGGCGAGCTTGCGCGCTACGGGCTAACCATCGAAGGTTTCGGCCCCGGCGCCGTGGCGGTGCGCGAAACCCCATCCATCCTCGGAGAAATCGATGCCCGCGCTTTGTTGCGCGACCTGGCCGAGCATATGGCTGAATGGGATGAGGCGGTGCCGCTGGAGCGGCGCGTCCTGCACGTGGCCGCAACCATGGCCTGCCACGGTTCGGTGCGCGCCGGCCGTCGGCTCAAGCCGGAGGAGATGAATGCGCTGCTGCGCGAGATGGAGGAGACGCCCAATTCCGGCCAATGCAACCACGGCCGGCCGACCTATGTGGAACTCAAGCTTTCCGATATCGAACGGCTATTCGGCAGAAAGTGATGGGAAAACCCAAGCCGCATTGCCGCGGGGCCGGCAAAAGACGGTAAGCTTTGCTTGACGGCGTGAGTCTCGTTTCAAGAGATCATCTTGGGGAGACGCAAATGGGCGGCGAGAGGCGCACAGGAACCGGCCGGCGAGCGGGCAAGGACCGCCGCAGCGGCAAGGATACCCGAACCGAGGAAGAAAGACGGACGATGGGAGAGCGGCGCTCGGGCGCCGACCGCCGTTCCGGCATCGACCGGCGAACCGGCGAAAGAGTGCCGCCGGGCGGCGACAAGCGGTAGTATTGCCGCCATTGCGAAGCGAGGCTGTCCCGAATCCGATGCGCGCGGGAGCCGCTTGGGTCGGCCCTTGGCGTGCCGCCCATTTAGGCTTCAGGTTCACGACAACCGCAAGAACACCAGCTCCGTGTCGTCGTAAATGCGGCGTTCGAGTTCCTCAAAGCCTTGCGGCGCTGCGAATCGAGCCTTGGTTTCCTCGACCACGACCAGCGCATCGGGTTGCAGCCAGCCGCCTTCGCGCGCGCTGACCAGAGCCTTCTCCGCCAGACCTTTGCCGTAGGGCGGATCGGCAAAGACCAGTGAGAAGGGCGGCAGGTGAGCCGCGCCGGGTTGCGTGGCATCGCGCCGGAAGACCTTGCTGACGCCGCCGAGACCGAGCGCCTCGATATTGGCGCGCAGCGACGCACGCGCCTCGGCGCCATTATCGACGAACAGCACGAAAGCCGCGCCGCGCGACAGCGCCTCGATGCCGAGCGCGCCAGTGCCGGCAAAGAGATCGAGCACGCGCGCGCCGCTGACCGGATCGCTGTAGGCATGGATCAGAATGTTGAATAGCGCTTCGCGCAGGCGGTCGGCGGTGGGGCGAATGCCTGGCGCCTTCGGCCCGGAGAGCGCGCGCCCGCGCAAGCGTCCGCCGACCACGCGCATCAGCGCGGCCTTGACGGGCGCGGGCCGCGGCTGCGGTCGGGCCGGCGCGGCTTGCCGCGGTGTTTCGGTGCGTGGAGTGAACGCTCCGGTTTTTCCATACGCGTGCGGGTGACTGGGATCTTTCGCCCGCGCCGGTCGGCGATGATGTCGTTGCGGGAGATGCGCGCTGCTTGGCGCTCATGCGGCGCCCCGGAATGACGAGCAACCGCTTTCGGTGCTTGTTCCCGCGCCATGATCGGCCCTTCGAAATCCGCACCCGCCTGCGCTGCGATGCGCTCGCCGAGCTGGTCGCGCAGCGTGCGCGTCCTCACTTCCTCCACCGCGCCTTCGCGCAATTCGCCGAGCTGGAACGGGCCGAAGGAAACGCGGATGAGCCGGTTCACCTTCAGGCCGAGATGCTCCATGACGTTGCGCACCTCGCGGTTCTTGCCTTCGCGAATGGCGATGGTGAGCCAGACATTGGCGCCTTGCTCGCGGTCGAAGGTGGCTTCGATCGGCCCGTAGTGTATGCCGCCGATCTCGACGCCGCCGCGCAAAGCATCAAGCTGCCCCTGTGTGACGCGGCCGAGTGCGCGCACGCGATAGCGGCGCAGCCAGCCGGTCTGCGGCAGTTCCAGCACGCGGGCGAGGCCGCCGTCGTTGGTGAGCAGCAGCAGCCCTTCGGTGTTGAAATCGAGCCGGCCGACGCTGATCAGCCGCGGCAGGTTCTTCGGCAGCCCGTTGAAGATGGTGGGGCGGCCTTCCGGATCGGCATGCGTGGTCACCAGCCCGCGCCGCTTGTGATAGAGGAAAAGCCGCGTGCGCTCGCGCTGCGGCAGCGGGGCGCCGTCGACGGTGATCTTGTCGCTCGGGCGGACATTAAGCGCGGGAGAAGAAATCGCCGCGCCGTTGACCGCGACGCGGCCCGCCGCGATCCACTCTTCCGCATCGCGGCGCGAGCAGAGGCCGGCGCGCGCGATCACCTTGGCGATGCGCGCGGCGGATTTCGCTGGGCGCCGCGGATCGGGCTTTGCCTGGGCGCGCCGTTGCGGCTTTCCGCGATTGTTTCTCTTGTCGGGCATGGCGGTTGTCGTCGATAAGATGTTGCCTGATAGCAGACCCGCTCGCGGAAAGCACGAATGCCCTCGTTCATGGACATAGCCCTGGAAGAAGCGCGTGCCGCGCAGGCGCGCGGCGAGGTCCCGGTCGGCTGCGTCATCGTCCGCGAAGGCGCGGTTGTTGCGCGCGCCGGCAACCGCACGGTCGCTGACCGCGACCCGACCGCTCATGCCGAATTGCTGGCCCTGCGCGCCGCCGCCGCCGCGCTCGGCTCCGAGCGGCTCGCGGACTGCGATCTCTATGTCACGCTGGAGCCCTGCACCATGTGCGCCGCGGCCATGTCCTTCGCCCGCCTCCGGCGGCTCTACTATGGCGCGCCCGATCCCAAAGGCGGGGCGGTGGAAAACGGCGTCCGCTTCTTCTCCGCGCCCACCTGTCACCACCGTCCGGAGGTCTATGCCGGCGTCGGCGAAAGCGAAGCCGCAGGCCTGCTGCGGGATTTTTTCGCGGTACGGCGGTAAGTACCACGATCCTCATCCTGAGGAGCCCGCGCCGCAGGTCTCAAAGATGAGGCCTCAGGGTTCGAGAAGCGCCGCTTCGCGACGCTCCTCACCATGAGGATCAAAATTAGATCGCCCGCTTGCCTATATCCCTTCGGCAGAAACCGTCGGCCCAGCGGATTTTGTCGACGGCGGCATAGGCGCGCTGCTGCGCTTCCCCCACCGTCTTGCCGCGCGCGCAGACGTTAAGCACGCGGCCGCCATTGGCGACGAGCTTGCCGTCTTGCAGCTTGGTGCCGGCATGAAAAATCTCCACGCCCTCGACCGCGGCGGCTTCGTCCAAGCCGTCGATCACCGTGCCTTTGGCATAGCTGCCCGGATAGCCCTTGGCCGCCATGACGACGGTGAGTGCAAAATCGGGATACCAGCGCAGATCGAAATTCTTCAGCATGCCGTCGCAGGCGGCGACGAGCGCGGGCACGAGATCGGACATCAGCCGCAACATCAGCACCTGACACTCCGGATCGCCGAAGCGCACGTTGTATTCGATCAGCTTCGGTCCCTCCGCAGTCAGCATCAGTCCGGCATAGAGCACCCCTTTGTAGGACGCGCCCATCGCCTTCATGGCGCGCAGCGTCGGCTGCACGATCTCGTCCATGACGCGGGCGGCAATCGCAGGCGTGACCACGGGCGCCGGAGAATAAGCGCCCATGCCGCCAGTGTTTGGTCCCTGGTCGTTATCGAAGGCGCGCTTGTGGTCCTGCGCGGTGGCAAGCGGGATGGCGTTCTCGCCGTCGCACAGCACGAAGAAGGAGGCTTCCTCGCCGCGCAGAAATTCTTCGATCACGACTTCGGCGCCGGCCTCGCCGAGGCTGCCGCCGAAGATCATGTCGAGCGCGGCCTCCGCTTCTTTCGAGGTCATCGCCACCACGACGCCTTTGCCGGCGGCGAGACCGTCGGCCTTGATAACGATGGGCACACCCTGGTGGCGCACATAGGCCCTCGCGGCGCCGGCATCGCGGAACCGCTCATAGGTGGCGGTGGGAATATCGTTCTGCTTGCAGAGATCCTTGGTGAAGCCTTTGGAGCCTTCGAGGCGCGCAGATTTTTTGCTCGGGCCGAAGGCCTTGATGCCGGCCACTTCCAAATCATCAACGATCCCGGCGCAAAGCGGCCCTTCCGGTCCGACCACGACGAGATCAATCCCGTTGGCGCGGCAGAAAGCGATGACCGCCTGATGATCGCCAATGTTGAGGTCTACCAATTCCGCATCTTTCGCGATCCCGGCATTACCCGGCGCGCAATAGAGCCGCTCGACCAGCGGGCTTGCCGCGATCTTCCAGGCCAGCGCATGTTCGCGCCCGCCGGCGCCGAGAAGAAGGATGTTCATGCCCATTCCCTATTCGTCATGCCCGGACTTGATCCGGGCATCCATCTCCTTCACGAAAAGCTGGATTGCCGGGTCAAGCCCGGCAATGACGACAGGAGTGGTGTAGCATGAGCCCCGACCATCGCAAGAGATTCGGCCCCCGTGAGTGACGCACCGCTGATGAACGTTGTGGAATTGACCGTCTCCGAGCTGTCGGCGGCGCTGAAGCGCACGATTGAGGAGGGCTTCAGCTACGTGCGCGTGCGCGGCGAGCTGGGCAAGGTCAGCTACCATTCCAACGGTCACATCTATCTCGACCTCAAGGACGACAAGGCCTGCCTCGCTGGCGTGATCTGGCGCAACGGCGCTCCGCGCATCAAGATCAAGCTGGAGGCGGGGCTGGAAGTCGTCGTCACCGGCCGCATCACGACCTATCCGGGGCAATCGAAATATCAGATCGTCATTGAGACGCTGGAGCCGGCGGGCCTCGGCGCGCTGATGGCGCTGCTCGAAGAGCGCAAGAAAAAGCTCGCCGCCGAAGGCCTCTTTGCGGAAGCGCGCAAGCAGCTTCTACCATTCCTGCCGGACGTTGTCGGGGTGATTACCTCGCCGACTGGCGCGGTGATCCGCGACATCCTGCACCGGCTGTCCGACCGCTTTCCGCGCCGGGTGCTGGTCTGGCCCGTGAAGGTGCAAGGCGACGGCGCGGCGGAACAGATCGCGGCAGCCATCCACGGCTTCAATGCGCTGCCGCAAGGCGGCTCGATTCCGCGCCCGGACGTGCTGATCGTCGCCCGCGGCGGCGGTTCGCTGGAGGATTTGTGGTGCTTCAACGAGGAAATCGTCGTGCGCGCGGCGGCGGAAAGCATGATCCCGCTGATCTCCGCGGTCGGCCACGAAACCGACGTCACGCTGATCGATTTCGCCGCCGACCGCCGCGCTCCGACGCCGACGGCGGCGGCGGAAATGGCGGTGCCGGTGCGCGCCGAACTGATCATGCGCACGGCCGCGCTTGGCAGCCGTCAGGTCGTCTGTTGGCAGCGCGGCATGGAACAGCGCCGCAAGGAATTGCGCGCGCTCGCCCGTGCGCTGCCCAAGGACATCCTTGCCACGCCGCGTCAGCAGCTCGACGGGCTGGCCGAAAGGTTGCCGCGGGCGCTGCGTGCCAATGCGCAAATCCATCACACGCAATTGTCGCGGGTGGCGGCGCGGCTCGGGCCGCAGCTTTTGAGTGCGCGGCTGTCGCGCGCCGCGGAACGGCTCGACGGGCTTGGCGATCGCGGGCAGCGTGCGCAAAGGGTGCTGCTGGCGCGCTACCGCGACCGCGTCAAAGCGACCGGGCAACTGCTTTCCGCCTTTTCCTATCGCGCGGTGCTCCGGCGCGGCTTTGCGCTGGTGCGCGACGGCGCGGGCCATCCACTGCACAACGCCGCCGCGGTCGCGTCCGGTCAGCGCCTCGACATCGAGTTTTCCGACGGACATGTGGGGGCGGTAGCGGATGGGGCGCCTGCCGCTGCGCCTAGGCCCGAGAAGGCGCGCCCGTGCAAAGGCGGTTCGGGGCAGGGGAGTTTGTTCTAGGCTCTGCCGCCTTTTGTAATCCCGGCCAAAGCGCCAAGCGCGAGAGCCGGACCACCTAAGCCGGCGCTGTGTTTTTTTATCCGCGCTGGGATTTGTGAGGCTCGGCCCCGTACTCACGAACGTCCTCTTCGCGCGATTTCAGGTTATGTGTGTACACAATCTTTGGTCCATTAAATCCCAACCGTCGGAAGTGGACGCGATAGGCTAATTTGCCGAAGAGCCGTATCTGAATCTTTACGTAAGGATCGTTTTCTTCGAAGCAAAGCCCATGAAACGGCGCATATTGGGGCGCAAAAAGCCGTTCAATTTGGAAAGCGTCTGACTCGCGTTTATTGCACCTCAACACGTGTCTAATTTCGTTTAGTTGCAAAGTATCATTGCAAAGTGCGCTACCGGACATGAGCGCTAAGAATTCATAGGCTATCTTCACCAATAGAAGCTCGCTAAGCGGAACGCTGCTGCTCAAATCGAGTTCGACCTTGTGTGTAGGCCAGTTGATGGCGCTAACGTTTCTCGATACCTCGATTTCCTTGCCTTCAGACGCGCTCCCGAAAGCCGTGAGCGCTTGTCGCACGAAGTCGGTATCGTGCCCGTCTCTTGTTAGCATTCGCTCGATGTGTCCCGGAGCATCCTTGATCGGCACCATTAAAGACCCATCATTGAGCCGACACGTTTTTGGCCTTATCTCTCCCTTACGAAAAGCCGCCTTTACGCGAGCAGGTCCGCTGTGAGCAACGTATTCTTGGCCATCTTCGACCAGTGAATAAATATTGGGTATTTCGGACTTCAGATTAGCAACAGCCAGCCTAATTGCCGGATCGGTCTTTGCCTTAGCCTCAAAGCCTAATCCGAAGCGATTATTGCAGGTCTTGCATAAAAATTTGCATTCTAGGACGCCACCCAAGGCTTCTGGGATCACGTGCTCCGCTGAAAGGGTGCCCCCTTCGAGACAGATAATGCACTGGTTTCCGGGCCACGGTATCTTCATTTTTAGACGCATCTTATCGATCGATCTACAAATCTACCCCGACAACGAAGCCAGCGCCTAATTCCCTGTCGCACTCCGCACTAATTTTTCCGGGTCTTCCGACGAAATGTTTCCGCGCCAGACCACATGCATGTCGGGCCGCAACAGCAAGAGATCGTGGCCATAGACGTCGCGGGGCGTCTCGTCGGGAATGTCGAGAATGCGCAGCGGCGCACCGCGCGCCGCGAAAGCGCGCTCCAGTCCGCTGGTATCTGCCTCGGTTCGCCCCAGCTTCAGCAGCGTGTAGGTGAAGGCATTGCCGATCCGGTCCTGCATC
>DASREA010000052.1:0-45406 GCA_035652315.1 Xanthobacteraceae bacterium | reverse complement strand
AATCACCTGATCACGGTGCCGGAGGTGAGCATGACCGCCGATCTGCGGATCGCCACCATCTATGTCATGCCGCTCGGCGGCCGCGACGCCCAGCCGGTCCTGGCCGCACTCGAGCGCAACAAGAAATTCCTGCGCGGAGAGATCGCGCGCCGGGTCAATCTGAAATTCGCCCCCGACATCCGTTTTCGCCTGGACGAGCGGTTCGACGAGGCGGAGCGGATCGACAAGTTGCTGCGCACGCCGGAGGTGCAACGAGACCTCGTCCCGGACAAAGACGAGCAAAGCTGATCGGCCTCCGATGACCGCGCCCGAAGATTCCATCGCTCTCGAACGCGCCGCACGCCAGCAGCCGCAGCGCAAGCGCGAGAAGCGCGACGTGCACGGCTGGGTCGTGCTCGACAAGCCGGTCGGCATGACCTCGACGCACGCGGTCAGCGTGATCAAGCGGCTGTTCTCGGCCAGGCGCGCCGGCCACGCCGGCACGCTCGACCCGCTCGCCTCCGGCTGCCTGCCGATCGCGCTCGGGGAAGCGACCAAGACGGTCCCCTTCGTCGTCGATGGGCGCAAGGCCTACCAGTTCACCGTGCGCTGGGGCGAGGAACGCGACACCGACGACGCCGAAGGGCGCGTCGTGGCCACCGGCGCGGAACGGCCGCCGGCCGAGGCGATCGCCGCCCTGCTGCCGCGCTTCACCGGCCGCGTCGCGCAGGTGCCGCCGCGCTATTCGGCGATCAAGATCGACGGCGAGCGCGCCTATGATCTCGCCCGCGAAGGCGAAGCGGTCGAGCTCGCCGAACGCGAGGTCGAGATTCACCGGCTGTCGCTGATCTCCATTCCCGACCCCGACCACGCGGTGCTGGCCGCCGAATGCGGCAAGGGCACCTATGTCCGTGCCATCGCCCGGGACATGGGCCGCGCGCTCGGCTGCCGCGGCCATGTCGCGGAGCTGCGGCGGACCGTGGTCGGGCCGTTCGGGGACGCGCAGATGATTTCACTGGAACGGCTCGAGGCTTTGTGTCATAGAGCCGCGGTCGGCGAGGGAAACCTCGCCGATCTGCTACTGCCCGTTGAGACCGCGCTGGACGACATCCCGGCGCTGGCCGTCAGCCGGGCAGATGCGGCCCGGCTCCAGCGGGGTCAGGCCGTTTTGTTGCGCGGACGGGATGCTCCCATTTTCCGCGGCACGGTCCATGTCACGGCATCCGGGCAATTGATCGCTCTGGCCGAGGTCGACCGCGGCGAGATCGTCCCCAAGCGCGTTTTCAACCTCGCCGGCATCCAGGGCGGTGCCCGCATATGAGAAGGTAAGTGACGATGTCGATTGCAGCCGACCGTAAGGCGGAGGTCATCAAGACCTTTGCCACCAAGAAGGGCGATACCGGCTCGCCCGAAGTCCAGGTCGCGATCCTCAGTGAACGGATCAACAACCTGACCGAGCATTTCAAGACCCATGCAAAAGACAATCATTCGCGGCGCGGACTGTTAAAGCTTGTGAGCACGCGCCGGCAACTCCTTGATTACCTCAAGCGCACGGACGAGACGCGCTATAAGGCGATCATCGACAAGCTCGGCATCCGCCGCTGATTACCGTTCCGCGCGGAGCATCCGCGCGTTTTCCGGCGGAATTTTTGTATTGCCGCCGTGTGCGTCGGACAGCAATCCGGCTGTCCACCAAGAGCGGGCCTGAGACGCCCGTGATAACCGAGGAAGTCATGAAGGCCATGGCAGGATCGCCAGGTGCTGTTACCGCCCGCAATTCGCGTGCGCGGCACAGCCTCTCGCCGTCTTGCTCATGGCTTTCGCCCTTCCGCGAAAACCATGAAAGACGATTAAGATGTTTGATATCCACCGCGTTGAACTCGACTGGGGTGGGCGCAAGCTCACCCTGGAAACCGGAAAGATAGCCCGACAGGCCGACGGCGCCGTCCTTGCGACCTACGGCGAGACCAAAGTTCTCGCCACCGTCGTTTCCGCGAAACAGCCGAAGGAAGGCATCGATTTCCTTCCGCTGACGGTCAATTACCAGGAAAAATTCTATGCCGCGGGGCGCATCCCTGGCGGTTATTTCAAGCGCGAGGGCCGGCCCACCGAAAAGGAGACGCTGGTTTCTCGGTTGATCGACCGCCCGGTGCGGCCGCTCTTCGCCAAGGGTTATCGTTGCGATACCCAGGTGATCGTCACCACGCTTTCCCACGATTTGGAAAACGATCCCGATATCGTGGCCATGGTTGCCGCCTCGGCGGCACTCACGCTCTCCGGCGTGCCCTTCATGGGCCCCGTCGGCGCCGCCCGGGTCGCCTTCATCAATAACGAATACGTGCTCAATCCGCAGATCGACGAGATGGTCGAATCCCATCTCGATCTCGTCGTCGCCGGCACCGCTGACGCAGTGCTCATGGTGGAGTCAGAGGCGCGCGAGCTGACTGAGGAGATCATGCTCGGCGCGGTGATGTTCGGCCACCGGCATTTCCAGCCGGTGATCGACGCGATCATCCAGCTTGCGGAAAAGGCCGCCAAAGAGCCGCGCGATTTCCAGCTTCCCGATACCCAGGCGCTGGAAAAGGAAATGCTCGGCTTGGTCGAGCAGGACCTACGTGCCGCCTATGCCATCCCGCAGAAGACACAACGGCACGATGCCGTCGAAGCCGCGAAAGCGAAGGTGATGGCGCATTTCCTGCCCGAAGGTGGCGAGCCGAAATACGACAAGCTGCAGGTCGCCGCCGTGTTCAAGGACCTCGAAGCCAAGATCGTGCGCTGGAATATTCTCGACACCGGCCGCCGCATCGACGGCCGCGATCTGAAGACGGTGCGCCCGATCGTGGCCGAGGTCGGCGTGCTGCCGCGCGCGCACGGCTCTGCTTTGTTCACCCGCGGCGAAACACAGGCCCTGGTCGTGGCGACGCTCGGCACCGGGGAGGACGAGCAATTCGTGGACGCCTTGCCGGGCACCTACAAAGAAACGTTCCTGTTGCACTACAATTTCCCGCCCTTCTCGGTGGGCGAAACCGGCCGCATCGGTGCGCCCGGGCGGCGCGAAATCGGCCACGGCAAGCTCGCCTGGCGCGCCATCCATCCCGTGTTGCCGGCGCATCATGAGTTCCCCTACACCATCCGGGTGGTGTCGGAGATCACGGAATCGAACGGCTCGTCGTCGATGGCGACGGTATGCGGCACGTCGCTGTCACTGATGGACGCCGGCGTGCCACTGAAACGGCCCACCGCCGGAATCGCCATGGGGCTGATCCTCGAGAACAAACGCTACGCGGTTCTATCCGATATCCTCGGCGATGAGGACCATCTCGGCGACATGGATTTCAAGGTCGCCGGTACCGAACGGGGCGTCACCTCGCTGCAGATGGACATCAAGATTTCCGGCATCACCGAGGAGATCATGCAGGTGGCGCTGGGGCAGGCCAAGGAAGGCCGCATGCATATCCTCGGCGAGATGGGCAAGGCCATCAACACGGCACGCGCCGAGCTCGGCGAGCATGCGCCTCGTATCGAGATCATCCAGATTCCCACCGACAAGATCCGCGAAGTGATCGGTACCGGCGGCAAGGTGATCCGCGAGATCGTGGAAAAGACCGGCGCCAAGATCAATGTCGAGGACGACGGCACGGTGAAGGTCGCCTCCGCCAATCACGAATCAATCAAGGCGGCGCTCAATTGGATCAAGTCGATCGCGTCCGATCCGGAAGTCGGTCAGATTTACGAGGGCACGGTGGTCAAAGTCATGGACTTCGGCGCCTTCGTGAACTTCTTCGGCTCGAAGGACGGACTGGTGCATATCAGCCAGCTCGCGCCGCAACGGGTGAACAAGGTCACCGATGTGGTGAAGGAAGGCGACACGGTGAAGGTGAAACTGCTCGGCTTCGACGACCGCGGCAAGGTGCGGCTGTCAATGAAGGTGGTCGATCAGGCCACCGGCGAGGATCTGGAAGCCAAGCAGAAAGCCGAGCGCGATCAGCAGCGCGACGTTGCGGCGGGCGAGTAGGTAGCCTCACCCTGAGGAGGCGGCGCAGTCGCCGTCCCGAAGGGGTAAGGCCGCATCCTTCGAGACGCCATGCTTCGCACGGCTCCTCAGGATGAGAAAAGAAGGAAGAAAAAGGCGGCGTCTGCCGCCTTTTTTCATTCAGCCGCGACCAGTGCCGACGCACCCAAAACGCGCGTGATAAGTTTGCCCAGTTCGGCAAAATCCGCCTTGCAGGGCGAGGTGCGCCGCCAAGCGAGCCCGATCGTGCGCGCTGGCGCCGGATGCGCGAAGCGCAGAAGCTTGACGCGGCGGCCACGCGCTTCCGTTTCGGCGGCGATTTCCGGCAACAATGTCGCGCCATAGCCGCTCGCCACCATCTGCATCACCGTAGCGAGGCTGGTCGCGCCGAGACCGGCTGGCGTCTCACCCGCCTTAGTCGAGCAGAAGGCGAGTGCCTGATCGCGCAAGCAGTGGCCTTCCTCGAGCAGCAGCAAGAGCCGCTGGCTGACGTCGCGGGCATTGACCTGCTTGCCCGGCGGCAGCGGATCGTCCACCGGCAGCGCGAGCAAAAAGGCGTCGTCGAACAGACGCGCCGTTTCCAGGTCCGGCGCATCCACCGGCAGCGCCAGTAACGCCACGTCGAGTGCGCCGCGGGACAATTCTTCGAGCAGCACGCGGGTTTGCGTCTCGCGCACCTCGAGCCGCAGCCGCGGATATTCCGATTGCAGCCGCGGCAGAATCCGCGGCAGCACATAAGGACCCAGCGTTGGGATAATACCGAAGCGCAGGGGACCGCTTAGCAGCTCGCGATGACGCGCGAAGTCGACGAGATCGCGTGTCGCCGCGAGAATGCGCTCGGCGCGTTCGGCGATGTCGATGCCGATAGTCGTGAGCACGATTTCGCCCGGGCGCCGTTCGACCAGGTCGGCGCCGATCTCCCGCTCCAGTTCGCGGATTTGCATCGACAGCGCCGGCTGAGTGATGGCGCATTCCTCGGCGGCGCGGCCAAAATGCCGGTGGCGGGCGAGCGAGGCGAGATAACGCAACTGACGCAAGGTGATCATATTGACTTCCCAATTGATAAGTTATGCTTATCGGCGGGAGCAATCAATACGATTGGACCTGATTGGCAAGGCTCGCTACAAGACCGTCATGCCTGCCCCACTATGACCGGGCGGCAATTGCAGCCCACCAGAAAAAACGCTCAATCAAAACACGATCGGAGAGAGCCATGGACGCGAAGACTGACGACAAGAGCGCGGGCAAATGCCCATTCACCGGAGCCCGCGGACCGAGAAACCGCGACTGGTGGCCGGACGCGCTGGATCTCGAAATGCTCCATCGCAACTCCTCGCTGTCCGATCCGATGGGCAAGGATTTCGATTATGCCAAGGAGTTCGAGACACTCGACCTCAATGGCGTGATCAAAGACCTGCAGGCCTTGATGACGAATTCGCAGCCTTGGTGGCCGGCTGACTTTGGTCATTATGGCGGACTGATGGTCCGCATGGCGTGGCACTCAGCAGGCACCTATCGCATCACCGACGGCCGCGGCGGCGCCGGCTCCGGGCAGCAGCGCTTTGCCCCGCTCAACTCGTGGCCCGACAATGCCAACCTCGACAAGGCCCGCCGGCTGTTGTGGCCGATCAAGCAGAAATACGGCCGCAAGATCTCCTGGGCTGACCTGATGATTCTCGCCGGCAATGTTGCGCTGGAATCGATGGGGTTCAAAACCTTCGGTTTCGCCGGCGGCCGCGCCGACGTCTGGGAGCCGGAGGAGCTCTATTGGGGCCCCGAGAACACGTGGCTCGGCGATGAACGCTATAGCGGCGAACGCCAGCTTGCCGAGCCGCTCGGCGCGGTGCAGATGGGCCTGATTTACGTCAACCCGGAAGGGCCAAACGGCAACCCCGACCCGGTCGCGGCGGCGAAGGACATCCGCGAGACCTTTTTCCGCATGGCGATGAACGATGAAGAAACCGTCGCGCTGATTGCCGGAGGCCACACCTTCGGCAAAACCCACGGGGCCGGCGATCCGTCGCTGGTCGGACCGGCGCCGGAAAGCGGCGCGCTCGAAGATCAGGGCCTCGGCTGGAAGAGCAAATTCAACACCGGCGTCGGCTGCGATGCGATCACCGGCGGCCCGGAAGTCACCTGGTCGCAGACGCCGACCAAGTGGAGCAATCACTTCTTCGACAACCTGTTCAAATACGAATGGGAGCTGACCACGAGCCCGGCCGGCGCCAAGCAGTGGAAAGCGAAAGGTGCCGAGGCGACGATCCCCGACGCTTTCGATAAATCGAAGAAGCATGTGCCGACCATGCTGACCACCGACCTCTCGTTGCGCTTCGATCCGGCTTACGAGAAGATTTCGCGGCGCTTCTACGAGCATCCGGATCAGTTCGCAGACGCGTTTGCCCGCGCGTGGTTCAAGCTCACGCACCGCGACATGGGCCCGATCCAGCGCTATCTGGGCCCGCTCGTGCCGAAGGAAACGCTGATCTGGCAGGATCCGATCCCGGCGGTGAATCATCCGCTGGTCGACGACAAGGACATCGCCGCGCTGAAGGCGAAGGTCCTGGCGTCCGGCCTGTCGGTCTCTCAGCTCGTCTCGACGGCCTGGGCCTCGGCCTCGACTTTCCGCGGCTCCGACAAGCGCGGCGGCGCCAATGGCGCGCGCATTCGTCTCGCTCCGCAGAAGGACTGGGAGGTGAATCAGCCGAAACAGCTCGCAATGGTGCTGCAAAAGCTCGAAGCGGTGCAGAAGGAGTTCGACGGCTCGGCCGGCGGCGGCAAGAAGATTTCGCTCGCCGACCTGATCGTGCTCGCCGGCGGCGCAGCGATCGAGAAGGCGGCCAAGGATGCGGGCCTCGAGATCAAAGTGCCCTTCGCCCCGGGCCGCATGGATGCGACGCAGGAACAGACGGACGTCGAGTCCTTCGCGCCGCTGGAACCCCGCGCCGACGGCTTCCGCAACTACATCGCCGGCAAGCGGCAATTCATGAAGCCCGAGGAGGCGTTGGTGGACCGCGCCGCATTGCTGCAGCTCACCGGACCGGAGATGACGGTCCTTGTCGGCGGGCTGCGCGTGCTCGGCGCCAATTTTGGCGGGTCCAAGCACGGCGTCTTCACCAAGCAGCCGGAGAAGCTGACCAATGACTTCTTCGTGAACCTGCTCGACATGGACACCGAGTGGCAGCCGCCGAACGCCGATGGCGTTTACGAGGGCCGCGACCGCAAGAGCAAGGCGGTCAAGTGGACTGGCACCCGCGTCGATCTGATCTTCGGCTCCCACTCGCAGCTTCGCGCCTTCGCGGAAGTCTACGCCTGCGCCGACTCGAAAGAAAAATTCGCCAAGGACTTCGTGGCGGCCTGGACCAAGGTGATGAATGCCGACCGTTTCGATCTGACGCCGCAGCAGCGAATGGCGCAGGCGGCCTGACAATCGACCGCCGTCCATGAAAAAAAAACGGCCGGGAAATTTCCCGGCCGTTTGCTTTATGTTGGCAAACGCCGGGTCTATTGCGCCGCGTCCTTGGCGTCGTCGTTCTCCGCCCGCAACGAGTCGGGCTGCGGCATGGCGATGATGTTGTAGCCGGAATCGACGAAATGGATTTCGCCGGTGACGCCGCTGGACAGATCCGACAACAGGTAGAGACCGGCGCCGCCGAGATCGTCGAGCGTCACGCCGCGCCCGAGCGGGGAATGCCGCTGCTGGAAGGCGAACATGTAGCGGGCGTCGTTGATGCCGGCGCCGGCCAAAGTGCGGATCGGGCCGGCGGAGATGGCGTTGACGCGAATGTTCTGCCCGCCGAAATCGACGGCCAAATAGCGCACGGAGGCTTCCAACGCCGCCTTCGCCACGCCCATAACATTGTAATTGGGCATCGCCCGCTCACCGCCGTTGTAGGTCAGCGTGACCATGGCGCCGCCGTGCGGCATCAGCGTGGCCGCGCGCTTCGCCGCCTCCGTGAAAGAATAACAGGAGATCACCATTGTGCGGACGAAGTTCTGCCGCGTGGAATCGGCATAGCGGCCCTTCAGCTCGTTCTTGTCGGAATAAGCGATGGCGTGCACCAGGAAATCGAGGGCGCCCCATTGCTTCTTAATTTCGGCAAAGACGCGGTCGACCGAGGCGATGTCTTCAACGTCGCAGGGCAGTACCAGCTTGGCGCCGACGCTCTCCGCCAGCGGGTGCACCCGCCGGCCCAAGGCGTCGCCCTGATAGGTGAAGGCAAGCTCGGCGCCATGAGCCGCCACAGTCTTGGCGATACCCCAGGCGATGGAGTGGTCGTTCGCCACTCCCATGATCAACCCCCGCTTGCCTTTCATCAGTTCAGTCATTCCTGCACCGTTTCCCAAATTACGCGTCGAGTTTCTTGAACACCACGGAGGCATTGGTGCCGCCGAAGCCGAAGGAGTTCGACAGCACGCAGCCGAGCTTCACGTTGTCCCGCCGTTCACGCACGATCGGCATGTCGGCCACAGCCGGATCGATGTTTTCGATATTGGCGCTCTCGCAGATGAACCCGTTGTTCATCATCAACAGCGAATAGATCGCTTCCTGGGCCCCGGCAGCGCCGAGCGAATGGCCGGTGAGCGACTTGGTGGCGGAGATCGGCGGGCAGTTGCCGCCGAAGACCTCGCGGATCGCCTCGATCTCCTTGAGGTCGCCAATCGGCGTCGAGGTAGCGTGAGGATTGATGTAGTCGACCGGCGTCTTCACACTTTCCAACGCCATCTTCATGCAGCGCACGGCGCCCTCGCCCGAAGGCGCGACCATGTCGTAACCATCGGAAGTGGCGCCATAGCCCACGACCTCGGCATAGATTTTCGCGCCGCGCGCCGTGGCGTGCTCTAGCTCCTCAAGCACAAGCACGCCGGCGCCGCCGGCGATGACAAAACCGTCGCGGTCGGCATCGTAGGCTCGGGAAGCCTTTTCCGGCGTGGCGTTGAACTTGCTCGACATCGCCCCCATCGCGTCGAACAGCACCGACAGGGTCCAGTCCAACTCCTCGCAGCCGCCGGCGAAAATTATGTCCTGCTTGCCGTACTGAATGATCTCCGTGGCATTGCCGATGCAGTGGTTGGAGGTCGCACAGGCCGAGGAGATCGAATAGTTCACGCCCTTGATCTTGAACCAGGTGGCAAGCGTGGCCGACGCCGTTGAGGACATCGCTTTGGGCACGGCAAAAGGCCCGACGCGTTTCGGGCCTTTGCCACGGGTGACGTCGGCCGCTTCGACGATGGCCCGCGTCGAAGGACCGCCCGATCCCATGATGATGCCGGTACGCTCGTTGGACACTTCATCGGCCTCGAGTCCGGCGTCGCGGATGGCTTGTTCCATGGCGACGTGGTTCCAGGCGGCGCCGCCGCCGAGAAACCGCATGGCGCGGCGGTCGACAATCTCTTCGGCATTGAGCGACGGCGCGCCGTGAACCTGGCAGCGGAAGCCAAGCTCGGCATATTTGTCGGCGCGCGAGACGCCCGATTTCGCCTCGCGCAGGCTCGCGAGCACTTCCTGAGTGTTGTTGCCGATGGGCGAAACAATGCCCAAGCCGGTCACCACAACACGTCTCATGCTGACCTCTTCTCCATGGTTCCCGCGATCAGTTCACATTGAGCCGATGTCCGTCCGATGACAACGGCAACGCCGTTCGCCCGGCTGCGTTCAGGCGGCGTTGCCGGGTTGCAGCATCTGCTCGTCGCGAAACAGGCCGACTTTGAGATCGCTCGCCCGGTACAGCACCGAACCGTCGGCGGACAGCCAGCCATCGGCGATACCAAGCACCAACTTGGAGCGCATCACCCGCTTGATATCGATGCCGTAGACCACCTTTTTCACCGTCGGCAGGACCTGGCCGGAAAACTTCAATTCGCCGAGGCCGAGCGCGCGTCCTTTGCCCTTGCCTCCGAGCCAGCCGAGAAAAAATCCGACAAGCTGCCACAAAGCATCAAGCCCCAGGCATCCCGGCATGACCGGATCGCCTTTGAAGTGACAGGGGAAAAACCAGAGGTCCGGCCTCAGGTCGAGCTCGGCCCGGATCAGCCCCTTGCCGTGCTCGCCCCCTTGTTCGGCGATCTCGGCGATCCTGTCGAACATCAGCATCGGTGGCAGCGGCAGCTGAGGGCCTTCCTCGAACAGTTCGCCCCGGCCGCATGCGAGCAGGTCTTCGTAATCAAAACTCATGCGTCGATTTTGCATTCCTGCCCTGTCCTGGTGGAGAGGCGCCGCGGTGGCGCCGCGTTTCCTAACACACGGATTCTACCGGTCAAAGCCGCCTCGGAACGGTAAATCCGGCGCCGAGGCCTGCCGCTCCGGGCCGAATTCATTTTGCGAAACGGTTGCACAAAGTTGGGCGAAACCGTATCTTGTTCTTTAGTCGCAATGATTTAGAACGAATCTAACCTGCGAGAAACGAATCTAACCTACGAGAAATGACGCGCGGATGAGCCTATTGCGTAACATCGTCGGTTCGAGCCCCCGGCCGGATACGGTCTGCGAACCGGCACCGTTTCCCCGCTCCGAGCTCACCGGCTGCCCGTGGCACGACATCAAGGCGCTGCTGCGGCAGGTGGGCTTGCGACCGACCCGGCAACGTATGGCGCTGGGATGGATCCTTCTCGGCAAGGGCGACCGCCATCTCACTGCCGAGATGCTTTACGAGGAAGCGAGCAAGGCGCGGGTGCCGATCTCGCTCGCCACCGTTTACAACACGCTGCACCAATTCACCGAAGTCGGCCTGTTGCGCCAAGTCGCCGCCGATGGTTCGAAAGCCTATTTCGATACCAATATTTCGTCGCACCATCATTTCTTTGTCGAGGGCGACAACGCTCTGCTCGATATTCCGCATACCGACATCACCGTCGGCGAAGTGAAGCCGCCAGAAGGATATGAAGTCGCGCGCGTGGATGTGGTCGTGCGCCTGCGGCGTAAACGCGGCTGAGGGCCAGCCGGCCGCCGCGGCCGGGATCAATCGAGCTTCTCGTTGGGATAGACGCCCCATAGCCGATCCTGTTCGATCCAGCCATCGAATTGATCGCCGCTAACGCGGCACCAACTGCCGTTGCATTCCTTCACAATCGCGATCACGCCAGGCTGGAGTCGTGCCGTTATCTTGCCGTCGGCGGAGGGCGCGTCGCGAGTCGGCACCAGTTCAGTTTTATCTTTCACCGTTACCAAGCCGGTGCGCCGCCCCGACAGCAGCGAGTGATAGACCCAGCCTTCGGAGCCTTCGCTATCGCGAATGCGGCGCCAATTCTCAAATTCCGCGGTGATCTCCACCGGCAATCCGGCGCGGGTATAGACCCAGCGCACGTCGTAGTTCTTGCCGGGGCCGAGGTGGACGTTGATCTTGTCCGCCTTCAAGCTGACAAAACGCGGCAGCGGCAGACCGCTCGGCCCTAGCGGCATGGGTCCGGCGGCAGTGGCCGGGGGATTCGCTTCGAGGAAAACGATAAGGCTCGCGACAATACCGGCCGCGAGCCGCTTTCCCTTGCGCCACCCCGTCATACGCCAGTTTCCGATTCAATACGTCTTGTCGGCAGAATTCGCGGCCGAAACAACGAACTCATACTGTGTGGGAGCGGTTAACGAGACCTGAATCGTAATTATGTTTGCAGGCCGAGCGCATGTTATTTGCATCGCTGTTGCATCGGGGTCGCGGTTGCGCGCATCTTTCACGCATGCGACTCCAGGTCGCTGATCGTCGGCTTGTCGCCGGACAAGGGATTGGCCGGATCCCAGGCGTAGTGGAGCACCTCAAAGCGCATGGAGAGCGCATCGATCATCAGCAACCGGCGAACCAGGCCTTCGCCGAAACCGACAATCTCGCGGATCACTTCCAACGCCATCAGTGAACCAAGAATGCCCGGAACGGCGCCGAGGATGCCCACTTCCGAACAAGTCGGCACCGTGCCGGGCGGCGGCGGTTCCGGAAACAGGCACCGGTATGTCGGGTTCGGCGCACCGTCGGGGCCGCGCTCATGCGCGCGCAATGTCGTGAGCGTGCCGTCGAAGGGGCCGACCGCAGCGGTGACAAGCGGCCTCTTCGCGAAATAACATGCGTCCGACACCAAGTATCGTGTGGAGAAATTATCGGAGCCGTCGGCCACGATGTCGTAGGCGTTGATGAGTTCGAGCGCATTGGCGGCCACGAGCCGCGTCGCATGCGCCTCCACGGCCACGTGAGGATTGAGCCTTTGTATGACATCGGCCGCGCTATTCACTTTCGGCCGGCCGACATCGGACGTGCCGTGGATGACCTGCCGTTGCAGATTGGAAAGCGAGACCGCGTCGTCGTCCACGATACCGAGCGTTCCGACCCCGGCGGCGGCGAGATAAAGCAGCACCGGCGCTCCGAGTCCGCCTGCCCCGACAATCAACACGCGAGCGCGCTTCAGCGCGGCCTGCCCGGGCCCGCCGACCTCCCGCAGGACGATATGCCGCGCGTAGCGTTCGAGTTCGTCTGGTGTCAGCATGTGTTAATGCACCTGTTCACCCTGATCCATCACGCTTCGTCGCTGCGGCGGTCAAGCCCCCAGGCCGCGTATTTCCTCGTTTGTAGCCTTCGGCTAGACTGCGCGCCGGTAATTTAGCGTCGCGTTGGAAGCGAGATGCGGGTCTTTCTCTTCGTTATCGTCGTGTTTGCGGCAGCCTTGCCGGCCGCCGCGCGTGACTCCAACAAAGGTGCCGGTGCAGATTCTCCCCGCGCGGCCTATTCGGCCATGGCGCCGGCGGAGCGCGTGTCCATCCAATCGGACCTGATCTGGACCACCGATTGCGATTGTGTCGCCGACGGCGAGATCACCGACGCCACGATCGCGGCAATCCGTTCCTTCCAGAAACAGATCCGTTCGAAGCCGACCGGCGTCCTCAACCCGCAAGAGCGCGAGCTGCTGGCGGCAGCGGCGCGGAAAGCGCGCGACGCGACATCGTGGCGTGTCATCGACGATACGCGAAGCGGCGCCCGCGTCGGTCTTCCCGGTAAAATCCTGTCACAGTCCGATCGCGGCAAATCCGGCACGCGCTGGACATCGGTCCATGGCGAAGTGATCATGGAAACCTTCCGCGCCAACGAGCCGGGGACAACGCTCGCCGCCGTATTTGAGAAGCAAAAAAATGAACCGCTGGAACGGCGGGTCGAGTCGTCGCAGCTGCGGCCGGATTCATTCTCGATCTCCGGTTTGCAGGGGCTCAAGCGATTCTTCGTGCGCGGATGGCTGCGGGACAAGGAAGTGCGCGGCCTGACCGTGCTCTACGACCAGGCTTTGGACGGCACGATGGAGCCGCTGCTGCGGCCGATCTGGAGTTCCTACGTGCCCTTCGCGCCGATCAGCGCCGCGGCGGTGGCGAAAGCGGGGCCCGTATCCGGAAAAGTTGAATACGGCACCGGCATCGTTGTTAGCGCCCAGGGCGACATCGTCACGGCGCGGCAGCAGGTTAATGACTGCGAATTCGTCGTGGTCGCCGGCTTTGGCCATGCCGATCGGATCGCCGAAGATGAGAGGAGCGACACGGCGCTGCTGCGCGTCTACGGCGGCCACGGTCTCAAGCCGCTGCCGATCGCGGCCGAAGCCGATCATGCGCGCGAGGTGACGCTTGTCGGCATCGCCGATCCGCAAACGCAGGGAGGGGGAGCCAAGCCCAGCAGCACGCGCGCGCAGCTCGGCGCCGAAAGCGCCGGCGCGCGCTCCATCGACCCGACACCGAGCCGGGGATTTGGCGGCGCCGCGGTCCTCGCCGGAAATGGATTTGCGGGAATGGCGCAGATCAAGCCCCAGCTCCTCGCCGGCGCCGCGCCGGCCACCCTGCCGGCTCCGGCGACGCTCGTTCCCGCCGAAAAAATCCGCAGCTTTCTCGCGGCTCACGGAGTGCAGATCGCCGCCGGCGCGTCCGACGCGAATGACGCCAAGAGTTCGGTCGTGCGTATTATCTGCGTGCGCAAATAGCGCATCCTCTATCGCAGGCTTTCGAGAATCTTCATCAGGCGCCTGGCATCGGCCGGCGCCGCGCTCTTTTGATCGTTGTCGAAATAAACATACACTGTGCGCCGCTGCTGCTTCCATTTGCGGATGTCGCGCGCCCAGGCGCGCAACGTCTTGTCCGCATAATGATCCCTGTACGAGCCGGTCGGCCCGTGTCCCCGCACATAGACGTGCCCAGCGGTCACCTCCCAGGGCGACGGTGCGTCGCGATGATCGGACAAACACAAGGAAATGTCGTGCTTGCGCAACAGCGCAAAAATCTCGTCGACGTACCAACTTTTGTCACGGAACTCGAATGCGTATTGCCGATGTTTCGGTAGCAGGCGCAGGAAAGACGCAAGACGCTCGTCGTTGCGCTTGAACCGCGCCGGCAACTGAAACAGCACCGGCCCCGCTTTTGGGCCGAGCAGCTTCAGCCGCGATTCCATAAGCGCAATGCTGTTCCTCGATTTGCCGGAAAGCCGCTTCCAGTGGGTGATGAATTTCGATGCTTTCCAGGCAAAGATGAAATCTGCGGGCGTCTGCTCGCGCCAGCCGCGCACCGCCTCGATCGTGGGCGTCCGATAAAAGACACCGTTTAGTTCGGTGCTGGGAAATTGGCTGGCGTAGAATTGCAAGTGGTCTTTGATCTTGATGTCCTTGGGAAAGAAGGGCCCGCGCCAGGACGGATAGCTCCAGCCGGAAGTGCCGATATAGGTCTTCGCCATACCCGGTTTACCGCCTTTCACCCGGCCGATGACGGGCGCAAGAACCACGTGCTAAGAACCCGCATCATCCCGCTTTGTTCGAGCCCATGATGTCCGCCAAAAGCCCCGCGCTTGCCGATTTCCGCCGTATCGTCGTGAAGGTGGGGTCGTCGCTCCTGGTCGATGCCGCTGCCGGCCGGCTGCAGCATGCGTGGCTGGAAGCCTTGGCCGACGACCTCGCCGGGCTGCATAAGAAGGGCCGCGACATTCTGGTCGTTTCTTCCGGCGCTATCGCGCTGGGACGTAGCGTCTTGAAGCTCCCCAGCGGGCCGCTGAAGCTGGAGGACAGCCAGGCCGCGGCCGCTGTCGGCCAGATCGCCTTGGCACGCACCTGGTCCGAAGTGCTCGGCCGCCACGGCATCACCGCCGGACAGGTGCTGCTGACGCTGGCCGACACCGAGGAGCGCCGGCGCTATCTCAATGCCCGCTCGACCATCGCCAAATTACTTGAGTGGCGCGCCGTGCCGGTGATCAACGAGAACGATACGGTCGCGACCAACGAGATCCGCTATGGCGACAACGACAGGCTTGCGGCGCGCGTGGCGACGATGACCAGCGCCGATTTGCTCGTACTCTTGTCGGATGTCGACGGGCTCTATGACGCGCCGCCCGGCGAAAGCCGCCATGCCAAGCTCATTCCGTTGGTGCCGCGCATCACCGCCGAAATCGAGTCGATGGCCGGCGCGTCCGGGTCTGAATTGTCGCGCGGCGGCATGGTGACGAAGATCGAAGCCGCAAAGATCGCCACCACCGGCGGCACGCACCTCGTGATCGCGTCGGGCCGAATCGAGCATCCGCTGCAAGCGATCGCCAAGGGGAATCCCTGCACGTGGTTTCTCACGCCGGCAAATCCGATCACCGCGCGAAAGAAATGGATCGCAGGCTCGCTCGAGCCCAAAGGCACGCTCATCCTCGACGCCGGCGCCGTCACCGCACTGCGCCGCGGCAAGAGTCTGCTTCCCGCCGGAATCACCCGCGTCGAAGGCCGTTTCGAGCGCGGCGACGCGGTTGTGATCCGGGGACCTGACGGCATCGAGGTCGGACGCGGTCTTGTCGCCTACGACGCCGAGGAAGCCCAGAAAATCCGCGGCAAGTCTTCAGGCGATATCGCGCGCCTGCTCGGCTTCGATGGCCGCGCGGAAATGATTCACCGCGACGACATGGTGCTGGCCGGGCAGTAGCCCAAATCCATTTCGTCATGCCCGCGCTCGTCGCGGGCATCTCGCTTAGGTAGGCAGTGCCCTCCTTATCGGAATGGCCGGAACACGTCCGGCCATGACGAGCTCAATCGCTAGCGCACGGGAAAATTGAAGTAGGTGTCCGGAAAGGGCTCGTCGCGCAAGGTGAAATGCCACCATTCCTTGCGATAGCTCTCGAAGCCGCGCCGCCGCATCGCCGCAGCGAGGCGAGCCCGATTCTTCTGCGGCTCCGCGCCGATTTGTTTGTTGGCGGTCCAGGAACGCGGGCTGAAGAAATCGAAAGGGGTGCCCATCTCCAGCTCGCGGCCGTAGGCATCGGCCAGAGTGAGATCAACCGTCGAGCCGCGTGAATGTCCCGAGCGTACGGCGATATAGCCGTCGAAGAGCGTGGATTTGCCGACTTCCGGATAGAAGATCGCTTTCTGTCTTACGTCCCGGCTGTCGGCGCTCCAGCGCAAAAAATGCGCGACCGCCCGTGTTGGCCGGTAGCAGTCGAAAACTTTGAGCCGCAATCCTTGCGCCGCCACGTCGCGGGCGACTTGCGCAAGCGCCGATGCCGCTTGGCGACTCAACAGACAAACCGGCCGTTCGTAACCGTCGATCGGCCGGCCAACGAAGTTATTGCTGCCGGCGTAGCGCATGTCGACGATAAGGCCCGGCACAAAAGCGGCGGCGTCGACGAATGACGCAGGCCGCGGTTGCGCGGCCGCCGGCGAAGCGGCGAAGACGATGAAGAGGAAACACAGAACCGTTCGCATTTGCCCACGGCACGCCAATTGACGCCGTTAGGCAACCGCCGCCGCGCCGCCATGAGGCGGCACGGTTAACGCGGCAATCCCGCTCAGTGGGTAGCGAAGCTGCGCGAGGTTGGCGCGCGCAGGGCAAATACTTCGAGGTCGGGGGGCAGGTCGACGCAGCGGCCGTCGGGATACACGAGATAGCGCGAAAAAATGCGCATTTCGTCTGAATCGCCCAAAGTCTTGCCTTCGATCACATATTTGGTGCCGACGGGGACGCGCTTGGGAAGACGATCGCTTCGCATGAAACCCTCCACCGATCCGAGACGCATAACTCCAATGCAGCCGGGAGGCTGCGGTTCCGCCGCGGGTGCTCTCGTCCACAGGAATTCGATGTGATAGGAAAATAGGCAGCAGGACAAAGCCGTTATGACCGCGCCGCTAAAGACCATCGAGGGCTCCGGCGAGATTGGCGAGACGATGCGGGCCGCCGGCCGCGCCGCCAAGGAGGCCGCGCGTGCCCTGGCGCTTGCCACACCGACACAGAAGGATGCTGCGCTCGCGGCAATGGCCAAGCAGGTGCGGGGGCAGGCTGGGGCGATCCTCGCGGCCAATGCGGAGGATCTGGCGGAAGCCAAGGCGGCCGGTGCAAGCCCGGCTTTCCTCGATCGCCTGATGCTCGATGCCAAGCGGGTGAACGCGATGGCCGACGGCATCGACGTCGTGCGCGGCCTGCCGGATCCCATCGGCAAGGTCATCGAACGCTGGACGCGGCCTAATGGCATGACCATCGAACGAGTACGCGTCCCCCTTGGCGTCGTCGGCGTCATCTATGAAAGCCGACCCAACGTGACCGCCGACGCCGGCGCGCTTTGTCTCAAAGCCGGCAACGCCGTGATCCTCCGCGGCGGGTCTGAGAGTTTCCGCTCCACCCGCGCCATCCACGCCGCCCTGGCGCAGGGCCTCAGCGAAGCCGGCCTGCCCCGTGAGGCGATCCAGCTTGTGCCTACCCGCGACCGCGCCGCGGTCGGGCTGATGCTGCAAGGACTCGACGGCGCTATCGACGTCATCGTGCCGCGGGGCGGCAAAGGTTTGGTCGGCCGGGTGCAAGCCGAAGCGCGTATTCCGGTTTTCGCCCACCTCGAAGGCGTGTGCCATGTCTACGTCGACAAGGCCGCCGCGCTCGAGATGGCGAAAAGCATCGTGCTGAACGCCAAGATGCGCCGGCCGGGCGTCTGCGGCGCCGCCGAGACCTTGCTGGTCGACAGCGCCGCCGCGGCGGCGCTTCTCAAGCCCTTGGTGACGATGCTGCTTGACGCCGGTTGCGAGGTGCGCGGCGACCAGGCGACGCGTGCCGCCGATCCTCGCGTCAAGGCCGCCGTCGAGGAGGATTGGTCCACGGAGTATCTTGATGCCATTATCGCCGCGAAGGTGGTGGATGGTGTCGACGGCGCGATTGCGCATATCGGCCGCTATGGATCGCATCACACCGACGCCATCGTCACCGAAGACGGCAGGGCCGCGGAAAAATTTCTCAACGAAGTCGATTCCGCCATCGTGCTGCATAACGCTTCCACCCAATTCGCCGACGGCGGAGAATTCGGCTTCGGCGCGGAGATCGGCATCGCGACGGGCAAGCTACATGCGCGGGGGCCGGTCGGGGCCGAGCAGCTGACCAGCTTCAAATACCGGATCCGCGGCAGCGGCCAGATCCGGCCGTGAATTCCAGCGAGCGGACAACACGTCGACTGGTGGTGCCGCCGCATGCTCGAGGACTGCGCATCGGGTTATTCGGCGGCACCTTCAATCCGCCGCACCAGGCCCATATCGAAGCGTGCCTCTTGGCCATGCATCGTCTCGGGCTCGACCGGGTGTGGTGGCTGGTAACGCCGGCGAACCCGCTCAAGGATGCCCGCGATCTCGCGCCGCTCGAGCGGCGCGTCCACGCCATCAAGCAATTTGCCCGTCACCCCCGCTTCGACGTAAGCGGCGTCGAAGCGGCGGTTGGAACCCGTTACACGTTTGACACAATCACCTTCCTGCGCCGGCGCTGCCCAGGCGTGCATTTTGTCTGGATCATGGGAGCCGACAATCTGCGCAGCTTTCATCGCTGGAAGAAATGGAGGCTCATCGCCCGGCTGGTTCCCATCGCGGTGATCGACCGGCTGGGTTCAAGTTTTCACGCGGCTGCCGGCGTCGCCGGCCAGGCATTGGCGCGCTGGCGCCTCCCCGATACGGCGGCAAAAAGTCTTGCCACGCGCAAGCCGCCGGCCTGGATTTATCTCCATGGCCTCAAATCGCCGCTGTCATCCACCGCTTTGCGGCAAAAATTACAGCCCCCAAAGCTTGAATCTGTTAAGGGGTGACGCCTATCTTAGGGTGTGTCCCGTCGTGACTCGGGACTAGTGCAGCAAGAGGAAAAGGACCACTGTCCACCGTTGCATCCCCTCGGGTCCGCGCCCGCCGCGCGCCCGAATCCGTCTCCGCAGCGCGTCCCGCAGCCGAGCAGACGTTGCGCGTCATCCTCGCCTCGCTTGATGACATGAAGGCCGAGGAAACCCTCACCATAGACCTGCGTGGCAAGACTTCGATCGGCGATTACATGGTCGTGACCTCCGGCCGGTCGAACCGTCACGTTGGCGCGGTTGCCGACAATGTCCTGAAGGACCTTTCGCAAGCCGGCGTGCCCCATGCCCGTGTCGAAGGCATGCCGCATTGCGACTGGGTCCTGATCGACACCGGCGATGTGATCGTCCACGTCTTCCGTCCCGAAGTGCGCGCCTTTTACAACATCGAAAAGATGTGGGCTGGCATGCGGCCGGACGGGCGCCGGGCGAGCTGACCGCCTAGCCGGCGGCGCCATGCGTATCGTGGTCGCCGCCGTCGGACGTTTGAAGGCGGGTCCGGAACGGGACCTTGCCGAGCGCTACCGCAAGCGCGCGGCGGACGTCGGCCGCAACATCGGTTTGCGTGCTGTCGAAATCATCGAGATCAGGGAAAGCCGCGCACGCGAGGCTGAAAAGCGCATCGTCGAGGAATCGATCGCGCTGGCTAACGTTATTCCCGAAGAAGCGGTCAGCGTCATCCTCGATCAGCGTGGCGAGAACCTCGACAGCGTCGCTTTCGCCGGCGAGATCCGGCGCTGGCAAGAAGCCGGACGGACCGCGGTTGTTTTCATTATCGGCGGCGCCGACGGCCTCAGCCCGAGTCTCAGCGGCGGCGCCGCATCGCGGATTGCCTTCGGCTCCGCGACGTGGCCGCACCAATTGGTCCGGATCATGCTGCTGGAGCAAATCTATCGGGCCGCTACCGTGCTCTCCGGCCACCCCTATCACCGCGGTTAGCTAAGAACGATTATCCGAAGCCGCCTTTCCGCTCGTTTTCGGCGACTTTTCCTGCGCTTGGTCTTAAATCCGTACGAATCGGAGGGCCTAAGATGACGCTTGCCGAGCGGGCCTTTGGCTGGTTTGCGATGATCTTCACGATAAATCAGGCTGTTAATCCGCGGGGCCTGCGCGGGAAGAGCCTTGGCTTGGCGGTCCCCCTGGGTCTCGCTGCCGCGCTTGCCGGCTCATGCCTCGCCCACGCTCAAGATCGCCCGGCGCTCCGCGGCGCGGTCGCCATCGACAAGCTCAAGCAAAGCGATCAGGAATTCGAAGCCGCTCAAGCCGAGCGCAAAAAGGCCGCCGAAACGGAAGCCAAGCTTCGCGACGAAATCGACGCGATTGCCGCCGATCGCCGCAAGCTCAATCAGCAGCTCATCGATACCGCGACGCGCATACGCGACATGGAGCGGCGCATTGCAGATGCCGAGGCGCGGCTGAAGCCCCTCAATGAACGCGCTCAAACCATCCAGCAATCGCTGGAGGGGCGCCGAGAGGTGATCGCGGAAGTATTAGCAGCCTTGCAACGGATCGGGCGTCGCCCGCCGCCGGCGCTGATGGTGAGGCCGGACGATGCTTTGCAGGCGGTGCGCAGCGCCATCATGCTCGGCGCAGTGCTGCCGGAGATGCGTCAACAGGCGCAGCAGCTCGCCGGCGATCTCGCCGAGCTTGTCAAACTGCGCAAGGACATTGCCGCCGAGCGCGACCTGCTTACGCGTGACCTTGCCAGCCAGACCCAGGACCAGCACCGGTTGGCGCTGCTCGTCGAGGAACGGCAGAAACGGCAATCGGCCGCCGAGGGGCAATTACAGGCGGAGCGCCAGCGTGAAGCCGAACTGGCGCGGCGGATCGGCAACCTCAAGGACCTCATCGCCAAGCTCGAGGATGGGCTGGATGCCAAGACCCGGGCGGCACGCGAGGCCGCCAGGGCGGCACTTGAAGCGCGCACCCCCGGTTCCTTCCAGGATCCGGGAAGGCTGACCCCCGCCGTTCGTTTCAGCGCCGCACGCGGGCTGCTGCCGCTGCCGGTTAATGGCGTGAAAATCCGCAATTTTGGCGAGGCCGACGGCATCGGGGGAACCGAAAAGGGGCTGGCCATTGCCACCCGCGAGGCCGCCCAGGTCACGTCACCTTGTGACGGTATTGTGGTTTACGCCGGCCCCTTCCGCTCCTATGGGCAAGTCTTGATCCTGAATGCCGGCGGCGGGTATCATGTTTTACTGATGGGGATGGATAGAATTTCCGTCGATTCCGGCCAGTTTGTTTTGACCGGGGAGCCCGTGGCGGTCATGGGGAGCGGATCGAAGATCGCCACCGCCACCGCTGGGATGATAAAATCCAGTCAGCCAGTCCTATATATAGAGTTCCGGAAGGACGGGACTCCGATCGATCCGAGCCCGTGGTGGGCGACAGACAATAGCGAAAAGGTTCGCGGATGATGCGCAAGACTTCTTTGATGCTTCTCAGTGCGGTGGCGGGTGCCGGGCTCACGCTCATGGCGACCCAACCCCGCATGCTTCTGCTCGGCACGAGCGCCAATGCCGCAGCCACAGATACCTACCGGCAGCTCAACCTCTTCGGCGACGTCTTCGAACGGGTGCGCGCCGATTACGTGGAAAAGCCTGATGATGCCAAGCTGGTGGAATCCGCGATCAACGGCATGCTCGCCGGACTCGATCCGCATTCCAGCTACATGGACGGCAAGAGCTATCGCGACATGCAGGTGCAGACCCGCGGCGAATTTGGCGGGCTTGGCATCGAAGTCACGATGGAAGACGGCCTTATCAAGGTCGTGGCGCCGATAGACGAAACGCCGGCCGCCAAAGCCGGCATCCTTGCCAACGACATCATTGTGCAGCTCGACGACGAGCCGGTGCAGGGTCTGACGCTCAATCAGGCTGTCGACAAGATGCGCGGGGCGCCGAACACCAAGATTCGCCTCAAAGTGATGCGCAAGGGCCAGGACAAGCCGCTCGACATCACCTTGGTGCGCGACGTGATCCGCGTCCGCTCGGTGCGCGCGCGCGTCGAAGATGGCGACATCGGTTATATCCGGATCACGCAGTTCAACGAGCAGACCACCGAGGGGCTGAAAAAAGCGATGAGCGATTTCGCCACCGAGATCCCGGCCGACAAGCTCAAGGGCTATATCATCGACTTGCGCAACAATCCGGGTGGTCTACTGGAAGAGGCCATTTCCGTTTCCGACGCCTTCCTCGAGCGGGGTGAAATCGTCTCTACCCGCGGCCGCAATGCCGATGAGACGCAGCGCCGAAACGCCAAGCCGGGCGATCTCGCAAAAGGCAAGCCGGTCATCGTGCTGATTAACGGCGGCTCCGCTTCGGCGTCGGAGATCGTGGCTGGCGCACTGCAGGATCACAAACGCGCGACGGTCGTCGGTACGCGATCCTTTGGTAAAGGCTCGGTGCAGACGATCATCCCGCTCGGCTCCGGCAACGGCGCCCTCCGTTTGACGACGGCGCGTTACTACACGCCGTCAGGCCGCTCGATCCAGGCCACCGGCATTTCTCCAGACATCCAAGTCCTGCAGGATGTGCCCGACGACCTAAAGGATCGCACCGACACCAGGGGCGAGGCTTCTTTGCGCGGCCATCTCAAAGGCACTGGCAAAGAAGAAACGGGCTCGCAATCCTATGTGCCGCCGGATCCGAAGAACGACAAGGCGCTGCATATGGCGCTGGATCTACTGAACGGCACCGTGGTCAATGCGGCCTTTCCGCCGGATCAAAAAGCGGCGGTGCCGAACTAGTTCGACTATCTTTTCTTGCGACACGGAGGCGGCTGCAAAGCCGCCTTCGCGTTTTCGGGGGGTGCGTCAGAAAACCTCTAGGCCCGAGTATGGCTATACGGGCCGGAGTCAAATAAAATTCGCTCTCGGGAGCCTTCATTAAAAGCTTGACTCGTTTCGAGGGGATCGAGAAGGTCCGCGCGCAACGAAGGCTGAACATCGGGGATAAACCCGAGCGCTTATGTGGGTGGTAACGTCGCGGCGGCGAGGACGATCGTGGAATCAGACGTTTCGGTTTTGCATGCGGCAGGCAGCGCCCTGCTGACCATTCTGAGTTGGCATCGCCTTCTGTTACTATTTGCCGGCGTCTGCATGGGCCTCTCGCTCGGCATTTTGCCGGGGATCGGCGGCATCGCCGGCACCGCCATGCTGCTGCCGTTCACCTACAATCTCGATCCGCACGCGGCTTTCGCGCTGCTGCTGGGCCTTGGCGCGACCACGACAACAGCCGACCCTATCTCCGCCATTCTTTTCGGCGCTCCCGGCCACGCCGCTTCGGCGGCAACCACGCTCGATGGCTATCCGATGACCAAACGCGGCGAAGCGGGCCGCGCATTGGGCGCCTCCTACATGTCCGCGTTGATGGGTGGGTTGTTCGGCGCGCTGTTGATGGGCCTCGCGTTGCCGATCATGCGGCCGATCATCCTCTATATCGGGTCGCCGGAATTGCTCGGCATCGCCGTGGTTGGCATTTCGATGGTTTCGGTGCTTTCGGGCAACACGCCGTTGCGCGGACTTGCCTCCGCCTGTTTCGGCATGATGCTGGCAATGATCGGCTCCGATCCGCAGACTGGCACTCTGCGCTGGACCCTCGACACGCTCTATCTCTGGGACGGTCTGCCGCTCGTGCCGTTGACGCTTGGGATATTCGCGCTGCCCGAACTTTGCGATCTGGCGGTGGCGCGGACCTCGGTGGTGACCGGCGGTAAGCTCATCGACACCAAGACCGGCATGTTGCTGGGCGTCAAGGATTGCCTGAAGAATTGGTTTCTCATCCTGCGCTGCTCCTGGCTGGGGGCGGGATTGGGGGCGGTGCCCGGCATCGGTTCCGCGGTTATCGATTGGGTCTCCTATGGCCATGCGTTGCGCACGGAAAAAGGTGCAGCGGAAACATTCGGCACCGGCGATGTGCGCGGGGTGATCGCCGCGGAAAGCGCGACCAACGCAAAGGAAGGCGGCGCTTTGGTGCCGACCGTGGCCTTCGGCGTCCCCGGCAGCGCCGGCATGGCGATTCTGCTGGGCGCTTTTCTGATCCAAGGTCTGGTGCCGGGCCCAGATATGCTCAAGACGCATCTCGACACCACCTATTCAATGGTGTGGAGCATCGCCATCGCGAATATTCTCGGCTCGGGCCTCTGCTTTGCGTTCAGCGGTCAACTCGCGAAGCTGGCGACGCTTCGCTACACGCTGATCATGCCGGTGGTGCTGAGCCTGGTTTATATCGGCGCCTTTGAATCCAACCGCGATTGGGGCGACCTCTTCTCCCTGCTGCTGTTCGGAATGTTCGGTTGGGGCATGAAGCATTTCCGCTGGCCGAGGCCGCCGCTCGTGCTGGGTTTCATTCTCGGAAAAATTCTCGAACGCTACATGTTCATCTCGATCCAGCGTTACGGCTTGTCCTGGATGGTGAAACCGGTTGTGTTCGGTCTCTTCGCCCTGGCGCTGCTCACGCTGTTGCGGCCGCTTCTGCAGGACGTGCGCAACCATGGCGGCGTGAAAGGCATGCTTTCGGATTTTGGCCGACCGCATTTCACGGCGGCGAATCTGTTTCCAATCGGATTGCTTTGCCTGTTCGGCGCGATGCTCGGCGAATCCCTTCAATGGGCATTCGACGCTCGCATCATTCCGACCATCGTCGGTGTCGGTGCCGTCCTTTTCGCAGGGCTTAGCCTTGCCGATGACATCTTCCGCGTGCACACGGTGAAATCGCGGCTCGGCCTTGCCGAAGCGGCAAAGGCCAGTGTCGAGAAGAAGATCCATATGGATATCACCTCGACCATCAGCCACATGCCGGCGAACACGATCCTATTGCGGGGGGCCATCTTCTTCGGCTGGATGCTGGCCTTCCTCGGCTCGATGGCGACCATTGGCTTGCTGCCGACGGTCCCGGTCTTCATTACCGCTTACATGACGGTGGAAGGGCGCGAGCCGTGGCGGCTCATCGTCCCCATCGCGGTCGGGATGACGTTGCTGATTTACATCGTCTTCGACCAGCTGCTGACGATCCCATGGCCGCCGACCTTGCTGGGTTATTTGTTCCCGGAATTGAAGTTCATCCCCAGCATCTAACACGATACCAATCGGCCCAGGCCCGCCGACCCCTCCGGGGCGGCGGGCCTTTTGCCGCCCGTGTGCTATGTTCGGCCGTGATTCGGAGGGTTTGGGCCGTGGCCGATGACCTGAATGCTCCACTCGGTCAACCGGGCAAGACGCCAAGGCCAAGCGGCTGGCTGGCCTTTGTTCCCAAGGCGGTAGCGGCCGCGCTGGCCTTCTTGCTTGCCGGATTCCTGATCTGGACCGCCATTGCCGACGACCCGCTCGGCGGCGAGCCGATGGCGCTGGCGGTGCTGGCGCCGGCTAAGCCGCCGACCACCAAGGGCCCGCAAGCGGCCTCGGCACCCGGCGGCACGGCATTTCGCCATGACGGCGAAAAGCAACCGGCCGGGCCGGCGCCGGGCACCCAGACCGTCACCATCATCGACGGCACCAGCGGCAAGCGGCAGGACGTGGTGATCCCAGCCGGCTCCGCCGGCGCGCCGGCCGAGGCGAAGAATTCCGCGGATGCGCAAATCAATCCGCGCCTGCTGGAAAAATCGCGGCACGGAATGGTCCCGACGATCGGCGCCGACGGCACGCGGCCGGCGGAAGCCTATGCGCGGCCGCTCATGCTGGCGCCGGCGCAAGCGCAAGAGCCGCATATCGCCATTATTGTCGGCCGGCTCGGCATCAGCGCCAAAGCGACCGCGGAGGCTTTGGCCAAGCTGCCGGCGCCGGTGACCTTTGCTTTGGCGCCCTATAGCGCCGATCTGAGCCACCTGGCGGCGCAGGCGAAAAGCGCCGGGCACGAGCTTTTGTTGCAAGTGCCCATGGAGCCGTTCGATTACCCGGATAACGACCCGGGCCCGCAGACCCTGCTGACGTCGCTCGATGCCGAGCAGAACGCCGATCGGTTGCACTGGCTGATGAGCCGCTTCCAAGGCTACGTCGGCATAACCAACTATATGGGCGCGCGCTTCACCGCGTCCGAGCCGGCACTGGCGCCCGTGGTGCAGGAAGCCGCCAAGCGCGGGCTGATCTATGTCGATGAGGACGGTTCGCCGCGCAGCGTGGCGAGTCAGATCGCCGGCGCCAATAATCTGCCCTTCGCGAAAGCCGACGTGGTGATCGACGCGGTGCCCAATCCTGCCGAGATCGATCGCGCACTGGGACGGCTCGAGGCATTGGCCCGGCAGAACGGGTTTGCCATCGGCGTGGCAAGCGATCTGCCGGTGGGAATTGACCGCATCGCGCGTTGGAGCAAGACAGTCGAAGGCCGGGGTTTTGTGCTGGTGCCCATCAGCATGGTCGCCAGTAAAGCCAAATCAAGCTGACCATAATTCCGTGATTCGAATTCGCCGCGGCCGGGCTTGACCGGGCCGATCCCGTTTTCGATTGATACGCTGAGGATGCCCACACAAGGCGGCGTCACGAGGAACAAGCATGCCGCGGTTTGAAGAATTGCCTTACCGTCCCTGCGCCGCGATGGCGGTGTTCAATCGCGACGGCCGCATATTTATCGGACACCGGGCCAATGGGCCCGAGCACGTCGACGACACGCATTCCTGGCAAATGCCACAAGGCGGAATCGACGAAGGTGAGGATACGTACAAGGCCGCGCTACGCGAGCTCTATGAAGAGACTAACATCCGCTCCGTGCAGAAGCTCGGCGAAATCGCCGAATGGCTGACCTATGACATTCCGCGCGAGATCGTCGGCCAGGCGTGGAACGGCAAATACCGCGGGCAAAAGCAGAAGTGGTACGCTTTGCGCTTCACCGGCGAGGATAGCGAGATCAACATCGCTCATCCCGCCGGCGGCCATAAGCCGGAATTTGTCGATTGGCGGTGGGAGCGCCTGGAAAAAGCACCCGAACTCATCGTGCCGTTCAAGCGGCCGGTCTACGAGCGGGTGGTGCGGGAATTTTCGAAATTCGCCAAGTCCTGACAAAGCGCGGCCCGGCCTCGACCCGCGCGCAATGCATCAATGCATCGCCGTGCCGATGAGATGCTGATCGAGCGTTTTGAAGTGATCGAGCCGCATTATGAAGCCATCGAGCACGCTGCCCGGCTCGGCCTTCGCAATCTGCTCTTCAAGTTTCGCCACTTCGAGATTCATCATGGCTGCGATCTCGGTATTTTCGGCCGTACTCGCATATTCGGCGAGGATGGTGAGGCCCTGGGCATTGACCTCGGCAAAGCCGCCGAAAACCACGAAGCGAAGCTGCTGCCCGCCTTGGTGCACCACAAGGATGCCCGGCTTCAGCAGTGCCACAACCGGCGCATGGCCGGCGAGTACGCCGAAATCGCCTTCGATCGCGGGAACGTCGACCTGCTCGACCTCGCCGGTAAACACCAGCTTGTCGGGGGCAACCAGATCAAAATGAAACGTCGCCATATTACATCCCGTCGCCGTGCGCTACGCCGCTTCCGCCGCCAGCTTCTTGCCCTTTTCCACGGCTCCTTCGATGGTGCCGACCATGTAGAAGGCGGCTTCCGGCAGGTGGTCGTATTGGCCTTCCACCAAGCCCTTGAAGCCGCGGATCGTATCCGCCAGATCGACGAAGACGCCGGGCGAGCCGGTAAAGACTTCGGCGACGTGGAACGGCTGCGACAGAAAGCGCTCGATCTTGCGCGCGCGGGCCACCGTAATCTTGTCCTCTTCGGACAGCTCGTCCATGCCGAGAATGGCGATGATGTCCTGCAGCGCCTTGTAGCGTTGCAGAATCTGCTGGACCTGGCGCGCCACCTGATAATGCTCTTCGCCCACCACCAAGGGCGACAACATGCGCGAGGTGGAATCGAGCGGATCGACGGCCGGATAGATGCCTTTTTCGGCGATCGAGCGCGACAACACGGTGGTCGCATCGAGATGGGCGAAGGAAGTGGCCGGTGCCGGATCGGTGAGATCGTCAGCCGGCACGTAAATCGCCTGCACCGAAGTGACGGAGCCCTTTTGCGTCGTGGTAATCCGCTCCTGCAGCGCGCCCATGTCGGTAGCCAGCGTCGGTTGATAACCCACCGCCGAGGGAATGCGGCCGAGCAACGCTGAGACTTCCGACCCGGCTTGGGTGAAGCGGAAGATATTATCGACGAAGAACAGCACATCCTGGCCCTGATCGCGGAAATATTCCGCCACTGTCAGTCCCGAGAGGCCGACGCGGGCGCGGGCGCCCGGCGGCTCATTCATCTGGCCGTAAACCAGAGCGCATTTGGAGCCCGCGGCCGAGCCTGCCTTGTGCGGGTCTTTGTTCACGCCGGATTCGATCATCTCATGATAGAGGTCGTTGCCCTCGCGCGTGCGCTCGCCGACGCCGGCAAACACCGAATAGCCGCCGTGCGCCTTGGCGACGTTGTTGATGAGTTCCTGAATGAGCACCGTCTTGCCGACGCCGGCGCCGCCGAACAAGCCGATCTTGCCGCCCTTGGCATAAGGCGCGAGCAGATCGACGACCTTGATGCCGGTGACGAGAATTTCGGCCTCGGTGGACTGCTCGGTGTAAGCAGGGGTCGGCTGATGAATGGCGCGCAGCGTCTCGCCCTTGATCGGACCAGCCTCGTCCACAGGCTGACCGATGACGTTCATGATACGCCCTAGGGTCGCCTCACCGACCGGCACCGCGATCGGCTGACCGGTATCGCTGACGTCCTGGCCGCGCACCAGGCCCTCGGTGGTATCCATGGCGATGGCGCGCACCGTCGATTCGCCGAGATGCTGCGCGACCTCGAGCACCAGACGGTTGCCCTGGTTTTGCGTTTCCAGCGCGTTGAGAATTTCCGGCAGATGGCCGTCGAACTGCACGTCGACGACGGCGCCGATCACCTGGGTTATTTTTCCGACTGCGTTGGCTTGCGTGGCCATGGATCGTCCTCGTTACGGATTGCGCGGCGCTAGAGCGCCTCGGCGCCGGAGATGATCTCAATCAGCTCCTTGGTGATCATCGCCTGGCGCGTTCGATTGTAAGTCAGCGTTTGCTTGCGGATCATTTCGCCGGCGTTACGCGTGGCATTGTCCATTGCGCTCATGCGTGCCCCCTGCTCGGATGCGGCATTTTCCAGCAGGGCTTTAAAGATTTGCACGGCAAGATTCTGCGGCAGCAACGCGCCGAGAATTTCAACCTCGTCCGGCTCGTAATCGTAGGCCGACTGGGCGGTGCCCGCGGCCTTGGCTTCGAAGAGCGGAGGAATGAGCTGCTGCGCGGTCGGAATCTGGGCGATCACCGATTTGAAGCGCGAATAGAAAAGCGTGCAAATGTCGAACTCGCCCCCTTCGAAACGAGCGATGACCTTGCGCGCGATGTCCTGCGCCTGCTCGAAGCCGACGGTCTTGATGCCGCGCAGCTCGACGACTTCCACGATCTGCCGCTGAAATTGCCGGCGCAATTGCTCATAGCCTTTGCGGCCGACACAAAAGAATTTCACTTCCTTGCCCTGGCCGATCAGCGCATTCGCCCGTTCGCGCGCGAGCCGCACGATCGCCGAATTGAAAGGGCCGCAAAGGCCGCGCTCGGCGGTGCAGACGAGCAGCAGATGCACCTGATCCGCGCCCGTGCCGCGCAACAGCCGGGGCGCGCCATCCAGGTTCGCGACCGAGGCGGCGATGCTGCCGAGCACGCGCTCCATGCGTTCGGCGTAGGGCCGCGCCGCTTCCGCCGCGACCTGCGCCCGGCGCAGTTTTGATGCCGCGACCATCTGCATGGCCTTGGTGATCTTCTGCGTCGCCTTGGTGGCGGCGATGCGATTGCGCATGTCCTTGAGCGAGGCCATGACCTAAATTCCTGCTTCCCGCCGTCTAGCGCTTTCCGTCACGCGAATGCCTTGGCGTAACCGTCGACCACCGCCTTAAGCTTCGCCGCCGTGGCATCGTCCAGATCGCGGGAGTCGCGGATGTTATTGAGAATATCGGCGTGCTTGGTCCGCAGCAGTGTCAGCAGCCCGTGTTCGAAATCGCGCACACGTCCGACCGGTAGCGGATCGAGATAGCCGTTGACGCCGGCATAGATCACGACCACCTGCTCTTCCATCTTCTGCGGCGAGAACTGCGGCTGTTTCAGCAGTTCGGTCAGACGCGAGCCGCGGTTGAGCAGTCGCTGCGTCGTGGCGTCGAGATCAGACCCGAATTGCGCGAAGGCCGCCATCTCGCGGTATTGCGCGAGCTCGCCCTTGATCTTGCCGGCGACTTTTTTCATGGCTTTGGTCTGGGCCGCCGATCCCACACGCGACACCGAAAGGCCGACGTTCACCGCCGGACGGATGCCCTGATAGAACAGGTCGGTCTCCAGGAAGATCTGACCGTCGGTGATGGAAATCACGTTGGTCGGGATATAGGCCGAGACGTCGTTGGCCTGCGTTTCGATGACCGGCAACGCGGTGAGCGAGCCCGAGCCGTTGTCTTCGTTCATCTTGGCGGCGCGCTCGAGCAGGCGTGAGTGCAGATAGAAGACGTCGCCGGGATAGGCTTCGCGCCCCGGCGGGCGGCGCAGAAGCAGCGACATCTGGCGGTAGGCAACCGCCTGTTTCGACAGGTCGTCGTAGAAGATGACGGCATGCATGCCGTTGTCGCGGAAATACTCACCCATGGTGCAGCCGGTGAACGGCGCCAAAAACTGCATCGGCGCAGGATCCGAGGCGGTCGCCGCGACCACGATCGAGTAGTCGAGCGCGCCATTCTCCTCCAGCACCTTTACGAATTGCGCGACGCTCGACCGCTTCTGCCCGACGGCGACGTAAATGCAATAAAGCTTGATCTTCTCGTCGTTGGAGGCGTTGAGCGGTTTCTGGTTGAGAATGGTGTCGAGGATGATCGCTGTCTTGCCAGTCTGCCGGTCACCGATCACGAGCTCGCGCTGGCCGCGCCCGATCGGGATCAGTGCATCGATGGCCTTAAGCCCCGTCGCCATCGGTTCATGCACTGATTTTCTCGGAATGATGCCGGGCGCCTTGACGTCGACGCGGCAGCGTTCGGCGGCTTTGATCGGTCCCTTCCCATCGATCGGATTGCCGAGTGCATCGACGACGCGCCCGAGCAATCCCTTGCCGACCGGTGCGTCCACGATTGCGCGCGTGCGCTTGACAGTCTGGCCCTCTTTGATTTCGCGATCGCTGCCGAAAATAACGATGCCGACGTTGTCGCTTTCGAGATTGAGCGCCATCCCCCTCGTACCATTCTCGAATTCGACCATCTCGCCGGCCTGCACATTGTCGAGGCCGTAAGCGCGAGCGATGCCGTCGCCGACCGAGAGCACGCGTCCGACCTCGGCGACTTCGGCTCCTTGATCGAAATTCTGGATCTGCTCCTTGAGGATCGCGGAAATTTCTGCGGCGCGGATGTCCATCAGCGTGTCTCTTTCATCGCATGCTTGATTAGATTGAGCTTGGTCCGAAGCGAATTGTCGACCATGCGGCTGCCGAGTTTGACAATCAAGCCGCCGATGATCGCCGGATCGACGTTGACGTCGAGTTCGACGTCCTTGCCGGTAACGCCTTTGAGCGTATTCTTCAGCGCCGCGAGATGTTTGTCGTCAAGCGGTTCCGCAACGGTCACTTCGGCCGTGATTTCCCCTTTGTGCCGGGCGACCAGGGCGCGGAACACCTTGATGATCTGCCCGACGCCGAACAGCCGCCGGTTCTTCGCCACCACGTGAAGGAAGCGGCCCGCCAGACCCTTGATGCCCGCTCTTGCCGTTACCGACGCCAGCGCCTTCGCCTGTTCGTCGGCGGTGAAGACCGGACTGCGCACCAGGCGCCGCAGATCGGGGCTTTCAGCGAGCAAGGCCTCGAACCGATCAAGATCGGCCTTTACCGCGTCGATGCTTTTCTGTTCGAGCGCCAGCTCGAACAGCGCCGTCGCATAACGGCCGGCCATGCCGGATATGGTCGATTCCTGCGCTGCCATCGGCCCGTCGAATGAGGCAATCCGCAAGCTCGGCGCCGTCCTCGAAAGGGCGTCGCAAGCCTTTGGAATCCAAGAGGGAATTCCGATCCCACGGGCCTCGCGGAGAAAAGCGCCGGAACCCTCGTGAAATCGCGGTTTTGCTAACACAAGGGGTTATGCGGCGCAACAAGCCGGCGGATAGGCAGCCCTCCGTGGAATGCATCGCACCGCTGCGGTCTCACGGCAAAAACGAAGGTCGATCTTCTGGCGGTGGCCGCCATGGCTTAGGCTGTGCGGCCCTCTCCAGCGCCCCAGTCCCTCCGTGCACGACCTCTATCCCGCGCTCCCGCTCATCCTGGCCTGCGCCGGCGCCCTAATCGTGGCTGGCGCGGTCAAGGGCGTGCTGGCCTTGGGTTTGCCGTTGGTGGGACTGCCGCTTCTGACCCTGGCGGTCGATGTGCCAACGGCGGTTGCCGTGCTCATGATTCCGCTTGTTCTGAGCAATCTGATCCAGGCCATCGAGGGTAAGGGCACGGTTTCCCTGCTCAAGCGCCACTGGGCGGTAATCCTTTGCCTGATCGGCGGCATACTCGTCGGAACGGCCCTCTTTGTACGGCTCGATCAAAAGCTTTTGATGCTGGTGGTCGGTGTCCTGGCACTGGCGCTGTCGACCGTGGCGATGCTGCAGCCGCATCTGACGGTCCCGCCACGGCACGAGTTCTGGATCGGCCCTCTTGTCGGATTGTGCGCCGGCTTGGTCGGCGGGATGTCCACCCTCTTCGGGCCGCCTTTGGCGATCTATGCGGTCGGGCTGCGCTTGCCGCGGGACATTTTCGTCAAGGTCATCTCGCTGTTCTATCTGATCGCCGCCTTGACGCTGACGATCGCCGGAACGGCGCAGGGCACGACCAATCCAAAGATGTTAGCCTGGTCGGCTGCCGCGATGCTACCGGTCTATCTCGGGATGCGTATTGGCCGCGCCATTCGCGACTGGATCGATCCCGAGCGATTCCGCATCATGGTTCTCAGCGTGGTCTGGATCACCGGCGCGAACCTGATTCGCATCGGGCTGGGATTTTAGAGTCGGGGAGAAAGTTATGCGAAAATCAGTCCTTGGTTTTGTTGCTCTGGTCTGCTTCACGAGCTTTGCGCTAGCGGTACAAGCGAAAGATCTGAGGGATTGGGGCGTGGTCGTCCTCCATGGCAAGGGCGGCACCAGCGCGGGGATGCGTCCAGTCACCGCGGCGCTGGAAGCTGCGGGTGCCAAGGTGATCGCTCCGACCGCGTCATGGTCCAAAGGCTACAAGTCCTTTGACGCGACGCTCAGCGAAGTCGCGGGCTATGTCGCGGAGGCACGAGCGAAAGGAACAAAGCGCATCGCCATCGTCGGGCAAAGCCTTGGAACGGAAATCGCGCTCGGCTATGGCGCACATCGTGGCGGCGTGGACGCTATCGTCGCCATGGCGCCGGGCGGCGATCCCGCTCGCTTGGCCAAGTTTACCGGCGAGAGCCTGCAACGCGCCAAGCAAATGGTGGCCAGTGGACATGGCAATCAAACCGCAAGCTTTGTCGATGTGAACCAAGGCCGGCAATATCAGGTGAACACGACCGCAGCCGCATATGTGAGCTTCTTCGACCCCAATGGCTTGGCAAACATGAGCCGCAATGCCGCCAATCTGAAGGTCGGTCATTTGCTCTGGATCGTCGGCACCGGTGACGCCGGTGCCCGCGCCGAGGCGCACGGCGGAAAAATCATTACCGTGCCCGGAGGACATTTTGAAACGCCCAAGAACGGCGCGCAGAATGTCGTGACCTGGCTCGAGTCGCTATAGTCAGCACCATTGCGCTACAGGAAGCTCTGCGGATCGACGTCGATCTCCAGCTTGATATTGCCCTTGCGCTTGGGCGCGGCGCCAAGCCAGTCGCGCAGATAGGCGGAAAGATCGAAGGCGCGGGTCGACTTCACCAGCAGCCGGTATCGATAACGGCCGCGCACAATGGCCAGCGGCGCCTCGGCGGGGCCAAGCACGCGCACGTCGTCCTCGCGCGGTGCAGCGCCGGCGAGCCTTCGCGCATAAGCCTCCGTCGCATGCCTGTCGCCGCCGGAGACGATGAGGCTCGCGAGGCGGCCGAAGGGCGGGTAGCCGGTGCGCTCGCGCAAGGCGATTTCCGCGTCATAGAAAGCATCGCGGTCGCCGGAGATGAGCGCGCGCATCACCGGATGTTCCGGCTGATGGGTCTGTAGGTACCCTTGACCCTGCCCGGCCTCGCGCCCGGCGCGGCCGACCACCTGATGCAGCATCTGAAAGCTGCGTTCGGCCGCGCGCGGATCGCCGTTGCCGAGACCGAGATCGGCGTCGACGATGCCGACCAGATTGAGTTTGGGAAAGTGGTGTCCTTTGGCGACGAGCTGCGTGCCGATGATGATGTCGAACTTGCCTTGAGCGACATCGTCGAGCTCCTCGCGGAGCCGCTCCACCGACTCGACGAGATCGCTGGACAGCACTAGGACGCGGGCGCCGGGAAACAAGGCGGCGGCCTCTTCCTCCAGCCGCTCCACGCCGGGACCGACGGCGGCGAAGCTGTCCGTCGCGTGGCACTTCGGGCATTCCTGCGGTAGTGGAATCGAATAGCCGCAGTGGTGGCAGACCAGGCGCCGGCGGAAGCGGTGATCGACCAGCCAAGCGTCGCAATTCGGGCATTGCAGGCGGAAGCCGCAGGCGCGGCAGAGCGTCAGCGGCGCATAACCGCGCCGGTTAAGAAAAAGCAGCGCCTGTTCGCCGCGCTCCACCGCGACTTTCACCGCTTCGGCAAGACGCGGCGCGATGAAGCGGCCGCGCGCGGGGCCCTCGGTCTTTAGATCGATCGCCTCGATATGCGGCAGATGCTGGCCGCCGAAACGCTCGGGCAGATGCACGCGCTTGTAGCGCCCGCGGCGCGCATTCACTTCGGTTTCCACAGACGGCGTCGCCGATGCTAGCACTACAGGGATTTGCGCGACATTCGCACGCACCACTGCCATGTCGCGGGCGTGATAATGCGCGCCGTCTTCCTGCTTATAGGCCGGGTCGTGTTCCTCATCGACAATGATGAGGCCGAGGTCCGCGTAAGGGAGGAACAATGCCGAGCGCGCGCCGACGACCACGCTGATTTCGTTTGCCGCAACTGCCGCCCAGGTCCGTGCCCGGCGGCGGGGGGCGAGCTGCGAATGCCATTCCGCCGGCGGCGCGCCGAAGCGCGCGGCGAAGCGGTCGAGCGATTGCGCGGTCAGCGCGATCTCCGGCATCAGGATCAGGGTTTGCCTACCGCGGCGCAGGTTTTCGGCCACCGCTTCATAATAAACTTCGGTCTTGCCGGAGCCGGTAACGCCGTCGATCAGCGTGGCGGAAAATCCGCCGGCGCGCACGGTCTCGCGCAGTGCCTTGGCGGCTTCGGCTTGGGCTGGGGTGAAATCGGTTTGCTGAAAATCGGGATCGGGCTTTTGCGCCACCGGCTGCGGCGGCAGCACCAGCGTCTCCAGCGTGCCTTCGTCGATCAGGCCGTCGATCACGCCGGCGCTGACGCCGGCTTCCTGCGCCGCCTCGCCCTTGCCGCGCACCGCGCCATCCTCCATTAGCCGCAGCACGCGCGTTCGCGCCGGCGTCATGCGCGCGGGCGGCGGCCCGGCGAGCCGCACCCCGATCCGCTCGCGCGCGGGACCAAGGTGTTCCCCCATGCGCAGCGCCATGCGCAGGACCATGCCGCGCGATGCCAGCGTGTAATTGGAGACCCAATCGACAAAGTGCCGCAGCTCGGGCTTCAGCGGCGGGACATCGAGCTTTTCAGAGACATCCTTGAGACGATTGTGCAGGCCCGGCCGCGCCGTGCCTTCACCCCAGACCACGCCGGTATATTCGTTGGCGCCGAGCGGAACCGTGACAAGGTCGCCGGGTTCGAGGCTAAGCGCCTTCGGCACCCGATAGGAATAGGCCTGATCGAGCGCCAATGGCACGAGAACGTCGACAATCCGCGCTGACATGGCTTTATGGGTGGCCGATTCCGCGAGTTTAAGGAAGGGTGAAGGAAGGCATTTCATAGTCGGCTAATCAAGCGATTGGCGCCCATGGCCGAGCAATCAGCAAAACCTCCCGTCGGCGCGCCCGACGTGACCGCCGAAATCCTGCGCTGGTTGAAGCATCTCGGCGCCGAGCGGCGCATGTCGCCGAAGACATTGGAAGCCTACCGGCGCGACGTCAGCCAATTTCTTGACTTTCTCGCTAGGCACCTCGGCCGCGCCCCGACGCTGAAGCAGTTGAGCAAGATCGCACCGCAGGATGTGCGCGCTTTCATGGCGGCGCGGCGCGCTGCCGGGGCGAGCGGACGTTCCTTGATGCGTACGCTCGCCGGCGCCCGCTCTTTCGCCCGTTTCCTCGAGCGCAACGGCAAAGGCAAGGTGGCGGCGCTCGCCGCCGTGCGCGCGCCGAAAATCGCCAAGTCGCTGCCAAAACCGATCACCCCGGCCGCAGCCAGGCGCATGACCGAAGCCGACCTGCGCGCCGGCGAAGAACGTGAGCCCTGGGTTTTGGCCCGCGATGCCGCAACGCTGGCGTTGCTCTATGGCTCCGGCCTGCGGATCTCCGAAGCATTGGCGCTAAAGCCGAGTGACGTCACCACCGCACAACTGAGCGGTGCGCTCGTGGTGCTCGGCAAAGGCGGCAAGAGCCGCATGGTTCCGGTACTGCCCCAGGTCTTGGCGCTCATCGACGAATACCGCGCGCTCTGTCCTTACGACCTGCCGCCGCAAGGCCCGCTCTTCGTGGGAGCGCGCGGCGGGCCCTTGAGCCCACGCATCTTGCAGCTCGCCATGGCGCGCCTGCGCGGCGCGCTGGGCCTGCCGGACAGCGCCACCCCGCACGCACTGCGGCATTCCTTCGCCACGCATCTGCTGGCGCGCGGCGGCGATCTGAGGGCGATTCAGGAATTGCTCGGCCACGCCTCGCTATCGACCACGCAAATCTACACCGCGGTGGATTCCGAGCGGCTGCTTGAGGTTTATCGCAGCGCTCATCCGCGCGGCTGAATAGATTCTTGCCTCTTGCGCCGCGCGACGCTTTTCCTGCACCTATTCCCGGAGCGACGAAGGAGAGAGCCATGGCCGGCGTCCACGAGCATATGGAACATGCGGAACACGCACAGCATGCCGCCCATTCCAACAAGAAAATCGCGCTGCTGATCTCGGTCCTGGCGCTGTTCCTGGCCTTATCCGAAACGCTCGGGAAGAGCGCGCAGACCGAAGCCCTGAGCCTCAATATCCACGCGTCCGATACCTGGAACTTCTTTCAGGCGAAGACGATTCGCCAGACCACCTTGCGCGTGGCGGCGGAAGGCTTGGCCGTGCAAGCCGCCGCCGAATCCAACCCGCAAACGCGCGCCGCCATCGCCAAACAGATCGAGACTTGGCAGAAGACGGTCGCCCGCTATGAATCCGATCCCGAACAAAAGGATGGCCGCAAGGAGCTGCGCGCCCTGGCCGAGCAATATGAACACGAGCGCAACACAGCGCTGGCGCGCTATCATCACTACGAAATCGCCTCGGCCGTCTATCAGATCGGCATCGTGCTGGCGTCGGCCGCCGTGATCACCGGCATTGTCGCCCTCGCTTACGGCGCGGCAGGCCTGGGCGTGATCGGCGTGGTCTTTCTGGGGATCGGCCTCTTCGCGCCCGAGGCGGTGCATTTCGTCTGACGAGAGCGCGTGCTTTACATATGGATCGCGCGCTTGCCGACGGCGAGCGCGGCTTCCTTCACGGCCTCCGGCAACGTCGGATGCGCGTGACAGGTGCGCGCGATGTCCTCCGCCGCGGCGCCGAATTCCATGGCGACCGCCGCTTCGGCGACCATGTTGCCGGCGTCCGGCCCAAGAATATGCACGCCGAGCACGCGGTCGGTTTTGGCGTCTGCCAGAATTTTCACAAAGCCTTCGGTTGTGTGATTGACCTTGGCGCGACCGTTGGCAGTGAAGGGGAATTTGCCGGCGTTGTAGACGACGCCGGCCTGCTTCAGCTCTTCTTCGGTTTTACCGACGGAGGCGATTTCCGGATAGGTGTAAACCACGTTGGGGATCACGTCGTAGTTTACGTGGCCGGCCTGCCCGGCGAGAATTTCTGCCACGGCGACGCCCTCGTCTTCCGCCTTGTGCGCCAGCATCGGCCCGGCGATGACGTCGCCGATGGCGAAGATGCCTGGGACATTCGTCGCGTAACGCTTGTCGACGACAACACGGCCGCGCTCGTCCTTCTTCACGCCGATGTCTTCGAGGCCGAGCCCCTGCGTATTGGGCACGCGGCCGACGGCAACCAGAACGACATCGGCTTCGATCGTTTCCCCCGCGCCGCCCTTGGCCGGTTCCACTTTTACTTTCAACGTCTTGCCCGAGGCATCCACCCCGGTCACCTTCGATGTCAGCCTGAAGATGAGGCCCTGCTTTTCGAAAATGCGCTGCGCCTGCTTGCGCACTTCGCCGTCCATGCCAGGCAGGATGCCGTCGAGGAATTCCACCACCGTCACCGCCGAACCGAGGCGGCGCCAGACCGAGCCAAGCTCAAGCCCGATCACCCCCGCGCCGATCACCAATAGCCGCTCGGGAACCTTGTCCAGGGCGATGGCGGTGTCCGACGAGACGATGCGCTTCTCGTCGATATCGATGCCCTTGAGCCGCGCGACATCGGAACCAGTGGCAATCACGATCGACCTGGTGTCGAGCGTTTGCGCATTTCCGTCGGTGCCTTTCACCTCGACCTTGCCTGGCGCGGCGATGCGGCCGCTGCCACGATAGGCGTCGATCTTGTTCTTCTTCAGCAGAAAATCGACGCCCTTGACATTGCCTTCGACGCCTTCGTCCTTGAACTTCATCAGCGCGGCGAGATCGAGTTTCGGCTTGCCGACCTTGATGCCCATGCCGTCAAACTTCTGTCCGGCATCCTCGAACAGCTCCGAAGCATGCAGCAGCGCCTTGGACGGAATGCACCCGACGTTGAGACAGGTGCCGCCGAAGGTCGCGCGCTTCTCGACGACTGCGGTCTTGAGGCCGAGCTGCGCGGCGCGGATGGCGCAGACATAGCCGCCAGGACCGGTGCCGATGACGATTAGGTCGTAGGACATGAAATGACTCCGCACTCTGCTTCGTCAATGCCCGGCCTTGTGCCGGGCATCTCGCTTAGGTGAGCACCGTGCCTGACTAGGCGAGATGGCCGGGACGAGCCCGGCCATGATGAAAAGTAATTATAAATCAAGCACCAGCCGCGCCGGATCCTCCAGCACGTCCTTCACCCGCACCAGGAAGGTGACCGCCTCGCGGCCGTCGACGATGCGGTGATCGTAGGAGAGCGCGAGATACATCATCGGCCGCGCTTCGATCTTGCCGGCGACCACCATCGGCCGCTCCTGGATCTTGTGCATGCCGAGGATGCCCGACTGCGGCGCATTGAGGATCGGCGTCGACATCAGCGAGCCGTAAACACCGCCGTTGGAAATCGTGAAAGTGCCACCCTGCATCTCCTCGATCTTGAGCTGGCCGTCGCGCGCGCGGCGGCCGAAATCGGCGATCTTCTTCTCGATATCGGCGAGCGATAGCCGGTCGGCGTCACGCAGCACCGGCACCACCAGTCCCTTGTCGGTGCCGACGGCGACGCCGATGTGATAGTAGTTTTTGTATACGAGGTCGCTGCCGTCGATTTCCGCGTTCACCGCGGGAATGTCCTTGAGCGCCTGCACGCAAGCGCGCACGAAGAAGCCCATGAAGCCGATCTTCACGCCGTGTTTCTTCTCGAAGCTTTCTTTGTAATGGGTGCGCAGTTGCATCACCGCGCTCATGTCGACCTCGTTGAAGGTCGTCAGCATGGCGGCGGTGTTCTGCGCGTCCTTCAGCCGGCGCGCGATGGTTTGCCGCAGTTTCGACATGCGCACGCGTTCTTCGCGCGCGGCATCGTCCGGCGGCGATGGCGCGCGCGCCTGTAGAGGCGCGGGTTGGCCCACCGGCATCGCCTGCGAGGCGGCGCGTTCGATGGCGGCCATCATGTCGCCCTTGGTGACGCGGCCGTCCTTGCCGGAACCGGGGACCGTGGAAGCATCGACGCCACTTTCCGCCGCCATTTTCCGCACCGATGGTGGGAGCGGCATGTCGGACGGCGCTTTGGCTGCTGCCGGCGGCGGAACAACGGGAGGGGCTGCGGCCTTTGCCGCAGGAGCGGCGGCGGCCGCCTTTGCAGCGCCGGCGCCCTCCTTAATCTGACCAAGCAGCGCGCCAACCGCGACCGTCTCGCCGTCCTTCACGGCGATTTCGGACAGAACGCCGGAGGCGGGCGACGGCACTTCTATGGTCACCTTCTCGGTCTCCAGCTCAACGAGCGGCTCGTCCACCGCCACCGGGTCGCCCGGATGTTTGAACCATTTGCCGATGGTCGCCTCGGTGACGGATTCGCCAAGCGTGGGTACACGGATGTCAGCCATTGCCAAATTCCTTGACCTTCTTCGTCATGCCCGACCTGTGTGCCAGACATCCGATCAGGTAACTACAGTGTTTGCCTAGGCGCGACGGCCGGGACAAGCCCGGCCATAACGCTGGAAAAAGTTCAACCGAGCGCCTCCTCGAGCAACGCCTTCAGTTGCGCCATGTGCTTCGACATCATGCCCACGGCCGGTGAAGCGGACGCCGGCCTGCCCGCATAGCGTACTTGCCGGTGCTTGGCGCCGATCTGATTGAGCACCCATTCCAGGAAAGTATCGACAAAGAACCAGGCGCCCATGTTGCGCGGTTCTTCCTGGCACCAGACAATTTCCGCCTGCTTGAAGCGCGACAACTCCGTCACCAGCGACTTGGTCGGGAACGGATAGAGCTGCTCGACGCGCAACAGGTAGATGTCATCGATTCCGCGTTTCTCGCGCTCCTCGTAGAGATCGTAGTAGACCTTGCCGGAGCAGAGGACGACGCGGCGGATCTTCGCATCGGCGGCAAGCTTGATCTTTTCGCCGGCGTGCAATTGCGCATCGTCCCACAACAGGCGATGGAAGGAAGTGCCCGAGCCCATCTCCTCGAGCCGCGACACGGCGCGCTTGTGGCGCAACAGGCTTTTTGGCGTCATCAAGATCAGCGGCTTCCTGATTTCGCGTTTAAGCTGACGGCGCAGCACGTGGAAATAGTTTGCCGGCGTCGTGCAGTTGGCGACCTGCATGTTGTCTTCCGCGCACATCTGCAAGAAGCGCTCGAGACGGGCGGACGAATGTTCCGGTCCCTGCCCTTCGAAACCATGCGGCAACAAGCAAACGAGGCCGGACATGCGCAGCCACTTGCGCTCGCCGGAGGAAATGAACTGGTCGAAGACGACCTGTGCGCCGTTGGCGAAATCGCCGAATTGCGCTTCCCAGGCGGTGAGCGCGTTGGGCTCGGCGGTGGAATAGCCATATTCGAAGCCCAGCACGGCTTCTTCCGAGAGCATCGAATTGATCACCTCGAAGCGGGCTTGGTTTTCTGCGACATGCGCAAGCGGCGTGTAGCGGTCTTCGCTCTCCTGATCGAACAAGACCGAATGGCGCTGCGAGAAGGTCCCGCGCTCGGTGTCCTGTCCGGCAAGCCGGACCGGATGGCCGTCGCGCAGCAACGTGCCCAGCGCCAACGCCTCTGCGGTCGCCCAATCGATGCCTTCGCCGCTTTCAATCGATTGACGGCGGTTGTCGAGAAACCGCTGGATCGTGCGGTGAACATGGAAGCCCTGCGGCACCTCGCAGATTTTGCGGCCGATCTCGCGCAATTCCTCGATAGCGACACCTGTGTTGCCGCGGCGCGGATCGTCGGCGTCATGCGCGGCCTTCATGCCTGCCCAGCGGCCGTCGAGCCAATCGGCCTTGTTGGCGCGGTAGCTCTGCGCCGCTTCGAACTCGGCATCGAGCCGCGCGCGCCAGTCCGCGCGCATCTTCTCCACCTCGCCGTCGGTGACGACGCCTTCGCCGATCAGCTTCCGCGAATAGATCTCCAGCGTCGATGGATGCGAGCGGATTTTCTTGTACATCAGCGGCTGGGTGAACGACGGCTCGTCGCCCTCGTTGTGACCGAAGCGCCGGTAGCAGAACATGTCGATGACGACGGGCTTGTGGAATTTCTGCCGGTACTCTGTGAGCACCTTGGCGGCATAGACCACCGCTTCCGGATCGTCGCCGTTGACGTGGAAGATCGGCGCCTCGATCATCTTGGCGACGTCGGAGGGGTAAGGCGACGAACGGCTATAGCGCGGATAGGTGGTGAAGCCGATCTGGTTGTTGACGATGAAATGCACCGAGCCGCCGGTGCGGTAGCCTTTGAGGTCCGAAAGCCCGAAGCATTCGGCAACGACGCCCTGACCGGCGAAGGCGGCGTCGCCATGGATGAGCAGCGGCATCACCGAAATACGCTCCTCGGGCGGATCGCCGTGTTGATCCTGCTTGGCGCGCACCTTGCCGAGCACCACCGGATCAACGATCTCCAGATGCGACGGATTGGCGGCCAGCGAGAGATGCACTTGATTGTTGTCGAACTCGCGGTCCGACGAGGCGCCGAGGTGATATTTGACGTCGCCGGAGCCTTCGATCTCGTCCGGCGTCGCTGATCCCCCCTTGAATTCGTGGAAGATGGCACGGTGCGGCTTGCCCATGACCTGCGCCAGCACATTCAGGCGGCCGCGATGCGCCATGCCAATAACGATTTCTTTGACGCCGAGCGCGCCGCCACGCTTGATGATCTGCTCCAGCGCCGGGATCATGGCCTCGCCGCCGTCGAGGCCGAAGCGCTTGGTGCCGGTGAATTTCAGGTCGCAGAATTTCTCGAAGCCTTCCGCCTCGACGAGCTTATTGAGGATGGCGCGCTTGCCTTCGCGGGTGAAGCTGATCTCCTTGTCCTTGCCCTCGATGCGCTCCTGCAGCCAGCTTTTCTGCTGCGGGCTGGAAATATGCATGAACTCGACGCCGAGCGTCTGACAGTAAGTGCGGCGCAAGATGGCAACGATTTCGCGCAGGCTGGCGAATTCGAGGCCGAGAACCTTATCGAGAAAGATCTTGCGGTCGTGGTCGGCTTCGGTGAAGCCGTAGGAACGGGGATCGAGCTCTTCCTCGTTCTTTTCCGGCTCGAGGCCGAGCGGATCGAGCTTGGCATGGAAATGGCCGCGAATGCGGTAAGCGCGGATCAGCATCAGCGCGCGGATCGAATCGCGCGTCGCCTGCTGCACGGCGGCGGCGGAAAGTTCGACCCCGCGGGCCTGTGCCGCCGCTTTGACTTTGTCGCCGACCGCTTGCGCCGTTTCCGCCCAATCGCCAGTGAGCGCCGCAACAAGTTCTCCGCCGTCCAACGCCGGCCAATTCGGCCGCCGCCATGAAGGCCCCCGCGCTTCCTTAAGAATGGCGCGGCCGTCGTCCTTCAGGCTCTGAAAGAAGTCGCGCCATTCGGCATCGACCGACTGCGGATCGGTCTCGTAACGGGCATAGAGGTTCTCGATATACGAGGCGTTGCCGCCATAGAGGAAGGAGGTAAGGGCGAAGGCGGCATTGGCATCTTGGCGTGACATAACGACGAATTCCCGAGATTGGGCATGTGAGCGAAGGCGCGAGACCCCGAATCGGTGCGCAGCGGCCGCCCCTTCTACCTCATTTATGGCGCGAATTATTGATCCGAAAGCGCAAAGACTGAATTAAAGCTCAGTGCTTATGCAGTCTAGGATCGTGGCCGGGCTTTTTAGCGGCAGAGCCGGTTTCCACCCTCCACCCACGACAACTGCAGGCGTTGGCCGCCTGCGGCCGGAAGCGGCGCGGATTGCAGGCGGGTCCGCGAGCCCGGCGGTGGCCGATAGGAAATTGCCCAAGTTCCTCCTGCCGGCGCTTGTTCCGGATATCGTCCGTGTTGGTTGATCCCGAGCAGGGCTTGGAGCGCCAGACTGCGATTGTCGATCTTGCAGGCCACCACCGGATGGCCGGCCGTAATTGTCCTGGCTTGCCGCACAAAATCCAACAGGTACGGCCCGGACAAATCCTTCGCCTGATCGCTGAACCAGAGAAAGTAGATCGCCAGTCCTGCCGCAGCGAGCGGTAGCGCCGCGAGGCTGCCGCGTAGCAGCGCCTCACCGCGCCAGGCATAAACCGCCGCCCAGGCACAGAGCACGGCGACCAGGGGAAAATAGGGCGCGAAACGGTCGCCGCGCCGGCTCACCACCACGATGAAGGGAATCGTCAGCAGTGCGAGGTAGAGGAGGCTCGGGCCGAGCGGATGCCTGCGCCATTGCCGCCAGGGAAAGGCTAATGCGGCGGGGATGAGCAGCAGCGACCACGGCATGAAGCGGGAGACCACGAAGAAAGGAACCTCCCAGGCCGACACGATCCCGGAATACCAAGGACCTTCGAACTGGCCACCAAGTTCTTCGCCGAGCAGCACGTGGCGCAGATGATCGGGATCGATCGCATACACCGCGACCGGCCAGGCGAGCCCAGCCGCCAGCGACAGCGGAATGCCGATTGCCGGATAAAGCCGATCGCTCAGCCGCCAGTCGCCCCGGAAAAGCTGCGCGGCAAGAAAGCCGTATCCAACGGGAATGACCGCGATCGGCCCTTTGGCCCAGGCGGCGAGACAGGCGGCGAGCCAGAAAACAGCCGCCCAGCCGCCGCTTTTCGCGAGCGGCAACGCCAAGGCGCGATTCGCCGCGTAGAAGCCGAGCGTCAGAAACAGCACGAGGATCATGTCCGGCCGCGCCACGAAGGCGAGGCGCAGCGCCATTGGCGAGAGGCCATAGAAGCCAACTGCCAGCAGTGCCGCCCATTCGCTCTGCGTCAGCCCGAAAGAGGCCGGATGCGAGGGCAGGCGCGCAAACGCGTCTCGCGCGATGAAAAAAATAAGAACGAGCAGCGCAAGAAACGCGGTCAGCGACGGCAGCATGAAGCTCCACACCGCCGGCCCGAACAGCTTCACCAGCGGCGCGGAAAGATAATTGACGAGCGGCGGCTTGGTCGCCGGAAAGCCGTCAGCGTCGGCCGCGAGAATGAAATTGCCGTTGGCGACAATATCGATGGTGTAGGAAACCGTGCGCGATTGATCGCGCGAGACGATATCCGACGGCGATAAGATGCGGATCGCCAGCACCAAGCCGATAAGCATGCCGACCGCCACCGCGGCCGCGAAATAGCGGCGGCGCGGATGACGCCAGGGAAGCGTCATGGCTTAGGCGCGTTGCTTTGCAAGGACCTCGGCCAAGGTCTTGCCCAGGCGCGCGGGCGACGGCGACACCACGATACCGGCCGCTTCCATCGCCGCGATTTTTGATTCCGCATCACCCTTGCCGCCGGAAATGATCGCGCCGGCGTGGCCCATGCGCCGCCCCGGCGGCGCGGTGCGCCCGGCAATGAAGCCGACCATCGGCTTCTTGCGGCCGCGCTTCGCCTGTTCGCGAATGAAATC
>DASREA010000051.1:0-59088 GCA_035652315.1 Xanthobacteraceae bacterium | reverse complement strand
ACGCGCGTGTTGTCGGCCAGGCCATCGCGAATGCCGAAGCTTTCTTTGAGAATGTCATCCACCGCGCGCACGATGAAGTTTACGATCGGCGGGGGCGTATAGTAGACGCCCCGGCTTTTGCGCGTGGCCGCGTCGTAGGCCTTCAGATAATCCTCATAGAAATAGATGAACGGGTCGCGTTCGAATAGGCGATGCTCTTCCTCGTCAGCCGCGCGCACCTTGCGGCTGATGGCTCTCCGGTGCCGAAACGACAGGTCCTCATGAATGGCCGGCAGGTTCAGCGCGTTGACGATGGACAGAACCTCCTCGACCACCCAGCGCACGTCGCGGTATTCGGGCTTGTCCAGTTCGGTCAGAAAGTCGACCAATTCGCGGATGAGCCGGAACGATCCCGGCACGTACTCCCGCGCATTGTGCAGCGTGATCGAATTTGAATCTGAATTGAGCCGTGCCAGGAACAGGCCGTAAGCCAGCATTTGCGCGAAAGCATCGGCGAATTCATTGAGCGTCAGTTCATGAAAGACTTGCTTTTGGAAGACTTCATAAAGCCCGTAAAGGCGCCCTTCCTTGTGCTCGCGTTGTTGGCGTACCAGTTCCTCGCCCAAATAATCATGCAGAAGTTTGCTCCGCGTCGCCAGGGCCAGGGCAAGCTGCTGCGCACGTCCAATGCCTTCGGGCGCACTGGAGAAGAAGCCGGAGAGTAGCTTGGCGACTGGCTCGATCTGCTCATCGCGCAGACGGAATTTACGGTTTTCGAGATCGGTTACGTGACAGAGCCGCGCCCGCTGGGGCGGTCCGTAATTGTTGATCCAAATGAAATCGAGATAGTCTGAGAGAATGATGTTGCTGGATAGGCTCTTGTATTTTTCGATCTGCTCCGACTTGAGCACCTTGTTCAGGTTTTCATCGATCCCTTTGTTCTCGACATAGCCGAGAATGAGGCCGCCTTTGCTGATCTTAAAGTCCGGCGCGCCTTTGTCGGCAACGCGCTTGGGCTCGTGCTGGACCTTGATGCCCTTCTGGGTATCGTCTGCAATTTCTTGGAGGAGCGACTGGAGCGCGGCGCGGTCGGTATGCTCGGTCTTGTCGTCAATCGCCGACTTGCGAAGGGCCCGCAGGTAGCGCTCGAAAACATCCTTATCGGCCATCCAGAACCCCCCTGGTCCGACGCTACCCAGATGCAAGTTGCAGAGCAAGCACAAGCCTCACCGATACACCTCCCGCCGATGGCCGACCGCCACCACCAGCACGACAAAGCGGTCATCCTCGATGGCGGCGACGATGCGGTGATCGCCGACGCGATAGCGCCAGAGTCCCTTGAGGTCGCCGCTCAGGGCATGGCCGAATCGCCGCGGGTCCTCCGCGGTGGCGATGCGCTGCCGCAGATATCGCAGAATCGCGCGTTGCGCCGGGATGCCGAGCTTGCGCAGCTCGCGGGCGGCGTCGCGGTCGAATTCGACGCGCCAGCCCGCCGTCATCCGCGCTTGGCGGTTTTCTTCGTATCGGCCTGCACCTGCCGCTCAAGCTGTTCGAGCGTCACGCGCGCGCCGCCGCGCGCCAACCGGCGCTTGGCCAGGTAATAGTCCTCGATGTCTTCGATCTGCCGCAGGATCGCCTCGCGCGCATAAAAGCTTTTGGTGCGGCCGGTCTTCTTGGCCAGCGCATCGAGACGCTTTTCGATTTCCGGCGGCAGGCGCAGCGCGAGCATGGCTTCCTCCAGTTGCTATACATGTATAGCACGAGCGGACGCCGGCAACAACGCCGTGGCCCGCTTGCGCCCCATTGCCATCCCAGACCTAGAAGCGCGCGAGAGAGAAACGGCCATTCACCCTAACCCCCTGCACCCAATGGCTTTCCGCGGCCGGATCGGCTACAAGGGCGGCGTGAAAAGCCCGCGGCCGGCGCAAAAGCGCCGTCTTTGCGGCCTAATCGCCTGCGGCAGGACCCCGCGGTGCCCGCCGGCGTTAGTGCGGGGTTAAGCGCGAAGGCCGCCGCCTTCGCCGGAAAGCTGAGAGACCCTCGCGTGCGCGACCTCTTTCCCGACAACGACGACGTCAAGCGCAAGCTCAACCGCCGCCTGCTCGATCTCGATTCGCGCATCGACAGCTTCATGTTCTGGGCCGGCGCCTTCTCGCGCGAGACCTACGAGCGCTACGCCGCCTTCATGGACCGCTTCCACGTCGCCGGCTGGCGGCGGCTCTTCGTCGAGCTGTTCTCCGAAGGCGCCACGCTCGGGCTCGGCGGCCTCGTCATCCTGGTCGGGCTGGCCATGCCCGCCTTCCAGCTCACCAGCGACGACGACTGGCTGAAGAAATCCGATCTCGCCATCACCGTGCTCGACCGCTACGGCAACGAGGTCGGCAACCGCGGCATCAAGCACAACGACTCGGTGCCGCTCGAGGATTTCCCCGATCACATGATCAAGGCGGTGATCGCCACCGAGGACCGGCATTTCTACGAGCATTTCGGCATCGACGTCATCGGCACCTTCCGCGCCCTGCTCACCAACGCGCGCGCCGGCGGCGTCGTGCAGGGCGGCTCCTCGCTCACCCAGCAGCTCGCCAAGAACCTCTTCCTTTCCAACGAACGCACGCTCACGCGCAAGATCAACGAGGCCTTCCTCGCGGTCTGGCTGGAGTCGCGGCTGTCGAAGAACGAGATCCTCAAGCTCTATCTCGACCGCGCCTATATGGGCGGCGGCACCTTCGGCGCCGAGGCCGCGGCGCAGTATTATTTCAACAAGTCGGTGCGCGACGTGAACCTCGCCGAGGCGGCGATGCTCGCCGGGCTGTTCAAGGCGCCGACCAAATATTCGCCCAACGTCAACCTGCCCGCCGCGCGCGCCCGCGCCAATACCGTGCTCGACAACCTGGTCGAGGCCGGCTTCATGACCGAGGGCCAGGTGTTCGGCGCCCGCCGCAATCCCGCCACCCCCGTCGACCGCCGCGACGAGCGCACGCCCGACTATTATCTCGACTACGTCTACGACGAGATGAAGAAGATCGTCGACACCTTCCCGAAGTCAATGACCGAGCGCGCCTTCGTCGTGCGCACCGCGCTCGACACCAGCCTGCAACGAGTCACCGAGGAAGCGGTGGAGAATTCGCTGCGCCAATACGGCAAGGAATACGGCGCCTCGCAGGCCGCCGCGGTGCTGCTCGACGTCGACGGCTCGCTGCGCGCCATGGTCGGCGGCCGCGACTACGGCGAAAGCCAGTTCAACCGCGCCACCGACGCCATGCGCCAGCCTGGCTCGTCGTTCAAGCCCTACGTCTATGCCACCGCGCTGCTGAACGGCTTCAAGCCGACCACGCGCGTGGTCGACGCCCCGGTCTGCATCGGCAACTGGTGTCCGCACAACTACGAGGGCGGCTATTCCGGCGCCATGAGCCTGACCGACGCGCTGAAGCATTCGATCAACAGCGTGGCGGTGCGGTTGTCGCTGCAGCTCGGCAACGGCAATGCCAAGATCGGCCGCGCCAAGATCATCGCCACCGCGCGCGCCATGGGCATCAAGGGGCCGCTGCCGGATACGCCGTCGCTGCCGATCGGCGCCGACGCGGTGATCCTTTTGCAGCACGCCGGCGCTTATGCCACCTTCCCCAATCTCGGTATGGCGGTGACGCCGCATGCGGTGCTCGAAGTGCGCACCGGCGACGGCCAAGTGGTCTGGCGCTTCGACCGCGACGGGCCCAAACCGCATCGGGCGCTGCCGGAATCGGTCGCCAAGGACATGAACTTCATGATGAACAAGGTGGTCGAAGAAGGCACCGGCCGCCGCGCCATTCTCGACGGGATCAAGGCGGCGGGAAAGACCGGCACCACCAATGCCTATCGCGATGCCTGGTTCATGGGCTTCACCGGCAATTACGTCTGCGGCATCTGGATGGGCAACGACAATTACGAGCCGACGAAGAAAATGACCGGCGGCTCGCTGCCGGCGCAGACCTGGCACGAGATCATGGCCTATGCGCACCAGGGCATCGAATTGAAGCCCTTGGTCGGCCCGGCGCAGACCGCAACGCCGCCGCGTCCCCAGGTCGCCGGGGCCGACAAGATACCGCCGGTTCCGCCGCGGCCGACGCTGCTGACCAAAGCCGGAGCAGAAATCCTCGTTCGCACGGAGCAGATGATGGACAAGGCGCGGCAGCAGATGCCGCCGCTGCCGGTTTCCTCGCTCGAGCAGAAGGCGGCAACAGCGGCAAAACCCGCGGGCTATACGTCCGCCTCCGCCGGCAGCGGTGACCATTCGGTTCAGGGTAATTGATTGCTACCGGCCGCTTCGCGTAAGCCTGTGCTTCCAATCATCGCCTGTCCTTAACCGGGTCGAACGGTGCGGCTTATTCTCGGCTTAGTGGTAGCCTTTGCAGTCGCGGCGGTGGTCGGCCTCGGCGCGACATGGTGGACTCTTGCCGAAGGCACCGCTTTCGGCGCGCTTCGCGTCGGCGCCTGGACGGCCTGGCCGCGAACCGGCACCATCGGCATCGACCCATATGCGCGGGCGGGCATCGCGCGGACCGGACAGCTTCCCGTGGGCATTGGCGACGGGGTCGCCTTTCTCGCGCGCACCGACGAGAAGCGTCGCCTCTTCGATGGCCGCTGCGACGTCGACATTCAGGGCATTACGCCGGCCGCGCGTTTCTGGACCCTGACGCTTTACGACCCGGAGGGCAGGCTCGTTCCCAATTCGGTGAACCGGCACGGTTTCACCAGCGAAGAAATCCTGCGCAATACCGATGGCAGTTTCGAGATCCGTGTCGGCCCGCGGGCGCGCGCCGGAAATTGGCTGCCCACCGGCGGCATCGAGCATTACGTCTTGATGCTGCGCCTCTATGATACGCCGGTCGGCGTGACGACGCGCAGCGGCCGCGAAACGCCGATGCCGTCCGTGACCACGGAACATTGCCCATGATGCGATGGCTGTTATGGCCGCTCGGCGGTCTTTTGCTCGGCGGCATCGTTCACTTTTCCACGGTGCTGTGGCTGCCACGCACCGCGACGCAGGACGCCTATTCCCGGCTGGAAAAGATCGCGCCGCTCAACAGCGTCGTGCCGCTGCCCGCGCCAAGCCCCGAGAACAGCCTGCTGCCCTTCATGGATCCGGCGTTCGCCGTCGCGGTCTGCCGCTACGATCTGGCCGATGGCCCGTTGAAGTTCTCGATGAATGTCAGCCAGTCCTACACCTCCGTGTCATTCTATACCCGGCGTGATCTGGCCTATTATGCCATCAACGATCGCGCCGCCGGCCGCCGCGTCATCCAGCTCGATCTGATGACGCAGCAACAGCACCTCGCCATGCCGCAAGAGGAAGACGTCACTGCCGCCGACCGGCTGATCGTGGAATCGCCAAGCGTCACCGGCCTCATTGTTCTCAAGGCTCTGGCCGCCGAGCCGGGATTGATGCCGAAAGCGCAGGAGGCGCTGAAAACCGCGCGCTGCCAGACACAAGCGCCGCCGGCGGCGGGCAGGAAAAGCTAGCCGCGCGCGGCGATTTTCTCGGCGCGCGGCGCGGCGCGGCCGATTCGCATCTTCAATAGATTCCACACCCGCTCGGCGTCGGCCGCCAATGGCGACGGGTCCGCCGCCACGAGCCGCTCGAGCGCAAAGTGATAGCCCTCGGCGCGGTCGTTCAACGAGTGAAATACCCAGCGCACGATGAGCCGGTTTTCGGCGATCCGTCGCTCGGCATTCGCGCGTTCGTCCGCGTCAAGATCATGAATATAGCCGAGGCTGCGTTGCCGCTTGTCATCCATATCGGCGACGCGGGCGGCGATGCGCGCAAAGGGTTCGATTCGTACGACATCGTTACGGACGTCTTCAATCAGCCGCTGATAGCGCGCGGTCGCGGAACGAAAAGGCCGCGCCATCAGCTCGGCGCCATAGAGGCTCGGATCCGAATGGCTCCAGGGCGATGTCAGAATGCGATTCAAGCCATATTCGCCGATGATGTTGTCCCAGCGCTGCCGGCTGAACGGCGGCTCGATCAGAGGATAGGCAAGGTCGCGCAATTCGCGCTCGTCGTCGGTCAAGGGATAGCGGGATGCGGGTATCCCCACCGACCCGACGGCCTCGGCGCCGATCCAGGCATGCATATCGTCGCTGACCAGCGAAGGGCGCATGCGCCCGAAATCGCCGTTGGTGCAGCCGGCGAGCAGCGCCGCGCCGAAGGCCAGGGCGGCACATCTTGTTTGCCTGCGGAATCGTCGCGGCGATTTCCGAGGCGGAGCCATCGGGCTATCGGTGCTAGGAGCGCGAGGCCGGTCGGCGGCGGCGATTAGGCGTCGTCGGCTTTGGCGCGTTGTCGACGGGAGATGCTTCGGCGCCACGGTCGATGCGTACGACCGGCAGAATAATGACGCTCGCCGATTCAACCGAAGTACGGTCGGCCCCGCGCTTTCGCGTTTCGCGCCAAACGTCGGGGAATGCGATAATCATTCCCATTGGCTTGCCCCACTTCCGCCGTTGAGGGCGGAGCCCGATGAGCCGAAGCGGCCCGTATCAATAAGAGGCCGACCTTGGTTAACGCTCTCCTAACAACGTGGCGCAAATCTTAAACAAGCATCTGGTCGAGAAAATGCCGGCCGCCGCGGTCCTCGACTTCGATGATCCAGACATCGGGATCGAAACGGATTTCGCGGGCGAGATAACTTTCTGCCTCGGCCTCCGGAACCGGATTAGGCGACAGGCAGCGACTGAAGGTGCGGTCGAACGGGCGATCCTCGACGACGGATTGCGGCGCCGGACCGAACAGCTCCGCGGTCCCATCGAGCCGGTTCAGCTTCACGAAGATCGCACCCGCCTCCTCGGCACCGCGCCGCCGAACCGCCGCGAAAGCGCCTTCGATCTGACAGCGCCGGATGTAAGCCGCGACCCAAATGCCGGATTTCAACCGCATGGCCACGGTATGGCGCGGCCGCGCGGCCGTTGCAAATCGTCGGTTAGATGGGCCGGCCGGTGAGTGTTGCCAGCTTCTCGGCAAGCTGGTCGGAGATCTTGCCCGTTACCGGCAGATGGTGATCTCGCTCGAAGCGCTCGATCGCCGCCTTCGTCTCTTGGCCGACCTTGCCGTCGGGCCTGATCTGACCATAGCCGAATTCGGTCAGGGCGCGCTGCACCGATATGACGCGGTCGGGCGCTTCAATGATTTCCGCAATTGGATCGCGCGGGGCGGGAGCGGGCCGCGGCAGTTGGACGAGCTTTTGCACCGTTCGGGCATTGCTTTGCATGTGGAACATCGGCGCCGGATGCGGGCCCGATTGGAGGAACAGAGCGTTGACGATGATGGCGCCTGCCGCGCAGACGGCGAGACCGAGAGCGATAGCGTCCTTGGGGCGCTTCAGCAGCCAGCACAACGCCGAATAAAGCCGGCCCGCAGAGCCTGCGGAAAAATCGTCCCCGCGGCTGCGCTGAGAGGATCTCGATCCATAGGACGCGCTACGCAATTTTCTTCACCTGTGCTTTCGGAATGGGATTGTCACGGGAAAAGGCATGGACCGGATCGCTGGCGTCGTCGTGAAGCGCCGGCGCATTGCCGATCGGCAGCTTCACCGTCACCCGCGTCCCTTCGCCGGGATGGCTGCGGATCTCGAATTGGCCGCCGTGCAGCTTGACCAAGCCTTTGACGATGGAAAGGCCGAGTCCGGTCCCCTCGTGGGCGCGGTCATTGTTGGCGCGCGCCTGAAAAAACGGCTCGCCGATGCGCTTCAATTCGGCCGGCGCCATGCCGATTCCGGTGTCTTCGACCGTCAGCAGGATCCATCCGCCACCGCGGCCAACTTCGGCTGCGACGCGCCCGCCGCGGTCGGTAAATTTGATGGCGTTGGAGAGCAAATTGAGCAGTATCTGATTGATTGCGCGCCGGTCGGCGAGAATCTCGGGAAGGCCGGCGGGAGCGCGCATCACGATCTCGACGCCCTTCTCCTCGGCTTTCATGCGGAGCAGATCGCAGCAATGCCTGACCGCTTGCTCAACCGCAAAAGACTCGCGCGTGATTTCGAAACGGCCGACCTCGATCTTTGACATATCGAGGATTCCGTTGACCACGGCGAGCAAGTGCCGCCCCGATTCATTGATAAGCCGCGCATATTCCTGCCGCCGCGCCTCATCAAGCTCCACCGTGCTTTGCCTGATGAGCATGTCGGAGAACCCGATGATCACGTTGAGCGGCGTGCGCAACTCGTGGCTCATGGTGGCGAGAAACCGTGTTTTCGCCGTGCTGGCACGTTCCGATTCGACGCGGGCATTTTCCAGCGCAAGTTCCTGTGCTTTGCGATCGTCGATATCGCGCAACACGGCGATTACCTCGCGCGGCTGTTTGCCCATGCCGTCGCCGGCTTCCAAGGGGCGGCAGCGCATTTCTACCCAATGAAAGCAACCCGCTTGGTGGCCGGTGCTTGAGCGCTCGCCGCGAATGCGAATTTCGGCGGCGCGCGGCTCACCCGACGCGGCGTCCGACAGGGCCGTCAGATAGGCCGGACGATCGGCCACGTGGACGCGGTCCAGCAGACCATGGCCCAGCAGATCCGATGCTGCGACTCCAAAAAGCGGCTCGGCCGCGGGCGAGGCAAATAGCACGGCGCCGGTCGGTCCGTGCCGTGTAACCAAATCGCGGCTCACCCGGGCAAGCAGCTGATAGCGGTCTTCTTCCTTGCCAAGCAATCGGGAGCCGCTTTGCGCGAGCGATTGGGCGCCGAACGCTAGCGCGGTTGCATAAAGCCCGGCCGATAGCAGTCCGAGCGCCGAAAGCAGATGTGGAGACGCCGTCCCGTCAATCCCGTGCGGCAACAGGCCGAAAACATCCAATCCCGCCAGCAAGCTGACTACCGCCAGCGCCAAGACCGCGCCAGTGACGACCAAATGCCGCGAGCCGGAAAGGGCGGCTTCGAGCGGGACCAATACCAGCCAGACCGCACAGAACGAGGCAATTCCGCCGGTACAAAAAGCGGTGGCGAGCACCAGCCCGGTCAGCATCAGAAACGACAAAATATGTGCCGCCTCGTAACGTCCGGTGCGCGAGAGAAAATAGGCGATCGCGATCGGCGTCGCGGCCCAGACGAAGACCAGAATTTCCGCCGCCCCTGGCGCGCCACGCAGGCCGAGATAGATCGGAAAAGCGGCTAACGCGACCAGGCCGGCGATCAGACGCGGGGCGATGAAGGCGCGATGCCGCGCCGCCACGAGCGCGTCGCTGCGCGAGGCGGGATGCACCAATGCATCGATGTAATCGCGAACAGGCGCGAGGAATGTCACGGTCCCAGGCACGCCGGTTGACCAGACGCGCTCCCCTTATTGGCCGCGTCGATCGTGGCAAAGCGCGCTTAAGCGAACACTAAAGCCGAGCGCTCCGTGGCTGCATGCACCGTTTTTTGCGGGCAAAAAGCCGCATGCGTGGAGCGATTCCGCGGTCATGGTGAACGAGCGGTTGCCGCCGCCGGTGGCGGCGCCCCCTCCGCAGAACAACGATGGCTGTTCGCTTTCCGGCCGTTCGTTTCGAATTTTATGCAAATCTGCTGAAGATTCGGATCGAATATGGGCAAAAAGCGCGCGCGGCGGCGAACTGCGCCTTCAAGGCTCTTGGCTAGGTTCCGGTCAAATGCGCGGAAAAATAAGACCAAGAGCGAGGCAAAGGCAAAGCTATGGTGACGTTTCTCTTGCGCGCGGCATTCTGGCTGAGCGTCATCATCCTTGTGCTGCCGACTGGATCGCAGCCCAAGGGCGAGCCGCATATCGGCACCGTCGAAGCCATTTCCGCCGCGAACGCCACGGTCAGCGATCTTCGGCAGTTCTGCTCCCGGCAGCCCGAGGCTTGCACCGTCGGGTCTCAGGCCATGATCGCCTTCGGCTACAAGGCGCAGGCCGGTGCGAAGATGCTGTACGAATTCCTCACCGACAAATTGGCGCCTGCCGACGGCGGCCCTGACAGCACGGCTACGGTTGCGACCGGACCGGCCCATGAGATATCGCAGGACACCTTGCGTCCCGCCGACCGGGCGGTGCCCACGCGCGTGCCCCTGCCCCGGCCCGACCCGCGCCGCCACCGGCCGGCATAACCGCGCGATTTCAGCGCATCGGCAAGTCGTTGCGGCGATCCCAATTTCCCGCCTTATATAAGGTCGGGATCGCAGGAACTGCCGCGCCGCCATGACCATTGACGAAATCATCGAGAACTTTTCCGTGCTCGACGATTGGGACGACCGCTACCGGTACGTCATCGAGCTCGGACGTTCGTTGCCGCCGTTGCCGGATGAGGCCCGCATCGATGCCAACAAGGTGCAAGGCTGCGCCAGTCAGGTCTGGCTCACTACGCGCGCGCGGCCCAATGGACCGGACGGGCCGGTGCTGACTTTTCAAGGCGACAGCGACGCGCATATCGTGCGCGGGCTGATCGCCATTCTTTTTGCGCTCTATTCCGGGAAGCCGGCGCGGAAAATTCTGTCCATCGACGCGTTGTCGATATTCGACAAGCTCGGGCTGCGCGAAAACCTCACGCCGCAGCGGTCGAACGGCCTGCGCGCCATGATCGAGCGGATTCGCGCGGAAGCACAGGCCGCGGTTCACTGATCACTCGCCTTCGGCGAAGACCGAATCCGGGGCGGACCACGTCCGGATCGCCGCGCGGGCGGGACCGCGCATCTCGGCGCGAAAGCCATAGTGTCGCGCCAGGCAATCGAGCGCGAGCTGCAACACCACCTTGCCGGAGCGCGGCGGCCAGGCGCGTTCGCGTTCGACGTCCTCGAGACCTTTGAGAAAGCAGCAGACATCGAGCAGAAGGCCGGCAAAGTCCGGCCCCGCGGCCTGCAGCGCGTGACGCACGCGCTGCCGCGCCGCGAGCACGGTATCGGAAAACAGCGGGGATCCGGGCGCCCGCCGCCCATCGGCGACTGCCGCAGTCCAAATCGAGGTGACGCGCGGCGTCAACTGTCCGTAGGTGAAATCGCGACGCAACCGTTCGCCGGCCTGCAATTGCACAGGCTCGATCAGGGGCCGGCCATCGCGCCCCTTGCGGCGCGCGAGCCAGGCGAGCGGGCTTTCGGCTTCATTGATGACAACGTGCTGGCGCCCGGTTTCCATCTCCACCGCGTCTTCGGCGATGGCAAGATGCTGGCCAAGATAGCGGTCGATCTGCGCGCGCTGTCGCAGAGGCGCCGGTGTGCGCGCGGGATGCGCCTTGCGTTTCATATGCCGGTCTCCCGCTCGTGATCGTCGTCATGCAACGAGCGGCAAGCCGCCTCCAGCGCCGCGAGCAAAGCATCGACGGTCGGATCGTCGCGGCGCTCCTCCATAAGCCGCGCCGCATGCGCCGCGGTTGTGCGGTCGCGCCCGAACTGGCGGCCGACGTCGGTGAAGCTGAGCCCGAAAACGACATGCGCCAGATACATCGCGCTTTGCCGGGCAAAGGCGACCAGATACACGCCGCGGTTCTTGCCGCGCAGCTGCGCGAGGGGGATGGCGAAAGCCGTGGCGACCGCAGCCAGCAGCGCGTCGCAAGACGATTGCGGGTTGCGCCGCGGACCGGGGCGGAGCGGCTTGGCGGATGGGATGGCGGAAAGTTGCATGGCCGGGCCTCGTTCTAGGAAACTAAACCTAGATCATGGCCGATTTTATGGCCGCCGGGGATAAATGCCGCGTTTAAGGCTTATGTAACTGTTTTACTGGATAAATTTGGCTACAAGGCTGCCTATCGGGCGGCCTTGGATGGTCAAAATTTAGGATTCTTATCCGCGTTATCCACTGCCCGGATTTCGCCGGCTGGGTTCGGCTAGCGCGAGCCGCGCCGCCGCTGCTGCCCCAGCCCCATCTGCTTGGCCAGGTTGGAGCGGGCCGCCGCGTAGTTGGGCGCCACCATCGGATAATCGGCCGGCAGACTCCAGCGCTCCCGATACTGCTCGGGCGTCATATTGTACTGCGAACGCAAATGCCGCTTCAGCGACTTGAATTTCTTTCCGTCCTCGAGACAGACGATGTAATCCGGCTTCACCGATTTTTTGACCGACACCGCCGGCTTCAAGGGATCGCCGGAATTGCCGACGGTGCCAGAGGCGACCCGTTGCAATGCCGAATGCACCTGGTTGATCAGCGCCGGAATCTCGCTGGCCGCGACGGAATTGTTGCCGAGATAGGCGGACACGATCTCCGCGGTCAGCGCGATGAAATGGCTGTTTCCCGCATTATCGGCCATCGGCGAAGGTCCCGCGTGACTCGCAAGTCTAGTCCGAAGATAAAGCTAGGATTGCTCTTGGCGAGGCGCAAGAAAAACTTAGGCGGGCAGCGCCGAATATTGATAATCGCCCGGATTTACTGCACTGCAAACTTAAGTTCGCGGCTAGGCGACCATGGCGTCAGGACGGTTGCTCCAGATAGGCGCGCAGTTCGGTGATCGAGGCAAAGCGCACGGTGCCTTCCGGCATTTCCGCCTCGATTGAGCCGTCCGAGTAGAGCGTATAGGCCATCCCGTCGACGACACCAGATTTCAGGATAGACACAGCGTGCGGCCCGGCCTCTTCGGGGTCTGGCCGTTCGACGGGCTGTTGCTCCGGGCTCAGATCGAGTGCGGCCTCATCCGTAGGCTCGGCCCGGTTCGGCGCCGGCCAGAACGATTCGAAAGCCTCGTTTTGCCGCGGCGTATCGCGCTCGGGTCTGAACCCGGCGAGCGACGGCGCATCGGGAACGCCGCCCGAACGCAGCGCCTCCGTCCGGCGGCGCTCAGCGTCGCCATGGGCGAATTGCGGCTCGCGTCGTCCTTGGGACGGCTCACGCGGAGACAATGGCGCCGCATCGCGCTCGGGCACGATCTGCGGCTCGGGCGCCGAGCGCTGGAAGCTTTCGTCACCGCGGCCGGGCGCCGGAGCGACGCCGAGACGCTGTTCAATCGGCGCGGCTTCGCGCGGCTCCCGCGCCGGTTTGCGGGGGAATGGAATATGAGCGGTAGCCAGGTCCGGGCGGGAGCTCGTGGCAGACTCAAAGGAATCGTGCGACGGGCGGCCCGGACGCAGCGCCGATCCTTCGCTGAGCTGGCGCAGGTGCCGGACGACATCGCCAAGCCCGATAAGGATCAGGCCGCCGACGAAAGCGATGGCTCCCGTGATAATCAGGGTATTGCCGAGGCTGAACTCATTGATGGGGATACCAAATCCCACTGTGACGACGCCGGCAACAGCGAGCATGACGCCCACGACGAAGAAACTCATATACATACGCCTACCCGTCCTTTTGCCTGGATCCCCGCAACCACCCCTAGGTACTAACGGCAATGGAAGCTTTCAGCTTCACGCGCGTTTTCAATAATATCTGCCGGTCAGGTTACGCCCGCCTCCTATAAACTTGATTAACGTTATCAAGGGCATCCGAGCAGGCGGCCGGGAGGGCCGGCAGGCAGGCCGTAGCGCCGGGTCGGGGGCCGTTGCCGGCATTGGCCCAAGACCCTAATTAAGATACGAAGCCGCGCCGCCGGTTTCCCGCCTTACCCGACCTATTCATTGCAAATCAGGAGGAAGCGATGTCGTTCAGTCTCCCCGATCTTCCGTATGCCTATGACGCTCTTGCCCCCTATATGTCGCGCGAGACCCTCGAATATCACCACGACAAGCATCACCTGGCCTATGTCAACAACGGCAATAATCTGGTGAAAGGCACCGAGTGGGAAGGCAAGCCGCTCGAACAGGTGGTCAAGGGTTCGTTCGGCAAAAACGCCGGGGTCTTCAACAATGCCGGCCAGCATTACAATCACATTCATTTCTGGAAGTGGATGAAGGCGGGCGGCGGCGGCGACAAGATTCCAGGCAAGCTGAAAGCGAAAATCGATTCCGATCTCGGCGGCGTCGCCAAGATGAAGGAAGACTTCATCCAGGCCGGCGTCACCCAATTCGGCTCCGGCTGGAGCTGGATCGCGGTGAAGGACGGCAAGCTCGCGATCATGAAGACGCCAAACGGCGAGAATCCATTGGTGCACGGCGGCTCGCCCATCCTCGGCTGCGATGTGTGGGAGCACTCCTATTACATCGATTACCGCAACCGGCGGCCCGACTACCTGAAGGCCTTCATGGACCATCTGGTCAACTGGGACTACGTGGCCGAGATGTTCGAGGCGGCGAGCAAGTAGCGCGGCGTTTGACCCCTCATAACGTTATACGTTATAGCGGCCGGTGGTGGTCCGCTTCCGCGATGCTGCAACCGAGGCGATTTGGAATGGCCGGCGCAGTCGAGGTTTGCCGCCGGATATCCAGCCCACCGCCTTGCGCAAGCGGCGTCTTATCAACAATGCCCGGACGTTGGGTGATCTTCGGGTACCGCCGGGAAACCGGCTTGAGGCTTTGAGCAAGAACCGGCGCGGGCAGCATTCGATCCGCATCGACGATCAATGGCGGATTTGTTTTATTTGGAGAGACGGGCATGCGCATGAAGTCGAAATCGTCGACTACCACTGAGTTGCTCCGCAATCCCTCTCCCGGCGAGATTTTGCTGGAGGAGTTCTTGAACCCGATGGATCTGTCGCAGACCGCTCTTGCGCGCGCGATCGGCGTGCCGCCACGCCGCATCAATGAGATCGTGCTCGGCAAGCGCGCCGTCACCGCCGACACGGACCTGCGCCTTGCCCGCTATTTCAAGATGTCGGACGGCTTTTTCCTCGGACTGCAAACCGATTACGACCTGATGCAGCGCCGCCGCGAGCTTGGCGACAAGCTCAAGGCGATCCGGCCAAGGGCAGCGTGACCGCCTGCGGGGAGAGTTTTAGCTTCGCTGCGTCGCTTTCAGCTCTTTCAGATAATCCTCGAAGGCGGCAGGGATCGAAAACCGCGGCTCCCAGCCGAGATGACGCTTGGCGCGGGATATATCGAGCGGCACGGATTTCGATTTCGGCGGCTCGCCCGGCGTGACTTCGTAGGCAAGCCGGGGAAAGAGAGCCCGCACCGCCGCCAACACCTCCGCGAATGGCGTCACCACGCCGTTGCCGATGTTGAAAACAGTCTCCGGCGGCAGCGGCACGGTGGTGGCGAGATCGACGGCGCGGCCCATGTCCTTGGCATAGATATATTCGTTGTCCATGGTTTCCGAGGAATCGATGCGCGCCACGCGGCCGTCGAGCCCTGCCTCAAGCAGATCCTGCATCTTGCGGCCGCCGCCGGAGCCGGACCAGAAATGACCTAAGCCGAAGACATTGGCGGGGCGCAGCATGATCAGTTCGAAGCCATGGGCTTGGGCATAGGCTTCCAAAATCATTTCCTTGGCGACCTTGTAATTGCCGTAGCCGCGGCCCGGCCCGCGGGGAAAATCCTCGCCGATGGCGCCATCTGCCTTGCGGCGGCGATCATAGACGCCAAAGGTGCTCAGGTGCACGAGCCGCCGCGCCCCGGTCAGCCGCATCGCCTCCGCCACGTTGCGGGTACCGCCGAGATTGATATCGAACGCCAGATTAAGCGACTGCTGGACGCGGCCGCCGATCAGGCCGGCGGTGTGCACGACTGTCTCGATCCGGTGCTCCTTGATGATCTCGATCAGCGCCGGCAGGTCGCGTATGTCCTTGCGCGCGAGAACATAGCCGACGTTTCCCAGCTTGAGCCGCAAAAAATCGGCGCGCGGCTCGGGATCCAGAAAGACAATTTTTTCTCCCCGTGCCAATGCCTCCTTGGCAAAGGCGGTGCCGATCAACCCTGCTCCGGTGACTAACGTCGTCATTCCGCCAGCGCGGCGAGAATGCGCGCCCAGGACCGCATCCCCTTGTGAAAGGATGTCAGGTCGAATTTCTCGTTCGGCGAATGCACGCGGTCATCGTCGTTCGCAAAGCCGACCATGATGGTATCCATGCCGAGCAGCCGCTTGAAGTCGGCCACGATCGGGATCGAGCCGCCTTCGCCCACAGTGACCGGCTTTTTGCCCCATTCCGCGGTCAGCGCGGCGCGGGTCCTGCTCAGCGCCGGGCTGTCGAAGGAGAGCTCGAAGGCGGGCGCCATCCCGAAATTCGAAAATTCCGCCCGGCAGTCCTCCGGCAGCCGCGCGCGGACGAAGGCACGGAAGGCATCGCGCACCTTCTGCGGGTCCTGCGCGCCGACCAGGCGGAACGAGACCTTGGCCATGGCTTGCGCGGGAATCACGGTTTTCGCGCCCTCCCCCGTATAACCGCCGACGATGCCGTTAATCTCGGCCGTCGGACGCGTCGCGATCTGTTCGATCACCATGCGGTCCTTCTCGCCCGCCGGCACGCGAAGACCGACCGGGCCGAGAAATTCCTCGGCGGTGAGGTTGATCGCGGCGAGTTCGGATTTGACGTCCGCCGGCAAATCCTTCACGCCGTCGTAAAAGCCGGGCAGGGTCACGCGGCCGTTGTCGTCGTGCAGTCCGGCGAGGATTTTCGCCAAGACCCGGATCGGATTTTGCGCCGCGCCGCCGAACAGGCCGGAGTGCAGATCGCGGTCGGCGCAGGTCAACCGCACCTCCTCATAGAGCAGGCCGCGCAATGAGGTGGTGATCATCGGTGTCTGCGGATCCCACATGCTGGTGTCGCACACGAGGGCGAGGTCCTGCCGCAGCTCCGCGGCATTGTCCTTGACGAAGCCGAACAAATGCTGCGAGCCGCATTCCTCTTCCCCTTCGATCATGACCGTCACCGGAAGGGGCAATGTTCCGGTTACCGTCTTGAAGGCACGGCAGGCTTCGAGGAAGCTCATCGCCTGGCCTTTGTCGTCACAGGCGCCGCGCGCCACGATGATCTTCCGGCCGTCAGGCAAAGCCGCGATACGCGGCTCGAAAGGCGGCGTTTGCCACAGCTCCAGCGGGTCGACCGGCTGCACGTCGTAATGCCCGTAAAATAAAACTTTTGGGCCCTTCCCCAGGCCCGCGTCCGCCGGTGGCTTGCCGAGCACGACCGGATGCCCCGCGGTAGGCCGCAAGCTCGTCTCCAGCCCGAGCGCCGAGAGATTTTCCGCGACATATTCGGCCGCCGCCCGGCAATGATCCTTGTAGGCCGGGTCGGTGGAGATCGAGGGAATGCGCAGGAACGCGAACAGGCGCTCCAAGCTCTTGTCGAGATCGCTGTCGATGCGCTCGAGCACAGTCTCAAGTGAACTCATGCAATCACTCCGTGGCTGGCTCGCAAGCTAGCAACCGGCTGCGCGCGTGAAAAGCTCCACAACCGCCTGCCACAACCGGCGCCGTAGCGACGCACCACGGGCCGCTGTCGTTTCGCCGTCACTAAAACAATTTTTTCGCGGCACGCGCCGACGCTTGTCATCGGCCACAGCGCCGTCCATTATGGCGATAACGCACCAGAGAGTGCGGGGCGGAACGGGGGAATTATGGACGAGCTCATCGGACGCCTTGTCGCAAAAACCGGCGTCAGTCGAGAGGCTGCAGGGAAGGCCGTCGGCATCATCCTCGACTTCTTGCAAAAGGAAGGCCCGCCCGAACGGGTGCAAGCGCTGTTGAATCGATTGCCGGGCGCGGAAGCGCTTGTGCAATCGAGCGGCGGCGATGGAGGCGGCCTGTTCGGCGGCCTCATGGGCGTAGGGACGCGCATGATGGGCGCCGGCCTCAGCATGGGCCAGGTTCAAGCGGTCACGCGCGAGACCATCGCTTTCGCGCGCGAGAAAGTCGGAGAGGATGCGGTGGGCGAAATCGTCGCATCGATTCCAGGTCTCGGCCAGTTCGCTTGAGGTAATTTGGTTCTGCGTGTTTTTGTTTCGCCAATCGGATCGAGTGACTCTGCCCAATGTCCTATCCCATCACCGATATCGAAGGCATCGAGCCGGAAATCGCCGCGCGGCTCAAGTCGGTCGGGATCAGGACGACGACAAAGCTTCTGGAAGCGGCGAGGACGCCGGGAAGGCGGCGGCTGTTGGCGGAAAGAACGGGCCTTGACGAGAAGAAAATTCTCTATTGGGCCAATATGGCAGATAAAATGCGCATCAAAGGCGTCGGCGAAGACTATGCCGGACTGCTGCACGCCGCGGGCGTCGACACGGTGAAGGAGCTGACCTACCGCAACCCCGCCAATCTGGCCAGGGCCATGGCCGAAGCCAACGGCAAGCGCAAGCTGGTGCGGCTGCTGCCGTCGGAAAGGTCGATCATGCGTTGGATCGAGCACGCCAGGAAGCTGCCGTTACAGATCAGGTATTAGGCCTCGCGCCGGCGGTGCTTGACACCTCCGAGGCGACCGCGCAAAGCCACCCCATGCCGCCCGCCATCCGTGCCAGCATGCCGGCGTCCCGAGTAAAGCCTTCGCCTGAGCTATTGGTGCGCCTTTTGGCGTTAGGCCGTCCGGTGATCATGGGCGTGCTCAATATCACGCCGGATTCCTTTTCCGACGGCGGACGATTTCTCGAACCCGCGAGCGCCCTTACCCAGGCGGGGCGGCTGGTGGCCGAAGGCGCCGACATTTTGGATATTGGCGCAGAGTCGAGCCGGCCCTATGGCGGGGCGCAGCCGGTTTCGGCGGAAGAGGAACTGGCGCGGCTTGCCCCGGTATTCGCCGAAGCCGTCGCGCTCGGCATTCCGGTGTCCATCGACACCATGAAAGCGCGGGTCGCCGCCTGGGCGCTGGAGCGCGGCGCGGCAATGGTCAACGACGTCTGGGGCCTGCAGCGCGATCCCGACTTGGCCCATGTCGTGGCCGAACACGGCGCTCCCGTCGTCATCATGCATAATCGCCCCGAGGCCGATCCGGGCCTCGACATCATGGCCGACATCGAATCCTTCTTTCGGCGCTCCCTGGAGATCGCCGCACGCGCCGGCATCCCTCAAAGGCACATCGTGCTCGATCCGGGCATCGGCTTCGGCAAGACGGCGGAGCAGAGCATGGCAGCCATCGCGCAGCTCGGCCGGCTGAAGGCGTTCGGACTGCCGATTTTGGTCGGAGCCTCGCGCAAGCGATTCATCAGTTCGGTTTTCGCGTCCGAGCCGGACCAGCGGCTGCCCGGTTCGCTTGCCGCACATATTCTCGCCGTCGAGAACGGCGCATCCATAGTGCGCGTTCATGATGTCGCGGAGACCGTGCAGGCCCTGCGCGTCGCCGCAGCGATCCGGAGCGCGCGATGAGCGACCGGATCTTCGTCAACGGGCTGGTGCTGCACGCCTATCACGGCGTCATGCCGCACGAAGGCAAGGTCGGCCAGCCTTTCATTATCGACGTCGCGCTCGACGTCGATCTCTCCGGCGCGGCGAAGTCGGACAAAGTGGTCGATACGGTTTCCTATGACGTGCTGGTCGGCGTGATCAGCCGCAGCTTCACCGCGCGCCGCTGCCGGCTGGTCGAGGCGGCGGCGGGCGCCGTCGCCGACGCTATCCTGCACGACTTCCCCCGCGTGACCGAGGTGCAAGTGACCGTGCGCAAGCCGCATGCGCCAGTGGCGGCCGTCTTCCACGACGTCGGCGTCACCCTCGCGCGCCGCCGCCATGGCTGAGGCGCTGCTGGCGCTCGGCGGCAACGTCGGCGATGCGCGCACCAATCTCGACCGGGCGGTGGCGCTCCTGTGCGCGGACGAGGGGGTGCGCTTGCGGGCGCGATCCTCCGATTACCGCACGCCGCCTTGGGGCGACACCGCGCAGCCGCCTTTCGTCAATCTTTGCATCGCGGTTGAGACCCGCTTGACGCCGCAGGCGCTGCTCAACCGGGCGCAAGAGATCGAGCGCAGGCTTGGCCGTGACCGCCGCCGGGAGCGGCGCTGGGGTCCGCGCACGGTCGACATCGACATTCTCGCCTATGACGACCTTAGCCTCGACCAACCGGGGTTGACCCTGCCGCATCCGCGGCTGTTCGAGCGCGCCTTTGTGCTGGTGCCGCTGGCGGAAATCGCGCCCGATCGCGTCATCGCCGGCCGCCGCATCGGCGATGCGGCGCGCGACATCGACTCAAGCGGGATTGAGCGCCTGCCTTAGGCCAATGACGCACCGCAACATCCTTGCGCCGATTGATTTCTGTTTGCTAAAGTTTGACATGGCTTTCTCGGCCGCGGACCTGACGCTTCTGCGCATTCGCTGCACCGGCTGCGGTCAGCATACCGAGAAACTTGTCACCGTCTTGGCCAAGCGTGAATCCATCGATTGCGCCGTCTGCGGCATGAGCATCGACCTGACCACGCCGCACAATGCCCTGCTGATCAAAGAGACCGCGGCAAGCTGCGCGCGCATCGGCGACGCCATGACCAAGATCGCTTGAGCGTGCCGCCGGCGAGCGCGCCGCTGGTGGTCTTGCTGACTGGCTTTGGACCTTTTCCCGGCGCCCCGATCAACCCGGCAGCGGCACTGGTGCGGCGCCTTTCGCGGCTGCGCCGTCCGCGGCTGGCAGGCACCCGGCTCGCCGCGCATGTCTTTCCCACCCGCTATCAGGCGGTCGACTGCGAATGGCCCGCATTGCTGGCGTCGCTGCGGCCCGACATCGTGCTGATGGTCGGGCTCGCCTCACGTCGCCGCCAGATCAGCGTGGAGACGCGGGCATGCAATGCGGTCTCCACCCTCGTTCCCGATGCCGCAGGGAACTACGCGGCCGCTGTCATTGCGCCGGGGGCGCCGGCCACACGGCGTTTTAATCTCCCGGCGCAACCACTGGCGCGCGCCATCGCCATGAGCGGCACGCCGGCAAAGGTCTCCCATGATGCCGGCCGCTACGTATGCAATTACCTGTCGTGGCGCGTGCTCGAGGCCGCGGGAAAGCCAGGCGGTCCGGCCGTTGCGGCGTTCATTCACCTGCCGCGGCCGCGGCCCTCGGGATCACGCCGCGGCTCGCGGCGGCCGCTGCCGGCGCAGCGTGAGCTGCAACGCGCCATCGAGAACGCGCTGTTGTCGGCGATTGCCATCGCGCGCGTCCGGCGGCGGATGCGCAATCCATAGGATGCTGCGCTAGCTCGCCTCGCCAAGGATCTTGCCGACCCGGTCGAGCAAGACATCGCGGCCGTAAGGCTTGCGGATGAGAGCGAAATCATTGGCCATCGCATAGGCTGCAGCTTCCGCATAACCGGTCGTCAGCAAGACGAAGATCGAAGGAAATTCGCGCCGCACCCTGCTCGCCAGTTCGGCGCCATTCATGCCGCCCGGCATCATGATGTCGGAAAACAAGAGATCGACATGGGCGCCGCCGCGCAGCAGACCGAGCGCAGTGGCGGCATTTTCAGCCTTGATCACCTTGTATCCCGCGCCCTCGAGCATGCCTACAGCCAGCGTCCCGACGCTGACATCATCCTCAACCAGCAGCACCGTCGGCGTGCGGCCTTCACGCGCAGGCACCGTCTCCGGGGTTTCCCTCGATTCCGGTTTCTTCGCTTCGACGTCGGTTGCAGCCGGCAAAAACAGGCTTACTTTGGTGCCGCGTTGCTGCTCGCTGCTGAGCACAAGCGAGCCGCCGGATTGCGTGGCGAAGCCGTACGCCTGGCTGAGTCCTAGGCCGCTGCCGCGTCCCACATCCTTCGTCGTGAAGAACGGCTCGAACGCGCGCGCTTTGACTTCCGGCGACATCCCGATGCCGGTGTCCTCGACCTCGACCACAACATAATGCGTCGCGCCGCCGCCGACCCAATTGCGCAGCCGCAACGAAATCTTGCCGCCATCGGGCATGGCATCGCGGGCATTCAGGCAGATGTTCAGCAGGGCAAGCTCGAGCTGTCGCGGATCGGCCATCACCGGCCATAGGCCCGGCTCAACATCTGATTCCAGAACGATGTCGCCGCGCAGCGAGCGGGACAATAGTTCTACCGTCGTTTTGAGGTGCTTGGCGAGGTCGATTCTTTCCGGCTTGAGCGGTTGCCGGCGCGAAAAGGCCAGCAGTTGCTCGGTCAGGCGTTCGCCGCGCAGCGCTGCTTCGCGAATGTTGACGATGAGCTGCTTCAGCTTGGGATCGTCCTTGACTCGGGCTTCCGCGAGATCGGAGCCACCGATGATAACCGTGAGCAGATTGTTGAAATCATGGGCCACACCGCCGGTGAGCTGGCCGATCGCTTCCATCTTCTGCGCTTGGAAAAGCTGCTCGCGCGTTTCTTCGAGTCGCTGCTGCGCTTCGCGGCGCTCGGTCATGTCGCGGGTGACCTTGGCAAAGCCGATAACGTTTCCGTCCGGGTCACGGATTGCGTCGAGCACCGCCAGCGACCAGAAGCGCGTGCCGTCCTTGCGCTGGCGCCAGCCTTCGTCCTCGAAACGCCCTTCGCGCCGTGCCGTCTCCAGCGCGCGCTGCGGTTTTCCGGCCGCGCGGTCCTCCGGCGTAAAGAATAGGGAAAAGTGCTGGCCGATCACCTCGCCGCTGGAATAGCCGTTGATGCGTTCGGCGCCCGAATTCCAACTGGCGATCTTGCCGTCGGCATCGAGGAGGTAAATGGCGTAATCGGTAACCGCCTCGACCAGGAGCTGAAACCGTTTTTCACTATCGATTTTTTCAAGAACAGGCTTACTCATGTCGGAAGCATGTCCTTCGGGGGATTGAAATCACAACGCCTGTAATAACTTAAGGTTACGATCTTATCCGGACCAAAAGGCAATCAGGTCAGGTGGTTGGCCCACAGCACAGGATTTCGGCCCTGCGGGATATGCCGTTCGCGAAAATTTGAATGTGCCACGGCGAAGCTGAACGCGGCTACTGCTGGATGGATTTCAGGTAGGCGATGATCGCGCCCACGTCGGAGGCGCTGAAGGCGAATTCCGGCATGTCGGGATGGCCCGAGACAATGCCCTCTCCCAGTGCCTCCTCCAAGGATTCGATCGGATAGCGCTGGCCGAGCGTCCGGAACGCTGGCGCCTGTGGATGCGGGCTCGTGCCGCTGCGGCCGATCGCGTGGCAGCGCGCGCAATTGGCCGTCACCAGCGCCTCGCCGCGCTTAGCGCTTTCATCGTCCTGAGCCGCGCCGGCGGAGACGAGCGCCATCAGGCAGGCCGCCGATAAGATCGCCCTCATCCATGCTCCCTGAGCTTCCGCGCCGGGCGGCAAATCGGCGCGCCGCGATGCGGACCCCGTCAGCCAGCGTCGTCCGCCTGCGAACGCGCTGCCAGCCTTTCCCAATCCTCGACGGCGCGGACAGCGGCGCGCAACTGATCGAGGAATTCGGCTTCGGTATAATAGCGCTTCCAGCGGCCCGTCTGGTGAAGCTCGACGAAATAATCGCGGCGGCGCTTGACCAACTCGCTCCATTTCCGGGCAAGCTCGCTGTCGGATTGCGCTGTTGGCCGTGCCTGCATGGAAGCGCCAGAACAAGCCCCGACTCTGTCTTCGCCATCATCCGTCAGCCGGAGGTATCTGACAACCTCATTTTGCTCCTCCGTTCGCCCTCCGGCGCCCCCTTTGCGCCACGCCTGGCGCCAAAGATTCCCTATTGCCGCCAACTTGGTGCCATCGCCGGCGGCCGGAATGCAGCGATCCGCGTCAACGGGAGGATCGCCATGGCCGATATTCGCATCACCCTTGGAGTAGCCGTCGTGTTTGGTACGGCGGTTGCGGCCATGCCGGCTTCAGCGCAGCCCTGCGCCGGCCGGGATGCCAGTTGCAGCGGGGCGCGGCCGGGCGCTCCTTTGGCGCTCGATCAATTTCTGGGGTCGCGGCCAAGCCCGGCTCAAGCAGCCTCCAGCCATCACAAGCGGCACGCGAAAACAACGACGGCAAAGACCGAGGCGGTAAAAACTGAGACGGCAAAGTCGGAGCCCGAGCTTGGCGCGCCGTCAGAACCGGCCGCCAAGGCCGCCGAGGAGCAATCCGCGTCCGAGCCCTCTCCGGTAACAGCGGCCGTGCCATCCGCCGTCGGCGAAACCGACGGCATCGCCGTGACCAGTCCCGATCAATGGAACACGCTCGACGCGGAAGCTGACGATGTCAAAGTGGTGAGCGCGAACGAATTGAACGAAATCGATCTCGCTGCCCCGCCGGCCGCGGTCGAAAGCCAGCCGAAAGATGGCCTGCAAGCCATGGCGCAAGCCGAGGAACCCGGCGATTCTCGTTGGATCGGCAAGCTGCTCACCGCCATGGGAATAACCCTCGCCGCCGTGGCCGCGGTACGGCTTGTCGTCCCGCGCCAAAGGACGCGCGACGCCTAGGGAGCGCGACCGCGTTCTGTCGGGCCTCAGCGGCGAGGTTAATCGAAAGGAAACGCCCGCCCTTGCGGCGGGCCTTTCATTTGCGCCGAGCGCTTGACGCCGCACGCCGCGCCCCTCACTTTGCGGCGTCAAATTTCATCTCCGGATTATCCATGCTCATCATCAACAACGATCTCGTCCGCGAAATCCTCACCATGCAGGACTGCATCCGCGTGCAGGAGGAAGCCTTCAGTCAGTTGCCGAGCGGCCGCGCCATGCACCGGCCGCGCATCGACATGTATTACCCCTGCGAGCGCGAAGACGGCTATTTCCGCTGGGGCACCATGGAAGGCGTCAACGACGGCTATTTCGCCATCCGCATGAAATCCGACATTATCACCTGGCCGAAGGACGCCAACGGCAACTGGACCGAAGACAAATACTGCCGCGAGCCCGGCACCTATTGCGGCTTGATCCTGCTCGTCTCCACGCGCAATGCCGAGCCGCTCGCCTTCATCAACGACGGCGTGCTCCAGCATATGCGCGTCGGCGGCGGCGCCGGCATCGGCGTCAAGCACCTCTCGCGCGAGGACTCCCATGTCGTCGGCATGATCGGCTCCGGCGGCATGGCGCGCACCTTCCTGGAGGCGTTCACCTGCGTGCGCGACATCAAGCTGTGCAAGGTCTATAGCCCCACCGCGCGCAACCGCGAGGCCTATGCTGAGGAAATGGCGAAGAAGCTCGGCATCGAGGTGCGCCCGGTGGACTCAGCGCGCGAGGCGGTGCGCGGCGTCGATATCCTGTCCTCCTGCACCGACTCCATGCAGCAGGTCTATGACGCCGATTGGCTGGAGAAAGGCATGCACGTCACCAATCTCGGCCGCCACGAGGTGCCGGACGCCGCCACCGACAAATTCGACGTGGTGTTCCGTCAGGGAACGGCCGGATTGCAGATGAAGCAGACCGAGCGCTTCCAGGCCGAGCGCGGCCATTCGCCCGCCGCCTTCATCGGCGGCACGGTGGAGGAAATGAAACGGCTGCCGCCGAAGAACGAGCAGCCCGGCTTCGGCGGCGATTCGGCGGATTTCATGGATCGCGGCAAGGGCGCCAACAAGCCGGAATTCGCCGACCTAGTCTCCGGCAAAGCGAAAGGGCGGACCAGCCGCGACCAGATCACCTTCTACCGCAATGTCGGCAACCAGGGCTTGCAGTTCTCGTCGGTCGGCGGCTGGGTCTATTCGCAGGCGGTGAAACAGAAGAAGGGCCGCGAGATTCCGACCGAGTGGTTTTTGCAGGACATCCGCGACTGAGCGACGCGCCGCTACTCGGCCGCCGCCACCGCGCCGCCATGCGCCTTCGACCAGCCGTTGGGGTCGCGCATGAATTTTTCCACCTCGGCGAGCTTGGCGGCGTCGAACTTGCCGCTCTTCTTGGCCACCCCTAGCACGTCCCACCAGGTGGCGAGCGCGTGCAGGGTGACGCCGAGATCGCCGAGGATTTTTTTGCTCTCCGGAAAGATGTCGTAGAAGAAGACGACAAAGACGTGATCGACCTTCAGTCCGGCCGCTCGCAGCGCCTTGCAGAAGTTCACCTTGCTGCCGCCATCGGTGGTCATGTCCTCGACCAGCAGCACGCGCTGGCCTTCCACCACGTTGCCTTCGATCTGCGCGTTGCGGCCGAAGCCCTTGGCCTGCTTGCGCACATAAAGCATCGGCAGATTCATCCGCTCCGCCATCCAGGCGGCGAAGGGAATGCCCGCCGTCTCGCCGCCGGCTACGGCATCGAAGGCGTCGGGGCCGGCTTCGCGCGTCACCGTCGCGACGCCGAAGTCCATCAACGCCTGTCGCACCCGCGGAAAGGAAATGAGCCGCCGGCAATCGGTATAAACCGGGCTCGCTCGCCCCGAAGTGAAAATGAAGGGCTTGTCGGCCATGAAGCGCACCGCTTCGACCTCGAGCAACATTTCCGCCGTCTTCTCGGCGATTGCTTTCTTATCCGCGATCATCGACCGGCCCTATCCGCCCAACATCACTCCAGCCGCTTGTTCTTGGCAAAATCATAATCGCTTCCGATGTCGCTGTCGAAACGCCAGATCACGCGCTCCGGCTTGTATTCGCCGGAAAACACGCGCTTGAGGAAAAGTTGCTGATCGGCCCAGCCGGCGTCCGCCTGCGGCGCCCGGTAGCGGCCCGGCATGGTGTCATTGAGCCAGCCGTGTGGCGCGTCGGCATAGACGTGGATGTCGTAGCTCTTTTTGTTCCTCTCCAGCGCATCGCGGAAACGCCGCACGTCGTCGATGGAAATAATGTGATCGGCGCCGCCGAAAGCGCCGAAGACCGGGCAATCGACCGCGGCGATGATATCTTCCATCGGCCGCGAATTGGTCTCGCTCACCGCCCATTCGCGCTTGGAGGCGGCGCCATACCAGACCACGGCGGCACTGATCTTGTTGCTGGCGGCGTAAACCAGCGGATGACGCCCGGTCTGACAATAGCCGGCGACCGCCACCTTGTTTATGTCAGCGGCGGAATTCTTCGCCATCGCCGCGAGCGCGTCATTGATGTGCTCGACAGCCTCGGCATCCGTGATCGGGTAACGCGCGTCACCGGCGTTCAGCGCCTTCTGATCGGGATGCTTGTAAAAGAAGTTTCCGGCAATGACGGCAAAGCCGTCGCCCGCGCAGCGCCGCGCCAGATCGAGTGTGTGCCGCACCAAGCCGTAGCGCTCGTGGATCAGGACGACGACGGGATAGCGGCCCGCCGCCGCCGGACGGGCGATAAAGGCGGGCATGCCGCCGGGGCAAACGATCTGCTGCGTTTCAATGCCGTACTTTGCGTCCATTCGCTCAATCCTTCACCATGAGAGCGACGGCCTCGTCCACCGTCATGACCCGTCCCATTCGCGGAAAGACACGATCGAGAAAGAACTCGTTGTTATTGCCGCGCGCCGAATAGCAGCAGTCGCGGATGACGACGATGCCGAGGTCCATGTCGCGGGCGGCGAAAACCGTGCTGGCGATGCCGACATCGGTCGAGCCGCCGGCGATGATCATGGTCTCGATGCCGCGGACGCGGAAGTGAAGTTCAAGGTCCGTCTGGTAGAAAGCGTTCCAGCGATGCTTTGGCACGACGACGTCGCCCGCTGCCGGGGCGATCTCCGGCGCGATCTCCGCGTCGGTCGACCCTTTATGAAAGCGCGGGAAGAACGGCTTCTCGCCCGCGGTCTTTGGTTTCAGCTCCATGTCGGTGTCGGTCAGCCGCGCCACGGAATCCGAGCCGTCCGCCGCGTGGGCGCCGCAAGCATAGAAGGCGGTCATGCCGACCTTGCGTGCGCCCGCGAGAAGCCGCTGCATATTGGGCAGGATGTTGCGCTCGGCGAGGAACTTCTGCTTGGCGGGATCGCCCGGGTGCAGATAGCCGTTCAAGGTATCGAACATCACCAAGCCGGCGCGGGCCGCACTTAAGTTCCTCTCCAGCCGCGATATTCTGGCCATGCCCGTCTGGTCTCCCCTCCGCCATTCCCACCCTCCGCATGGCACGGCGGCGCCGGCCATGGCAAGCTTCCTGCGTGGGTATTCGAGCCTGTGAAAAGGAGGTTTAGCGAATGCCGGTGAGCCGGGCCAATGGCCTCGACATCTATTATGAGAAGGCCGGAACGGGTCCGCCGCTCGTGCTCATCCATGCCCTGCCCTTCGACCATAAGCTTTGGCTTTATCAGGTCGAGCGTTACTCCGCGCATTTCACCACATTAGCGCTTGACCTGCGCGGCTGGGGCCGCTCGGCGAAACCGCGGACGCCGTTCTCCCTGGAGGATATGGGAAAGGACGTTCTCGGCGTCCTCGCCGATGAAGGCGTCGCCGCGCAGGCCATCGTCCTCGGCTGCAGCATCGGATCGAAAATCGCGCTGATGCTGGCCTGCGATCGTCCTGAAATTTTCAAAGCCGCGATTCTGGTCGGCGGCAACAGCGGAGCGCAGCCGCAGCTTGCGCACCGCATCGCCGCCTACCGCGCGCACCAGGCCGCCGGCACACTAAGCGCTTATCACCTCGGCCATTTGCGCCACGGCGTCACTCAGGCCTGGGCCGACTCCCCGATTGGCCGCTATCTGCTGCAAGGCTTCGTCGAGCGGGGTGGCGCCTTGGACGCGGAATCGATTGCACAGGTATTCGGCGCCCTCACCGCTTCTGACCTCACGCCACGGCTGCCGGCCTACAAGAGCCCGACGCTGATCGTGAACGGCGAATTCGACAATGCGCTGAAAGGCGGCATGCGCACCGCCTCGCTGCTGCCGCAGGCCGAGCACAAGATTATTGCCGGCGCGGGTCACTGCTGCTTTCTCGAAGAGCCTGGCGCTTTTGACGCACTTGTGCGCGATTTCCTCCAACGTCACAAGCTCTGGCCCGCGTAAAGGCGGCGCTACTTGGCGATACGCAGCGCCGACAATTTGGTGCCGATCTGGTCGAAGGTCGTCACGATCTGGTCGGCCGTGGTCAAAAGAAAAAACTTATCCGCCGAACTCGCGCACTGTTGCAATACCGAGGATGTCGGCGCGCCGTCGGTGTCCACCTGCACGGTATACATCGTGATGCCGGCGGCCTTGACATTGGTGCACAAGATTTGCTGGCGCGCGTCCACCTGCGTCGAATGGGTGGTGCCGTCGCCGTACCAGCGGTCTTGGGTGTTCAAGCCGTCGCTGAGCAGAATGATCACCTGATTGTAGGTATAATTCGAGTCCTTGGCGGGAATCGTAAAGGGCGCGTTGGTCAGCGACTGGAATCCCCATTGCAGGCCGATAGCCTGATTGGTGCCGCCGTTAGGCTGCAGCGAATCGATCTTGTTGCTCAGCGCCGTCCAGTCGTAGCTCAGTCCCATCAGCGTCACCGGGCACGCATTGTATTGCTCGGCCGGGAACAACGTAGACGCAACCGACGTGGTCGGCGCGGCATTCGTGGTGTCGTAGTCCTGGTCGCGGTCGGTGACGCAACCGTTCCAGGTGTTGTGGTTTGCAGCGGTCCATTTGCCGCCGGCGTTTTGACAATCGCTTTGCGTATTATAAGAGTTGCGCCACGACGACTTGCTGCATGTTCCGTTAGCGGCATTCCACAAGGTCCAACTGATCCAGCTTTGCGTATAGTTGGTTGAGCCGACGTTCACGTCCTTGGCGAAGGGGATGATCGACACATAGACGTCGCCGTCGGCCGTGGCCGCATTCTTCAATTGCGTCAGCAAATTCTTCGCCGCGGTCTTCAATGCCGTCATCTTCCCTGAGCTGGCCATCGAACCGGTGACGTCGAGCACAAGCGCCACGCGCAAACGGCTGTTGCCCCAGGCTACGGTCGAGGTGCCGGAAATATCGATCTGGGAAATGCCCATGATGCTCATGAACGAGGTGGCCATGGAGGTATTGCCCGCCACCGTCAGCGTCGAGCCGCCCGTCGTCGAATAGGTCACGGTCAGGCTGGGTGTTTTGGCGTCCTTGCGAACGAACAACGCATTGAAATAGGCTGCGGCGGCGCTATTGATCTGGGTCTGATTCAAATTTGCGGCGTTCTTCGACGCCATCAAAGCCGTCGCGTCCAGCGCCGCCTGCAAATCGGAGCGGATCGCGCTTGCGTGCGTGTAGTCCACCGCAGCGCCCATCAGCGCAAACATCGGGATGACGGCAAGCGCGAAGATGATGGCTATTGCGCCGTCCTTCTTGCGGAAAAAGGACCGCAGCAAACCGAGACCGTAAGCGCGAATACGCATGACACCTGTCGCAAACGCCGGCGCGATCCGGGGGCACCGGACCCGTCGCCGGACGCGATTACCGGATCAGCGTGTCATGCCGTTCCTAACGGCGCTTCAGCCACAACAGTCGGATCTTAGCGATTTTCTTTACGTGCCGTTCAGAGTCCCAGGTACCGGTGCTGTATCTGCGGGGCTGCCGCCAGTTGCGCGGACGATCCGCTCCAGACCATACGGCCGCGCTCGATCAGATAGTGGCGGTCGGCAAGCCGAAGCAGCGCCTGCACGTTCTTGTCGATGATCAGAACGGCAAGACCCGCCGCCTTGATCGCCGCCAGGCAGCGCCAGATCTCGCGCCTGACCAAGGGGGCGAGGCCTTCCGTCGCCTCGTCCAGAATAAGCAGGCGCGGGTTGGTCATCAGCGCCCGGCCGATCGCCAGCATCTGTTGCTCCCCGCCGGAAAGCTGAATCGCGGGGCGGTCGCCAAGCCACGCAAGCGGCGGAAATAGCGCATGCACGCGCGGGATCGTCCACGGATCGGTGCCGTCGCGCCCGGCTGCGGCAACCGCCGCCAGATTCTCGTTGGCCGTTAAATTGGGAAACACTTGGCGGCCCTCGGGCACCAGCCCGAGGCCAAGCCGCGCGATACGATGCGGCGGCAGCCGGCCGATTTCCATGCCGCAGAAGCGCAGCGACCCGCCATGCGGCGGCGTCAGCCCCATGATCGAGCGCACGGTGGTGGTTTTGCCCATGCCGTTGCGGCCCATCAGCGTAACCATCTCGCCTTCGCCGACCGTCAGCGATACGCCGAACAGCACTTGGCTGCTGCCGTATCGCGTTTCGACATGCGAAAGTTCGAGCAGCGGCTCAGCCATCGGAAAGCCCCTCGGCGTCGTCTTCTCCAAGATAAGCGCGGCGCACATCGGGGTCGGCGCGAATGACGTCCGGGGTGCCGGTGGCAATGAGTCGCCCGTCAACCAGCACGCTGATCCGGTCGGCCAGCGTGAAGACCGCGTCCATGTCGTGCTCAATCAGGACCAGGGTGTATTCGCGTTTGAGTTCCTCGAGCAGCATCACCATGCGCGCCGATTCCTCCGGCCCGAGCCCGGCCATCGGCTCGTCCAGCAGAAGAAGCCGCGGCCGCCCGGCCAGCGCGATGGCAAGCTCGATCTGCCGATGCTCGCCGTGGCTGAGCCGCGCCACGACGGCATCGGCGCGGTGCGCCAGCCCGACCCGCGCCAGCGCGGCGCGCGCCGGCGCGCGCAAGGCGGATTCGGCGCGGGCGTCGCGCCAAAAGCGGAAGGAATGGCCGACCGTCGCCTGCACCGCCAGGGCGACGTTGTCGAGCGCCGTGAATTCCGGAAACAGCGACGTGATCTGGAACGAGCGCGCGATACCGGCGCGGCTGCGCCGCCACGCGGGCCAGCGCGTGATATCCGCACCGGCGAAGCGGATGGCGCCGGAGTCCGGCAACAATTCCCCGGCCAATTGCGCGATCAGTGTGGTCTTGCCCGCGCCGTTCGGGCCGATCACCGCATGCATTTCGCCCGGCATGACCGCGAACGTCACGTCGGCGGCGGCGACCACGCCACCGAAACGCTTGCTCAGACCTTGGATCTGCAACAGCGGCTCAGCCACGTTCGAACGTCTCCAGAATTCCGGCGATACCGCCGCGCGCATAGAGCACAACCGCTACCAACAGCGGTCCGAGAATGATCTGCCAATGCTCGGTAACGCCCGAAAGCATTTCCTCGAGGACCAGCAGCGCGACCGCGCCCATGACCGGGCCAAGCGCCGATCCCATGCCACCGAGCACGACCATGACAATGAGATCGCCCGAGCGCGTCCAATACATCGCCGCCGGACTGATGAATTCGCTGAAATTGGCGAGCAGCACGCCGGCAAGGCCGCACATCGCGCCGGCAATGACAAAGCAGGTCAGCCGGTAGCGGTATGTCGGAAAGCCGATCGAGCGCATGCGCCGCTCGTTCGAGCGCGCGCCACGAAGCACCCATCCGAAGCGCGAATTGACCAGCCGGTGCACGAGATAAACGCCGCCCAGCAACAGCGCGAGACAGAGGTAATAGAAGCCGGCGCGGTTGGAGAGATCGAGTCCCCCGCCGAACTGGCTGCGCCGATCGATGGTGAGACCGTCGTCGCCGCCATAACCGGCGAGGCTGGAAGCGACGTAATAAGCCATCTGCCCGAAGGCGAGCGTGATCATGATGAAATGGACGCCGCGCGTGCGCAACGCCAGTGCGCCGGCGACGAAGGCGAACAGCGCCGAAACGCCGACCGCCACCGGCCATTGCACGAAGCCCGAGACGATGCCTTCGGCGGCGAGGATGCCGACCGCGTAGCCGCCGATCCCCAAAAAAGCCGCGTGACCGAAGCTCGGCATGCCGCCGAAACCCATGATCAGATTCAAACTCGTCGCGGCCAAGGCAAGGATGAGAATGCGCGTGAACAGCGTAAGCAGAAAGACGTCGCCGGCGAATCCGCAATAGATCGGCAAAAGGAGGAGGAATGCGATCAGCGCCGCCGCCACGGCATTGCCAAGGGATAGCGGCCGAAGCTTCATTGGCCCGCGGCCGGAAACAGCCCCCTGGGCCGCAGCAGCAAAACCATCGCCATCAGCAGATAGACCAGCATGGACGATAGCGCCGGGACGACGGTTGCCGCGGCGGCGGGGCCGAGCATATGCGCCAGGACGTCAGGCAGGTAGGCGCGGCCCAGCGTGTCCGCGAGGCCGATAAAGAGCGACGCCATCAGCGCGCCGCGGATCGATCCGATACCGCCAATGACGATGACGACGAAGGCGAGGATAAGGATGTTCTCGCCCATTCCGGTAAACGCCGTGAGCGTCGGAGCCTGCATAACGCCGGCAAGGCCGGCCAGCGCCGCGCCGACGCCGAAGACGAAGGTGAAGAGCAGGCGGACATTGACGCCGAGCGCGCCCAGCATTTCCCGGTTCGTGGCCCCGGCGCGGATCAGCATGCCGATACGCGTGCGCATCACCAATAAATAAAGAAGAAGGGCCGTGGCCAGCGACACGACGATGATGCTGAGGCGGTAAGCCGAGTAAAAAAAGCCGGGCAGGATCTCGATCGGCCGATTCAGCCAATCCGGCAACGGCACACTTAATGCCGCCGGACCCCAGAGCAGCCGCACCAGCTCATTGAAAAACAGAATCAAGCCGAAAGTGGCGAGCAGGTGGTCGAGGTGATCGCGGCCGTAAAGCCGCCGCATGACCACGACCTCGATGGCTATGCCGACAAGCAGCGTCGCGGCGAGCGCCAGCGCGGCGCCGAGCAAGAGGCTGCCCGTAAGAGCGCTGAGGCTCGCCGCGAAATAAGCCCCCATCATATAAAGCGAGCCGTGCGCCAGATTCACCAGATCCATGATGCCGAAAATCAGCGTCAAGCCCGCTGCGAGCAGGAACAGCAGGAGGCCGAATTGCAGGCCGTTGAGGCATTGCTCGGTGAAAATCAGCATGGCCAGCGCGGCGGCGCCCGCCCTCCCCTTCGTCCTCGCGCGCGTGCGATCGCCCCGCTACCGGGTCATCGCATCGGGCAACGGTCGTGGAAGCGGTCCTGGCTGTTTTCGACGATGGTAGCTTTCGTTATGAGCACGTAATCGTCGCCCTGTTTGACCACATCCTGCAGATAGAAATTCTGGATCGGCATGTGGTTGTTGCCGTATTTGAACGCGCCGCGCACCGATTTGAATTCGGCGCGCTCCATCGCCCGCCGCATGCCCTCCTTATCGGCGATATCGCCTTTGACCGCGGTCAGCGCCGCATCGATCAAATTGGCCGCGTCATAGGTTTGCGCCCCGTAAAAGGAAGGCGCCATCTTGTATTTGCTCTTGTAGTCGGCGACGTATTTTTTGTTTTCGGCGTTGGGCAAATCGTTGACCCATTGCTGCGCGCCGGGAACGCCGAGCGCCAGTTCCTTTTGCCGCGGCAATGTGGTCTCGTCGATGGTGAAAGCGGTGTAGAGCGGGATCTGTCCTCTCAGCCCCATCTGTCCGTATTGATTGAGAAACTGCACGCCGGCGGCGCCAGGATAGAAGACGAACACCGCGTCGGGCTTGGCGGCGCGGGCCTTGGTGAGCTCGGCGGAGAAGTCGAGCTGGTCCGGCCATTTGGTATATTCCTCGCCGGCAATCCGACCCTTGAAGGTCGATTTCAGGCCGGCCAGCATGTCCTTGCCCGCCGCGTAATTCGGTCCCATGAGGAAGGCGCTCTTCACGCCGCGCTGATTCATGTAGATGCCCATCGCCGCCGGCGTCTGGTCGTTCTGCCACGAGGTCGAAAAAACGTAAGGCGAACACAGCTCGCCGGCGAGCTGGCTCGGGCCGGCATTGGCGGTGATGAGGAAGGTTTTCGAATCGACAGCGGGCTTGAGCGAGGCCAGCAGCACGTTCGACCAGATATAGCCGACGAGGAAATCGACCTTGTCCGACTCGATCAGCTTTTGCGTCTTCTGCCGTCCGACTTCCGGTTTCTGCTGGTCGTCTTCGTAGATCACCTGCACCGGCATGCCGCCGATCTTGCGCCCGAGATGATCGAGGGCGAGTTCGAACGAGTTTCGCATGTCGTTGCCGATCACGGCGGTGGGCCCGCTGAACGTGCTGACGAAGCCGATCTTGACGGATTTGGTCTGGGCCTGAGCCGCAGCGGCCAAAAATGCAGCCAGCGCCGCGGCGGCAAGCGGTGTCCCGCGCATCACTCAATCCTTTCAATGCGTTAAAACCCTTCGGCACGCATGTTAGAGGATAGCGCGCCGATGCAAAAGAGCGGCCGCAGCGTCCGTTTTCGCGCGCGCGGCTGCGTCTTCCGGGGGGTCGCGGGCTCGTAAGACCATGCATGCCAGCCGCGCCTCCCCCGGATCGGAAATAAGCGCGCGGGCCGTTCACTGTGCGCCCGGACCATTCTTCCTTTTCCAGATCTCGGCCCGCTTCGGGCCTATTTAGCCTCGACCCCGTATTTCTGACGCAACGCTGCCATAAAGGCATCCACGCGGGCCGCATTCTTGACCATGCCGCCGACCAGGCCGGTCATGTTGTGCGCCGACGTCGTTCCGAAGTCGGGGCCGAATTGCAGCTTGGCCGCGCGGATGAAATCCGCATCCTTCTCCAGGTGGCGGAATGCCGCCTCATACACCTTGACGATGTCGTCCGGCGTATTGGCCGGCAGGGCGAACCACTTGTCGATGTATTGCGTTTGCAGCCAGGCGCGGAAAAGATCCTGTTTATCCGACGGCACCTTGGGTCCGACCATATCCGCGAAGACTGGCACATTCTTCAACGAGGAACGCGGAACGAATTTGCCGTTTTCGTCCATGTCTCCGAGCTGCGCGATCAATTCGAACGCGGGATTGTCGAGCAGCGGCTGGAGCTGCGACGAACTCGACGAGGCCATGCAATCGGCCTCGCCCTGCATCGCGGCAAGGATCATCGCCGGCGTGCCGCTATAACCGACCACCACCCGCATGTTCCAATGCAAATATTCCATTCCCCAAAGCGCCATCTGCGGACCGGTGCTGGCGCCGGCGCCGGTCTCCGCCGGCATGATCACGCGCTTGGCCGTAGGATCGGCAAGTCGTTTCAGGGCTTCCTTGCGGACGATCATCATGGTGCCGCCGCGATTGACGCCGCCGATGTATTTGAAGGTCAGCGGATCGAACTGGATGCTGGCCTGGCCGCGTCCGGCGGGATCGAAATGACCTTGGCTGCCGCCGGAAAACGTCAAGCCATCCGGTTTGACCTGCGTGGCGAAGTAATTGAGCGACTTCAAACCCTGACCGCCCGGAATATTGCGGTAGACGATCGTCGGGTGGCCGGGAAGGTATTTGACGAGATAGTCGCCGATCAGGCGCGAGCTGAGATCGGTGCCGCCGCCCGGCGACGAGCCGATGAGCATGTCGATCTTTTTGCCAGCGAAGGAGATTTCGTTCGCGGCAGCGGGACCGGCCAGCAGAATCAGAAAAGCAAAGGCTGCAGCGTTCCTTATCGAAGGTCGCACCACGTCTCGCCCCTCCCCGTTTCAGCCGCCGCCGAGCGCGCCGCCTGCCGCGGCGCGCTCATCGGTCACGCCGGTTTGTTAGCCTCCGTACCCCTCCAGGAACTTCGGATGGTCTTTGTAGAGATTGTTGATGAAACCGCTGTCATCGATTTCCCGCAGCATATGGAAGTCCCAGAGCGCCAACGGATGGATCCGTTTGGCATCGCCGTTCTTCTCGTCCTGCTTCAACGCTTCCTGATAGACGTTGTAGATCGCGTCGAGGCCCGGATAGAGCTTGGGTTCGAGCCGCGGCGCCAGGTCGTTGTAAACCTTCTCGGCCGCTTCACGGTCGAGGTTGCCTTCCTTCTTGTGATGCTGCTGGATGATCTTGATGCTCTCTTCCTTATTGATCTTGAAGAAGGCGATGCCCTCGATCACCGACTTCAGCACGCGCTTGCAGATATCCGGTTTTTCCTTGGCCATCTTCATCGACGTCGAGATGGTCATGAAGAAGATCATCGGCTGCACCGGGATGTCGATCAGCTTCAGCCCCATGCGGCGGGCGAATTCGCGCCGCGGCTCGTTGACGAAGCAGGCCTCGACGTCGCCGTCGGCCACCATGTTGAGCAGGCTCTTGCCCTTCACCTTCTTGCTGCCGTCGGCTTCCTCGGTGCGCACCTCGGTGACGATCTCCACCTGATCCTGGTCGGGATCGAGCCCGGCCTGCTTCAGGTAGAGCCAGGTGTTGAGGCCTGGGTGGCGGCCGCGCGAGCCGAATTTCTTCTTGCGCACGTCCTCGAGCTTGTTGATGCCGGTTTCCGGACGGGTGATCAGCGTCAAGTTGTTCTTGCTCACGGTTTGCCCGAGATAGACCCAGGTATCGCCCCGCGCGCGCGATGCGTAAGTCGAGACGTGATTGCCGGAGACGAATTCGACCTCCCCCTTGGGGACGAGATCGTGCGCGTCCGAGCGGCTGATGATCTTGTCGAAGTCGACCTTTAGACCGTTTCGTTCCCAAGCGCCGGATTCATTGATCACATGCATCAGGACCAGGTGATTTGTCGAACGGTAAGGAAACTGTATGTGATCCATGCTTCTCCCTCGCTGAGATTAGTTCGTGGCCCCGTCTCGCCATGAGGCGGGCAAAAAAGGCTGGCGCCTTGATGAAAAGACGCCAGCCTCGCAACGCGTCTTGGCGCCGTTGTCACTCGCAGGCGATGCCATTGGCCTCCTTGGCGCCCTCGAGATACTCGATCGAGCAGTCCATGCCCGGTTTGAGATCCGCGCGCGCGGCCTTCTGACCCTTGATGGTCACGTGGGTCCGGCTGCTGCTCACGTCTATCTTGGTATCCTTGCCGTTGGCGGAGAAGGATATGTCGCGGCCGCCATCGCCGACCGCGGTGAGCTTGGCCTTGACCGCGGGCGCGCCCATTTTGTCGAAGCCTTTGGCCTTGGCCAGAGCCGCCAATTGCTCGTCGCTGAGCGGCTCGGTCGGCAGGTCATACTTCTTCTTGATGGACTGCATGTAGGCGAGCACTTGCGGCTTCGGATAGGCCGTTTTCTTGACGATATCGCCCTGCACCTGCCCGGTTAGCGGCGTGAAATCCGCACTGAACTGCGCCGATCCGCGCTTAATGAAGTCAGGGTCCTTGACCATCTTGGCCCACGCCGCGCGGTAGGTGTCGACGACGTCCTTCGGCGCGCCGGGCGGCAATGCATACCATTTGTCGACGTTGTTCGAAGCGTTCCAGAAATCAAACGCATCGCCGGCGGCGCCGCTCAGCTTGCCCTTCACCATGTCGGCGAAAACCGGAACATTCGGGAAATTTTCCCGAGGCACGGTCTTTCCGTTTTCATCTTCGCTGCCAATTTGCGCCACCGGCACAAAATCGCCGGTCTTCAGGGTTTCGTTCAGCATTGCGACGTTGGAATCGCCCATCATGTCGATCTCGCCTTTGCGCACGGCGAGGAACAGAAAGCTCGTTCCCGGATAGCCAATCACAAAGCGGATGTTCCAGTTCAGCAGAACGCCGCCCCAATTGATCATCTGACCCCAACTGCGATTGCCATCGAGCTCGCCGACGATGACCGGCGGTTTCGACGGATCGGTCAGATTCGCCAGCTTGTCCTTGCGAATGAAAACGAGCGAACCGCCGCGCGAAATGCCGCCGATGAATTCGAATTTGGTCGGATTATATTCGACGACGCTTCTCTGGAGCGCGTTGGGATCGACGTGCGAGCTGGCGCCGCCGGCCCAGGTGAGGCCGTCCGGCTTGGCCTTGGCAAAGAAGTTCAATCCCTTGGCGCCGTGGCCGCCGGGGATATTGCGATAGCGCATCGTCGGATGCCCCGGCAGATATTTTTCCAGGAAGGTGCCGACGAGCCGGGTGGTGCCGTCGGTGCCGCCGCCCGGCTCCGAACCGATGATGACATCGATGGTCTTGCCTTTGAAATCCACCTCCGCCCCTGCCGGCGCGGATGCTGCGAGCAGCGCGGCCCCGCAAAGGAAGACCAGGGCAGCGCCGGATATCGTTTTCTGCAGCAATGACATAGCTGTCTCTCCCTGTTTTTTGCGTCGTCGCCCGATTTGAATCAGTGCCGCATCGCTGAGTGGCCCGGCGGACGCTTCGTCGTATTTTTTGCCGCCGGCTTCCGCCCGCGGCCGGTGTTCAGCGCACCGAGCACCGCTTCCCCGGTCGCATCATAAGCAAATTTAGCGCGGTGTCAAAAACGTGAATGTGTTTCGATTTATGCAAAGCGGGTGCTTGGCGGCGTCAAAAGAGCGAATGCACCGCCCCGACCAGCCAGTTTAGGCCATCGTTCATCGGGGTGCCGATCGCCGTGTCAATCGCATTGGGCCATATGGCGCCGTCGAAATAATCGAACACCACGCTGCAGATAACGAAGGCTACGGCGCCGATAAGGGCCGAATATTTGAGGTTGGCGCCGTAAACCAGCCCGAACAGGACGGGATAAAGCAAAAACGTGAGATGGAAGCCGATGAGCCAGGCACCGACGGCGACCCCGGCGAGCCATAGCCAGGCGCCGATTTCGAGAAGATTTTCGTCGCGGCTGTAAGGCTTCAGCGGCCTGCCGCTGCGCGCCTGTTCGCGCAGCGTCATGCTGTCGCGGACGAACTGTATGCCGGTCAGCAGGATGCCCAGCCCTGCGACAAAATAGACCGGCAGCGACGCCCGCAATGGCCATTGCAGCGCGGTGATCCCCATCGCCCAGAACATGATGAAGAGCATGCCGCCGGTGACCAGGCTGCCCTTTTCCTGCGCACGCACGAGTTCGTGCGCCACATCCATGTCCATGCTCTGTTGGCCGGACAGATACCGGCGGATATACGGATAGGCGACAGTGGCCACCAGCAGGATGCCGATAATGATCACGCCGGGGAAATGCAGCCACTCGAGGCCATAGCGGTCCACCGACAGCCAAAGATATTGCTGGACCTGCGGGCCGAGCACGACGGCGATGAGCAACGGCGGCCGCGGCCATCCGTAGCGCCGCATCACAATGCCGACAACGGAGAAAAATACGAGCGCGACGAGGTCATTGAAATCCAGTTCGTTGGCATAGGCGCCGATGGCGCAGAACAGGAACACGCTCGGCACCATGTAATAATAAGGGACGAGACTGGCGCGGCAGAACTGCTTGGTGAAGGCCATGCAAAGTAGCGTCGCCATGGTATTGGCGATCACCAGCGTCCAGATGGTGCCGTAGAGATACGGCGCCTGGTGGGTGAGAATCGCCGTGCCGGGCTGGATGCCGACGGCGATCATGCCGATCAGGATCAGCGCCATCGAACTGCTGCCAGGAATGCCGAACAGCAGCGTCGGGATAAGGTCGCCGCCTTCCTTGGAGTTGTTGGCGCTTTCCGAGGCGATGACGCCGCGGACGTCGCCCTTGCCGAAGTTCTCGGTGTTCTTTTCCGTCTGCATGGCATGGGCGTAGGCGAACCAATCGGCCACCGAACTGCCCAGCCCCGGCAGCACGCCCACCCAGACGCCGACGATGCTGCAGCGGATGCATAGCCACCAGTTGTGGATGACGTCTTTGACACCCTGCCACTGCCCGCCCTTCAAGGGCTCCATGTCGGAAATGCTGGTCTTGCGGCGGAACAGATCCACCATTTCCGGCACCGCATAGAGACCCATCGAGGCGATGATCAGCGACAGACCATCCCACAAATAGCTGCTGCCGAACGTGAAGCGCTCGATGCCGGTGCGGGCGTCGGTGCCCACCAATGCGATCGACAAGCCGATGACCGCGCTGACCAGGCCTTTGACCGGCTGACTGCCGCCGAGGATCGCGATAGCGCTCAAACCGAGCAGCACCATCATGAAGAATTCGGGCGAGCCCAGGCTGAGCACCAGCGGCTTGAAGAACGGCAATGACACCATGAAGGCGATTGCGCCGATGACGCCGCCGACCAGCGAGCCGAAGAATGCCGCGCCGAGCGCCCGGTTGGCCTCGCCTTTTTTGGCCATCGGATAGCCGTCGAGGATCGTTGCCTGCGATCCGATGCCGCCGGGAACGCCGATAAGCACCGAGGTGAAAGTCGTCGCCGTGTTGCTGACGCTGGCCGCGCCGAAAATCAGCGCAATGAAGGCAAAGGGATGCAGCGTCATCGCATAAGGCAGAAAGAGCGCCAGCAGAAGCTTGCCGCCAATGCCCGGCGCCGCCGCGAAGAAGCTCGCCACCGCCACGCCAAAGAACATCAAAGCCAGCGGAAAAGGCGCGGTCACGCCTTTAAGGCCCTCGATGATGTCGTGCGCATTGAATACACTAAGTGCCTCGAACATTCCCTACCCCTAAACCTGCCCTTTCGCGTCGCCGACGGTGTTGCCTTTGCTTTTTGCGCGGCCATGCGCAACGACGCCGGACCTTTGTAAACGCTCTTCTCGTGGCATGAAATCCGTCTCGCTGCGGCGAATATACACGCTCTTCCCGTCGCGCAGCAGCCGCAACGAAGCGGCGACCGAACGAGCAAAGCGGCCGCCGTTTCCACGATTTGTCAGGTTGGCGTGTGGCGTCTGCCTTACGATACGCTTTATCTGATCAGAATTTCATCATGTCCGAGCGCGTGAGCGTCGCGCCGTCCTTGAGCTGCGAACCGTTAGCGAGCGCCCAGACGGTAAATTGTTCCTGGTACGCCGTTTTCGCCGGCATGGTGTCGACCGGAACAATGGCTTTGAAGTCGCGGATCACGGCCCCGAGCGCGGTATAAAGCACCGCGCTGTTGGCCTCGGTGCCCATGAGGATCACCGTGTCGACACCCTTGCCCTTGAGGATCTTTTCCAAGTCGCTGCCGGCAAATTTGTCGCCTTTGCCGACGACGACGGGCTCACCCTGCGCCGGCGCCAGTTCCTTCACGATATCGGTCGGTTTCATATGCGAGGTGATGGTATGGGCCACCACCATGCCGTGCTTGCGCGCTTCGGCAATCAGCTTTTGCGCGGCGGGAATAACGGCGAAGCAGCGTTTGCGATCTTCCGCGGTGCAGTTCTTGGCGTTGAAATCCATGCTGATCACGGCGGTCTTTTTCGGATCGATCGTGACTTGTTCGAGCTTCGGCGGCGGCGGCGCTTTCACCGAATCCCATTCCTGCAACACGTCCCCGGCGCGGGCGCCGGTCACCGATGCGCCGCAGGCGACAGCGATTGCCGCGGCGAGCAAGCGTGCCTTGTTCATCCCCTTCCTCCCCTGATTTTGGGCCGCTTCAAAGCGGCCGCTGGTACCAATTCCTCGCGTTGTCCGAAAGGATTTTCTTGCGGCCCTCTTCCGAGATGGCGGGGTCGAACGCCCAGTTCAACGGATCAAACGTAGCATGCGGCCAGTCCGAAGAATAAAGCAGCATGTCCTCGCCGCGGCAAAGCTCCATCAAGAGCTTGAAGTGCTTGGGATCGCGCGGAAAGCAGACCGGCTGGCTGGAAAAGCGGATGTTGGACTCGAAATACTCGCTGGGCAGCTTGCGCAGGAATTGCTCGCCGGCTTCCAGCTTGCGTTCCGTCAGTTTGATGTCGCCCGGATGGCTGAGATAGTAGTCGTCAGAGCGCGCCATGAACTCGGGCAGCCACCAGAATCCGCCCTCTTTTATGATGACATGCAGGCTCGGGAATTTATCGAACAAGCCCTGGAAGATCATGCTGCCGACAAAAGCGAAGGAAATCGACACCGAAGACAGCCCGACCAGTTCGGCCCAGGTGCGTGTGCCCTGATGCAGCGGCGACATCTGCTGGAAGAACGTGCCGACGTGCGAGGTGACGACGAGATTGTTTTCAACGGCGGCTTCGTAGATCGGGTCATGCTTCGCCGTCCCGATCGGTTCGTAGTTGCCGCCGAACTCGGTATAGACCGAAACGAAGCCGGGATGCCGCCCGACGCGCCGGATTTCCTTGGCGCCGTCGGCCGGCACGCGATGGTTGATCATGATTTCGCCCTTGATGCGCGGGCTCACGGGCAGCACCTCGGCGGCGAGATAATCATTGTAGGCGGAGGCGACCGCCGACAGCATGGCGGGATTGAACATGCTCTGCGGGCGCTGGAAGCCCGGGCTCAGCACCGCCGTGCTGACGCCGATCTCGTCGAGGACGCGTAACACCTCGGCGGCGGTACCGGCGCGGCCCAGCGTTTCCTGTCCGGTACCTTCGATGCCAATGGCATATTGCGGGCTGTAGTCGCCGCCCACCGGCGGATATTTGGTCAGTTCCGACCGGAACGGCTCGCGCATGAATTTGCGCAGCACCTGCCAGTCGGGAATGAAGTGAAAGTCGGTGTCGACGACCTGATAATTGCGCGCGCGCGGATCGATCGGATTTGGCTTCACGCGCTTGGCGCGTTCGCGGTTATCCTTGGATATGATATTCATGGCTTTCTCGGCTCCGCGATTTCGAAGCGATTAATCCCGCTCAGGTCCGCACCACAACGTCATCGCCATCCACGGCGACTTCAAACGTGCGCAAGCCCTGGCGCCGGTCGGCTTCCAAGGTGCCGTCTGCCAGGCGCCAGTTCCAGTGATGCCAAGGGCAGCGGACCACGCCGTCCTTGACAACAATTTCCCCCTCGCAAAGCGAAGCGCCCTTGTGCGGGCACTTGTTGGCGATGGCATACAGCTTTCCGGCTACACGGAAAACGGCGATGGCGCGGTGGCCCGCCTCGACGGCGATGGCCTTCCCTTCGGGAATATCGCCAATTTTCCCCACGATATATTCTGTCATTCGGCGTAAGTTCTTATGGTTGCGTCGGTTCTGCTTGCGGCGCCGCGAAAAAGCGCTTGCTATTAATTTTCGAAATGCGTTACGATTTTTGATTATCGCAGGTTCAGGGGGCGAAGTCCAGAGAGTCGTTGCGGCCCCGGAGCGTCTCAGGCAGATTGCCCACCTCCATTTGATTCACCAGTTTGGGTCATGGCTTCGTCCCCGCAATCCCGAAAATCCAAGGCCAAGACCCGAGCCAAGGGCCTGCCGCGTCACGGCAACCGGTCCATCGTCGTTGCCGTGTCGCTGCTGCGCGTCATTGCATCGCTCGGACGGCCCGCCACCTTGAGCGAAATTGCGAGCGCGGCCGGCATGTCGGCGCCGCGCTCGCACCGCTATCTGCTCGGGCTGACCAACACCCGGCTCGTCGAGCACAACCCGGTCAGCGGTCTCTACGATCTCGGGTCCGAGCTGGTTCAGCTCGGCGTCGCGGCGCTTGGCAAAGTGGATGCGGTACGCTTCGCCAGCGAAGCCTTGATCCCGCTCGCCGAGGAGACCGGCCTCGCCGCGCTGATCACCATGTGGGGCACCAACGGGCCGACGGTGATCCGCTGCGAACAGGCGCAGCTTGTTTCCGCCGTGCGCACCCGCGAGGGGCGCAATCTTTCCGTTTTGCACAGCGCGTCGGGGCGAATCTTTCTCACCTATCTGCCTGAAGCGACGACCGCGCCTTTTGTCCAGCGGGAGCTGGCGGCGCCGGCGAAAGGCCACGCCATCACCCTGAAGGACATAGAAACGATGCGCGCGGAGGTGCGCAAACTCGGAGTCGCGCGCGGACTCGGCGAGGAAACGCCCAACATTGGCGCGGTGGCCGCGCCGGTATTCGCCCTCAATGGGCGTCTTGCCCTCAGTATCGCGCTGATCGGCGCCATCACCGGCTTCGACACCAACGCGAAAGGCAAACCGGCCCTCGCGCTCAAACGCACCGCCGAGGAACTGTCGCGCCGGCTCGGCTATGCGCCGGACGAGCCGTAGGCCGGCCGGCTAACCCTAGCCGCTAAACAGAACTCGACATTCATTTCGATTTCTATAGGCTTTGCCCTGCGACTGTTTTGCAGGAGGAGCCGCATGCACGGCATGGCCGCTTTCGACGCCAAGCTCGCCGCCGCCCACATGCGCGGGCAATGGAAGTCGGAAGAATTTCTCATGCGCGCAATCGGCGGGCCGAAGCCTGCCGGCGTGCCCGCACTCTGGCGCTGGCCGGAGGTCGCGCGCCTGCTCGACGAGGCCGGCGACGTGATGCAGGAAGCGCTGCAGGCGCGGCGCAGCCTGATTTTCCAGAATCCCGGCCTGCCCCGCGGCACCACGCATACGCTCAACATGGGCGTGCAGATGATTCGGCCCGGCGAGACCGCCTGGGCGCACCGCCACAGCATCGCGGCGCTGCGCTTCATCATCAAAGGCCATCCGAAGCTGAGCACGATCGTCGACGGCGAGCGCTGCGTCATGGAGGACTACGACTTGGTGCTGACGCCGAGCTGGGCCTGGCACGATCATCACAACGAATCCGGCGCGGCCGCCTATTGGCTCGATGTGCTCGATGTCGGCCTGGTGCTGGGCCTCAATCAAACCTTTTACGAGCCGGGCAGCGGCAAGGATCAACCGGGACCGGACGGCGACGGCCGGCCCAACCTTCAATTGCGTTATCGCTGGCGCGACGTCGAACCGGAATTGGCGCGGCGTCCGGTCACGCCGGCGGACGGCAAGCTTTACGAATACCACGACAAGGCCGGCGGCCCGGCATTGCCCACGCTGGCTTGCCAGGCGCAAAGCCTGCCGCCGGGGTTCGCGACAAGCCAACGGCGGCGCACCTCGAGCGCCGTTTATTTCGTGATCCGCGGAAAGGGACAGACGCTCGTCGACGGCGAGACGCTGAGCTGGGCGCAGAATGACTGCTTCGCCCTGCCCAACTGGGCACGGCATCAGCATATCAATCGGTCGGCATCGGAGGATGCGCTTCTCTTCTCCGTGCACGATACGCCGGCGCTACGCGCACTCGGCCTCTACCGCGAGGACAACGCCGTCTAGTTCTTGTCGGTTTTGGCTCCCGCCGCCTCCAGCGCGGCGTTGATCTTTGCGATCAGCTCGTCCGGCGTGCTTGTGATGTCCTCGACGATCCGCTGCACTTCCTCGCCGGAACTCGGCTCGATATCGAGCTTGCGCTGCTCGACGGCCTTGAGGAATTCCGGATCGTTCATCGTGTCCATGAACGCCTTGCGCAAGGCGGCGAGGCGATCCGCCGGAATGCCGGGCGGCGCCGTCACCGGGAAGCCCATGGCGCTGTCGGCGGAAAGGAAGCGCATCACCTTCAACTCGTCCGGCGTCCGCGCCAGATCGGTGAGCAGCGGCACATCCGGAAGGTCGGGCTCCTTCTTCAGCGCGATCTGCACCAGGATGTTGACCTTCTTCTCCTGGATCCATTGCGGCCAGCCCGCCTTCAGCCCGCTCCAGACCACCGCGCCGCGGCCCTCCACTTCGCCGCGCTCCATGGCGAGCTCGATGGTGTTGCCGCCGGGATAGCCAAGCACGACCTTGAATTTGGTGCCGAGAAAGGCGTTGAGCAGCCAGGGATAGGTGGCGTTGCCGCCATTGGCGGCGAGCGCGCCCATGGCCACTTCTTTCTTCTTGGCGTCCTCGATCGTGCGCACGCCCGAGGTGTGCCAGGTGATGAAGACGTTGGTGGACCGGTTCATCGCCCCGATCCAGCTGAACTTGCCGAGATCGATGTGGATCGTGTTCGGATAAAGCTTCTGCCGCTGCGCCATGCTCTGATTGAACAGCCCGATCACGGTGCCGTCCTTCGGCGCCACCTCGCCAAGATAGTTGGCCGACTTGGTCCCCGAGGCGCCGGGCATGTTTTCCGTCACCACCGCCGGCGCGCCGGGAATGTGCTTGCCGAGATAGGCGGCGAGCGCGCGGCTGTAAGTGTCATAACTGCCGCCGGTGTTTGAGCCGATGACGAAACGGATGGTCTTGCCGTGGTAAAAATCGGCGATGGGATCGGCGCGGCAGACACCCGCCGCAGCCAGCAAGGCGGCGCAGCCGCCGATCGCGGCGCATAGCAATTTGCGCATGGATGAAGTCCTCCTCCCCTGGGCGGGTGGGCCCGCGCTTGTTTGCCGCCGGCGCGGGCGTCGCCGCAACCCCCACCAAAGCCTAGGCGGCCACTTTGGACAAAATCGAAACGAATTTCAATTTTTGCTTTCGCCTGCGGGACAGGCGCATTATGGTGCCGGCGGAAGCGCCAGGCGGCGGCGAAAATCGCTGGCCTGCCAAGGTCAAAGCAATCGTGGCACCGCGGCGCGATCGGGATTAGGAATAGCCGGCGCGCGCGCCGGAGGCGGGCCGATCCGCCGCGCCGGAGGACGTCGGCAGGAACGGGCAGGAAGATGACGGCAACCGAGACGGCAACCCATACGGCGAACAACAACGCCGCCCTTCGCTATCTCATCGACAGCTACCTGGAATGGACCAAGGCGCAAGGCATTCCCGTGCTCGACGGCGTCGCCGTCGATCTGCACGGCGCTGAGACCGCGCCTTGGGCGCGGCTCGGCGGCGGCTGCCGCGCGGGCTTCGTGCATCTGCGCGGGCGCGGCGACTTCGTCGCCCTGCAGGTCATCGACATTCCGCCCGGCGGCCGCAGCGACCCGATGCGGCATATGTATGATGAGGTCTTCTACGTCCTCTCCGGCCATGGCAGCGCCGCCATCGAAACCGCCGACGGGCGCAGCACCACCTTCGAATGGGGGCCGCGCGCGCTGTTCTCGCCGCCGCTGAACGCGCCGTTCCGGCTGTTCAACGCCTCCGGCAGCGAAACCGCGCGGCTCGTCTCCGCCAACGATCTGCCCTTCCTGATGAACGTCTATCGCAACGAGAGATTCCTCTTCGACAATCCCTTCCGCTTCGCCGGGCGTGTCGGGCGCGAGGGCTATTACAGCGGCGAAGGCGATTTTCTCCCCATCGCGCCCGGCAAGCATATGTGGGAGACCAATTTCGTCCCCGATCTCGGCTCCTTCGAATTGCCGGAATGGGAGGCGCGCGGCGCCGGCAGCCGCAACATCAAGATCATCCTCGCCGACAGCTCGATGCACGCGCATACTTCGGAGATGCCGGTCGGCACCTACAAGAAGGGCCACCGCCACGGCCCCGGCGCCCATGTCTTCGCCGTCACCGGCTCGGGCTATACGCTGATGTGGAAGGAAGGCGACGCCGATTTCGAGCGCCACGAATGGCGGCACGGTTTCGTCTTCGCTCCGCCGGACGGCATGTTCCATCAGCACTTCAACACCGGCAAGGAGCCGGCGCGTTATCTCGCCGTCTCGCTCGGCAGCCACCGCTATCCGGTGCTGGCGCGCAAGGTCGAGCGCAAGACGCGGCCGGAAGCCTCGGTCGACGAGGGCGGCATACAAATCAATTATGAGGATCAGGACCCGCGCATTCACCGGATCTGGCTGCGCGAGCTCGACAAGGCCGGCGTGCCCTCACGCATGAGCCGCTATTTCGACGAGGAAAAGATCAGGAAGGAGATGGCATGAGCGCCGCGCAACCCAAATTCCTGGTCGATCCCTATCTCGAGTGGACGAAGAAGGAAGGCATCCCGATCCATGAGGATTTCGGCGTCGACCTGACCACCGCCGCGGTGGCGCCCTGGCCGCGGCTCGGCGACAAGTGTCAGGCTTCCTTCGTGCATTTGCACGGCCGCGGCGATTGGATGACCATCTTCGTCCTGGAAATTCCGCCCGGCGGCAGCTCGGCGCCGCAGCAGCATCTCTACGACGAAATCTTCTACGTGCTCTCCGGCCAGGGCAGCATGGTGGTAGAGCTGCCGGACGGCACCAAGCGCTCCTTCGAATGGGGCCCGCGCGCCATGTTCGCGCCGCCGCTCAACGCCAAGTACCGCATCTTCAACGCCTCGGGGCGGGAGCCGGCGCGGCTCGCCTGCGCCAACGATCTGCGCGTGATGATGAATATTCTCCACGACGAGAAATTCTTCTTCGACAATCCCTACGAGTTCCCCGAGCGCGAGCAGCCGGCCGGCTATTACGCCGGCGAAGGCGAGATGACCTCGATCCGCCCCGGCCGCCATCTGTGGGAGACGAACTTCGTTCCCGATCTCGGCGCTTTCGAATTGAAGGCCTGGGAAGCGCGCGGCGCCGGCTCCTCGAACATTCAGTTCCTGCTGAGCGAAAGCTCGATCGGCGCGCACGTCTCGGAAATGCCGGTCGGCACCTACAAGAAAGGCCACCGCCACGGGCCCGGCCTGCACGTGCTGTTCATTCACGGCAGCGGCTACAGCCTGCTCTGGTATCACGGCGACAAGGACTATAAGCGCGTGGAGTGGAAGCACGGCGTCGTCTTCGCCCCGCCGGACGAGATGTTCCACCAGCATTTCGACACCAGCGCGCGCCCCGCGCGCTACCTCGCGCTCGGCTTTGGCAGCAAGCGCTATCCGATCGTGCTGGAGCGCCGTCTCGGCTCCGAAGGCCGCCGCAGCGACGTCAGCATCAAGGACGGCGGCGCGCAGATCGAATATGCCGACCAGGACCCGCGCCTGCATGCCATCTGGCTGGAGGAGATCGCCAAGACCGGCGTGAAGTCGCAAATGGGCAAATACATCGACGAGTCGATCTATTCGCGCCCGGCGGCCGAGTAGAGCCGCGCCGCGCAGCATAACGAAGGACTAGAAAGCCATGTCGAGAGCGCCGGTCGCTGACGAAGAGCTCGCGCAGAAATTCGCGGTGGAGAAGGAGACGCCCTACGAGCGCTGGGTGCGCAGCCAGGGCTTGGACATCATTCCCGCCACGTACGTCCGCAACCTGCGCAACGTCGCGCTGAAACCCTGGCCGGCGCGCGGCGGCAAAGGCGTCTTCCTCAACCACGAGGCCTCGCGCAATTCCAACGACGGCTATGTCTGCGAGATCCCGCCCGGCGGCAAGCTCGCGCCGCGGCGGCAACTGTTCGAGGAGATGATTCTCATCCTGTCCGGCCGCGGCTCGACCACGGTGTGGAACGACGCCGGCGATCGCGTCACCTTCGAGTGGAAGGAGAATGCGATCTTCGCCATTCCGCTGAACTGCCATCACCAGCATTTCAACGGCTCGGGCAAGGAGCCGGCGCGCTACGTGGCGGTGACCTACGCCCCGCAGGCGCTCAATTTGTACGGCGATCCGAATTTCGTCTTCAACCTGCCCTATGACTTCAAGGACCGCTTCAGCGGCGAGCCCGATTATTTCAGCGCCAAGGGCGAGCAGAAGGGCTTCCTGCTCACCACCAATTTCGTCGCCGACGCGGTCAACATCCCGCTCGTGAGCGCCAAGGAGCGCGGCGGCGGCGGCGGCCATATCCGCTTCAACATGGCGCGCGGCGCGCTGCCCAGCCACATCTCGCAGTTTCCGGTCGGCACCTACAAGAAGGCGCATTCGCACGGCTCCGGCGCCTATGTCATCATCCTCAGCGGCGAAGGCTATTCGCTGATGTGGTACGAGGGCGAGGAGCCCAAGCGCTACGACTGGGAGATCGGCACGCTGATCGTGCCGCCGAACGGCATGTATCACCAGCACTTCAACACCGGGTCGACGCCGGCGCGCTATCTCGCCTTCCGCAACATGTCGATCCGCAACGCGCAGGGCGTGCCTTTCTCCTGGATCAGCCGCCGCCTCGGCGGCACGCAGATCGATTATGCCGACGAGCCGCCGGTGGTGCGCGACCTGTTCAAGAAGGCGCTGGCCGCCAACGGCATCGAGCCGCGCATGGAGGCCGCTTATGCCAAGGAGCTGGAAAATCTGCCGCCGCCGCGCGTGGCGGCCGAGTAACGAGACGGAGAGTCGTCGATGGACGCGAAAGTGGAGGCCGCCACCAACCTGCAGGACTTGCGCACGCATCTCGCCAATCTGCAAAAGCGCGGCAAGCTGACCCGCGTCACCATTCCGATCAACAAAGACACCGAGCTGATGCCCTTGGTGCGCTGGCAGTTTCGCGGCCTCAAGGAAGAGCAGCGCACCGGCTTCCTGTTCGAGAACGTCACCAATGCGCGCGGTGAAAAGCTCAACGGCAGCGTGGCGGTGAGCATCTATGCCGGCTCCTCGGAAATCTACGCCATCGGCATGGGCTGCGAGGTCAAGGACATCCGCAAGCGCTGGCAGGAAGCGCAATCCAAGCCGCTGAAGGCCAAGATCGTCGAGCGCGGCCATGTGCAGGACGAAGTGCACATGGGCGACACGCTGCTCGAGCACGGCGGGCTCGAGGAATTCCCGATTCCCAATTCGACGCCGGGCTTCGACGTCGGACCTTACACGACCGCTTCAAACTGGGTCACCAAGGACGCCGAAAGCGGCTGGATCAACGTCGGCAATTATCGCGGCCAGGTGAAGGGCCCGACCAAGATGGGCGTGTTCATCGGCCCGCGCAAACACGCCTGGAAGCATTGGGACCAGATGCGCCAGCGCGGGCAGAAATACGTCGAAGCCGCGTTGGTGATCGGCGGCCCGCCGGCGCTGACCTATCTCTCCGGCTCGCGCACGCCTTACGGCGTCGAGGAATATGCGGTAGCCGGCGCGCTGATCGGCGAACCGCTCGAGCTCGTCAAATGCAAGACCGTCGATCTCTTGGTGCCGGCGCATGCCGAGCTGGTGATCGAGGGCCGCATCTCCACCGAATATCTGGAGCCGGAGGCGCCTTTCGGCGAGTTCACCGGCTACATGGGCGAGCGCGTCTACAACGCGGTGTTCGAGACCACCGCCATCACCCACCGCAAGAACCCGATCTTCACCTGCATCATCAGCCAGATGCCGCCGTCGGAAAGCAGCAAGCTGAAGAAGATCGGCTACGACAACGGCTATCTTTACTTCCTGCGCAACCACTGCGGCCTGCCCGACGTCGTCGACTTCACCGCGCACGAAATCGCGCTGGAATCCTGGTGCGTGGTGCAGATGCGCCGCTGCAATCCCTCGATGGTCTGGCAGGCGCTCTACGCCATCGCCGGGCGCAACGCCTCGTCGGGCAAATACGTGATCGCCGTGGACGAGGACATCGATCCCAACGATCTGGAATCGGTGCTCTGGGCGCTCGCCTACCGCACGCAGCCCGACCGCGACATGAAGGTGCTCGGCAACCGCGCCATCGGCCTCGATCCCTCCGGCCTGCCGCCGCAGAAGGAACTGCGCGACATGACGCAGCAGGCGAATTTCGGCTCGCTGGTCCTGATCGACGCCACGCGCAAGTGGAACTATCCGCCGGTGTCGCTGCCGGCCAAGCCATACATGGAACGCGCCAAGGAAATCTGGGAGCAGCTCCAGCTTCCCAAGCTGACGCCGCGCGTGCCCTGGCACGGCTACGAGCTGGGCGACTGGTCGGACCGCGACCGCGAGGAAGCCGAATGGGCGGTCAAGGGCGAGTATCACAAGACCGGCGAGCGCGCCGCCAAGGACCGCAAGCCCGCCGGGAAGTGAGATAGTTGATCAATCGCCACGAACTCGGTGGGACTCCCTCTCCCCTTGGGGGAGAGGGTGGGGGTGAGGGGGCTCGTACCCTCGCTTGCGGCAGGAACCCCCTCACCCGGATCGCTTCGCGATCCGACCTCTCCCCTCCGGGGAGTGGTGAAGAGCAGCAGGCGTCGCATAAGAATGGACGAAGATAAGGATCATGGAGATGGACGACCGCACGCAGACAAAAACCAACCTGCAGGACCTGCGCACGCACCTGCAGAATCTCGACCGCATGGGGCTGCTGCGGCGCGTCACCATTCCGATCAACAAGGACACCGAGCTGATGCCGCTGGTGCGCTGGCAGTTCCGCGGTCTGAAGGAAGAGCAGCGCACCGGTTTCCTGTTCGAGAATGTCACCAACGCGCGCGGCGAGAATCTCAAGGGCGGCGTTGCCGTGGGCATCTACGCCGGCTCGACGGAAATCTATTCGGTGGGCATGGGCTGCAAGGTCTCCGAAATCCGCGACCGCTGGCAGAAGGCGCAGGCCAAGCCGACGCCGCCGAAGCTGGTCGAGCACGGCTCGGTTCAGGAAGAAGTGCACATGGGCAAGACCCTGCTCGAGCACGGCGGCATCGAGGAATTCCCCATCCCGATCTCCACGCCGGGGTTCGACATCGGCCCCTATACCACCGCGTCAAACTGGGTGACGCGCGATCCGGAGTCGGGCTGGATTAACGTCGGCAATTACCGCGGTCAGGTGAAGGCCGCCGACCGCATGGGCATGTTCATCTCGCCGCGCAATCACGGCTGGAAGCACTGGGACATGTGCCGCAAGCAGGGCAAGCCGCTGGAAGCGGCGCTGGTCATCGGCGGCCCGCCGGTGCTGACGCATCTCTCCGGCTCGCGCATTCCTTATGGCGTCGAGGAATACGCGGTGGCGGGCAGCCTGATCGGCGAGCCGCTGGAAGTGGTGAAGTGCAAGACCGTCGACCTCACGGTGCCGGCGCACGCCGAGCTCGTGCTCGAGGGCCACATCTCCACCGAATATGTCGAGCCGGAAGCCCCCTTCGGCGAATACACCGGCTACATGGGCGGCCGCGTCTACAACGCGGTGTTCGAGGTGACCGCAATCACCCACCGCAAGAACCCGATCTTCACCGCCATCATCAGCCAGATGCCGCCCTCCGAGAGCAGCAAGCTGAAGAAGATCGGCCAGGACAACGCCTACCTCTTCTATCTGAAGAACCAGTGCGGCATCGCCGACGTCGTCGACGTCGCCTGCCACGAGATCGCGCTCGACAGCTTCATCGTCATCCAGATGAAGAAGTGCAACCTCTCCATGGTCTGGCAGGCGCTCTACGCGGTGGCCGGCCGCAACACCATGGTCGGCAAGATCGTGATCGCGGTGGACGAGGACATCGATCCGCACGATCCGGAATCGTTGATCTGGGCGCTGAGCTACCGTATGCAGCCGCACCGCGACACCGCGATCCTGAACAACCGTGCCGTCGGCCTCGATCCCTCCGGCGCGCCATCCAACGTCGGCGGCATCGACAGCAGCCACGTGCAGCAGGTGTTCGGCTCGGCGCTGCTCATCAATGCCATGCAGCCCTTCGCCTATCCGCCGGTGTCGCTGCCGCGCAAGGAATACATGGAGCGCGCCAAGGAAATCTGGGAGCAGTTGCAATATCCGCCGCTCACCCCGCGCAAGCCCTGGCATGGCTATGAGCTCGGCGACTGGTCGGAGCGCGACCGCGAGGAAGCGCAATGGGCGGTCGAGGGCAAATACTTCCTCACCGGCGAACGCGCCAAGAAAGAGCGCAAGCCGGCGAAGGATTGATCGCTTACCCTCGTCATGCCCGGGCTTGTCCCAGGCATCTCGCTTAGGAAGGCAATGCGGTGCGTCCCTAAGCGGGATCGCCGGGTCAAGCCCGGCGATGACGATGATGATACGAGGCTAATGGAAATTCCGTCCCTTCGGCATCACCTCCTCGACGTAAGGATGCCGTAGCGGCGGCAGCTTCGGCGCGTCGTCGGAGAGCGTGCGCAACAGCGGCGACAGATCCTCGAAGCGGTCGGCGACGATGTGGATCACGCCTTTCTCGTTTTGCAGCACGCCGCTCACCGCCACCATGCGCGCGCCCATGACCACGGGCCGGTATTGCTCGAAGACGCGCGGCCAGAGGATGGCATTGGCAACGCCGGTCTCGTCCTCCAGCGTCATGAAGATGGCGTTGCCGGTGCCGGGACGCTGCCGCACCAGCACGAGCCCGGCCACGGTGACGCGCCGGCCGGAAGGCATCGCCGGCAAGGCTTCGTGCCGCAGGATGCCGCGCCGATCGAGAGCGCCGCGCAGGAACGACACCGGATGCGCCTTCAGCGATAAAGATAGATGACGATAGTCCTCCACCACCTGCTGTCCAGGCAGCATCGGCGGAAGATCGGCATCGGGCTCCATTTTCTCCATCGTGACGCGCGCGAACAGCGGCAGGTCGTCCTTGTCGCCCGTCCGGCGCAGCGCCTTGATGGCCCAGAGCGCATCGCGGCGGCTCAAGCCCAGCGAGCCGAAGGCGTCGGCATGGGCAAGAAGCTCCAGCGCCTTCGTGGGCAGGCGGCTGCGCAGCCAGAGATCGCGAATGGAATCGAAGCCCGCGCCGCGCACCGCCTCGATCGTCTTCGCCCATTCCTCGGAGAAGCCGGAAATCTGGCGCAGGCCGAGGCGAAGGGCATGGGTGGTTTTGCGTAATTCCCTCCCCCGCTTGCGGGGGAGGGAGGGGGAGAGAGCCTCTTCCAACGCAATCTCCGTCCCCGCATCAAGCGCCTCCAGCGTGCAATCCCAATCCGAGAGATTGACGTCCACCGGCCGCACTTCGACGCCGTGCTCCTGCGCGTCGCGCACGAGTTGCGCCGGCGCGTAAAAACCCATGGGCTGGCTGTTGAGCAGCGCCGCCGCAAATACATCGGGATAGTGGCATTTGATCCAGGCCGAGGCATAGACCAGATTGGCGAAACTCGCGGCGTGGCTCTCGGGAAAGCCATAACTGCCGAAACCTTCGATCTGGCTCCAGCAATCCTCGGCGAATTTGCTGTCGTAGTTGCGCCGGATCATGCCGTTGATGAATTTCTCCCGGAAGCGGTCGATGGTGCCGACGCGCTTGAAGGTCGCCATGGCGCGGCGCAGCTTGTCGGCTTCGCCCGGCTCGAAACCGGCGCCGACGATGGCGATGCGCATGGCCTGTTCCTGGAACAGCGGCACGCCCAAGGTCTTGCGTAGAATCTCTTCCAGCTCCTTGGAGGGGAAGCTGACCTTGTCCGTCCCTTCCCGCCGCCGCAGATAGGGATGCACCATATTGCCCTGGATCGGCCCCGGCCGCACGATCGCCACCTCGATGACGAGATCGTAGAATTCCTTCGGCTTCAGCCGCGGCAGCATCGACATCTGCGCGCGGCTCTCGATCTGGAACACGCCGATGGTGTCGGCGCGCTGGATCATGCGGTAAGTCGCTTCATCCTCGTCCTGGATCGAGAGGTCGCGCGTCTCGCCGTAATGGCTTTTCAGGAAATCGAACGAGCGCCGCAGGCATGACAGCATGCCGAGCGCCAGCACATCGACCTTGAGCAGGCCCAGCGCGTCAAGATCGTCCTTTTCCCATTCGATGACGGTGCGGTTTTCCATCGCCGCATTCTCGATCGGCACCACCTCGTCGAGGCGGCTGCGGGTGATGAGAAAACCGCCGACATGCTGGGAGAGATGGCGCGGCGCGCCGATCAGCTCTTCGGCAAGCGCCATCACCTGCCGCAGCCGCGGATCGGACGGATCGAGGCCGGCGCGGCGCGCTTCCTTCTCCGACACGCCGCTGTGCGACCAGCCCCAGAGCGTGCCGGCAAGCGCGGAGATGGTGTCTTCCGACAAGCCGAAAACCTTGCCCACTTCGCGGATGGCGCTGCGCCCGCGATAGCAGATCACCGTGGCGGCAAGCCCGGCGCGCTCGCGGCCGTATTTCTCGTAGATGTGCTGGATGACCTCCTCGCGCCGCTCATGCTCGAAATCGACGTCGATGTCCGGCGGCTCCTTGCGCTCCTCGGAGACGAAGCGCTCGAACAGGAGATCGACTTTCAGCGGCGACACGTCGGTGATGCCGAGGCAATAGCAGATGATTGAGTTGGCCGCCGAGCCGCGTCCCTGGCAAAGAATCGGCTTTTCCAGGCCGCGGGCGAATTTGACGATCTCATCCACCGTCAGGAAGAAAGGCGCGTAATTCAGCTTGCCGATCAGCCGCAATTCCTCATTGAGCGCGTGCCGGACTTTCGGCGGCGCGCCTTGCGGAAAGCGCTTCTTCAATCCCTCCTCGGCGAAAGCCACGAGCGCCTCCTGCGGCGTGGCATAGCCTTGCCGGGTTTCGTCGGCATATTCGGTGCCGCGCAGCTCTTCGAGCGAGAAATTGCAGCTTGCGAGGAAACGCGCCGTCTCCGCCACGGCGCGCGGAACGAGATGAAACAACCGCGCCATTTCCTGCGGCGGCTTGAGGTGACGCTCGGCATTGGCTTCGAGCGTCCGCCCCGCCGTCTCCAGCGTCAGGTGCTCGCGGATGCAGGTCACGACGTCCTGCAAGGGCCGGCATTCGGGCGCGTGATAAAGCACGTCGTTGACCGCGATCAGCGGAACGAAAGTTTTCTCGGCGATGCCGATCAGGCGTTTGAGGCGGCGCGTGTCGTCGCCGCGATAGAGCATGCCGGCGGCAAGCCGGACGGCGTTCTTTGACGCCGCCTGCTTCAGCCGCAGCAGAAGCGTATGAAGCTCCTCGGCATGGATGCGCGCCGGGGGCATGACGATGAGATTGAGACCTTCGACAAACTCCAGAAGATCCGGAAGCCTCAGGAGGCAACCGCCTTTTTCGGCGCGGCGCTTGCCGAGCGAAAGGAGCCGCGTCAGCCGTCCCCAGGCGGCGCGGTCGCGCGGATAGGCGAGGATGTCGGGCGTGCCGTCGGCAAAGACGAGCCGCGCGCCGACGGCGATCTTCAACGGCGGCAATTCCGGAAATTCTTCATTGATCTCCTTCGCCGCGACATGCGCACGCACGACGCCGGCGACGCTGTTGCGGTCGGCGATCCCCAGCCCGGTCAACCCGAGAGTTTTCGCCGTCAGGACGAGATCTTCGGGACTGGACGCGCCGCGCAGGAAAGAGAAATTCGTGGTGACGGCCAACTCGGCATAGGCGGACATGATACGCTCACTACGATGCGATGATCTCCCTCTCCCTCGCGTGCGGGGAGAGGTGAAAAAGTTTCATCACGCAAACAATCCGTGCAGAAACCAGCGGGGATTATCGACCTCGCGGCCGTACAATCCTTCGCGATAGAGCCAGACCCGCGCGCCCCCCTTGCTTTCGACGCGGAAATAATCGCGGGTGAGCGCGCGGCCTTCATCGTCGCGCCACCATTCCATGGCGATGCGCTCGGGGCCTTCGGCCACCGCCACTTCATGCAGCACGCGGCGCCAGCGGAAACGCACCGGCGGCCCGTCCGGCACTTCGGCCATGGCCTCGATCGGTTCCGGCCGCGCAAACAGACGGATCGGGCGGGAGGGAGTGAGAGAATCGAATTCCCGATCCTCTTGTTGAGGCGTTTGCGCTCCCCTCCCCCTTGTGGGGAGGGGGCGGGGGTGGGGAGCAAGCGCAACCGAAGAACCCCACCCCGGCTGCTTCGCAGCCGACCCTCCCCACGAGGGGGAGGGCGAAGTTTTTCCGCAGACCGCATGCGCCGGCACCGCCGCCACGGCGAATTCCGGAATATGCGTGTCCTGCGGAACGAGGCGGCTGACCCGGCGCAGTCCGAAGCGGGCGCCCAGCCGGTCGATGAGATGAGCGAGCGCCGCGGCCTGCGCGCCGCCGTCCGCATCCTTCATGCCGACCTGTGCCGGATCGCAGCGCTCCGTCACCAGCGCCGAAAGCCGTAGCATGTCGAAGCCGAAGCCGGGATCGCAGGCGTCGCCGAGCACGGCCAGGCGATCGGCGAACAGCCGCCGCACCCGCGCCGGATCGCGCAGCGGCGCCGCGGTGCCGAGCTCGAGCCGATGCACCTTGCCGTCGGCGCGGAACAGCGCCGCCTGCAGGAGCCGCGCGCCTTCGCCTCGCCGCTCCAGCACGCGGTCGAGTTCGCGCGCCAATTGCTCGATGGAGCCGAGCACGTCTTCTTCGCGCCCGATAGGATCGGGAAAGCGCCGCTCGGCCATGGCCTCCGGCAGCGGCAGCTGCGGCGTGATCGGCTCGTCCTCGCGGCCGAGCGCCTGGTCGAGACGGCGGATGAGAATCTCGCCATACCGCGCGGCGAGCGGCGCACGCGGACGATCGAGCACGTCGCCGATGCGCTTCAATCCCGCTTGCGCCAGACCGGCGACAATCTCGGCGTCGAGCCGCAGCGCCGCTAGCGGCAGCGGCCTTATCATCGTTTCAGTTTCGCCGCGTGGAACGATGTAAGAATGCTCTCCCTCGTCATTCCGGGGCGCGCGTCTTTGACGTCCGAACCCGGAATCCGGACACGGATTTCGCGCCTGCATCTGGATTCCGGATTGCGCGCTTATGCGCGCATCCGGAATGACCGGGGAGAGGTTGGCGGAAAAATTGCCATAGCGCGCCACGGCCCAGGCGCAGCCCACCGTATCGGCCACCGCCGCGCGCGCCTGCAATCCCTGCCAGGCCAAGCGATCAATCAGATCGCGGACGAGTACCGCCTCGCCGCCGAAGAGATGCGCGCAGCCGCTGATGTCAAGCAGCAAGCCATCGGGCGCATCGAGGCCGATGAGCGGCGTATAGCGCTCGCTCCAGTCGGCCACCGCTTCGAGCAGCGCGCGGTCCGCTTCGGGATCGGCATTCTCCGCTGCCAATCCCGGATACATCGCGCGTGCGTCGGCGAGCGCCATGCCGACGCTCAACCCGAGCCGCGCGGCGGCATCGTTCAGGGCGGCAATCCGCAGTGCCGATTTTTCCGGCGCAACCAGGACGAAAGGCGCGTCAGCCGGCGCGGCTGAGCGGCGCGCGATCCGGTCGGTCGGAAGCCGCCTCAGCCACAGCGAGAGATAGCGCCGCGAAAGTTCTTTCATGATGATTCCATGCGACGGTCCAGCGGCCGCCGGGGCCGCGTTTGTTTTTCACAAGGGAGAGATCGAAGGTAACGGGTCCGAGCCCGCCGAAGGCATCGGGCTGGCTCGGGGCCGAGGCAATTTCCCAGCGCGTCGACGCCGCGCTCGGCTCCGGCGACGCGCGATGGCGCAGCAAGAGCCCGAGAGCGCCGCCTTCGCGCGCGGCCAGCGCCAGCCGCCGCGTGGCGGTGAGATCGGCGGCGGCGCCCTCCTCCGTCAGTTCGGCGATGACGCAGCCGAGCGCCGAGGATTTCAGCGCCTCCTCCATGGCCCAGAGCGCATCGGCCGGACGCGCCACGCGCAACAGCAGAAATTTTTCCAGCGGCAGCCCGAGCAAGGCAAGGCCGGGACCGTAAAGGCCGCCTGCTTCAAGCCCGGCGAAGTCCGATTGAATCCATAATGTATCTTTGCCCCTGTCCTGGCGCGCGCCGGCGCGCGTCGAAAGCGCCAGAGCAAAACCGCAGGCCGCGCCGAGATGCAGCGGCGCGGCCGGCGCCACTTCATGCAGGGCGCCGTAGGCCAGCCCGCCGCCAAGCACGGCATCGACCGGCGCGAC
>DASREA010000050.1:0-21946 GCA_035652315.1 Xanthobacteraceae bacterium | reverse complement strand
CAGCCCATTCCCATTGCCATTCCGGAATTCATTCCGCTCACGCCGGAGGACGCCGACGTCGCCGGCGAGGTCACGCAGGTCATCACCGGCAATCTGCGGCGCAGCGGCCTGTTCGCGCCGATCGATCCCGCCGCCTACATCGAGCGCATCACCGACATCGACGTGCAGCCGCATTTCGACGACTGGCGGGTCATCAATGCGCAGGCGCTGGTGACCGGCCGGGTGCGGCGCGAAGGCGGGCGGCTCAGGGCCGATTTCCGGCTCTGGGACGTTTTCGCCGGGCAGCACCTCACCGCGCAGCAATACAACACCACCCTCGAGAACACGCGGCGCATCGGCCACATCATCTCCGACGCGATCTATTCGCGTATCACCGGCGAGAAGGGTTATTTCGACAGCCGCATCGTCTTCATCGACGAAACCGGGCCTAAGGACCGCCGCATCAAGCGCCTCGCCATCATGGATCAGGACGGCGCCGGGCTGGATTATCTCACTCACGGCGAGGAACTCGTGCTCACGCCTCGCTTCAGCCCGACGTCGCAGGAAATCACCTACATGTCCTACGGCGGGTCCGAGCCGCAGGTTTATTTGTACAATATCGAAACCAAGCAGCGCGAAACCGTCGGCCATTTCCCCGGCATGACCTTCGCGCCCCGGTTTTCGCCCGACGGCCAGCGCGTGATCATGAGCTTGCAGCAGGGCAGCAATTCCAACCTGTTCGTGATGGATTTGCGCTCCAAGCAGACCACGCGCCTCACCGACACGCAGGCGATCGATACCGCGCCCTGCTACGCCCCGGACGGGGCCCGCATCTGTTTCGAATCCGACCGCGGCGGCACCCAGCAGATTTACATCATGGCGGCGCAAGGCGGCCCGGCGCAGCGCATCAGCTTCGGCGAGGGCGCATATTCGACCCCGGTCTGGTCACCGCGCGGCGACTACATCGCCTTCACCAAGATCGGCGGCGGCAAGTTCGCCATCGGCGTCATCAAGCCGGACGGCTCCGGCGAGCGGCTGCTGACCGAGGGCTTCCATAATGAGGGGCCGACGTTCTGCCCGAACGGCCGCGTCATCATGTTCTTCCGCGATTCCGGCGCCAGCGGCGGACCGTCGCTGTTCACCATCGATATCACCGGGCGGAACGAGCAGCGGGTGACGACGCCGGCCTATGCCTCGGATCCGGCCTGGTCGCCGCTTTTGACGTAAGCGCGCGCCTGCAAAGGGTGCGCGGCTTTCACCACGGATTAACCATCAACAAGGGTTTGAGCCGATCCGGCGAGTTTGAACAGACAAAGCAAGTTCCCATCAAGGTTGATGGAACGTTCGCTTAACGAAGGCTCGTTAGACCGAGAAGGTCCGGCAACGACGGGAAGACGGAGGCACCGGCATGACGAGGGGAATTTTCAACCGCGCGAAGTTCGCAGTGTTCATGGTGGCGGCGCTGGCCGTTGCCGGCTGCGCCAGCAAACCGGCGGATCAGAGCCAGGCGAACGCAGCCACGCCCGGCAGCCAGCAGGATTTCGTGGTCAACGTGGGCGATCGCGTCTTCTTCGAGACCGATTCCTCGGAGTTGACCGCGCAGTCGCGCGCCACTTTGGACAAGCAGGCGCAATGGCTGCAGCTTTACCAGCAATATGCCTTCACGATCGAAGGCCACGCCGACGAGCGCGGCACGCGCGAATACAATCTTGCGCTCGGCGCCCGCCGCGCCGAAACCGTGCGCGATTATCTGGCCGCTCGCGGCATCGCGCCGTCACGCATGCGCACGATTTCCTACGGCAAGGAACGGCCGGTCGCGGTATGCGACAACATTTCGTGCTGGTCGCAGAACCGCCGTGCCGTCACCGTGTTGAACGCCGCCGGACAGACCTGAGCCGCCGCGCCATCGCCTTTGCACCGGCGCCCACGGGCGCCGGTGGCCGTTCGGGGCGCTCCGGCCGGACGTCACAATTTGAACGCAGCTTTGCCCGATGCTAGTTTCGGTCGGGGATCGCAAACACACGCAACGCGGAATGATGTTATCGGTGCGCACAAGAAAGGCGGCGCTGGTCGCTGCGCCGATTTTGTTTCTGGCGACCGGCGCGCTCGCCCAGGAGACCGGGCAGTCGCCCGGATTCCTCGATAATCTGTTCGGGAGCCGCTCGGCGCCCGCGCAAGGCGCGGCGCAGAACGCCGAGGCGCGCGCATCGGAACTGGCGGTCGAGGTCGATCGCCTTCAGGCGCAGGTGCGCAGGCTGACCGGCCAGGTCGAGCAGCTTCAATTCCGCAATCAGCAGCTCGAGCAGCAGCTTCAGCAGCAGGGCGGGGCCGGCGCCGCGCAGCGCGTGGCTCCGTTGGCCAATGCGGCGCCGATGAATGTGCCGCCGCGCAATCCTTTGCCGCCGGCGGTTGCCGCGCCGCCGCTTCCCGCCGCGCCGATGGCGCCGCAGGCGCCGATGCAATCCTCCGCGCGATCCGATGTTTTCGATCCGTCGCAGAATCCCGGCGCACCGGGCGCGCCGCGCATGCTCGGATCCATTCCGGCCAATGCGGGCCCGCCGCCGATGGCGCCGCCTGCCGCAGTGTCGGGGGGAGATGTGACGGGAGCGCCGCTCGATCTGTCGACGCTTTCCGGCGCCGCGGCTGCTCCGCCGCGGCCGGGCAATCCGGCGCTGCTGCCGCCGCCGCCGCCGCGTAACACCAGCGCCACCGGCGCCCAAGTCGCTTCCGTTGCGCCGCCATCGCAAAGCCCGAAGGACATGTTCGCACTCGCACGCGGTTATATGGAACGCAAAGACTATGCACTTGCCGAGAACGAGTTTCGCGATTTCCTCCGCCGCTATCCGCGCGACGGGTTGGCGCCGGAAGCGAATTATTGGCTCGGCGAAAGCCTGTTCCAGCGCAAGCAATACCGCGACGCCGCCAAGGCCTTTCTCACGGTGACGACCGATTACAGCAGCAACGCCAAAGCGCCCGACGCGCTGCTGCGGCTCGGTCAATCCCTGGCTGCGCTCGGCGAGAAGCAAACCGCCTGCTCTGCGTGGGGCGAAATCGATCACAAATACAGCCATGCCCCGGCCGCGGTGAAACGCAGCGTGGCCGCGGAACAAAAGCGTGTCCACTGCTGAGGCGGCGTCGCGTCCGCTCACCGCGGCGGAATGCCGGACATTATTTTCACCTGTCGCCGCCGCGCCTGCGGTCGTGCTCGCGGTGTCCGGCGGACCGGATTCGACGGCCTTGCTGTGGCTCGCCGCGCATTGGCGCGCCCGGCGCAAGCGCGGCCCAAAACTTCTAGCCGTCACCGTCGATCACGGTCTGCGTCCGGAATCGGCCGCCGAGGCGCGCGAGGTCGGCCGCCTGGCGCGCCGGCTTGGCGTCACCCACCGCGTAATGCCCTGGCGCGGCGTCAAACCGAAGGCGCGGTTGCAGGAAGCCGCGCGCGCCGCGCGCTATCGGTTGTTGGCGCAGGCCGCCGATAAAATCGGCGCCACGCATGTTCTCACCGCGCATACACGGGACGACCAAGCCGAAACCGTGCTGATGCGGTTCCTGCGCGGCAGCGGGCCCGGTGGTCTCGGCGGCATGGCGCCCATTTCCGCATTGCCCGTGGAACGATGGAAGGAGATCGTTCTTTTTCGCCCTTTCCTGGAGATTCCGAAACCGCGGCTGGTCGCAACGCTGCAGGCGGCCGGCGTCGCTTATGCGGAAGACCGCTCCAATCGCGACCCCCGTTTCGCGCGCGTGCGCATGCGCGCGCTGCTGCCGCTGCTCGCCGAGGAAGGACTGACGGCCGACCGACTGGTGTTGCTGGCGCAGCGGGTGCGGCGTGCCGAGGCGGCCCTCGCCCGTGCGGTAAAGGATGCGGAGAAAGTGTTGCGGCGCCCCCAGGAGGGAACGGCTGTCGCCGTGGACGCTCGCGGCTTCGCCGCCTTGCCGCCGGAAATCGGGCTGCGCCTGCTCGGCGGCATGGTCAAGGCGATGGCCACTGAAGGCCCGCCGGAATTGGCCAAGCTCGAAGCCTTGTACGCGGCGCTGCCGCTGCAAAAGCCCCGCCGCGGCTCGTTTCGGCGCACCTTGGCGGGGGCGATGATCACGCTCAGCGCCGACCGCTTGCTGGTGCAGCCGGCCCCCGCGCGCCGCGGTGCTAGCCGGCCTTTAACCACGCAGGGACCCGGCCGGGACGCGCGCCGTAAAATGCGCTAAAATACGCATTATTTGCTGTATTCGCCTTGGCACGGAGTGGTCCCATACCTAGATTGTCCGGGGGAAAGGGCCTGAATTCCGCCGCCAGCCAGCGCAGGCATTCGAGCCGGTCGCGTCCGGCACGCGCTCACAAGGACAGGGAATGAATCCGCATTTTCGCAATTTTGCACTTTGGGCCATCATCGTCCTGTTGGTGCTGGCGTTATTCACACTGTTCAACGGTCCGGGGCAGCGCTCCTCGTCGCAGGATATTTCTTTCTCGCAGCTTTTGAACGAGGTCGATCAAGGCCGCGTGCGCGACGTCGTCATTCAAGGGCCGGACATTCACGGCAGCTTCACCGACGGCCGCACCTTCCAGACCTATGCGCCGAACGATCCGGGCCTGGTGCAGAAGCTCTACAGCAAAGGTGTTTCGATCACGGCGCGCCCGCAGCAGCCCGATGCTCCCTGGTTCCTCTCCGTATTGGTGTCCTGGGGGCCAATGCTGCTGCTGATCGGCGTCTGGATTTACCTGACCCGGCAGATGCAGGGCGCCGGCGGCAAAGCGCTCGGCTTCGGCAAGTCGCGCGCCAAATTGCTCACCGAGGCGCACGGCCGCGTCACCTTCGAGGACGTGGCCGGCGTCGACGAGGCCAAGCAGGATTTGCAGGAAATCGTCGAGTTCCTGCGCGACCCCGGAAAATTCCAGCGGCTCGGCGGGCGCATCCCGCGCGGTGTGCTGCTGGTCGGCCCGCCCGGCACCGGCAAGACGCTGATCGCGCGCGCGGTGGCCGGCGAAGCCAACGTGCCCTTCTTCACCATTTCCGGCTCCGACTTCGTCGAGATGTTCGTCGGCGTCGGCGCCTCGCGCGTGCGCGACATGTTCGAGCAGGCGAAGAAGAACGCGCCCTGCATCATCTTCATCGACGAGATCGACGCGGTCGGCCGCCATCGCGGCGCCGGCCTCGGCGGCGGCAATGACGAGCGCGAGCAGACGCTCAACCAGTTGCTGGTCGAGATGGACGGCTTCGAGGCCAACGAGGGCATCATCCTCATCGCCGCCACCAACCGTCCGGACGTGCTCGATCCGGCCTTGTTGCGGCCCGGCCGTTTCGACCGCCAGGTGATCGTGCCCAATCCGGACATCATCGGCCGCGAAAACATTCTCAAGGTGCATGTGCGCAAGGTGCCGCTGGCGCCCGACGTCAACCTGAAGACCATCGCCCGCGGCACGCCCGGCTTTTCGGGCGCCGATCTCGCCAATCTCGTCAACGAGGCGGCGCTGATGGCGGCGCGGCGCAACAAGCGCATGGTGACGCAGGTCGAGTTCGAGGACGCCAAGGACAAGGTGATGATGGGCGCCGAGCGAAAGTCGCTGGTGATGACGGAGGAGGAAAAGCTCCTCACCGCCTATCACGAAGGCGGCCACGCCATTGTCGCGCTCAACGTCAAGGCCACCGACCCGGTGCACAAGGCGACGATCATTCCCCGTGGCCGCGCCCTCGGCATGGTCATGCAGTTGCCGGAACGCGACAAGCTGTCGATGAGCCGCGAGCAGATGACGTCACGGCTCGCCATCATGATGGGCGGGCGCGTGGCGGAAGAACTGGTGTTCGGCAACGAGAAAGTGACTTCGGGCGCGGCTTCCGACATCGAGCAGGCGACCAAGCTGGCGCGGATGATGGTGACGCGCTGGGGCCTTTCGGAAGAGCTCGGCACCGTCGCCTATGGCGAGAACCAGGACGAGGTCTTCCTCGGCTATCAGGTGTCGCGCCAGCAGAACATTTCGGAAGAGACCTCGCGCAAGATCGACGCCGAAATACGCCGTCTGGTGGAAGCCGGCTATGCCGAGGCGCAGAAAATCCTCACCGATAAGCGCGGCGACCTGGAATTGCTGGCCAAGGGCCTGCTCGAATTCGAAACGCTGTCCGGCGACGAGATCACCGATCTGCTCAACGGCAAACGGCCGAGCCGCGAATCGGTCATTGAGCCGCTGACCCCGCGCGCCTCCGCCGTGCCTTCGGCCGGCAAGCAGCGGCCGCGGCCCGACGCGCCGCCGGCCGGCGACATCGCCCCGCAGCCGCAGGGCTGAAATTCGCGGCAATCGAGACAAGCGTCCGCCGCAGTGGCGGGCGCTTTTTTATGACCCAGTCCACCTTGCGCTGGATCAATGTCCGCCGCCGGCGCCCGCGCTCTTATCCTCCTGTCTCCGGAGGTTCGTCATGGCGCACATCATCAATCCCCACAAAACCGGTTTCGCGCTCGGCGCGCTGCTCGGGCTCTACCATCTATGCTGGGTCGTGCTGGTCGCGCTCGGCTGGGCACAAGCGGTCATCGATTTTGTCCTGTGGCTGCATCTCATCAAGCCATTCGTCGTCGTCGAAGCCTTCAGCTTGGGCCGTGCCGCCGGTCTGGTCGCGGTCACGGGCCTGATCGGTTATGCGATCGGCTGCGTCTTCGCCTTGCTGTGGAACTGGACGCAGCGCCGGGATTCGGCGCAGCAGGCTTGAACCGGCGTTTTCCACCCGCTTAAATCGCCGCGCCCCGATCGGCGCGGCCTTTCTTGATCGGTCCGAGGAGTTTCTTATGACGCAGTTGCCCCATGTGCTCAAGCGCATCCGGCTCAACCTCGCCCGATCCAAGGAATTCCCCGAAGGGTCCTCGCGCCATGGCTACGAATTCGTGGCGCCGTTGGATGACAAAGGCCGTATCGATCCCAAGCTGTGGCAGCGCTATCGCGAGCATTGCCGCGTGCGTCGCTATTGGGGCGGCGAGCCGGAGGAGGTGGGCCGCCTCGTGCACAAGCCGGGCGGGCCGGAGCACGGCCGCTGGGTTTTCGATTATGACGAAACCGCCGAGGACGACGACGAGTCCGGCTACCGGTTTGGCGCGCACGCGTTCGTGCCCGGCGAATATGTCTCGATCCGCGGCGAGGACGGCGACATGCACACGTTTCAAGTCGCCAGCGTTCAGCCCGCGGCTTAGCCGCCTTTCCGATCAGGGCAGACGCCGCGGCCGGCGATTGCCAGGGCGCCATGAATCATGGTTCAGTTTATAGCCATGGCCTATCGCCGCACCGAACGCGTCGAGCGTCGCCTTGCGGCGCGCCGCGAAGCCATTCTCGCCGCTGCCCGCGCCGCCGCCGCCGAAGGCGGCATGGATGCGGTGCATATCGCACCGGTGGCCGCCCGTGCCGGCATCGCCGCGGGGACGGTCTATCGCTATTTCCCCAACAAGACCGATCTGGTGGCCGAGCTCGCCGCAGCTGTCACGGGTCAGGAAATCGCGGCCATGCGCCAGGCCGCGGCCGCGGCGCCCGGGCCGTTATCCGCGCTGGCGGCGGCGATTGCCACCTTCTGCGCCCGCGCGCTTGCGGCGCCGAGGTTGAGTTCGGCCTTGCTGACCGATCCCGTCGAGCCGGACATCGATGCCGCGCGCGTGGGCTTCCGCCGCGCGATGGCGACCGAACTGGAAGCGCGAATCCGCGCCGCCATGGCCGGCAAGCATTTGCCGGAGCAGGATGTCCGCCTCGCCACCGCGGCACTGACCGGTGCCTTGATCGAAGGGCTGCTCGGGCCGTTGGCGACGCTGCCCGCCGGCGCGGTGCCTGCGCCGCGCGCGACCGTGCAGATGCTGACCCTGCTGGCGCTGCGCGCGCTCGGTGTCGTCGATGCGCGCGCCCGCGGTCTGGTCGTGCAGGTGCCAGCACCGCTGGCGGGCAGCGGCGCGGCGTGAAATGCTGACTGAAGCTGAGGCAAACGGGGAGGAGACTCATGCATGCACGAACTTGGCTGGGACTGGCATTCGCCGCGATGGTATTGCCGCTCGGGGCGCATGCTGACCAGGCGGTGAAAATCGGCGACGCATACGCCTTGCTCAACAAGCCGGCCTCGGCGCGCGCCGGACTCATTCTCATTCCCGGCGGCAATGGCGTGATGAATGTCAGGCCGGACGGCACATTCGGTTCGCTCGGCGGCAATCAGCTCGTGCGGACCCGCAAGGACTACCTCTCCTACGGCCTTGCCACGCTGACCATCGATGTCGGCGTCGATGTCGCGGCGGCGGTGCGATACATGCGCAGCGTCACGCCGGTGGTCGTGGTGGTCGGGACCAGCCGCGGCACGTTGCGCGCGCCGAAGTCATTGCCCGCGCATCCCAATGGGCTGGTCCTCACTTCGGGATTTTGGGGCAACATGCCTTCGCTCCTCGGCTCCCCTGCCGCGCTACCGCCGACACTCGTGATCGAGCACCGGCATGACGGCTGCCGGCCGACCAGCCCGGCAGGCGTGCCGGGATTTCAGGCCTGGGCAGGCAGCAAGGTTAAGGTGGTCTGGCTCGATGGCGGCATCGACAAGGGCGATCCCTGCGAGGCCCGGGCCTATCACGGCTTCAATGGTATCGATGGCCAGGTCGTCTCGGCGGTCGCGCAATTCGCCAAGTCGGTGCACTGAACGCGACGCCGCTCCCTCAGTGCGACATCAGCGTCGGCACCGTCATCGATTTCAAAACGCCGCGCGTGGTGCCGCCGAGCATGAATTCGCGCAGCCGCGAGTGGCCGTAACCGCCCATGACCAGCATGGTCGCGCCGCTGTCGGCGGCATAGGCGAGGATCGCGGCCGAGACGCGCAGATTGCCTTGCGGCACGCGCGTGACCTGCGCCTTGATGTCGTGACGCGCCAGATGTCGCGCGAGCTCCGCGGCCGTGCCTTCGATGGGCCCTGAATTGTCCGCGGCGACCACGATGATATCGACCGTCTTCGCCCGCTTCAGGAAGGGCATGGCTTCGGCGGTCGCGCGCGCCGCATTGCGCCCGCCGTTCCAGCAGATCGCGATGCGGTCGAGTAGCATACCGCCCTGGTGGCCGAACGGCACGACGACCACCGGGCGCCCCGAGCCGAACAGCGCCCCTTCGACCACCAGTTCCTCGGGCCCGACGCGTTCCCGCTCCGATTGCCCGACGACGGACAAATCGAAGCAACGGGCGATCTCGCCGAAGGTGTCGGCGGCGCCGGCCAGCGAAGCGCCGAGCATGCGCGTCTCGTGGGCGACGCTCTTGGCGATGGTGTCGAAATTGCCGGCGGCGGCTTTCGCCGCTCTTTCGTTTTCCTCGCGCTGCTCGTCGATCACCGATTCGGGGATGCCCGCTCCGATCACGGCGGGCAGCACCGGCTCGTAAGCGAAAGCGATGCCGACAAGATGCGCCCCGAATGTCCCGCTCATGGAGACAGCGTATTCTGCGGCGGCGTCGCGCGAGCCCCCAACCATGAGATTGACCACCACGTCCTTGACCATGAAATACGCTCCGGCCTGCGCTATTTGATCTTACCGTCAGGGCCGAACCGCTTCAAATAGGCCCAGAGGTTCGCGATTTCCTTGTCATCCTGAATGCCGACGAATGCCATCTTGGTGCCGGGCACCTTGGCTTGCGGATTCTTGATGTATTCCCCGAACGACTGCTCGTTCCAGACAATGCCCGATTTCTTGTTGGCGTCCGAATAATCATATTCCGGCGCGCTGCCGGTCTTGCGCCCATCGAGCCCGTTGAGCTGCGGACCGATCTTGTTCGTCGCGCCTTGGCCGACCGCATGGCAAATGAAGCATTTTGACTTGAAAATCTGCTCCCCGGCGGCGACTTCCTGCGCCCGTGCGGCGGACAGGGAAGCCATCAGAACGGCGGCGGCGAAGGCCGGCAAAAATCGCATGGCTGTCACTCCAGCAAAAATCGAATAAGGTCAGCGTCCTCGGACGCATGTCAATGCACAATCGCCCGTTGCCGCAGCGACTGTGGATTTGGAGTTCCGGTATGTCCTTGAAAATGCCCGAACCGGACGCTGCAATAGTGGCGCGTCGCGAGCGTATCGCCGCGGCGCTGCGTTCCATCGTGCCGGGGGAAGGGGTGATCGCCGCGGAGCGGGAAATGCGCCCCTACGAGTCCGACGGCCTTACCGCCTATCGCCAGCTTCCGATGCTGGTGGCGTTGCCGGAAACCACGGCGCAGGTCGCCGAGGTGCTGCGCTATTGCCACGAGAACGGCATCAAGGTCGTGCCGCGCGGCGCCGGCACCTCGCTCTCCGGCGGGGCGCTGCCGCTGGCCGACGGCGTGCTGCTTGGCATGGCCAAATTCAACCGCATCCGCGAAATCGATTATGAGAACCGGGTCGCAGTGGTGGAGCCGGGCGTCACCAATCTGGCGATCAGCCAGGCCGTCGCCGCGGCCGGATTCTATTACGCGCCGGATCCCTCCTCGCAGATCGCCTGCACCATCGGCGGCAACGTGGCGGAAAATTCCGGCGGCGTGCATTGCCTCAAATACGGCATGACCGCCAACAACGTGCTCGGCTGCGAGATCGTGCTGATGAACGGCGAGATCGTGCGGCTCGGCGGCAAGCATCTCGATCCCGGCGGCTATGACCTCCTCGGCATCATCGCCGGCTCGGAAGGTCTGCTCGGCGTCGTTACCGAAGTCACCGTGCGGCTACTGCGGAAACCGGAAAGCGCCCGCGCGCTGCTGATCGGCTTTACCAGCTCCGAGGACGCCGGCGCCTGCGTCGCCCGCATCATCGGCGAGGGCATCATCCCGAGCGGCATGGAGATGATGGACGGCCCCGCGATCCGCGCCGTGGAGGATTTCGTGCATGCCGGTTATCCGCTCGACGTCGAGGCGCTGCTGATCGTCGAGCTCGACGGCGTGCAGGCGGAAGTGGACCACTTCTGCGCCCGCGTCGAGGCCATCGCCCGCGAATGCTGGGCGGATTCCTGCAAAATCTCCAATTCGGAGGAGGAGCGGCTGTTGTTCTGGGCCGGCCGCAAGGCGGCCTTTCCCGCGGTCGGCCGCATCTCGCCGGATTATTACTGCATGGACGGCACCATCCCGCGCGGCCAGCTGCCGCTCGTGCTCAAGCGCATGCGGGAGATGTCGGAGCATTATGGGCTGCGCGTGGCCAACGTCTTCCACGCCGGCGACGGCAATTTGCACCCGCTCATTCTCTATGACGCCAACAAGCCGGGCGAGCTCGAGCGCGCGGAAGCTTTCGGCGCCGACATTCTCAGGCTTTGCGTGGAGGTCGGCGGCGTGCTCACCGGCGAGCACGGCGTCGGGGTGGAGAAGCGCGATCTGATGCCGGCGATGTTCAGCGAAACCGATCTCGAGCAGCAGCAGCGGCTCAAATGCGCCTTCGACGGCAAGGGCCTGCTCAATCCCGGCAAGGTCTTTCCCACTTTGCACCGCTGCGCCGAGCTCGGGCGCATGCATGTCAGCGGCGGGAAACTGCCGTTCCCGGATATTCCGCGTTTCTAAATCCTGCATGACCGACACCCTCAAGCCCCGCGACGCCAAGGAGGTGGAAGACGCCGTGCGCTGGGCGCTCGACGGCGATCGCGCTTTGGAAATCGTCGGCGGCGGCAGCAAGCGTTCCCTGGGCCGGCCAAGCCAGACCGACGTCACCCTCGATCTTTCCGGGCTGAGCGGCGTCACGCTCTACGAGCCCGAGGAATTGGTGCTTTCGGCGCGCGCGGGCACCTCGCTCATCGAAATCGTGGAATTGCTGGCGGCCAGGAATCAGCAGCTCGCCTTCGAACCGGTCGACTGCGGCGCGATCTTCGGCGCGATCGCGGGGCAGGGCACGGTCGGCGGGGCTCTCGCCAGCAACCTCTGCGGCCCGCGCCGCTTCAAGGCGGGCGCTGCGCGCGATCATTTCCTTGGCTTCAGCGCCGTTTCCGGACGCGGCGAAGGCTTCAAATCCGGCGGCCGCGTGGTGAAGAACGTCACCGGCTATGACCTCGCCAAGCTCATGGCCGGGTCGTGGGGCACCCTCGCGGTCCTCACCGACGTGACGCTGAAGACGCTGCCCAAGGCGGAAACCGAAGAAACCGTGCTGCTGCTCGCCCAGCCCGATGCCGAGGCCATCCGGGCGATGGCCGCGGCGACCAATTCCACCTGCGACGTGTCCGCGGCGGCGCACCTGCCGCCGGCGGTGGCGCCGCGCACGCCGGGCCATGTCCACCGCACCGCCGTCACCGCTTTCCGTCTCGAAGGGGTAGCGCCGTCCGTTACCCACCGGCGGGTGACGCTGGAAGCATTGCTGCGCCGCTTCGGCGCGCTCGATCTTCTCGCCGAGCACGATTCGCGCGCTTTCTGGCGCGCGGTGCGCGACTGCGAGCCCTTCGCCTCGACCGGCGCCGCCGAGCGGCCGCTCTGGCGCCTCTCGGTGCCGCCGAGCTGGGGCGCGCAGGCCGCCGCGGCCATTGTCGAGGGTGCCGGCGCGCAGGTTTTTTACGACTGGGCCGGCGGCCTGATCTGGGTCGAGACGCTCCCGTCCCACGATGCCGGCGCAAGCGCGGTGCATCGCGCCGCGGCCGTGGCCGGCGGCCACGCCACTTTGGTCCGCGCGCCGGCGGCGGTTCGCGCGGTGGTCGATGTCTTTCCGCCGCAGCCGGGGGCGCTCGCCGCATTGACCAAGCGGGTGAAGGAGAGCTTCGATCCCAAGGGTGTGCTCAATCCCGGGCGCATGTGGGCGGGGATGTGATGGGAGTCCTCACGAACCTTGTACTTTTCCCGGGCGCAGCGCAGCACGAAGTGATGCGCTGCAGAACCGGGATCCAGGCCCATTGCGTGGAAAAATGGATCCCGGATCAGCGGCGCAGCACTTCGTGCCGCACCGCATCCGGGACGTGAATCTGAACATGCAAACTTCGTTCTCCCTCGCCCAGCTCGCGGATCCGCGCATGGCGGAATCGGAAAAGATTTTGCGCGCCTGCGTGCATTGCGGCTTCTGCACCGCCACCTGCCCCACTTACGTCCTGCTCGGCGACGAGCTCGATTCGCCGCGCGGCCGCATCTACTTGATCAAGGAGATGCTCGAAAACGACAGGGCCGCCACCGCCGAAGTCGTCAAACATATCGACCGCTGCCTGTCGTGCCTCGCCTGCATGACCACCTGCCCTTCCGGGGTGCATTATATGCATCTCGTCGATCACGGCCGCGCTCATATCGAGCGCACCTATCGGCGTCCGCTTCTCGACCGGCTGCTGCGCAACCTGCTGGCATGGCTGCTACCGGACCCCGCGCGCTTCCGCCAGGCCTTGGGCCTGGCCCTGGTATTCCGCCCGCTAGCACCGCTGTTCTCCCTCATCGGGCTGCATCCGCTCGCCGCGATGCTCGGCTTGGCGCCGGCACGCGTGCCGCCGCAGCCGCCCGCTGCCGGACGCCGCGTCTACCCGGCGGAGGGCCGGCGCCGTGCGCGGGTGGCGCTGCTCAATGGCTGCGTCAACCCTATCCTGACCCCGACGGTGAACGAGGCTGCCGTACGCATCCTGACCCGGCATGGGGTCGAAGTCGTGCTGGCCCAAGGCGAAGGCTGCTGCGGCTCGCTGGTGCATCACCTCGGCCGCGAGGCGGAGGCGCTTACCGCCGCCCGCCGCAATGTCGATGCCTGGATGCGTGAAATCGAAGGCGAGGGGCTCGATGCCATCGTCGTCACCGCGTCGGGCTGCGGCACCACCGTGAAGGATTACGGCTTCATGTTGCGGGCGGATCCCGCCTACGCGGACAAGGCGGCCGCCGTGGCGGCGCTAGCCAAGGACATCGTGGAATATCTCGCCGCCTTGCCGCTCGCCGGCGCCGCGCGTCATGCCCTCGTCGTGGCCTATCACTCGGCCTGCTCCTTGCAGCATGGACAGAAAATCACGCGCGAACCAAAAGAATTGCTTTGCAACTTGGGATTCGTAGTCAAAGATGTAGCGGAAGGCCATCTGTGCTGCGGCTCTGCGGGAACGTACAACATCCTGCAGCCGCGACTGGCGACGAGGTTGCGCGATCGCAAGATCGCGAATATCGAGATGTTGAAACCCGATGTGATTGCCGCCGGAAATGTCGGTTGCATCACGCAGATCGCAACGGGGACCGGCATCCCGATTGTGCATACGGTGGAGTTGCTTGATTGGGCGACGGGGGGACCTGCCCCGGAAGGACTAAGGGAAGTTGGGATCGCCAAGGATGAGGATTTGACCGACGGCGATTCGCGTCAGAGTTCGGTTGGGGCCGCTTCGTCGAGCCGCGTGCTCGTGGAAGTGGAGCAGGCCAGCAGGCCGCCGAAAGATAAACGGCAACAGGAGGATGATCATGGCGAAAGCGAAAAAGCGGAAGACGGCCGGTAAAGCCAAGAAGACGAAGAAGAAGGCGCCGGCGCGGAAGGCGGCGGCGCGTTCGACCGCCAAGAAGAGCAAGGCCAAGCGCGGCGCCGCGAAGAAAGCGGCCCCGAAGAAGAAAGCGCCCGCCAAGCGTGCAGCGCCGAAGCCTGCGCCTGCGCCGGCTCCGGAAACGACCCCCGGATTTGGATCGATGGCGGGCGGCGGCATGTCTTGGGGCGGCGGCGGAGGAAGCGACGGCAACCAAAACTAAGCGGGCAAAGGGTTCGGCCGGCCGGCGCCGGGCTCGGGCCCGCAAGGCCGAGTCCAAGCGCGTGGCGCCACGCAAGCCGGCCGCCAGCGCCAAATCCGCGAAGTCGAAGACCCGGCGCCGCGCCGCGCGCAAGAAAACGAAATCCGTTGCCGGGAGGGCCGCGCCGCGATCCGGCGCCGGCCGGCCGGCCGGCGGCCGCCGGTCCGCCGCCAGGGGTTTGGCTCGTAAGACAGGCCCAAGCGCCCGCCCCGGGCAGCCGCGCCGGCGCCGCCGTACCGCGGGGCTGTCGCCGCGGCGCCGGACCATACGCGGACGCCGGCGCTTCAATCGCGCGGCTGTGGCGGCCGTGCCGGGCATCGTCATCAAGGCCGCCCCGCTGGCGCGGTCGGATGAAATCCTCACGCCTGCCGCGCTCAATTTTCTCGCCGAGTTGCATCGCAGGTTCGACGCCAAGCGCCGCGCGCTTCTGGCCGCCCGCGCCGAAAGGCAGAAACGCTTCGACGCCGGCGAGTTGCCCGACTTTCTTCCGGCAACGAAAGCCATCCGCGACGGCGACTGGCGGGTGGCGCCGATCCCCCCCGATCTGCTCGACCGCCGCGTCGAGATCACCGGGCCTGTCGACCGCAAGATGATCGTCAACGCGCTGAATTCCGGCGCCACCCACTACATGGCGGATTTCGAGGATGCCAATTCGCCGACCTGGGCCAACAACATCACCGGCCAGGCGAACCTCAAGGACTACTGGGCCGGAAACATCGCCTTCACCGACGAGGACAGCGGCAAGCGCTACGAGGTGGGCGCCAAGCCTGCGGTGTTGATCGTCCGCCCGCGCGGCTGGCATCTGCCCGAAGCGCATCTGCTCGTCGACGGCGCTCCCATTTCCGGCGCCCTGTTCGATTTCGGGCTGCACTTCTTTCACAATGCGCGGGCGCAAATCGCCAAGGGCACCGGCCCCTATTTCTACCTGCCCAAGCTCGAGGGCCATCGCGAGGCGCGGCTTTGGAACGAGGTCTTTGTCTTCGCGCAAGAGCGGCTCGGCATTCCCACCGGCACGATCAAGGCGACGGTGCTGATCGAGACGCTGCCGGCGGCGTTCGAGATGGACGAAATTCTCTGGGAACTGCGCGAGCACATCGCCGGCATGAATGCCGGCCGCTGGGATTACATATTTTCGTTCATCAAGACCTTCGCCAAAAGCACCGATCCGCGTTTCGTCCTGCCTGACCGTTCGCAGGTGGTCATGGGCGAGGCATTCCTCGGCGCCTATGCGGCGCTGCTGGTGCGCACCTGTCACCGCCGCGGCGCTTTCGCCATAGGCGGCATGGCGGCGCAAATCCCGGTCAAGGACGACCCGCAAGCCAACGAAGAGGCCTTCGCCAAGGTGCGCGCCGACAAGGAGCGCGAAGTGCGCGACGGCTATGACGGAACCTGGGTGGCGCATCCGGACCTGGTGCCGGTGGCGAAGGAAGTCTTCGACCGCATGATGCCGCAGCCGAATCAGGTTGGCCGCGTGCGGCTGCACGTGCAGGTTCTGCGCGATGACCTTCTGCAAATTCATGAGGGCCAAAAGACCGAGCAGGGCTTTCGCCTCAACATCCGTGTCGGCGTGCAATACATCGAATCATGGCTGCGCGGCCGTGGGGCGGTGCCGATCTATCACCTGATGGAAGACGCGGCCACGGCGGAAATCTGCCGCGCGCAAATCTGGCAATGGATCAGATACGGCGTGGTGCTCGATACCGGCGCCAAGGCCACGCGGGACTTCTTCGAGCGCGTGCTCGCCGAAGAGATGCGCCGCGTCGCGCAGGAAGTCGGCGGCGAAGCTTACGCTGAAGGCCGCTTTCCGGAAGCGATCGAACTGTTCCGCTCGCTCTCGCTGGCGGACGAATTCGTCGATTTCCTTACTTTGCCTGCCTACAAATTAATCATCTGACAGAACGGATTTTCGCGCCGCGAACCGGAGTCGCGTGCCGTCCGTTAAACTTTTGTGACTTTCTGGTCACAGCCAGCGACTTTCATTTCGGCAGAAGATTTGTTTGCTCAAAGAGGCAGCAATTGCTGAAGCTTTCGTCTTGCTGCAGCGCGGCCCCCCGTGCGTGATCGGTTTGGACAAAGCGAGATGCGCGCCTCATTAGCGCCCGCGGCGTCGGCAGATAACGGGGGTTCATCAATGAAGAAGGTTGTTGTGTTGGTAGCCGCGGGGCTTGCGCTTGGGGCCGCGGCGCCAGGGTTCGCGGCGGATCTTTCTGTGAAGGCAAAACCGGCCGCGGCGGCACCGGCTCCTGCGCCGGCACCGTTCGATATCCTTTTCGGCACGGCGTTCACCACGGATTATGAATTGCGCGGCGTTTCGCAGTCGGCGCACAAGGGGGCGGTGCAGGGCTATACCGAGCTCGACTACAAGCCCAGCGATTGGCTCACGCTCTATAGCGGCGTTTGGGGCTCGAGCCTCTACACCGGCTTCGCCGACGCCGAATTCGACTTCAGTGGCGGCGCGCGATTTTCCCGTGGCAACTTCGGCCTCGACCTCGGTTATGTCTTCTATGACTATCCCGGCGGCAAGCCGAACGGCTTCGGCAGCTTCGGCGAGTTCTACGCAAAGCCGTCGTACAAGTTCAATGATTGGCTGACGATCGCCGGCGTCGTCGACGGCGGCAACAACTTCAACGACAAGGTCACATTACTGCCGCCGTGGGTCGGCAATGGCGACGCCTATTATTATTCCGGCAACGCCGTGGTCACGCTGCCCTGGAGCCCCATGGCCGGCGTCACCGTGTCGCTCAATCCCGAGGTCGGCCATCAATCGTACGGCTCCGGCCCCAAAGCCAATCTCGGCGTGGCCGATTACAACTGGTGGGACGTCGGCCTCGACTTCAATTACAAGGCAATCACACTCGATCTGCGCTATTGGGACACCGACGTCAGCGCGCCGACCGCCGCGCAATGCATAACGACGACCGGCACCGACGCTTGCTCGTCCCGCTTTGTCGCCATGCTGAAGTTCGACACGGCGCTATCGGCTCTCAAATAGCCAACCTGACACTCTCCTCCTTGCGGGCGGCGGCTCCTTCGGGAACGCCGCCCGATTGCTATTGCGGGCGTGCAGCTCACGCCGTCGCCGACAGCACCGATTCCTGAACGCGATAATGGTCGCCGCTGCTGACCAGAGCGAGGTGGCGGCCGTGAAAGGCGCGCAAGGTGGTGCGGTGGCCGATGGAGACGATGGCGGCGCGCGCGAGCCGCTCCAGCAGCAGCCGGTAAAGCGCGGCCTCGGAGGCTTCGTCGAGCGAGGCCGTGGCCTCATCGAGGAAAAGGAAGTCGGGCGCATGCAGCAGCGCGCGCGCGAGCCCGAGACGCTGCTGCTCGCCAAGCGAGAGCATCCGGTTCCAATGACCGTCGTCCTGCAGCCGGCCGATCATGCCCGGCAGGCCGACCGCGAGCAGCACGTCTTCCACTTGGTCCGTCTTGAAGCTGTCGGGCGGCGCCGGATAGCCGATCACCGAAGCGAGCCGCGCGACCGGAAAATACGGACGCTGCGGCAGCAGCATCAGCTTGGCTTCGCTCGGCACGGTGATGGTGCCGGAGCCGAAAGGCCAGATGCCGGCGATGGCGCGGAACAGCGACGACTTGCCGGAACCGGAAGGTCCGGTGACCAGGACGTGCTCGCCCTGTTGGACGCGGATGCGGTCGGCGTCGACCAGCGGCCTGCCGTCGGGGAGCCGCACCGCGAGATTGTCGATTTGCATCGCGTGCAGACCGGGCTGCGCGTGGACCGCGATCGCCGGCGGTGAGACCGCCGCTGCGCCCGCTTTGGCGATCGCCGTTTCGAACCCCTCAAGACGTTCGATTACCGCGACCCATTCCGCCAGCGTGCGATAGGTGGTGATGAAGAAGGACAGCGCGCTCTGCACGCTGTTGAAGGCGGAGGCCGTCTGCATCAGCCCGCCGAGCTGCATGGCGCCGGAGAAATAGGCGGGGCTGACCACGATATAGGGAAAGACGATGGAAACCTGGCTATAGCCGGCGGTGAAAAACGTCAGCCGCTTCTGCCGCGTCATGATGGCGAACCAGTTGCTCACCACGTTGCCGAAGCGGCTCAACAGCCGGCCGGTTTCGGTCTGCTCGCCGTCCAATAGCGCGATCTGCTCGGCATTCTCGCGCACCCGCACCAGATTGAAACGGAAGTCGGCTTCGTAACGCTGCTGCATGAAATTCAGATGCACCAGCGGCCAGCCGATCCAGTGGGTCAGGCCGGTGCCGAGCACCGCATAGATCAGCGCGGCCCAGACCAGATAGCCCGGGATCGCCATCTGATGGCCGAAGAGCACGAGCGGCGCGGCGTTGGATAGCCCCCAGAGGATGAACACGAAGGAGACCAGCGTGACGACCGAGCTGAGCAGGCCGATGCCGACATTCAGCGTGCGGTCGACGAACATGAAAATATCTTCGGCGATGCGCTGGTCGGGGTTGTCGGCGGCGTCGCCGAGCAGTTGCATGCGGTAGTGATTCGCATTCTGCAGCCAGTGGCCGAGATAACGTTCCGTCATCCAGCGCCGCCAGCGGATTTGCAGCCATTGATTCAAATAGAGCTGATAAACCGCGAGCACGATAAAAGCGGCGGCGAGCACGCAGAAATACAGCAACTGGGTGACGAAAGCGTCCCAGTTGCGGTCCTGCAGCGCGTTGTAGAAGGCGTTATTCCAGGCGTTGAGCAAGACATTGATGCCGACGAGCGACAGTTCGATGGCGATCACGGATGCCAAAAGAATGCGGCCGGGCCAGCGCTCGTCGGAGCGAAAATAGGGCGCTGAAAGCCGCCACACGATGGCGATGGTCGACCAGAAACTTCTCAAGATGCAATCTCCTATCGGGGCGGCTGAAATAAGCCGCTGCCCATCGAATTGTCACGGCAGATTGACCCGGTTTCGGGGTTCTTATCGCGGGACACCTTCTACGCCTAACGTCGAGGCTGGCGGTTTCCTGACAAGGCTTGTCGAATACCCATAATCGGGCCAAACTGCGACTTAAGCGCCGGTTTAACGGCGAAGTTGTGGGCGTCATTCAAAACGCCAGTGAGCTAAAATTAGCTTATCGGGAGGAAGCTATGACATCCAACAAGTCAACGGCGACGGCCACCCGTCGCAAATTCCTTGGGGCCGGCGCCGCCGCTGCTACCGCTGCCGTTGTGGCGCCGAACGTGGTGAAGGCCCAAGGGCCGATTGTGATGCGCTGGCAGAGCACGTGGCCCACCAAGGATATTTTCCACGAATACGCGCTCGACTACGCCAAGAAGGTCAACGACATGGCGGGCGGCGACCTGAAAATCGACGTGCTGCCGGCCGGCGCGGTTGTGAAAGCCTTCGACCTCGTCGATGCGGTGAGCAAGGGCACGCTCGACGGCGGGCACGGCGTGCTCGTCTATTGGTACGGCAAGAATCCGGCGCTCGCGCTGTGGGGTTCGGGCCCCGCCTTCGGCATGGACACCCACATGCTGCTGGCCTGGCACAAATACGGCGGCGGCAAGGAACTGCTCGCCGACATTTACAAGAGCGTCAACCTGAACGTCCAATCCTACGCTTATGGCCCGATGCCGACCGAGCCGCTCGGCTGGTACAAGAAGCCGATCACCAAAGTTGATGATTTTAAGGGGCTGAAGTTCCGCACCGTCGGCCTCGGCATTGAGATGTTCACGGGCATGGGTGCCGCCGTCACCGCGCTCGCCGGTGCCGACATCGTGCCGGCGATGGACCGCGGGCTGATCGACGCCGCGGAATTCAACAATCCGTCGTCGGACCGCGCGCTCGGGTTCCCGGATGTCTCCAAAGTCTACATGATGCAGAGCTTCCACCAGTCGGCGGAGCCGTTCGAGATCATGTTCAACAAGACCAAGTTCGACGCGCTGCCGCCGAAGCTGAAATCGATCATCGAAAATGCCGTCGAGGCGGCATCTTCGGATATGTTCTGGAAGGCCTGCGACCGCTATTCGAAGGACTACATCGATATCCAGCAGAAGGATAAGGTGAAGGTCTACAAAACGCCGGATTCGGTGCTGCAAGCGCAGCTCAAGATCTGGGACGACATGATCGCCAAGCGCGGCAATGATCCGAATAATCCATGGTTCGGCAAGGTGCTGGCGTCGCAGAAGGCATTTGCCGAGCGCTGCGGCAAGTGGTTCTACGATCAGTCCGTCGATTACCGGATCGCGTTCAATCACTATTTTGGCAAGAAGACCTAAGACGCTTGCCGGTGGAATGGCATCACCCCGCAGTGCGGGGTGATGCTGTTTACGGCGCTCCTTTTCGAGGCCCGCATGGAGCGTCCGGCAATCCTGAGTATGTCGGCGTTCGGCAGGGATGACGTCAATGCAAGTCCAGCGATTTCTTTTCTTCGTCGATAGCGTAAGCACGTGGGCCGGTAAGACCTTTTCCTGGATCATCCTGCTGCTCACAGCAGTCGTCTGCATCGAAGTCTTCAAGCGCTATATTCTGAATGCGCCGACCGACTGGATTTTCGATGCCGATTATTTCATGTATGGCACGCTGTTCATGATGTGCGGCGCCTACACGCTGGCGCAGGATGCGCACGTGCGCGGCGACTTTCTCTACGGTTCGATGCGCCCGCGCAGCCAGGCCATTCTCGACCTCAGTCTCTACATTATCTTTTTTCTTCCCGGCATCGCGGCGCTGATCTACGCCGGCTGGGACTATGCCTATGCCTCCTGGATCATTCGCGAGCATGTCAGCGACGTGGCCGAGGGGCCGCCCGTCTATCACTTCAAGATGGTCATCCCGATCGCCGGCGCGCTGGTCATGCTCCAAGGCATCGCGGAAATCGTTCGCGCCATCGTCTGCCTGAAGACCGGCGAGTGGCCGGCGCGGCTCAAGGACGCCGAGGAAATCGACGTCGTCGAGGAGCAATTGGCCGGCAGCACCTACGTCGATCAGGCGGCCGTCAAGGAGGCCATCGAGAAGGTGCACGAGATCGACGAGGTGGCGCGCCAGCGCGGCATGGGCGGGGACACCAAACTATGAGCGATCCCGCCCTCGGCTTGACGATGCTCGCGCTCATCGTGGTCGTCATCATGATGGGCTTCCCCACGGCCTTCACGCTGATGGGACTCGGCATCGTTTTCGGCTTCACCGCCTTGTATGTGCCGGGCCAGCCTTGGACCGAAAACCGGGTCTTCGATCTGATGGTCGAGCGCGCCTATACGGCGATGACCAACGACACGCTGATCTCCATCCCGCTGTTCGTGCTGATGGGCTACGTGATGGAGCGCGGCGCGCTGGTCGACAAGATGTTCTACAGCGTGCAGCTTGCGTTCCGCCGCGTGCCGGCGTCGCTCGCCGTCGCCACCCTGATCATCTGCACCTTCTGGGGCATTGC
>DASREA010000049.1:0-8977 GCA_035652315.1 Xanthobacteraceae bacterium | reverse complement strand
CCTTTCGCCGCGCTCGACGAGATCAACCGCTTCAAGCTCAACAACGATCTGCTCGCGCTCTGGCGCGATCTGCATAAGACCGTGGTCTTCGTCACCCATTCGGTCTTCGAATCCGTCTATCTGTCTCAGCGCATCGTGGTGCTGACGCCGCGGCCGGGGCGGGTCTTCGCCGAAATCCAAATAGATGAGCCGCAGCCGCGCGACGAAAGCTTCCGCACCTCGGCGGAATATGCCGCCTTGTGCCGCCGCGTTTCGCAAGCGCTGGAACAGGCCATGGCCACCGGTGCGCGGCGATGATCGAGCGGGCGCTGCGCATTCTGCTTCCATTGCTTGCGCTCGCGATCGGCGTTCTCGCCTGGGATCTGATCGTACGCCTGAACGATATTCCGCCCTATGTGCTGCCGGGGCCGGGTGAGGTCTTCGCCAGTTTTGCGGCCGATCGCGCGGTGTTGCTGGATTCGCTCGCCGTGACCTTATGGACGACGCTGGAAGGCTTCGCGCTCGCCGTTATCGGCGGCGTCGGCCTGGCGGTGCTGTTCCATCAATCGCGGCTGGTCGAATACTCGCTCTATCCCTTCGCTGTCATCCTCCAAGTCACCCCGGTCGTCGCCATTGCGCCGATCCTTCTGATCTATCTGCCGCAACAGGCCGCGGTGCTGGCCTGCGCCTGGATCGTCGCTTTCTTCCCGGTGCTCGCCAATACCACGCTCGGCTTGCGCTCCACCGACCGCAATCTGCGCGATCTCTTCCGCCTTTACGGCGCGTCGCGCTGGCAGGTGCTGCGCTATCTCGAGCTGCCGGCCGCCTTGCCTTATATCCTGGGCGGGGTGCGCATCGCGGGGGGGCTGGCGCTGATCGGCGCCGTGGTGGCGGAAATTTCCGCCGGTTCGGCCGGCGCCGGTTCGGGGCTTGCCTATCGCATTGCCGAAGCAGGCTATCGGCTCGCCATTCCGCGCATGTTCGCCGCGCTGTTGCTGTTGTCGGCCGCCGGCGTGGCGATTTTCTTTCTGCTTACGCTGCTGTCTCACCTCTTGCTGCGGCGCTGGCACGAAAGCGCGTTGCACCCGGAGCCTTAGCTTTGAAGTCCAGCGACATACAGCAGGACTCCGGCGAGCGAGCAGGCCGCTAATGTCGGCAGCATGCCGGCCTTGAAGCGAAAGATGGCGATGGCGGCGGCGCCGGCCAGCGCTAGCGCCCAGGGATCGGCGCTGAGCAGCACCGGCGCATCGAAGGCAAAGCCATAGCCGCGCATCGGTTGCACCTCGTGAAACATCGAATGGATGGCGAACCACAGCGCCAGATTAAGGATCACGCCGACCACCGCTGCAGTGATGGCCGAAAGCGCGGCGCGCAGCGAGGCATTGCCGCGGAGCTTCTCAATGAAAGGTGCGCCGAGGAAAATCCAGAGAAAACAGGGCGTAAACGTCACCCAGGTGGTGAGCAGCCCGCCGAGCGTCGCGGCCAGCATGGGCGGCAGCGTACCGGGCGAGCGGAATGCCGCCATGAAGCCGACGAATTGGGTCACCATGATCAGTGGGCCTGGCGTCGTCTCCGCCATGCCGAGCCCGTCGAGCATTTCGCCCGGCTTGAGCCAATGGAAATTCGCCACCGCCTGCTGCGCGACATAGGCGAGCACCGCATACGCGCCGCCAAAGGTGACCAGCGCCATCTTGCTGAAGAATACCGCGATCTGACTGAAAACATTCGTCGCGCCGAGAAGCCACAGCAGCGCAGCCACCGGCACAAGCCAAAGCGCCAACCAGATGATGGCAACCCGAAACGCGCGTGTGACGCTGGGACGCATGTGTTCGGGCAGCGCATCGCCGAGAAGGCTATCGACCACGGCATCTGGCTTGCCGTCGCCGTGACCTGCCTGGACGAAGAGGTCGGGTCGCCGCCGGCCACCGATGAAGCCGACGCCCAGTGCGCTGAGCACGATAAACGGAAACGGTATCTGCAAGAAAAAAATGGCGACGAAGGCCGCTCCCGCCAGCGCGACCATCAGTTTGTTTTTCAGCGCGCGCCTGCCGATCCGCACCACCGCTTCCACCACAATGGCGAGAACGGCCGCCTTCAAGCCGAAGAACAGGGCGACGACGATGCCGAGCCGGCCATAAGCGGCATAGAGGTAGCTCAGCGCCATGATGGCAACGATGCCTGGCAGGATGAACAGTCCGCCTGCCAGCAATCCGCCGCGGGTGCGATGCATCAGCCAGCCGACATAAGTGGCCAGCTGTTGCGCCTCCGGGCCCGGCAGCAGCATGCAATAATTGAGCGCATGCAGGAAACGGCTCTCCGATATCCAGCGTTTCTCCTCGACCAGGATACGGTGCATCACCGCGATCTGGCCGGCCGGGCCGCCGAAGCTCAGCGCGGCCACGCGCAGCCAGACGCGAAAGGCCTCGTTCCAGGGTACGCCGTGTTGAAATTGAGGTGCCCGCGTCGCCATATTGTCTGTGGGCATAGCTCGGCCTCCCTCGAAGCGAAGGAGGCGGTGCTTGGGCTCGCGAGCCTTGAATGGCGGGGCGACCGCCGAGGCCCCACAGCCGATTGCTAACGCGCCTGCCCGCGGGATTCAATGCCATCCGATTAATGAAAGTCAGCCCATGTACGAAAATCTTCTTGCCGGCGTCCCCACCGATCTCTGGATCGGCGGCGGCTGGCGCAAATCTTCCGACGGTCAACGCTTCGACGTGATCGATCCGGCGACGGAAAACGTCATCACCTCGGTTGCCAGCGCGACGGTGGACGACGCCAGGGCGGCCGTCGACGCCGCCAGCAAAGCCTTTCCGGCCTGGGCAGCGAAGAAGCCGCGCGAGCGCGCCGAGATTTTGCGCAAGGCCTTCGAGCTGATCATGCGCGATGCCGAGCGCATCGCCAAACTGATGACGCTGGAGAATGGCAAGGCCCTGCCGGATTCGCGCGCGGAGGTCGCCTATGCGGCGGAATTCTTCCGTTGGAACGCTGAAGAGGCGGTTCGCAACATCGGCCAAGTCTACAACGCGCCGGCTTCGGGCGCGCGCGTCGTCGTGCAGCAGCGCCCGGCGGGCGTCGCCGTGTTGGTGACGCCGTGGAATTTTCCCGCCGCCATGGCGACGCGGAAAATCGGTCCGGCGCTGGCCGCCGGCTGCACCGTGGTGTTGAAGCCGGCCTCGGACACGCCGCTCACCATGCTGGCGCTGATGCCGATCCTGGAGGAAGCGGGCGTGCCGGCCGGCGTGGTCAACGTCATTCCCTCGCGTTCCTCCGGCAAGGTGGTCAGCGCCATGCTGCACGATGAGCGCGTGCGCGTACTTTCCTTTACCGGATCCACCGACGTTGGCCGCAAGCTCTTGCATGAGGCGGCGGACAATGTGGTGAAGCCGGCGATGGAGCTCGGCGGCAACGCGCCGTTCATTGTATTCGAGGATGCCGACATCGATGCGGCGGTGGAAGGTGCGATGATCGCCAAGATGCGCAACATGGGGGAAGCCTGCACGGCGGCCAATCGCTTCTTCGTCCATGAAAAGGTGCATGACGAATTCGCCAAAAAGCTCACAACAAAAATGAACGCGCTGAAAATGGGCAACGGCCTCGATGAAGGCGTGACGCTGGGGCCGTTGGTCAATGCCGACGGCCGTAACAAGGTGATCAGCCTGGTGGATGACGCGGTGAAGAAGGGTGCCAGGGTGCTCACCGGCGGCAAGGCGCCGAACGGCAAGGGCTTCTTCTATCCCGCCACGGTGCTGACCGACGTGCCGGATAGCGCGCAGATGCTGCGCGAGGAAATTTTCGGTCCCGTCGCCGCCATCCAGCGCTTTACGACGGAGGACGACGTGATCAGGCGAGCCAACGATACCATTTACGGGCTCGTTGCTTATCTCTACACGCGCGACCTGTCGCGCGGCATGCGGATCTCGGAAAAGCTCGAATACGGCATGGTGGGACTGAACCGCGGGCTGGTTTCAGACCCCGCCGCGCCCTTCGGCGGCATGAAGCAAAGCGGCATCGGCCGCGAAGGGGCCCACGAAGGTATGATGGAATTCATGGAGACGCAGTATATCTCCGTGGGCTGGTGACGGGCATGGCCGACGACAAAATCGATGTCTTGGTGCTGGGGCCGGCAAAGCCGACCATCATCGATGGGCTCGCCGCGCGCTTCAACCTCCACAAGGCGGCGGATGTGAAAGCTGCGGCTCCCTTGCTTGTTGAACTTGCGCCGCGGCTGCGCGCGCTGGCGGTCAGCGCGCCGCCGGGCCGGATCGATAGCGCCTTCATGGAGCGCCTGCCCAGGCTCGAAATCGTATCAAGCTTTGGCGTCGGTTATGACCACATCGATGCCGCCTGGGCCGGCCTACATGGCATCGTCGTCACGCACACGCCCGACGTTCTCAACGAAGAGGTCGCCGATACCGCGCTCGGTCTGCTGCTGTGTACGGTGCGGCAATTGCCGCAAGCCGATCGCTTCGTGCGCTCGGGCCAATGGACGAAGCGCGAATTTCCTCACACGCAGACCTTGCGCGACCGCACGGTCGGCATTGTCGGTCTCGGCCGCATCGGCAAGGCGGTGGCGCGGCGGCTCGATGCCGCGGCCGTCAGGGTGGTCTATCATGGCCGTCACCGGCAGCCCGACGTGCCATACCGCTACTATTCCGACCTCGTCGCCATGGCGCGCGACGCCGATGTGCTCATCGTCATCACGCCGGGCGGGGCGGCGACGAAACATCTGATCGATGCACGCGTATTGGAAGCGTTGGGGCCGCAAGGCATCTTGATCAACGTCGCGCGCGGTTCGGTGGTCGACGAAGCCGCGCTGATCGATGCGCTGCAGAAAAAGAAGATTTACGCCGCGGGCCTCGATGTTTTCGCCGACGAGCCGAACGTCCCGCGCGAGCTGATCGAGATGGAGCAGGTGGTGCTGCTGCCGCATGTCGGCTCGGCCTCCGTTCATACCCGTCAGGCGATGGATCAGCTTGTGGTTGACAATCTGCTGGCCTGGGCCGACGGCCGCCCGCCATTAACCCCAGTTCCGGAAACCCCCTGGCGCGGCAATTGGAGCAAGGGCGCTGTCTGAGCTATGATTTACACATGCGCCGCGCCCTTACCGCTATCTTCGTTCTGTTTGCCGCGACCGCAGGCGTCTATGCGCAAGAGGAAGCGGCGGCCGACCGCATCAAGGCACTGCTTGGAAATTGGCAACTTTCCAATGCCGACGGCGACAAAGTCTGCACGATCTTTCTGACGCGGGATGCCGCCGCCGGCGGACATAAAATCCTGTTCGATGCCCCCTGCGCCGAGGCCTTTCCGCTTATCAAAGACGTGACCGCCTGGACGGTGGCGCCGGCAGAGGGGCTGCTCCTGCTCAATGCCGAGGGGAAATCAATTCTCGACCTCGACGAGGTAGAGAACGGGATTTTCGAAGGCGTGCGGCCGGATGGCCGCTACGTCATGCGCAATCTCGCCACCGCGCATGCCGAAGCCAAGCCCGACCAAGTCTTCGGCGAATGGGATGTTTCGCAGGGCGCTGATACGCCGCTTTGCATTCTCACGCTTTCCAATGCTCCTGCCTCCGACGGCTTTGCCCTTGAACTGAAGCCGGGCTGCGATCGACTGGTGACCGACTTCAATCCGACATCCTGGCGAATGGACAAAGGCGAGCTCGTGATTTCTTCCGCTCAAGGCGCTTGGCGGTTCGAAGCCGCCGGATCGACCGCATGGCAGCGGGTGCCGGAAGAGCCGGCGCCGCTTTGGCTGGTGCGGCCTTAAGCGAAATCAGATCAACCGCATTCCCTTGAAACTGGCGTGGCCTTCCTTGCCCACGATGATGTGGTCGTGCACGGAAATGCCAAGCTGGCGCGCAACTTCGGCAATGGCCTGCGTCATCTGGATGTCGGCACGGGAGGGAGTGGGATCGCCGGAAGGATGGTTGTGCACGAGAATGATCGCCGTGGCACTCAACTCGAGTGCCCGCTTGACCACCTCGCGCGGATAGACCGGCGTGTGATCGACGGTGCCGACCTGCTGCAATTCATCGGCGATGAGCTGATTGCGCTTGTCGAGAAAGAGAATGCGGAACTGTTCCTTGTCGGCGAAGGCCATGGTGGTGCGGCAATAGTCGAGCACGGTCGACCACGATCCCAGCACCGGGCGCCGCTTGACCTCGCCACGCGCCAAGCGGCCGGCCGCGGCCTGCACTACCTTGATCTCGGTGATCGCCGCTTCGCCGAGGCCCTTGATCTCCGCGAGCCGCGCAGCCGGAGCCGAAATGACTTCGGCAAAGGAGCCGAAGCGCTCGATCAGCATTTTCGCCAGCGGTTTTACGTCGCGTCGCGGGACGGCGCGGAAGAGCACCAGCTCGAGCAATTCGTAATCAGTAACGGCATCGGCGCCGGCCTCGCGAAAGCGCGCGCGCAGGCGCTCGCGATGGCCATAATAGTGCGGATCGGCTTCGGCAAGACCGGGGGGATTTCCGGCAATATCTTGATCGCTCGACATGAGCACCCGCCGTCCATGAGTTTCAGTGCGCCCAGGGCGCCACCGCTACTCCAGGGCCCTATTAGAAGCCTTTGCCATGGGAGAGGGAAGGGGTCGCGAATTAGGGCGCGCCCGAAAGGCAGCCGCTCACGCCTTGTAAGGCGGCTTGTGCAGACCCTTGGGCGAGAGCGTGAAAATCTCTACGCCGGTTTCGGTGACGCCGACGGTATGCTCGAACTGGGCCGATAGCGAACGGTCGCGCGTCACCGCGGTCCAGCCGTCGGACAACACCTTCACGTGTGGCCGGCCGAGATTGATCATCGGCTCGACCGTGAAGAACATGCCCGGCTTCAGCGGCACGCCTTCTCCCGGCTGGCCAACATGCACGATGTTAGGCTCGTCATGGAACAGCCGGCCGAGGCCGTGGCCGCAGAAATCGCGCACGACGCTCATCTGCTGGCTTTCCACATAGGGCTGAATGGCAGCTCCGATATGGCCCGTGGTCTTGCCCGGCGCGATGGCGGCGATGCCGCGCATCATAGCCTCATGGGTGACCTCGATCAGCCGCTCGGCGCGGCGGGGAATCTCGCCGACCGGATACATGCGGCTCGAATCGCCGTGCCAGCCTTCGACGATCAGCGTGACATCGACATTGACGATGTCGCCTTCGCGCAGCGGTTTCTCATTGGGGATGCCGTGGCAGACGACATGGTTGATCGAGGTGCAGGTCGCCTTGCGGTAGCCGCGATACATCATCGTGGCGGGAATGGCGCGGTGGTCGAGCGCGAATTCCAGCACCAGCCGGTTGACGGTTTCGGTGGACACGCCGGGCTTGATCTCGGACACCAGCATGTCGAGGCACTCGGCGACCAGCCGGCCGGCCTTGCGCATATGCTCAAAAGCTTCAGGGCCGTGAAGCTTGACCTGTCCGGTCTTGCGCAAGGGCGCAAGCGAAGCATCGACGTAATTCATCGGGTCCTTCAGGAAAACGATGCCTGCAATGTAAGGGCTGTTTGCGCCAAAGCAAGGCTGCTGGCGCCGCCGCGACCGTCATTCCAGCACCGGAATCGGAGCGGCGACGCTGATTCCATCGGCTGAAATGGCGCAGCGGTAGGCGATGGCCTCGACGCCGGCGGCGCGGGCCCGGCCGAAGGCTTCCGCATAGGCGGGATCGATATCGCGGGCCAAGGTGAACCTGCAAGCGGAGCCGATCTGGACCAGAAAAAGCATCACCGCGCGGCAGCCGCTGGCCGCAGCGGCGGCCAGTTCGTCGAGGTGCTTGGCGCCGCGCGCCGTTACCGCATCGGGAAATTCCGCCAGGCCGGGCCGGCGCATGAGATGCACGTTCTTGACCTCGACATAGCATGGCGGCCGCTGCGGATGTCCCAGCAGGAAATCGACGCGAGAATTGCGGCCGTATTTAACTTCGCGCCGGATGGAGGAATATCCCGTCAACTCTGCGATCTCGCCCGCGGCGATGGCCTCGGCGACAATGCCGTTGGGGTGCGCGGTGTTGACGCCGACCAGCTCGACCCTGGCGCCGAGGTCGACCTCGATCAGTTCCCAGCTATAGGCGAGCTTGCGCTTGGCTTTTTCCGATTTGGACAACCAGACACGCGCGCCCGCAGTACTCAGGCCGATCATCGCGCCGGGATTGGCGACGTGCACGGTGGTCTCCTCCCCCGAAGGCAGGACCACATCGGCGAGGAAGCGCTTGTAGCGCCGCAGCAGCGTCGCCGGAATGAGCGGAGCGGAGAAACGCATGACGAGCGAAGTGATTGCGCGGGCTATTTGATGCCGATGACCATCGATTCCGGTCCGGCGAGCGGCTCAACGCGCGTCGATTTGAAGCCGGCGCTCTCCATCCAGCCGCGGCAATCGGCGCCGGTATAGTCGAAGCCGCCAGGCGTCTCGATCAGCATGTTGAGACTCATCAGCAGTCCGAAGGCATTTGTCCGCCGCTCGTCGTCGATGATCGCGTCGTAGACGATCAGTGCGCCGCCGGACGGCAGGGCATCATAGGCCTTGCGCAGCAGCATCTTTTTTTCGTCCAGATCCCAGTCGTGCAGGATGTGGCCCATGATCAGCACATCCGCTGCGGGCAATGCGTCCTTGAAGAAATCGCCCGAGTGAAAGCGCAAGCGGTCACCGAGCCCGTGCTCGGCAACGAACGCTTCGAAGTGTGGCCGTACAGCGGGGAGATCGTAGCCGCCGCCGTTCAGGTGCTCGTGCGCCTGCGCCAGCGCCACCGGGACCGCGCCCTCGGCGGTGCCGAGGTCGACAAAGCTGCGGTAATTCTTCCAGGGAAAGCGCTGCGCCATCACACGCCCGGCGCCCATGCTGAGCCCGCTCATCGCCTTGACGAAGCCGCGCAGGCGGTCGGGGTCGGCGTAAAGCGCGGCGAAGAGATTGCCGCCCTGCTTCGCTTCATTTTGCGGCTTTCCGGTTTTCAGGCCTTCGGTCAGCCCGCCCCAGAATCCGTAGAGCCGCGCATTCGACATCTCCATGATACCGCCGACATAGG
>DASREA010000048.1:0-67268 GCA_035652315.1 Xanthobacteraceae bacterium | reverse complement strand
GAGAAATCCGGTCTTTGCTGGTGCGGTGCCCGCGGACAGGCTCTCGCAAAGCCTGCACTCGGGCGGCGCCGAACCCCGACCCCCGGGTACTAAGGCCCGGGCACTAGGAGCTAGTAGCCGCAGGGTCGCCGCACTTCGGGCTTGCTCGATTTGCGGAAGGAAAAAAGACCCGTACGCGGCGAGCGCGGGCCGGACGCCGTAACGGACACCGCCGCGGAGCGCCGAAAGGCGCGCGCCTTGTTCAAAAGGCAAGGCGCGCCATGGCCGCAAGGCCGTGGCTCAAAGAAGTCGAAGCGCCTTCCCGGCGCTCCGCTCCCCTCATGTTTGAGGGGAAGAAGAAAGGAATGCGGCGTGGCCCGCGCCGCCAAGAACAGGGCCGGCGGAGCGTTGGCTTTTTTCCTTACCGCTCGCCGCTGGGAAGAGGGAAAATGAGACGATCAGCCCGCATCGGCCTCAGGCTGTTTGAAAATTGAATCAGTCTCTCAGCGCCCCGCTGTTCACGCTCTCCGCGCCATCGGTCACGACGCGTTCGAGGCCCGGCGCTTCCGCGCATAGATTTTCCGTAAAGAAACGCGCCAGCGAAACGCGCGCGGCCGCGTCGGCGCCGTTGTCCTTGCGCCGCGCCGCCAACGCCTCGCCGGCGAGCAGGCAGCCGCCGGCGGTCAGGCCGAACAGACGCAGATAGGGGGTCGCGCCGGCGAGCGCGGCGTCGGCGTTTTTCTCGATGTTGGCCAGCATCCATTGCGTGGCGCGCTCCAGCGCCTCGAGCGCTTCCATAAGCCGCATGCCGCTGGCGCCGAAAGCGGGCTCATTCGCCGCCTGTATGCTCTGGGCGATGCCGCGCAGCTCGGTAAGATAGTGCCGCACGCCCGCGCCGTCCGATTGCGGCAGCTTGCGGGTGACGAGATCGATCGCCTGGATGCCGTTGGTGCCTTCGTAGATCGGCAGAATACGCGCATCGCGCAAATGCTGGGCGGCGCCGGTCTCCTCTACATAGCCCATGCCGCCATGCACCTGAATCCCGAGCGACGCGGCTTCGACGCCGGCGTCGGTAGAGAAAGCCTTGGCGACAGGCGTCAATAACGAGGCGCGTTCGTGGGCGGCTTTGGCGGCGTCGCCGTTCAGGCGATGCGAGCGATCGATCGCGACGGCCGTGGCATAGCAGATCGCGCGCGCGGCGCGGGTCGAGGCGCGCATGGTCAGCAGCATGCGGCGCACGTCCGGATAGTCGGCGATGGCGCGGCCGCCCTGCTTGCGCTCGCCGGCAAAGGCGAGCGCCGCCTGCGTTGCGCGCTCGGCGATCGCCACGCCCTGCAGGCCGACGGAAAGCCGCGCCAGATTCATCATGGTGAACATGCAGGCGAGGCCGCGATTTTCCTCGCCGACGAGGAATCCGGTGGCGCCGCCCTGGTCGCCAAGCACCATGGTGCAAGTGGGCGAGCCGTGGATGCCGAGCTTGTGCTCGACGGAATGGCAGCGCACATCGTTGCGCGCGCCAAGCGTGCCGTCCGGATTGACCAAAAACTTCGGCACCAGAAAGAGCGAGATGCCGCGCGTGCCGGGCGGCGCGTCGGGCAGCCGCGCCAGCACCAGATGCACGATATTATCGGTGAGATCGTGCTCGCCGTAGCTGATGAAGATTTTCTGCCCCGTCAGACGATAGGTGCCATCGCCGGCACGCTCGGCGCGGCTGCGCAGCGCCCCGAGGTCGGAGCCGGCCTGCGGTTCGGTCAACTGCATCGAGCCGGTCCATTCCCCGCTCACCATCTTCGGCAGATAGAGGCGCCTAAGCTCATCGCTGCCATGCGCGGAGATCGCCTCCGCGGCGCCCATGGTGAGCACCGGACCCAGCCCGAATGCCAGGGCGGCGCTATTCCACATTTCCAGGCAGGCGGCATTGAGCACATGCGGCAAGCCTTGGCCGCCGAATTCCTCCGGCAGTGCCAGCGCATTCCAGCCGCCGGCGATCCATGCCCGATACGCTTCCTTCCAGCCTGGCGGCGTTACGACTTCGCCGTCCTTGACGACGACGCCCTGCGTGTCGCCGACGCGATTGAGCGGCGCGATGACCTCGGCGGCAAAGCGCCCGGCCTCGGTGAGAACCGCATCAACGACATCTTCGCCGAGATCGCCATAGATTTCCTGCGCCGCCGCATCGCCCAAGCCGGCTGCGTGCGTTAGCGTGAAGGCGATATCCGCGACCGGCGCCCGATAGGTCATGAAAGCTCCGGCGATGCGCGCAGGGAAGCGCGCGACTCAGCTACAGCCGCGCTTATTATATAGAGAAGCGATCGCCAGGCGGGGTCTAGGCGACGGCGCTGGTGCCGGCCATGGCGCCCGCCGGGCAGGCTGCATCGATCCGGCGCAGATCCTCGTCGCTGAGAGACACGTCGGCAGCCGCCGCGTTCTCACGCAGATGCTTGCGACTCTTGCTCGAGGGAATGGGAATGATGGCGCTGCCGCGGCGGCCGCTTTGATGCATGACCCAGGCCAACGCCAATGTCGCGACGGCGATCCCTTTCTGGCCGGCGATCTGCTTCAGTGCGGCGACCAATGCCAGATTGCGCTCGAGGTTGCCGGCTGTGTAGCGGCTGTCGCGCGCGCGGCGGTCGTCCTTCGGGATATCGCCGGCGCCGCAGAAGAGGCCGGCGAGAATGCCCCGGCCGAGCGGTGCGAAAGCCATGAAAGCCATGCCGTGCTTTTTGCAGCAGGCCAGCAGCGCCTCCTCCGGATCCCGCACGAAGAGTGAATATTCGTCCTGCAGCGCGACGATCGGATGCACCTTCCAGGCGCGATCGAGCAGCTCAGGCGTCGCATCCTTGGAAATGGCGATGTGGCGGGTCTTGCCCTCCTGAACCATCCGCGCCATGGCGCCGACCTGTTCCTCGATGGGAAAATTAGGATCGACCCGCGAAATGCAGATCGCGTCCAGGCAATCGATGCCGAGGCGCTTGAGCGCGCCTTCGGTCGAGGCGCGGATGTGTTGCGGCGAGCCGCTCACCGATTTCCCATCCTGCCGAACAGTGCCGAGCTTGGAATGGATGACGGCCCGGTCGCGGCGGCCTTTGATGGCCTTGCCGATGAGCTCATGATTATGCCCGTCGCCGTAATTCGAGGAGGTATCGAGCAGGTTGATGCCGAGGTCGAGCGCTTCCTGGATGGTGGCGATGCATTCATTGTCGTCCTGCGGCCCGTAGCACCCGGACATGCTCATGCAGCCGAGCCCGATCGGCGAAACCATGAGATCGGTAGGGCCAAAGGGAATGCGTTTCATGGCAAGTTGCTCCCGCCATCGCGTCAGTGGGGTCGCAACCCTAGGCCGGGCGATTGGCAGCGGCAATACGCGGCCATGGCTGGTGCCAGGGGTGGATTTTGCGCGGCAGGTGTGATTAAGGAAGCGGAAAATCAACGGAAATAGAAGACTCAGCTTTCCTCCGCCGGCGGTTTTGGGGCGTAGCCAAGTGGTAAGGCAGCGGATTTTGATTCCGCCATGCGGAGGTTCGAATCCTCCCGCCCCAGCCAGCCAGGCAGTTGCTTGACTCTTATAGATCTCCGGCCCGATTGACTCGCCATGACGGGCGCGCGAGCATCAGCAAAACCCGTTTGCGCCTCGTTCGCTCGGCAATCCCCATCGGTCTGCGGCCTCGGCACCGGAGAAGAACGGCATGAAATGGGCGTGTGCTTGTATTCTGGCGATGCTCTGGCCTCTTGCTGCGTCTGCGCAGCCGGAAGCACCGCGGTCCTGGGACGACCTCGTCGCAGCGGCAAAGATAGAAGGCAAGGTCGTGGTGCTCGGGCCGGCCAGTGCCGAGCTTCGGCGGACGTTGCCGGAGGCCTTCAGGGCCCGCTTCGGCATTACCATGGAATATCTCGGGGGCCGCACCAGCGATCAGATCGTCAAGATACGGGCGGAACGGCAAGCCGGCATCTATTCCGCAGATGCGGTGTTGAGTGGCATCGACAGCTTTTCCGGGGTCTTCTATCCGGAGAAGCTGCTCGCGCCTTTGCGGCCGGTGCTGATGCTGCCGGAAGTAGTCGACGGCTCGAAATGGAAAAAGGGAAAGCTCTGGTTCAGCGACCCCGAAGATCAATATGTGTTGCGGCTCGCCAACAACGTGTCGAACCTGTTCCACGTCAACACGTCGCAGGTGAAGCTCGAGGAGCTGCGCTCGGCGCAGGACCTGTTGAATCCGAAATGGAAGGGCCGCATCGCGCTGGAAGATCCTATCTCCCGCGGCAGCGGCAGCAACCACGCCGCGCATTTCTACCTGCAACTCGGCGGCGATTTCATCAAGAAGCTCTACATTGACCAGAAGCCGATGATCAGCCGCGACAAGCGCGCGCTGATGGACGGGCTGATGCACGGCACTTACCCGATCACGCTGGGGGCCGACGACCAGGATGTGGTCAAGATGAGAGCCGACGGCATGCCGCTTGCGCTCCTTCAGGGCTTCTCCGATCTTGATCGCGAAGTCTCCGGCGGCTCCGGCCTTCTCGGCCTCCTCGCCAATGCGCCGCATCCCAATGCCGCGAAGGTCTTCGTCAACTGGATCGCGTCGAAACAGGGCAGTGAGGTTTACACCCGCGCGCGCGGCGCCGTGCCGACGCGGAACGATATCGACGAAAGTTACCTTCCGCCGGAGGTCATTCCCCGTGAGGGCGTGAGGTATTTCGACAACCAGGACTGGAACTACACGGTGACGCAGAAGGAAGAGGCGCGCCGGGCGGTCAGCAAGATCATGCAAGAAGCCCATTGACCGTGCACGCGCGCGACGCCGCAACGCCACGCGATGGTTGAGGATTCAAAAAGCATCATGGATCAGATAAACAGCAAAGCCGCTCTCGGTCCCGCCTATCAGCCGGGCAAGCCTCTCTACGACCAGTGGCTGGCGGCGCAGAATATCCCCATCATCCGCGAGTTCTACATCGAGGACCTACGCAGCGTTCCGCTGAAGCCATGGGAGCTGCGCGGCGGCAACGGCGCCATCCTCAATCTGATCGGCACCGGCGAAGTTAACGACGCTTATCTGTCCGAAATTCCGCCCGGCCAGAACCTGAGGCCGCTGCGGGCGATGTTCGAGGAGATCATTTTCGTCCTCGAAGGGCACGGCTCGACGTCACTCTGGAATGACGACGGCCGGAAGATCACTTTCGAGTGGCAGCCCGGCAGCCTCTTCTCGCCGCCATTGAATACCTGGCGTCAGCATTTCAACGGCTCGGGCGATAAGCCCGCGCGCCTGTTTGCCGTCACCTCGGCGCCGCCGCTGATGAATCTCTTCCGCGACGTGGGATTCATCTATAATTGCCCGTTTTCCTTTACCAACCGTTTCAGCGCCGACGCCGACAGCTTCTCGGGCGCCGGCAAAGAATGGCTGACCAAGAACCGCCCGGTGTGGGAGAGCAACTTCATTCCCGACGTCAATGCGCTGAAGCGCTTTCCGCATCCCGAGCGCGGCGCCGGCGCGGGCAACGTCAAGATCGAGCTCTCCGACAATTGCATGAGCGCGCATATCTCGGAGTTTCCGGTCGGCAGCTACAAGAAGGCGCACCGCCACTGCGCTGGCGCGCATGTGGTGATCGTGGCCGGGCAGGGTTATTCATTGATGTGGGCGCCCGGCGAGCAGCCGAAGCGCTTCGATTGGCACGCTGGCAGCATCGTCGTGCCGCCCGAGGACTGGTTTCATCAGCACTTCAATACCGGAACGACACCGGCGCGCTATCTCGCCATCAAGCCGGTCGGCCATAAGCACGCGCGCCCGCCGGGCTGGAGAGTTTACGACGCCGCCAGCGATCAGATCGAATACGAGGATGAGGCGCCCTTCATCCGCCAAATGTTCGAAGACGAGCTGGCGAAGAATGGCGTCGTCTGCCGCATGCCGCCGGTGCGGCCGCGGGCCGAAGGCTCTGTTGCGCCTTCCGCCGCGCTCGCATGATCCAACCCATCACGCGCCGCCGGCAATGATGGAGCATCGCTCCGGCGGCACATGCAAATGGATTTCGGCGCCGTCCTCCAGCGGGGTGATGGGATTGGCGCGCGCGCGCATAATGGATTCGCCGCAGGCGATGCGGCAATCGAGGTAGTCTCCGAGGAAGGTCGTCGACGCCACCCGTCCGGTCCAGACGTTGATGCCGCTGTCGTGCGGCGTTACCGACAGCAGCAGGCTTTCCGGCCGGATCAGTGCGATGACGCGGGCGCCGGCGGAAAAGCCGGCGGCTTCCTCGTGGCGGCACAGCAGCGGCCCCAGAGGGCTTTCCAGGCGCGCCAGACCCGGGCCCTCGCGGCCGATCCATTTCGCCGGCAGAACATTGGTCAGCCCCACGAACTGCGCCGCAAAGAGGCTGCGCGGGCGCAGATAGACGTCGCGCGGGGTGCCGATCTCGATCAGAGTCCCGCCGCTCATGATGGCGATGGAGTCAGAGATTGAAAGCGCTTCCAACTGATCGTGCGTCACATAAAGCGAGGTCATGCCGAGCTTGCGCTGCAGGCTGCGGATCTGGCCGCGCATCTCCTCGCGCAGCTTGGCGTCGAGGTTCGACAGCGGCTCATCGAGCAGGAGGATGCGCGGATTGCCGGCAATGGCACGCGCCAGCGCGACGCGCTGCTGCTGGCCGCCGGACAGCCTTGGCGCCGGCCTATCTTCGAGACCCTCCAGGCTGACCATCTTGATCGCCTGGTAGGCGCGCGCGCGGACTTCGCTGCGCGTAAGGCCGCGGCCCGTTAGCGGATAGGCCACATTCTGAAACACGGTCATGTGCGGCCAGATGGCATAGGACTGGAAGATCATGCCGACCTGGCGGTCGCCTGGGCGCACGAAAATATTGCGGCTTGCCGAATAAACGGTCTCGCCGAAAAGGCTGATTTCGCCGGCGGTGGGCTTTTCGAGACCCGCGACGCAACGCAGCGACGTCGTCTTTCCGCAGCCGGAAGGCCCGAGCAAAGTGAGGATCGTGCCAGTCGGAACCTGAAAGCTGACGTCGGCCACGGCGCGGGCCTGGGCGTCGCCATACGTCTTGGTCAATCCCTGCACGTCGATCATCGCGGTGCCTAGCTCTTTGTCGGCACAGCGAAACGCAAGCTGATGAGCCGCGCCAGCCCGGCGATAGAGCAGATCGCCACAATCAGAATGATGCCGATGGCGCTCAGTTGCGAATATTCGCCGCTTTCGAACAGGCCGAAGATCACGACGGGAAGAACCTGCGTGCCCACATGCGACAGCAGGATGGGGACCGACAGGATCTTGAACGTGAGGGTGAGGACATAGAGCCAGGCGACAAGCAGGCCCGGCAGTATCAAAGGAAGAAGCACGAACATCGTGTTGCGCCACCAGGAGGGGTTGGCGATTTCCGCTGCCTCCTCGAGCTCCTTGTGCAACTGCAGGAGGGAGGCGTGGACTATGCGCAGGCTGATCGGCATGAGGATTGTCACATAGCCGATTACCAATATCCAAAGCGTACCGTAAATCGGAACCGGCAGCGTCAAATAGACCCAGATGAGAGCGAGGCCGATAACGACTCCCGGCAGCGCGATGGGCGCAAACGCGACGGTGTCGAGCAACTTCTTTCCGTAAAAATCCGTGCGCACCACGATCCAGGCGACCCCGACGGAAAGCACCACGGCTAAAGTTGCTGCGATCGTGCCGGCTATGAGATTGTTGGTCAGCGCGCGGTAGAAGACGGAAAGATTGAAGACCGCCGTATAGTTGCTCAGCGTCAGCATATGCAACATCTGGTACGACGGGCGCGAGTAATAGGGCAGAAGCGACGTCCACAAGATGACGCCGACGGGCATCACGACCGCGACGAAAAGACAGACGAGCGCCAGCGCCAGCGTAAGGTAACGCCAGCCCCCGAGATCGATCACGCGCGGCTGGTAGGCTTTGCCGGTGATCGTGGCAAAGCGTTCCGCCACGCGGGTGACGTGCAGGTAGAACAAAACGCCGGCCATCGACAACGCCACATAAGGAACGGCAAAGGTGGCGGCCAAATTGTAATCGGTCGGGGTATCGCGCAGCGCCATGAAGATATCGGTGGCAAAAACTTTGACGGCCGCCGGTATTCCTATGAGCGCGGGCGCCTCGAAGGTCTCGATCCCTCTGATGAAGAGCAGGATGCAGGTCGCCAGGATACTCGGGAACATGATCTTGACATTGACGTGAAAGAAACAGCGCATGCGGCTCATGCCGGAAACCAGCGCGGCCTCTTCCAGCGTCGGATCCATGGAGCGGAAGGCGGCGGCGAGCAGCAGGAAGGGCAGGGTGATGTGGTCGATTCCGAAAGCCCAGATCATGCCCGCGAAGCTGAAGACATTGAACGGGGCGACGCCGAAGATGGCCCGAAAGAAGTGGTTCACCACGCCGGCGTTGGGCGCGAGTAGAAAGATCCATGCGATCGTCGTCAGAATGCTCGGCACCACGAAGGGAAAAAGCGCTAGGCCGTAGAGGATGGCCTTGAGCGGCGTATTCGTTCTTTCCGTCACCCAGGCGAGAAAACCGCCGACCACAAAGGCGATGATGCCGGAAGCGACGGCGAAGATGATGGAATGGATGCCGGAATAAAGGAGTTCGGGATTGCCGAACGCTCTGGCATAATTGCGTAGCGTGAAAGCGGCGTGGCTGCCCGGCGGCCCGTTGGTGAAGGTGCCGAACAGGATGACGGCGAGGGGGACGAGCGTGAGATAAAGAACGATGCCGGTGATGACGAAGAGCGCCACGTGTCGCCACGTGACGCTTCGCGCCGGGCTGGTTGCGCCGGATGCCTGCTGAGCGAAAATCCCCGCCGTCATGGCAATCCGCCTAGCACCAAACGAGGACTTGCACGTTCTTCCGCTCTACTGCCTTCTCTCCAGAACCACCTTGAGGATTTTGTCGTCCAGCAGCTTCAGCGCATCGGCGGTCGAGGATCTGGCACCCTCCGGCGTTTCCACCACGAACCGCGGGTCGTTCGCGGCCTCGTCGGTTCGCGGTGATTTTGACTTTACCTGCGGATTGGCCGGAAGCCGGTTCATGTCGGCGTACATCTTCTGGCCGTCTGGTCCGAGCGTGAAGTCATACAGCAGTGCCGCGCTGTAAGGATGCGGCGCATGCCGCCCAATGGACATCATCTGCAGCGCACCGGGAGAAGGATCGATCAGCGCCCATTCGACCGGCGCTTGCTTCTGCTTCAACTGCTCGAGCTCATAGGCATAGATGGTCACGCCGAGCGGGGCCTCGCCTGCGGCAAGCAATTGCGAAGTGGTGTTTCTGCCGCGCTGGATTTGCAGGTTGCCGCTTTTGCCGAGCTTGTCGAGGTACTCCGTGGTTTTCTCCTTGCCCCATTTTCGATAGAGCGTCGCCACCTCGTCGAGCGATGACTCGTCGAACATGATTTTGCCCTTCCACTTGGGATCAAGCAAATCCTCCCAGCTCTTGGGCACTTCCTCGGGCTTCACCAGGTTGGTGTTGTAGCCGAGCGTGCGAATGAAGATGAAGGCGCTGGCCCATCTGTCCCCCTTCCGCGAGGGCGGAATCGCGTCCTTGGCGGGCGACGTGTATTGCGCAAAGACCTCCTCGACCGGGTACATATAAAAGGTTTCGGTCGACGTGGTCGCGAGGTCGAAGATATAGCGGCCGGCGCGGGTTTCGTTGGTGATGCGATCGACGATGCTGCGGCTCTTGGCGCGGATGAATTGCACCTCGATGAAAGGATATTTCTTGGCGAAAGTGTCGGCCAATATCTCGTTCGTCTTCGGTGCATCGACCGTGTACCACACCACCTTGCCTTCTTTCTTGGCGCCTTCGACCAAGGCTTTCTCCCGCTCGGCCGGCGGCAGCGAGGCCAATCCCTTCAGAATGCTCTCGGCGTCGGGGCCGTTTTGTGCGTGAGCGGGCGCGGCGACGCTTGCGAGGCCGATCGTCGCCACGAGCGCGGCAAGCAGGCCTAATCGCCGCAAAGCGATCGTGTTCATTCTTCCCTCCCTATGCGCGTTTATGCGCTTTGCGGCTTCGGATGGCCCGTGCCGCCGTCGTTATTTGCGGATTGCGTGCCTTTGTAGCAGGGCCGATCCGTAATCTGCACGTTTTATTCCGGAAAGCTCGCCGTGGAACTTGCCCATCGACTTGCCGTTCTCGTCGTACTTCGTCCCCATGTACAACAGGGGCCTGGCATCCTCGCGATAGAGCTCGCCTTCCATCGCGCCTTTGCGGATGTGCACGCTCAAGACCTCTCCGACAAAAAGGTCTATCGCGTCATCCAGAGGGATTTGATTGACGACTTTGTATTCGACGTTGCCGATCGCTTCGCCGATCAGGGGAACGGTGCCTTTCGAAGGCTTGACCGGCGTCAGCCCCGTTTCCTTCCACTTGTCGACATCGCGGCCCGACATCCGCCCGGCGAAGACGACCACGTCCATCATCGACGCCGACGGCGCGCTCATGACGAACTCGCCGGTTTGGCGAACCAGATCGTAGGTATAGGTGTCTTTTTGGATCCCGACGATCAGGCGGGAAGGCTCGGCCGCAACCGGGGTGAACCACATCGCCGTCAGAAAATTGATCTGCCCGGCTGAGCCGCGGCTCACGAGCAATGCGGGAATGCGGACTGCAAACGGTTTGTTGCCGTGACCGCCCGGCTCGAATGCGTCCGACTCCTCCCACTGCATACTTTATTGCCTCGACCGAAAGATGCAGATTGCCACCCGGCATGCGGAGACTTGTGTTATTTCTCCGCTTTGCGGGGCGGCCGCTTCGCTGCAGATCTTACGCGGTCTTTTTCGCTTTCCGAGCGCGCATTCTTTTCAGCGAGGCCTCCAGCAAACGGTTGGCCTCCGCTTCGAGCTCGGGCGCCGGCCAGGGCTTCTGATGGACCACCGCGCTCTTGTCGAAGGGGCCGCTGGGAAGGCTGTCCGAGTTCGGAAACTTGGCGCAGTACAGCTCCAAGTGATTTCCATCCGGATCGTTGAAATAGATTTCCGCGGCGCCGCTGCCGGCGCGCGTCATCGGACCCACGAAGGGCACGCCCCACTTCTTCAGATGTTCGGCCCATCTGAGCAAGCTGTCCTTCGTCACGTCGAAGGCGATGTGCGGGTGCGACTGATCCCATTTTGGCTGGCCGTAATTCTGCTCGAACAGGTCGAGCTCGAGCCCGGAGCAAAGCCTCACACCCACCTGCAGAGCCCGCGCCTTTCCTTGCTTGACCCGGTCAGGATCAGACTCGTGATGCATCTCGGCTCCAAGAACCACGACATAGAATTTTGCCGCCTTGTAGCGGTCGTGGACGGGCAGGGTGGTGTGATTGAGCGCGCGGATGTGAAGAGGAGCATCCGGGTTGACGTCTGGATCGAGGTCTACCGCACTCATTTCATCTGCATGTAGGGCCATGGTGCTCATGATATCCAGCCGGCGGTTCGTGGATGGGCGGCCTATCCGTCCTTCAGCCGTTAGTATAGTACGAATGCCTTATAAGGCAACGTGGGCGGGCTGGGGCTTGGTGTGACAGTGCAGTCTCCTCTACCTGCGGTTGGCGGAGCAAAGCCGGGCCTGTACCGAGGCCGGTGAGGAGGATCTGAATGGTCGAGCTCTACCCTTACCCCCGCTTTTCCCTCGCCGAGCGGGACCGCCGCTGGCGCGCCGTGCGCGAGCGCATGCGCCAGCAAAACATCGACGTCATTATAGTGCCGAACAACACCGGCCATTCGACTGACTTCCAATCCAACGCGCGCTATCTCAGCCATGTCGGCGGCGGCGGCGATGCCGATATCGCCGTGGTCTTTCCACTGGAGGGCGATATCACCGCCATCGCGACCTCGGCGGCGGCGCGGTGGCCGACGGTGCAGGACTGGACCACGGACGTGCGCGAGGCGCGCCGGCGCTACGGCAAGGTCGCGGCGGAGCGGCTCAAGGAGCTGAAGGCCGAGAAGGGACGCATCGGCATCACCGGCCTCGGCGGCGGCACGCGCTCGCCCGAAGGAACCATCTCGCATAATTTCTGGGTGCAAATTCGCGAGAACTGCCCGCAGGCCGATATCGTCGATGCCACGCAGCTTCTCACCGAGGTGCGCTACATCAAGAGCGCCGAAGAGATCGAGGTCCTGACCAAATCGATAGCGATCATCGAGGAAGGAGTGGCGGCCGAGATCGCCTCTGCCAAACCGGGCGCAACGGATTGGGAGGTCTGGGCGGCAACGCTTTATGCCATGATGCGCAATGGCTCCGAGCTTCCCGTTCACTGCAACTGGGTCTCGGGGAAGAACCCGGTCCGCACGCTTACTCGCCCGAGCATGCGCGTGCTGGAGCGCGGCGATCTCATTATCAATGAGCTAGAGGCATCCTGGATCGGTTATCGCGCACAGGCGGTGCAGCCGGTTTTCGTCCAGGTGGCCGACCCCACGCACGAAGAGCTGTTCAAGGTGCAGCGCGAGATCTTTAACGAGTTGATGTTGCATCTGCGCCCGGGCGTCACCGTCAAGGAATTGGCGGAACGCACCGACGCTGCGGCGCGCCGGGCGGCGCCGCGCCAGGGTCCGGCTGCGGATGCCAAGCCCATTCTTACCATGCACGGCCGCGGCGCTGGCGACGACGGTCCCATCATCACCCGCACGGCGCGCGATCCCGAGCAACTCGCGGTCGCGCTGCAGGAGAATATGGTCTTCGTGTTCAAGCCGTCGGCGACCACGGCGGACGGCAAGTCCATCTGCACTTGGGGCGATACCATCGTGGTGACTCCGCAGGGGGGCCGCCGTCTGGGGCAGCGGCCGCATGCGCTCGCGGTGGCGTCCTGATGCGCCCTACGGTGCCGCTGAATGTCGAGCTGGATTTCGGGGCGGCCGGCGGTCTTTACCTCGTAACGCTCCGCAAATAACGTACAAGGAGGCGCCACGAGCACACGCCGTTACGTCGACGATAACCGCAGTCCAACGTTACGATTTCATTTAAACGGAGCCGCCATGACCGAGCTACCCAGAATTACACAGGAAATGATCAATCTGTACGATGAGTTCACGCATCAGACGAACGACCGCGCGGATTTCATGCGGCGGCTGACCGAGCTGGTCGGCACAAGCGAGGCGGCGCAAGCCATTGCGGCGATGATCGCCGCCAACATGTCGGCGCCCAGCATCGTTCCGGAAAACGATTCCCGCCTCAAATCGCAGATGGTGACGTTCGGCGACCGGATGACCGGATATCTGGTGTGGCCGGCATCGGCCAGCGGCCGCCTGCCGGCGGTGATGGTCGTGCATGAAAACCGCGGACTCGTCCCGCACATCAAGGACGTGGCGCGGCGCCTTGCTCTCGAAGGTTTTCTCGTTCTCGCCCCCGATTTCCTCGCGCCGATGGGCGGGACGCCCGACGACGAGGACAAGGGCCGCGACATGATTGGCAAGCTCGAGGCGCCCAAGGTGACCGAGAATGCGGTCGCGGCCGTCCGCTGGCTGAAAGGTCATGAGAAAAGCAACGGCAAGGTCGGCGCCGTGGGCTTCTGCTGGGGCGGCGGCGTGGTCAATAGGACCGCAGTGGCGGCGGGCTCCGACCTGGCAGCGGCCGTGCCCTACTATGGCGCGCAGCCGCCGGCGGAAAATGTTTCAAAGATAAAGGCCGAGCTGCTGCTGCATTATGCAGGCGAGGATGAGCGCATCAACGCCGGCATTCCGGCCTATAAGGACGCGCTGGCGGCTGCGGGCGTCAAGCACGAGATCTATCAGTATCCAGGCACGCAGCACGCCTTCAACAACGACACCACCGCTGCCCGTTACAACAAGGAGGCCGCGGACAAGGCCTGGGGCCGCACCGTGGCCATGCTGAAGCGCACGCTAAGCTAGCGTGGCAAGCAGGGGCGCCCGCCTTGCCGCGGGCGCCGGTTCGCTTGATCCTTACTATTCGGCGGCAGGCTGAAAGCCGAGAACGAGCTTCTCGCGCGGTAACCGCCAGCGTTTGATCGGCTTGCCTTCCGCCGCTGCGCGAATCTCACGCTGGTAGATCCTGCGCAGCAGAACAATCGGAATATCCGAACGGCCGAGATATTCCTTGTCACGTTCGGTATGCATGCGACCCTGGCCGGCGATCGCCGTATTGTCCTGGATGTTGAACAAGCGCGGGTGATAGGGGTCGATGTCTTTCAGCCGCATCCTGCCGTCGAGAATTTTGTCGACGATGCTGTCGATGGCTTCCCAGTCCTTGTTCGCCACCTTGCTGCCGCGGTCCTGCCGGCGCGCGATGTTGAAGCTCAAGGTCGAGTGGTCGTTGACGGGGACGCGCCAGGACAGATTCGGTGTCCAGGCATCGAGCTCCGTGGCCGGCGGTGGCATGGTCAGGCCGATATTCGGCATCATGAAATACTTCTGCCGGATTTCGCGCCTGCCGTCGCGTTCGTAGGTCGTTCTCCTCAAAATACCATAGTCGGTCTCTTCCGCGGCATAAGCGATCGGCAGGCTGCTGAATTCCTTCGTCGCGCTGGCGGATATCTTGTGCACGAAATGCACATGCGCTTCGTCCAAGCTGTTCTCGATGCGCTGGAAAAAATTGTACGGCACCTCGATCTTTTTGACGACCAGCGGCCAGCCATTGTCGTATTCGGCCTCCGGAAACTCCTCGAATTCCGGGGCCTCGCCTTCCCCCAAATAGGCGAAGATCAGGCCGAGATATTCGCGCGCCGGATACGACCTGATGCACACGCCTTGTTTGAACGACGGCGGCTCGGCCGGCTGCTCCTCGCAGATGCCGTCGGCTGCGAATTTCCAGCCGTGATAGAAGCACCTGATACTGTCGCCCTCCACCTCGCCGATGGAGAGTCGCGTTCTGCGGTGCGGACAGCGATCGTCGACGACATGGGCCCGGCCGCTCTCGCCGCGATAGAGGGTAAAGAATTCGCCCATGATCTCGACGCGCTTGGCCCATCCGGGCAGCAGGTCCTCGCTGCGATAGACCGGGTGCCAGAATTTCCGCAAATAGGTTCCGGCCGGCGTGCCGGGTCCGTAATGGACGAAGTCCACATCGTCTCGCCCCATAACGCGCTCCCTACGAGCTGAGAGACCAGGCGCTATGCCCGTCGCGCTTCAGTCTCAGCCAAACGTCGGCCCCATCGCTGAACTGGCTCCGCCGGTCTCCATAGATGCTCATTTCCCTCTGGCCATCGAGCTCGATCCGGTACTCGATTCGCTCGCCCAGAAACAAAGCGGCGCCGACGCGACCTGGAATCGTGCCGGGCGGCGGACGGCCCCCGGTAGAGGCCATGACATCGATATCCTCCGGGCGCACGGCAACGAACACTTCGCTCCCTTCACTGACGCCTGGATCATGGCTACGTGCGGAGACGATGCACTCGCCCGCGCCGTCGATGGCAACGCTTGCGCCCAATTGGCCGATCGATCGGATCTTGCCTTTGAAAAGAAGCGTTCTACCGAGAAAATCGCGAACAAATTCGTTCGCCGGCGCGTCGTAAAGGCCTCGCGCGCTTCCCTGTTGCTGCACCCGGCCCGCCTGCATCAGCGCGATCTGGTCCGAAAGGCTCAAGGCTTCAATCTGATCGTGCGTGACGAAAAGGACCGTGATGTTAAGCCGTTTTTGCAAAAGCTTGAGCTCGAGACGCATCTGTTCGCGCAGCTTGGCATCCAGATTGCTGAAAGGCTCATCGAGCAACAATATCCGAGGCTCGGTGACGATCGCGCGCGCCAGGGCGACACGCTGTTGCTGGCCGCCGCTGAGCAGGGGAGCGGGACGCTTCTCCATGCCGGGCATGCCGACCAGCGACAGCACTTCGGCAACCCGATCCCGGATTTTAGCCGACGGTACTTTGCGCATGCGCAGCGGATAGCCGACGTTCTGCGCGACGGTCATGTGCGGCCAGATCGCATAGGATTGGAAAACCATCCCGATGTTACGTTTCTCCGGCGGCAGCATGATCTTCCGCTCGGTGAGCACGACGGGAGAATCGTCGAAGTAGATCGCGCCTTCGTCGGGATTCTCGAGGCCTGCGACCATTCGCAAAGTGGTCGACTTTCCGCAACCGCTGGGACCGAGTAGCGTAAAGATCTGACCTTCCGGAATATCCAGTGACAGGTTGTCGACGGCTTTGGTCCTGGATCCCGGATAACTCTTAGAAACGTTACGAAGACTGACGGCCGCGGCAGCAGACGGTCTCGAATTGTCCAACATGGTCACCATCGGAGGCGCCTCTTCCCCATGGCCGAGGGGGCCTATCGTTTGGCATAAGCATCGGGGCAAAGGGCGCCAAATGCAATCCCGGCGATGCCGTCGTAAAAATCAGGTTTTTGTAACGTGGCCAAAAGCCGCAGCGCACGCTCGTAATGAGAAACAAAAGGCCCGACAGGAGCAGTGCTTATCCTCCGGCGTCTGGACAGTAGCCGTCAACCAATTATAGTGAACGGCAAAACACAAAACAAATTCATAAGATAAGTTTGGGGAGGATTGGTTTGATGAGCGCCTATGCGCCTGTTCTGAATTGTTTTCGCAGACTGTCGCTTTCATTCCTATTGCTGACATTCTCGTTCGGCGCCGCCGTTGGCTTAGCAAGCCTGACGCCCGCCGCCGCCCAGGACGACTTTCAGCAAAAATGGCAATCACTCATCAAGGCTGCACAAAAAGAAGGCGAGCTTGTCGTTATCTTCGGCGGCCAGCCGGGCCGGGTCTACGGTCCGGTGTTGCAGTATTTCGGGGACAAATTCGGCATTCGTGTTATCTCGCCGCCGGGCAACGGAACTCTGCTGAGCAACCGTCTTCTCGCCGAGCGGCAAGCCGGCCGCTACACTGTCGACGTCATTCATGTCGCTCTTACGTCGCTTTATAGCCGGCTGCTTCCGGCCGGCGTTCTTGACGACCTCAGGCCCGAACTGATCCATCCGGAAGTCACCAACGAATCCCTCTGGCTCGGAGGTCATCATTGGTGGGCCGATGTCGATCATAAGTTTTATTTCATTTATGCCGCCCGGAGACGGCCATCGCTGGAAGTGCATTATAACACCAACGCTGTGACTCCGGCGGACATTGCCAGCATAAAATCCGATTGGGATTTTCTGACCGACAAATGGAAAGGCAAATTCGTGTCGCTTCCGCCGACCAATGGCGGTGGCGGTGAGGGATGGGCCGTTGAGGTGGTCAATCCCCATATCGGCAAGGAGTGGGTGAACCGCTTTATCACGAAAATGGACGTCAATTTCGTCACCGACATACGTCAGATCGTCGACGGCCTTGCGACGGGACGGTATGCCGCCGCCATCAATGTCGACGCGCGCAAGGAGATCGATGCCTTGGCGGCGCAGGGCATGCCGCTCGCGCTTTTTGACAAGCCGGTGAAAGAGCCCGACTACATGTCCACTTCCGGGCAGGGAACCATTGGGGTCGCGAAGAATCGGCCGCATCCGAACGCGGCGCGCCTGTTCGTCAACTGGCTGTTATCGCGCGAAGGACAAACGATTCGCCAAAGCATGACCAGCGAGCCTGTGATCCCGACGCTACGGGTCGATGGAATTCCCGAGGGCAAGATCCTGAAACATGAACGTCTGCTTCCCGGCGTCGATTATTGGTTTCCGATGGCCGACAAGGATTTCATGGCGCATATGAACGAAGCCAGGCAGTGGGCGGTCAACGTTTATCTCAGCTCTCGCTGAGAGAACGAATCTCGTGCACTCGTTTTCCAGTTCCCTTTACGGTCTTTCGCCTCGTCGCTCGTTTGCGGCACGAGTCCCTGTGCTCGGCGACAAGAGCCTTTGGATCATGGCATTGTTGGTGATCCTGATCGGCTTTTTTCTGATCTATCCGGTCTTGTTGTTGTTCATCCAGAGCTTCAACGTCGCCCCGGATGTTTTCGGCACGGCAAAATGGGGCCTGGGTAATTGGCGAGAGGGTTTCCGGGAGCCGGGGCTTCTGCGCGCGCTTGCCAACACATTCATGATCTGGGGTCTTTCGACGGTCATCAGCCTTCCGGTCTCTGTCGCAATCGCCTGGACGCTGGCACGCACTCGACTTCCGTTCAGCCGCACCTTGGAATTCATGTTTTGGGTGGCATTCATGCTGCCCACCGTTTCCGTCACCATTGCGTGGATTGACTTGCTCGATCCCTATCTGGGCATATTCAACGCCGCATTTAAATTCGTTCCGTTCATCGGAAAGATACAGCTCAATATCTACAGCATTCCGGGGATTGTCTGGATGCACGTGGTCACCAGCGGCATCCCGGCGATGGTGATCCTGCTGACACCCGCTTTCCGGAACATGGATGCGGTGCTCGAGGAAGCTTCCCGCGTCAGCGGCGGATCGAATTTCGCCACCTTCTTTTGGGTGACGCTGCCGCTGATGATGCCTCCCATCGCGCTTGTTTTCGCACTCAAGCTGCTGCGCGTATTCCAAACCTTTGAGATCGAATTGCTGCTCGGAACGCCGATCAATTTCTTTGTCTACTCGACCTATATCTACAACATTCTGCAAAACAGCCCTCCGTCCTACGGCAAGGCAGCCGTGCTTGCCTCCATCACGCTCCTGCTCATCGCTTTCATCATCCCCATCCAGCGCTGGATCTTGCACCGCAAGAATTATTCCACCGTGACGTCGAAGTTCAAACCCGGGCTCATCGATTTGGGCGCTTGGCAGCCGGTGGTTTTCGCTTTGATCGTAATTGCAGTGGCCGTTCTCACGGTGGTGCCGTTTTCGGCTTTGCTGGTCAGCAGTTTTATGAACCGCGCCGGATTCTTCGCTTTGGGATTTACCTTCGACCAATGGAATCTGGTTCTGTCCGATCCGCTTTTTCTGCGCTCGCTCTCAACCACCATCCTTCTCGCGACCACTGCGGCTATCGTCGGTCCAATTCTCTTTTCGCTCGTGGCCTACGTGATTGTGCGCACGAAATGGCGGGGCCGGGCGCTCCTCGACTCGATGGTTTGGCTTTCCGGCGCCGTTCCCGGTATGCTTTCGGGACTCGGCTTGCTGATGATATTTCTGGGCACTCCCGGATTGAACGTCTTGTACGGGACGATTTGGGCCTTGATGATCGTCGTGATCTTTCAGGGGCACACCACCGGCATCAACATGTCCAAAGCGGTTTTCGTCCAGATCGGCGGCGAAATGGAGGAGGCCGCGCGTCTGGCCGGCGCGGGCTGGCTCTCCGCCTACGTCACCATTTGGATTCCGCTGCTGATGCCGACATTGGCCGTGATGGCGATGTTGAGTTTCGTCATCGCATCCGGAACGACCAGCTCGATTATTCTGCTGGCTTCCCGTGAAACGACGACGCTGTCTTTGCTGGCGCTGGAATACGGCTCCGAGGGTTTCGGGAATCGTGAAGCCGCGACCGTGATTAGCCTGGTCATCATCGGCATTACGTGCGTCATCGCCTCGACGATTAGAGCTTTCGCGCTACGCCAAAGCGTGCAGCACGCCTAGCCATCGTAAAAGGCGCATGTGTATATGGACAATCGGACCGGGCACTTGCTAACGCTGTATTTGTGAGACACGGCGGGGGAGGAGCGGCGATCATGGCGGCAGAAGAACAAGGCGAGGTCATACGCGCGGCGAAACCGGACCATCCCCTTGAGGATTTTACCCACCGCGATTTTTATGAGGAATGGCAGAGGCGTGAAGGGGTGAAGGTCATTCGCGACTTTGCCTTCGAGGACCTCTGCGCCGTCGAGCTGGCGCCGTGGCCCCGCAAAGGGGGAAACGGCGCGGTAATCAATATTCCAAACAACATACTGAAAAACGATGCCCATCTGGTAGAGATCGCACCGGGCGGCAAGTCCGAACCCGAACGGCATCTTTATGAAGAAACGGTCTATATCCTATCGGGCCAGGGCGCGACCCGCGTCTGGTACGACGGGCAGGAGCCGGACACCTTCGAATGGCACGCCGGCGCCTTGTTCGCGATCCCCCTGAATGCCTGGTACCAGCATTTCAACGTCAGCAGCAGTCCGACGCGCTATATCTCCGTGACGACGCTGCCGCCGCTCCTGCGTTTCTTCAAGGAGCCGGATTTCATCTTCAACAATCCATGCAAGTTTCCGAACCGCTATAGCGGCGATGACAAGGATTATTTCGGCCGCGGCAAAGCCTACAATCGGCGCGTCTGGGAGACCAACTTCGTGCCGAATGCGCCGGACATGGGCTTGTACGATTATTCGCAACGCGGGGCCGGCGGAATTAACGTGGTGCTTCAGATGGCCGGCAATGCGACCAGGCCAGCGATTTCTGAATTCCCGGTCGGCACCTACAAGAAGGCGCATCGCCACGGGCCGGGCGCGCATTTGGTGATTTTGAGCGGGGTCGGATTTTCCCTGCTTTGGACCAAGGAAGACATGTCCGACCTGCGGAAATGCGACTGGCGCAGAGGCGGAATGGTGATCGTGCCTTCCGACGATTGCATTCATCAACATTTCAATGCGGGGCCGGCGCGGGCCCGCTATCTGGCCTTCCATCCCGGCCAAATGGGAACGGTCAAGCCGCGCCCGGGCGGCTATTTCTCCGGCGTCTCGGAGAAGGAGGGCGGCTGGCAGATCGAATATGAAGATCAGAATCCGCTGATCAATGAGATTTTCGAAGCCGAACTCGCCAAACACGGGGCGCAGAGCCGGATGGCGCAGTATTTGAAAAGGGCGGATTAGACAGGCGGCAGCACATCATGATTTGCTTCGCATAGCGAAACGCTGACGCTTCGCTACAAAAACCGGCCTAGCTTGCCCAGGCCGGTTTGGCATTTCGCGGCGGTGATAAACTAGACCGATGCCGGCGCAATGCCTTTGCGGACGGTGAGCGCTTCGCGCGCCGCGTCCTTGAACGGCCGATCCGGCGGCAAGATCACGGAGGCCGACCGCACCTTCTGATGCTCGGCGGCGAGGCCGGGCGGACGGATGCCTTTCTGCAGATCCTTCGCGGCTTTGATCAGACGATGGCGCGCCATAATGATGCCGTTGTCGGTGGAAACGAGATTCTCTTTTGTCCGATCGACGATCGGCCCCATGCTTTCCTGAAGCGACGCATCCTGCATCGCGATTCCTTCAACGCCGCTATAGGTCGTGCCGCGCCGCTGTGCCTCGCGATCCATGAGATAGTCGTTGTCCTTGTTGGCCAACGGCCGATAGGTGCCGGGAATGTGGGCGACATGCACGCCCTTGCCCCGCCGCATGGCGTCGACTTCGGCGTCCGTGAGCTCGCGCGTTGGATGATAATCGTAGCTCCAGGCCCAGCAGTTCTCGTCGTCGATCGGGATCCAGAAATGGCCGTGCACCGAGTAGTTCCCGCGCGGCGGCACCATGGTGAAGGATGGCATGACCCATTGCGTGATGCGCCAGTAATAATTGCCGTTTTCGGCATTACGGCGGGCGCCGATGTAAAGACCGCCGGGGCTTTCCACGACTTCGAAGTGCGGCTGCATGTCCGCCAAATTATATTTGTTGCCCCTGGCGCCTTTGAACAACGGATCGGATTCCAGATTACCGCTGTGCAGGAAGGAAACGTGACTCGAATCGATGCCGCCTTCCATGGCCTGCAGGTAGTTGCATTCCTGAAATCGCTTGGAAACGAATCGCTGCTTCGGCGGCACGGTGGCAAATTCCCATTCCGGCAATGACGGCCTTTCCTCAGCGGGACCCATGTAGGCCCAGAGAACTCCGCCGCGTTCGACCAAGGGATAGGATTTGAGCTTGATCTTCTCCGCGAATTTGCTTTCCGCCGGCTCCGAGGGGACCTCGACGCATTGCCCGGTGAAATCGAATTTCCAGCCATGATAAGGGCAGCGCAGACCGCATTCCTCATTGCGGCCGAACCACAGCGAAGCCCCGCGGTGAGGGCAGAACTCGTCGATAAGCCCCAGACGGCCCTCACTATCGCGGAACGCCAGGAGCCGTTCGGACAGCAGCTTCACGCGCACAGGCGGGCAATCGTTGGCCGGCAGCTCTTCGGCGAGAAGCGCCGGTATCCAATAGCGTCGGAACAGGGCGCCCATCGGCGTATTAGGGCCGGTTTGGGTGATCAGATCATTCTGCTCTTTTCTCAACATGGGATATTCCCGCCGCCGTGATGAATGGTAATCGACACGGCAATAGTGCTGCGGGTCATCGCGGGGGATTTGATGTGGATCAAGCCGATGCTACGTACATTCCCGTAGTAGGCATGCGTTGGCACATTGCGCCAAATCAACGTTTGCTTTGGCCAATTCCGCGAAATTTTCCGACGTGCCGAACTCTCATCCCATTCCCAATGCCCGGACGGTGCTTTGCCCCTCATGCCGCACTGCGATGACGCTGGCGCGCACGACACCCCGGCTCGGAGGAATGCCGGAGCTGCGCAGTTTTGAATGCAAGAGCTGCGGCACGATCCTGACCGAAGCCGTCGACAATCGCTCGTCTCCGCCGCGCGGAGCCAAGGGCGGTTCGCAGAATGACGCAAAATAAAATGCGCCGTCCTGTCTGGAATCGGCGCTAGGAGCGGGGGCGAAACCGGCAATCCTGGCGGCGATCCCCTCGATTTGCCGCGGTCTCGCCGAAAACGGTAGGCTGACTTTATTTGCCGTCACGGCCGAGGGCACGCACGGCTTTCAGCCAATTCCGGCGGCCGTTTATATCCATCGCGCCAATGCCGCCGATGAGGGTTTCCCTGATCGGGCCGATGCCGACGAAGGCAAGAATGTTGTTTTCGAGACTCTTCAAGCTGTGCGCGAAGAAGTACCAGCGATATATCCATGCCGGCATTCCCATGGTTACGACAATCCGGGCGGACTTGCCCTTGAGGGGCTTGGCCCACTCTTCGCCCTCCGCGCCGGATGCAAATTTCGGACGAAAGATTTGTTCGAAAAAAGCCTTCAGCATCGCTGGCATGCCGCCTAGCCACAATGGGTAGATGATCACCAGATGCGTGGCCCAAAGGATGTCCTGCTGCGCGGCCGCCAAGGCGTTGGTGAGCGAACCCTGCTCCCAGTCGTCCTTGCTGCGCAGCAGCGGAACATGCAGTTCGGCAAGAGTGATACGCTTTACCGCATAGGCATTCGCCGCCGCGCCGCTCGCATAGGCGCCCGCGAGGGCATGGCAGAAGCGCCTGGCATCCGGATCGGGATGACCATCGATGATCGTTATGCGTTTCGTCACTTCGGGCGGCACGGTTGAAGCCTTCGGATCAGGCGTTCAACCGGTCGAGCATCCCGCGATTGCGCAACAGGACGCGCCGCGAGCTCGGTAGCGCGATTGTCGCCTGCGTTTCCAGTTGGGTCAGCGTACGGGATATCGTCTCGATCGTAAGGCCGAGGTAGTCGGCAATGTCTTGCCGCGTCATCGGCAACTCGATTTCGGTGGTGCCGGGAGCGCGCTGCGCCATCTGCAGCAGGAAGGATACCACGCGTTCCTGCGCGTTCTTCGCCAGGAGCATGACGTGGTCCTGCATTTTCTGCAGTTCGGCAACCGTGATGTTCCAAAGTTGCCGGGCAACCATCGTGTCCTTCGCGGCGACGGCGGCCACCGTGCTCCGCTTGATCAACAAGACGACCGATTGGCAGATCGCCTCGGCGGAGAAAGCGTGTTGTTCTCCGGCCTCCAAGCCGAAGACATCGCCGGGAAGATGGAATGCACAGATTTGCCGGCGTCCGTCGTTCAGCACCTTGTACGAGCGAACCGATCCGCTGATAACTTTGTAGATGTATTCAGCCGCTTCGCCTTCGCCGTAAATTTCCTCGCCGCGCGCGTAGGGAACGGACGCGCCCGTCAATTCGACGGAATTGAACAGCGGCTGCCGGGCCGGCTGAACCTGGGAAACCGCCCGGCCCTCTGTAGTGGCGCGCGTCCGGTTTTGCGTGGCGGCGGACAACAGTGAGGTGCGGATCGACATGGCAATCTCCTTGCGTCAGTGTTGCCGCAAGGAATAGGGGCTAGTTTGCATGCGGAAAATTCAGATATGGTCCCTAAGGGCTCTCCCGGAGGTCGGGGGCGAAAGGACCGGAGGCGATATCCAGCGACCATGGCCGAGCTTGATATTGACCAGGTAGTTGATAGCGCTTTTGACCCGGGCCGCACGTTTTCGCGCGGTTGGATGGCCTACGGTGTTGCTTTTTGCGCGCCCGTTGTCGCGCTGGCCATCGCGATAATTCTGGAACCGTCGCTGCGAAGGGGGTCCCCCTTTCTCTTGTTCCTGGCGGCTGTGCTGGTGACCAGCGGCTTTGGAGGTACCGGCCCCGGCCTCGTCGCGACTGCGGTCAGTCTGCTGCTCTGGTTCTTCGCGGTTTTTAAATTGCCCGCGTTGGAAGGTCCGGACATCGTCACCATCGCTTTGTTCACTGGTATCGGAATCGCGACCGCATGGTGGGGAGGCCTGCTGAAGAGCAAGCGCCAGCAAGCGACCGCGGTCGCCGCCGATCTTCGGGCGCGCGAGGCGCATCTAAAATCGATTCTCGAGACCGTTCCCGACGCGATGATCGTGATCGACGAAAAGGGAAGCGTGCAGTCATTCAGCTCCGCCGCCGAGCGATTGTTCGGTTATCACGCCGATGAAGTCATCGGCCGCAACATCAAAATGCTGATGCCGTCACCCTATCGGGAAAATCACGACGGGTATCTGGCGCGCTATCTGACGACCGGCGAGCGGCGCATCATCGGCATCGGCCGGGTTGTCGTGGGGGAACGCAGGGACGGATCCACATTTCCCATGGAGCTGGCGGTCGGGGAAATGAAATCGAGAAACCAACGCTACTTTACCGGCTTTATCCGCGATCTAACCGAGCGGCAGAAGACAGAAGCGCGTCTGCAAGAGTTGCAGACCGAGCTCGTCCATATCTCGCGGTTGACGGCGATGGGTGAAATGGCGCAAGCGCTGGCGCATGAGCTCAATCAGCCACTGTCGGCGATCGCCAATTATATGAAGGGGTCGCGCCGTCTTCTCGAAGGCAGAGACGACGCGGCCTCGGTGACCGTCCGCGAGGCCATGGATAAGGCGGCGGAACAATCCTTGCGCGCGGGGCAAATCATCCGACGCTTGCGAGATTTCGTGGCGCGCGGCGAAAGCGAGCGGCGCGTCGAAAGTGTCAGCAAGTTGGTCGAGGAGGCCAGCGCGCTGGCTTTGGTGGGCGCCAAGGAACATGGAGTTCGTGTCCGCTTTCAATTCGATCCTTCCGGCGATCTGGTGCTTGCCGACAAGGTGCAAATCCAACAGGTCATGCTTAATTTGATGCGTAACGCCATCGAGGCGATGCAAGAAACGGAGCGGCGGGATTTGACGATTTCCAGTCTTCGCTCAGATGACATGGTCGAAATCAAGGTTGCGGATACCGGCACGGGAATTTCCGAAGACGTGGCCGCACATCTGTTCCAGCCGTTTATCACGAGCAAGGCGCACGGTATGGGCGTGGGACTTTCGATTTGCCGCACCATTGTCGAAGCTCATGGCGGCCAAATCGTCGCCGAACCAAATCCCGGAGGTGGAACCGTTTTTCGGTTCAGTCTGCGGCTGATGAGTGACGAGGAACTGGCCGATGCCAAATGATCCGGTTGTGCACGTCATCGACGATGACGACGCGGCGCGCGAATCGCTGGAATTTCTGCTGCGCAGCGCCAAGCTCAAAGTGCGTACCTACGACTCTGCCAAGGTATTTCTCGAGGACGTTCCAATTCTCACGGCTGGCTGCATCATCACCGACGTGAGAATGCCGGACGTCAGCGGCATCGACCTCTTGCGGAGACTGCGCGAGATGAATTCCAGTGTCCCGGTGATTGTCATTACCGGACATGGCGACGTCCCGCTCGCAGTCGAAGCGATGCGAATTGGAGCCATTGATTTTCTCGAGAAGCCTTACGACGATGATGTACTTTTGGCTGCCGTGCAACTGGCGCTCAGCGAGGGAGACAAGGCGGGCGCGCGTGACATCGAAAAAGCGGAGTTGACGCAGCGTCTGGCCACGCTTTCCGCTCGTGAACGTGAAGTGCTGGAGGGGCTAGTGGCCGGCCAGCCCAATAAGATCATAGCGTTCAATCTTGGCATCAGTCCGCGGACCGTCGAGATTTATCGGGCTAACGTGATGACCAAGATGAAGGCAGCGAGCCTATCCGACCTGGTGCGGATGGCCTTGGTCGCGAATATCGCGCCGGCGCAAAAATAGGCGCGAACTGCGAGCCAGGACCGATGCGCGGGCTCCTGGAGTCCGGGGAACGTAATCGGCCAGACGTCAGTTCGTCCGCGACGGCGCGTCGCCGATATAGCCTGAGGTCGGATCGACCCAAACGAGCTGGTCGACGACGTTTTTCACGCCCGGCGTATTTTCGGCAGCCACGCGCAGCGCCTCTCTTTCCCGGTCGTCGAGAATGACGCCGGTGAAGGTCACCACGCCGTTTTTAACGTCGACACTGATCGTGCCGACCGGCGCCCAGCGTTGCTTGTCAAGATACGCCACGAGCTGACGCTTGATCTCGCTATCGTCTCCCGCCGGCGCCTGTGCCGCCTTGATGCCCGCCTTGGCAACAGCATGCAGGATGTTGGCGCGGCTGACGATACCGACCACTTCGCCGTCGCGCACTACCGGAACGCGCTTGATGTGGCGCTTTTCCATCAATTCGACGATGTCGGCCAGCGATGTGTCCTCGGTGACCGAGCAAACCTCCGGCGTCATGACTTCATGCACTTTCCGGCCATGCGAATGCACGTATTTCTCGGCGAGAGTGCCAAGGCTGGTGAGGAATTCAATCCATCGCGGCCGTTTGAGTTCGGTGCCGGTTTCGGCGCGCCGCAGGAGATCGCCCTCGGTGACAATGCCGACCATTCTTCGGCTCGTGTCTAGAACGGGCAGGCCGCTGATATTGTTTTGCAGCATAAGCCTGATTGCCCGCAGAATGGTGTCGTCGGGGCTTACGGAAATGACTTTTTGCGTCATCACGTCCTTGGCTTTCATGGCATCCTCCTGGCTAAGATTTATCTGCGGCGGCGGTCGGGGGGTGTCCTTGATCTGCGTCAACACGGCAGGTGGTGCCAGCCGGAAAAGCCGGTCCCCGTTGCGCCGGATCAAAGATGTTTTTCCGAATTCGGCCGCGTCAAAGCTGCCCTAGTAACTCGGCAATGGCCGCGCGTGTCTTGTCGTGCAGCCAGGAGCTGTCGTCGATGGAAAGGTGGGAATTTCTTGTTTCCACCGTCTCCACCTGCCGCCCATTGATGCGAGCATGGCCGAACGGGTCGGGGCCATTGTTGTGATAGAGCAGGACCCGTTTGACGTTTCCGCCGATAGCCTGCACTTCCGACCATTTCGTCGGATCGTAGGCCACGATCAGATCGATTGTGCGCGACCGGACCGCGTTGGCAATCCAGGTCGCCGCATTGGCGCCCAGCGAATAGCCGATCACGGCGACGGGCGCGTCCGGCGGAAGCTCCCTGATCTTCTTCGCCACATCTTTGTAGCGGTCCCAATGATAGGTGGATACCTCTACCCGGGGATCCATCTTGCGCAGGCTTTGGGCAAGACTTTCCATGCCGCGCGACATAAGCCGTCCGCCCTGGCCGTAGATGACATACACATGCAGATCTCGCGCGGCCGCCGCTATGTGCGTCGCCGCCAAAAAGAACCCACGGCCAAAATCAAGCGAATCCGTCGCATCGTCGGCGCAGCTTAAGTGAAGCGAAGAGCACATGAAAACCTGGCCAGCGTAACATCGGCGTGGGACGAGCGCATCGACGATGGCCGTGGGATGGCGGGTAGGCTGGCGGCCTTGTTTTCTGCTAAGCTAGACGTAATAGGACGGGACCCTTCTGGTGCGGCGTAATCTTCCAATCCGAGTTCATCTGGCGTTTTTCGGAGCCTTGATCGCTGCTCCTATTCTGGCGGCGGTCATTGCCGCAGCCGGCCTTCATGTCGATCGCGATCGCGCCGATCTGGCGTCGCAGGCGCAAAAAATCGCGAGCGCGGCTGCGGCGGTGATCGACCAGAACCTCAATGGATATAAGCTGGCGATGCAGGTTCTCGCCACTTCCGACGCGGTTAGGGAAGGCCGCTTCGAGGATTTTTACCGGCAGTCAAAGCAGTTGAGCGACTCCATTCCCGGCGGCGCCATCTCGCTGCGCCAGCCGACGGGCGAACTGATCTTCATGACGAGCCTGCCTTACAACGCCTCCGTCGCCGAGGAGCCGGAGGCGGCATTGCGCGCGGCGAACCGGTTGGCGGTGGAGCATCGCAGCCCGGTGATTTCGGATTTGATCGGCACACCGAATCACCAGGATTTTCTGGCACTCGCGATGCCGGTGTTGGCCAATGGCCAGGTCCAATATCTGCTCACGCTCAAGCTGGCGCCGACAAGCCTTGCCGCGTTGCTCGACGCCCAGGCGCACGCCGCTGACTGGGGGCTGCAGATCACCGACAACGCCGATAGGATCATCGCGCGTAGCGGCGGCGGCAAAGACATCGGCGGGAAAGCATCCGCCGACTTTATCCAACATAGCCGCGGCGATAGTGGCAGCTTTGTCTCAGAAAATTCTGCCGGCGCACGACTCACCGCCTATCGCCGCTCGGAACTTTCCGGCTGGCGAATCGCGGCGGTGACCGATGTCCAGAGCCCGACTTATCGCTCGACGGCTTCATTGATCGTTCTTGCTCTCGGGCTTGGCGCGTCCTTGGCGCTCGGAATTTTTTATGGCCGCTATCTGTCGAAGCCTGTCCTCAAGTTGAAGGCTCTGGCGCGCGCGACTGGCGCGGACCAGGAGATGGCGACCGGCATCGCCGAACTTAGCGGCGTCTCCGGAGCCATCGCCGGATCGATCGCGGCACTGGAACAGTGGGAGCTGGCTCGCTCCAGCCTCGCTGAGGAAATGAATAAGCGCATGGAGGCGATGCTCGGCGTCGTGCGCGCGATCGAAAAACAGACGATCAGGCATTCGCGCTCGCTGCAGCAATTCGGCAAGTCATTCGAAGAGCGGCTGGCGGCGCTTGCCCGCTCGCACGAAGCGCTCGGCGACCGCGAATTTCACAGCAGCGATCTGGCGAAGCTCATCGCCCAGACTTGCAAACCCTTTGCCACCGCAGAACAGGTGGATTTGGACGGCCCGCCGCTCGAACTGGATATCAAAGCTGCGGTTGAAATCGGCATGGTAATTCACGAGCTCATCTCCAACGCCGCGAAATATGGCGCCTTGAATGCGCTGGCGGGCAGGGTCAAGATTCGCTGGGACCTGCCGACCGAGGGCGGCCTTCGCATCCTCCGCCTGCAATGGCAGGAAGAGGGCGGCCCGCCGATCCAGGCCGCTCACAAAGAAGGCTTCGGCACGGTTCTGCTGCGCTCGATCGTCGAACAGGATTTCGGCGGCAGGGTGGATATGATCTTCGCGCGCGACGGTTTGATGTGCATTGTTTGCATCCCGCTGGCCGCGCTGCAGGTGGCATCTCTGGTCCCGCAGATGCTTTCCACCGAGCCGACGCCGTCGTAAGGGGCGGCTTGGGCCGTCGAAAATTCAGAAGCGGCCGGCGAATTGTTACTTCGCCGTTCTGGTCTCCGGCACATAGAAGATAAGCAGGCTGGCGACGACGGCCGCGGAGGCGGCCACGAACAGGAAGGATGAGCCGAAGTTCAAGGCGTCGGCCAGGATGGCGAAAATGACCGGGCTGAAGGTGGTGCCGAGCTGCCCGGTAAGCCGCCAGACGCCAAGGAACATGCCGCGCCCTTCCGCCGGCGCGACGTCGGCGCCGACCGTCTGCACGGAGCCGCCGGTGAGGGATTGCAAGGCCACCGCAAGAAAGAAAAGCGCCACGTACCAAGCATAGGAAAGACCGGCGAAGGCCGATACGGCGAGCGCGACCATGGCGAGGGCGACGCCGGCAAAGCCGGGAACCATCGTTCGCTTGCGGCCGAAATGATCCATCATCCAGCCGGCGGTGAATCCGATCGGCAAGCCGATGAGCGTCGCTGCCGTGGCAAGATAACCGATCTGTTGTGCGTCGAGATGGTAGGCGAAGGCGGCATAGAGATGGAGCAGGTCCGCATATAAGGGACCGCGCGTCAGTCCCGCGAATAAGGCCACCGCGAAATAGACGAGACGTGGCCTCAGGATCTGGCGCAACAGCGCAAGATTGAGCGCCGGCGCCTTTTCGCGCGCGCTTCCCTCGCGGCGCGGCGTATCCTCGGCGAACATAAAAGTGGGAACCAGCGCGATCAGCGCAAGCACGGCATAGGCCACGAAGGGCGCACGCATGCCCAAGGCGAAGGCGATGAAACCGCCCAGCATTGGGCCCGCAAGCTTGCCGGCATTGTTCATTCCGAACATCCAACTGACTTGGCGGCCGCGCTGCTCGGCCGGAGCGCCATGCGAGATGGCGGCCAGCCGAGCCATCAGCCACATCTGCGCCGCGCAGCCGTCGAAGAAGCGAAGAACCAGCAACTGCGGAAAGGAATCGGCGAAGACAACCAGAAACGCCATCGCCGAGGTGAGCAACGGTCCGGCGATCATCACGGGGCGGCGGCCGAAACGGTCGATCAGCCAGCCGGACGGCAGCGTGCCCGCCAAATTGCCGATCAAAAACGAGGTCACCACGCCGCTGGCGACGCCAAAGCTGACGCCGAAAGATTGCGCCAAGGTCGGAATGGCAGGCAGCGCAATGCCGGTTCCCAAGGCCAATACGAGGGCCGGCAGATACGTAGAGATCAGTGCATTCCAGGAGAAGGCTGCCTGAACACTCGCGGTCGCGCCCGCCGCCAGTGGCTTTTCCGTTGCTTTCATCGTCACGCAGGAATTCCTCGGTATTAGGTAGCGGGAGTTCTTAGCGCATATCGCGCTGCCGGCCGATGTTGCGGGTTGCCGGTGTTCTTGCCGGAACGGTACGGCTGCGGGATGCAGGCTGGGCAAAGGGAATACGCCGACGACTGCGCGAGCTGTCGATCTCGTCGCGCGCCAGATTGGCAAGAATGGAGAGCAGGGTTTTCCGCGTGGTCAGGATCTCCGCCGCCTTGATCCCGCGCATGCCGATTCGGTTCACCTCTTGGGCCAATGGCACGAGCTCAGCTTTCAGCGATCGGCCCTTTGCCGTGAGATGGACATAGACGTTGCGTTTATTGTCGCTTCGCCGGCTACGCTGGATATAGCCAAGGCGCTCCATCGCCTTGATGGCGGCGAATGTCGTCGGCTCCATGACGCCGGCCTGATCACTCAGCTCGCGCTGGGTCAGCCCGTCGGTTTCCCAAAGGATACGCAAAAAGGTCCAATGGCCGAACGAGATCGCGTGCTCGCTGAGCCGCGTTTGCAGCGCACGCACAAAGGCGCGGGTGACGTCCTTCACCAGATGGGCAAGCCGATCATTCGGCACGGCTTCCTGCCAATAGGTCAGCATCAGCTGTGCGTCGCTACGGCGGGACGCGGCGGGGCCTTTCTTTTTCATTTCCGCTCCCTTACCGCGACCTGATGGCGAAGAGTGACAGGTTCCTGCCGCGCGGATTTGAGAATTGCGAGACAGACCTCGAGAGTGGCGCGCGCCCATTCGCCATCGTGCTCCGGTGGTCTATCGTTGACCACCGCTTCGTACAACTCATCGATGACTTCCGCGCGTGGGACCTGCGGCGGCGGGAGAGCGTCCAGCCGCTGGCTGTCATGCCCGTAAATCATCACGCCCGCGGGTAGGGGCCGCAGATCCGCCTTCTCGCAGCTGGCAAGGAGCAAGCCAAAATGCTGATGTTGCAGCCCCGCCATGGGCGGTGAGGGGACGTAGAACGGTCCACCGTAGTTGCGGGCGTTCTTTAACGTTGCTTCGGCATCGGCCTCTGAAGCGGAGGCGAGCACCTTGCGTGCCGCGCCATAGCGGTTCGCCTGCTTCGGCTGCCCCAACTCGTCGATCCCTCCCATGAACTCGTCGCTATCGAAATGTCCATAGCCGCTGTAAGTGGCGGCGGCAAATGCGCCGGTGTCAAACGTGAGCAGCGCGGAATAGGCGCCCTCGGTCGGCCGCGCGGAGTCCCAGCTCCCGGTATTCGCGACCACGCTTTTGACCAGGCCCCCTCCGAGGAGGCGGATAATATCGATCTGGTGCGCACCCTGGCTGAACACGACCCCGCCCCCCTGCGCGGTGGCAAGCTCCTCGGGCCGCCGTGGACGATAGAGAAAATCGGTAAAGTTCAGCGCAGTGATCATTCGCAAATCGCCGAACTCGCCGCTTTGAATGCGTTCGCGCAGACGCAAGATTGGCCGGTCAAAACTGTGGCTATGACCGACAATCAGATGGATTCCTGCTTTGCGCGCGGCATCGATCATCGCGTTGCATTGTTCGATGGTGATCGCCATCGGCTTTTCCACAAGGACGTGCTTACCGGCCTTCGCCGCTATTTGAACGTGCTCGGCATGGAGCTGATGCGGCGAGGCGACATAAACCGCCTCCACGGCGGAGTCGGCGCAAAGCCGTTCAACACTGTCATAGGCAGAGCCGAATTCGCTCGCGAACCGCGCCCGCGCCTCGGCGCGCGGATCCGCCGCGGCGCAAAGCTTCACTCGGCGGTCAGCGATGAAAGTCGGCAGCATGAGCGTGAAGGCGCGGCCCAGCCCCAGGACGCCGAGATTGACGATGCGTTCCGTCATGCCGTCATCGATCGATGGTGATCTCTTCGGACCTCGCGCGGGATACGCAGATCATGATGTTGCCGCTGCGCTCACCGGCCGAGAGCACGAGATCGCGATGATCGGCCTCGCCGGCGAGCAGGACGGTCTTGCAGGTGCCGCAGGTGCCGCTTTCACAGGAGCTCGGAGCCTCGTGTCCCGCCGCCCGGATGCTTTCCAGGATGGTTTTGCCGATGGGAACCTCGATCACATCACCCGATCGGGCGAGCCTGACGCGGAAGGGACGATCTTCGGGCTTATGGGATTGCGCCTCGTTGAATGCCTCGAAATGAATGCTCGAAGCGTTCCAATGGCCGGTCATGTCGCGCACCGCCTCCATCAGCCCGCGCGGTCCGCAACAATAGACGTGGCCCTTGGGATTCTCCAGCACGGGCCAAAGGTCTAGCGCGCGCTCGAGATCGCCGCCATCGTGATGGATGACGACTTGGTCGCGAAATTCCGGCGCCGAAAGCTCGTCATAAAATGCCGTCTGGGCCTGGGATCGCGTACAATAATAGAGTTTGAATTTTGCGCTCCCGCCGCTCTTGAGGTGCCGGATCATGGACAGAATCGGCGTGATGCCGATGCCGCCGGCGATGAAGATGTAGCCGGCCGGGCTCGGCACTAAAGGAAAGTCGTTATGCGGCGGCGTGATCAGAATTTCATCGCCCTCGCGCACGTCATCGGCGATACTGATCGAGCCGCCGCGCCCCTGGGCCTCACGCAGCACGGCAATGACATAACGATCGTTTTCACCTGGATCGTTGCAGAGCGAATATTTGCGCACCATGCCATTCGGCGCGCGCACGGAAATGTGAGCGCCCGCGGTGAACTCCGGCAGGCTACGGCCGTCTTTGGCACGGAGTTCAAAGAGCCGAATCTCCGCGGTTTCTGCCGAGGCGCGTGCCACCCGTACCGAAATGTCGGGGATATCGCCAACAGCCATTGTTTTTCCTTTACACGGATTGACAGCAGACCACCTTTTTAGGCTAAACTTAGGTAACTAAGTATTCAAGAGCGCCCCTGAACGAACCAGTGGGGTTCCCCATGCTGACAGTCGAAGAAAACGATCTTTTGTGCCGCGTGGAAGGCGATGCTCCCATGGGTCAGCTCATGCGGCAGCATTGGATTCCGGTCTGCCTTTCCGAGGAAGTTCCCGAGCCCGACGGCACGCCGATCCGCGTGCGTCTTCTCGGCGAAGATCTTGTCGTCTTCCGCGATACCAATGGGCGGGTCGGCGTGCTCGATGAATATTGTCCGCATCGGCGCGCCTCGCTCGTCTATGGCCGGAACGAAGAATGCGGGTTGCGCTGCCTCTACCACGGCTGGAAAGTAGATGTGGAAGGCAACGTCGTCGAAATGCCGTCGGAGCCATCGCAAAGCGGCTTGACGGAGAAGGTCAAGCACAAGGCCTATCCGACGCACGAATGTGCCGGGTTCGTTTGGGCCTATATGGGTGCGGTGGAGACGATGCCCGAATTTGAACGGCCCGCTTTCGCGCCGAGCGAGCAGACGCGTGTCAGCATCGTCAAGATCCATGTGCCGTGCAACTGGGCGCAGGTGCTTGAGGGCCAGATCGATTCCGCCCACTCGTCGGTCCTGCATGCTTCCGACATGCGGCCCGCCAAGGTAACGAGGGCAGGCGCACTTGAAACCCATTGGGTCCGGCCGTCGACCGACAAATCGCCGCGCATGGAAACCGAGCGAACCAGCTACGGTTTCCACTACGCCGCGATTCGCCGCCCGATCATGAACGCACAGACGCACGATTACGTCCGCAAGACCGTTTACATCGCGCCGTTCACGGCGCTGATCCCCCCCAACGATACCTATAATATCGCGGCGCTATTATCGCCGACCGACGATACCCACACCGTCTTCCATTTCATCGCCTGGAGTGAAGGTCGGGGCATCGATCAGGAATCTTGGCGCAAATTCAACATGGCGCGGCCCGGCATCGACCTCGATGTCCACTTCAACAATTTACGCAACCGCGAAAACAACTATCTGCAGAATCGCGACCTGATGAAGCTCGGCAGCGCCACCGGCATCGCCGGGATTCCCAACCAGGACATCGCCATGTGGGCCACGATGGGGCCGATCGCCGACCGGACCCGCGAACGTCTTGGCGCCAGCGATATCGCCATCGTGGAATTTCGCCGCCTGATGGTTGACGCGGCGCGGACGATGAAGGCGGGCGGACCGGCGCTGGGGCGGACCGAGCCACACATCGCCCATACGTCTATTGCGTCGTTCGAAGGAATCGTGCCGAAGGGCACCGATTGGCGTCCGCTTCAAGGCACCGTCGCTCCGCCCAAGGAGCGAGTCGCCTGACGCTCGAATGGATGATCGCTGCGAGGAAGTAAGATGAACGACACGACAACGCCACGCTATGGCATCGACCCTTATCTCGAGTGGGTCGAAAAAGAGGGGCTGCCGGTCGCCGAGGATTACGGCATTGATCTCTTTGCGGTGCCGACGGCCGATTGGCCGCGCTATGGCGTGAAAGGCGCTGCCGTGCACCTCAAGGGCCGAGGCGACTTCTGCAACATGTTCCTGTTCGAGCTTGGACCCGGCAAATCGACCGTTCCGCAGCGCCATCTTTATGAGGACGTCTATTACGTGCTGGAAGGCAGCGGAAGCACGCAAATCGAATTCGATAACGGTCAGAAGCACAGTTTCGAGTGGGGACCTAAAAGTCTTTTCTCCATACCGCTCAATGCCCGGCATAGGCACTTCAATGGCAGCGGCAGCCAACGCGCCCTGCTGGTCAGCACGACAAATATGCCGATGGTCATGAACGTTTTCCATAACGAGCGCTTCATCTTCGATGTGCCTTTCGATTTTGTCGATCGCGCTGGCAAGACGAAGTATTTCGCCGGCGAAGGCGATCTCATCACCGTTCGCCCCGGCAACCATATGTGGGAGACCAATTTTGTCCCCGATCTTGCCGCGATCGAGTTGAAAAACTGGGGCGACCGCGGCGCCGGGGGAACGAACATCATGTTCGTGCTCGCCGACGGCGTCATGCATGCGCATATTTCAGAGATGCCGGTGGGCACTTACAAGAAAGGTCATCGTCACGGCCCGAGCTTCCACGTGATGTGTGTCACCGGCCACGGCTTTTCCCTCCTTTGGTATGAGGGACAGAAGGATTTCTTGCGCATCGACTGGAAGCACGGCACGGTCTTTCCGCCGGCCGATCAGCAATTCCATCAGCATTTCAACACCAGCAACCATCCGGCACGCTATCTAGCCACCGCCGTGGGCGGGCTGCGTTATCCGACGATGCTCACGCAACGCCACGCATTGCTGGGCAAAGGAGGCGACAAGCCCGGTGTTTCCCTGAGTCTCAAGGAAGGCGGCGGGCAGATCGAGTACGAGGACCAGGATCCGCGCATCCATCGCATGTGGCTCGAGGAAATGAAGAAGAACAACGTCATCCCGCGCATGGAGAACCTGATGCCGCCCGCGCCGGCGAAAGCGGTCGGTGCCTAGCGGAACGCGATTGACTGCCGCGGCGCGTGGATCAACTGACCTGATTGCCGCTGATATTCAACTGCGGAAACCGATCGCCGCCGCCGCGCGCAAGATCGCCGGTCACGGTTTTCTGCCATTCCATGCCGCGGATCGCGCCGCGTGACGCGCCAACTATTAGATTGTTCGCGATAAGCGCGTTGCCGGCGCCCGGCGCCACCGAGACGGTAACGCCGATGCCGCACTGATGCAGCACGTTTGCGGTGACCGCGACGTTGCGCAAATAGGGGCCCCAGCCGGCGCTAATCCCTGCGTTCTGCGCGTTTTCGACGACGTTGCCGTTCACGATCGTGTCGGCCTCCACGGCGATGCCGATGCCGAAGGCATCCGCCGTAGCGTCCGTGCCGCGCGCACGCAGATTGCGAAGGATATTGCCGTGCACCGAGGCGAGGCGGCCACCTTCCTTGAAGTTGGTCACGGAAATGCCGTTAGCGGCGTCCCCGATGACGTTCTCGGCGATGACGGCGCTTTCGAAGTCGAATTCCGAATAGATCGCGACCTCGTCGCAGGCGGTGCAATCATTGGCGATGATTTGGATGTGGGAAGCCGAATTGCCGCGGATGGCGGAGAACGCGGCATTGCGAATACGATTTCCGCGCACCATCACGTTGGCCGCGCGAAATACATTGATGGCGTTGCCGTTCTGGCCGGTGCCGCCGTCGCGGGCATGGGTGTCGTCGATGACGTTGTCCGCGATGACGCTGCCGTCGGGCCGTTTCTCGCCCTGCCAGACGCGGATGCCGCCATTTCCGGAATCGCGAATGTTGTTGCCGACAATTTGCATCCCGCGGCCGTCGCGGCAGAACAGGGCATTGTCATCCGCACCGGTTATCCTCGTGCGCGTTACCTCACCGTCGCAGCGCTCAAGCGCAATGCCGTTGCCTCCCGCTTTTACGATGGCGCAATCTCTCATAATCAACTTATGCACGTCGAGGAACTGAACGACGCCGCCGCCTTTCGCCAGGGGAATACCGGCGCCGTCGAGTACGACGCCCGAGAGGGAAATGGATTCCGAATGCGTGGAGGCAAGCAGAGGCTGCGCCCCGGTCGAAACAATGCGGGTCGCTCCCCTCGCGCCGGCAAGCTGCGACCCGTTCGGCAACCGGAGTCCCCCGGCGCGGTAATTTCCCGGCGCGAGCCAAAGCGGGACGTTGCGCTGCGCCGCCGCGTCGATGGCGCGCTGCAGCGCGGCGCTCTGGTCGTCATGTGAGTCGGCACGCACGCCAAATTCGTCGGCCGGGATCCCGGCCACTGGAATCGCTGTTGCCAGGGCCGGCCGCACGGCGAGAGCGGCGCTGGCCAACGAACCGGTCAGAAGGTATCGGCGGTCGATGGGCATCGGTCCGCATGATGCCATACATGGGTTAACACGGTGCTGGCGCGCCTGGTCGATGCCGGCGTCATGGCTTGAACGATGAAGTCGGCGCGGGCAGGCGGTTGCGGACCGGCACCGGTTGCTTCGAATTTTATGGATTTATTTCAAAATTTAATCATCAAAAAGATGTAGGCCGTCTCCGCGGGGTAGAGATGGCTCTTACCGACTTCAAGCAAGCGGCGGATGCAGCAGAGCCGGGGCTTTTCGCACGGCTCCGACAGCGCGCCATCGGCGTCATGTCGGGCGAGCATGCCTTCACGCAGCGGCAGGCCGGAGCGGCATTCACGATCCGCGTCGCCAGCGCGGCAATTGTTTTCCTGTCGCAGGCATTGCTGGCCCGCTGGATGGGCAGCGACAATTTCGGCGCGTATGTCTATGTCTGGACCTGGCTGCTGTTGGCCGGCGATCTTGTCCATCTCGGCTTGCCGCTGACGGCGCAGCGATTTATCCCGGAATACACGCAAGCGTCTTCGAGCGATTTGCTGCGCGGTTATCTCAACGGTAGCCGCTGGCTGACGTTTCTCGTCGGATGCGTCGTCGCGGCCACGGCGGCCCTCATCATCTATGCAGTGCAGGGCGCGTTTGATGCGCGCTTTGTCGTTCCGTTTTACCTGGCCTGTGCCGCATTGCCGGTCTACGGACTGACATTTATGTCCGATGGTTTGGCCCGATCCTATAACTGGATCGCTGTGGCCCTGCTGCCGGCATACATCGTCCGCCCATTGATCTTGATTGGGGCGGTTGCCGGATTGCGGCTCGTCGGATTCGAGCTCGATGCCGCAAGTGTCATGGCCGCGCTGGCCGCCGCCGCCTGGCTTTCAGCGCTGGTGCAAGTGCTGCAATTAAACGGAAAGCTGAAAGCCGTTATCTCCAACGGCCCCAGGCGCTACGAGCCGCGGCGCTGGCTTGGCACCGCCTTGCCCATCGTCTTTGTCTGGGGCTTTTACGCGCTGCTGACCTCGACCGATGTGCTTGTGCTCGAGCAGTTCCGGCCGGAGCATGAAGTTGCCTATTATTACGCCGCCGCCAAGACATTGGCGCTGGTAAGCATCATCTATTTCGCGGTGGCGGCGACGACGGCCCACCATTTCACCGCCTACCATGTCGCCGGCGATCGCGAAGGACTGGCGCGCTTCGCCGCAGCAACGGTTCGTTGGGTCTTTTGGCTCTCGTTCGGCGCGACCGTAATCATCCTCGTCCTCGGCAGGCCGGCGCTGATGCTATTCGGTCCGGATTTCGCGGCCGGATATCCAGTCATGGCCATTCTCGCCGTCGGCCAACTCGCCCGGGCGTCGGTTGGACCGGCGGAACGGGTCCTCAACGTTCTTGGGCAACAGCGCCTTTGTGCCTTCGCTTATGCTTTCGCCTTCGCCTTCAACATCGGCGCCTGCCTTGCCCTTGCCCCCGCCTACGGTGCTGTCGGTGCCGCGATCGGGACGGCGGGCGCCTTCGTGGTCGAGTCGGCTCTGCTGTTTCTGATCGCCAAGCGCGGGCTCGGCCTGCACATGTTCGCTTTCGGCCCTTGGCGGCCTGCGGCGGCAGGTCCAGCGCCGAATCAAGGTTAATCGAAATGAAAGGTAATTCGGCGGCTTGAGGTAACTGGATGTGAAAACTGTTTTGCTATGCAGACCGCCTAATTCGAAAAATGTCCGGCCGAAGCGGCCATAATCATCATGCCTGCTGGAAACGCCCTGATTGCGGAAAAGATGCCCGTTCCGGTTGATGCCGGAACCCCGGGTGAGCCCCCGCGCGCGCCCGCGCCGTCGCTTGTCGTCCCGCAACCCGCGCCGATCTCGATCGAATGCGCCACTGGCGCAAGACTGACTGAAATCGAAGCGGATTGGCTCGATCTCGTCCGCCGTGCCCACGAGCCGAACGTGTTCATGGATCCGGCCGTTGTCGAGGTCGCCCAGCGTTCATTTCACGATGATTGCGGCGTCACTTTGCTGGCATGGCAGGGTGCGGGGAAATCGAAAACGCTCGTCGGCCTGTGGGCCTTCTCGGTCACCCACCCGGATTATCTGCCCCTGCCCCGCCGCATCTTGTTGGCGCCTGCAGCGCCGCACAGTTATTTGGCCACGCCGGTCATCGACCGCGACATGGCGGACAGTGCGCTTGAAGCGATGCTCGACTTCATTGCGCGCAGCGATCTGCCGAAACTGGTGGCGCTCAATCAGATTCGGCTCGACGGACCGACGATGCGGGCGCTGGATCGCGTCTTGAATGCGCGCGGCACCGCTCCGTTTGTTTTGGCCAAGGACCGGCGGCCGGTGCTCGCTTCGGGACTTTCCGCCGCCAAGTATTTCGAAAAAGCCCTTTCCGGCTCGACGCGCAAGAAGCTGCGCCAGCACCGGCGCCGTCTGCAGGAAAAGGGCAATCTCGAATCGAAGGTTTGGACCGCGCCGGACGCGGTGTGCCGCGCTTTTGACGACTTCCTTCACCTCGAAGCGGCGGGATGGAAGGGTCGGCGCGGCACGGCCATGCATTGCAAGGCGGCCGAGGCGGCCTTTGCCCGTAATCTGGTGGCGAAATTGGCATGCCGCGGCGCGGCAAGCATCCACGCACTCTATTTCGACGGCCGGCCGATCAGCATGCAGGTCGTGCTGCGCGCGGGATCCGTGGCCTTTACCTGGAAGACCGCCTACGCCGAAACGGCGCACGAATATTCGCCGGGCATGCTGCTGCTCGAGGACTACACCAGGGCCTTCCTCGCCGACGACACCATCACGATGGTCGATTCCTGCGCTTACGACGAGAGAGGATTCATGTCGGCGTGGTCCGAACGCCAGGAGATCGGGCAGGTTTGGCTCAATCCCGCCTCTGGCTTTTCCCTTCGCTTTTTCCTGCTCGGCCATCTGCAGAAAGTGGCTCTATGGCTGCGGTCCGTCGTGAAGGAGACCTATCTATGGGGACGGCAGTGGAAGAAGAACTGACGCTGGAGCGCCAGGTCGCCGGCCCGCAAGTCACCGCCGGCGACACCGCGACAAAACCCGTTCACGTGACCGACGTCGCGATCGTGGGTGGCGGGCTTGCTGGTTCGCTTGCCGCCGCAATGCTGGGCCGCGCCGGAATCGACGCTGTGCTGATCGACCCGCGCACCGAATACCCGCCGGATTTCCGGTGCGAGAAGCTCGACGGCGACCAGGTCGCCATTCTGAAGAAAACCGGGATAGCCGAAGCAGTCATGCGCGCGGCAACGCCGGATCGCGAGTCATGGGTGGCGCGCTTTGGCCGTCTCGTCGATAAGCGCCCGGGCGATCAACTCGGCATTTTTTATGCGCCGCTGGTGAACACAGTTCGCGCCGAAATTCCGCAGCAGGTCGTTTTCATCAATGCAAAGGCAACCGCGCTGGCGACCGGTCCCGAAGTTCAGACCGTGACGACGTCCACCGGCGCAACGGTTCGCGCCCGGCTGATTGTTTTGGCCAACGGGCTCAACATCGGTTTACGCGACAGTCTGAAACTGAAACGTGAGATCCTGAGCGGCTGCCATTCGATCAGCATTGGCTTCGACATTCATCCAGTCGGCGCACCGGAGTTCAAATTTCCGGCGCTGACCTATTACGCGGATCAGCCGAGCGACCGCACGGCGCTGCTGACTCTTTTCCCGATCGGCCAGACCATGCGCGCCAATCTATTCGTCTATCGCGACATGGACGACCCGTGGCTGCAAAAACTGCGCGCCGCGCCGGAGCGGACCCTTCTGGCGCTGATGCCGGGGCTTGGTCCGATTATCGGAAATTTCGCGGTTTCGGGGCATATAAAGATCCGGCCCGTCGATCTTTATGCGACACACGGTCATCTTCAGCCGGGAATCGTCCTGGTCGGCGATGCTTTCTCTACATCGTGCCCCGCGGCCGGCACCGGCGCGCGCAAGGTGCTCACCGATGTGGAACGCCTCTGCAACGTTTACGTCCCGCGATGGCTCGCCACTTCCGGTATGGGGGTGGACAAGATCGCCGCCTTCTACGCCGACCCGGTCAAGCAGGCTTGCGATCGCTTCTCGCTCAACAAAGCCTACGCGCTACGGGCATTTTCCACCGATCCGCGTATGCGGTGGCGGGCGCGTCGGTGGATCAGATTTGCCGGCCAATATGGCGTCGGGAAATTGCGCTTGCTGCGGCGATGGCTGACGTCGAAGTCAAGTGCGGCGGCGATGCCTCGCAGACGCGAAATGGTCTCCTGATCGCTGCGGCTGCCGGAGCAAGATGATGAAGATCATTCATGTATTGCGCGCTCCGGTCGGCGGATTGTTTCGGCATGTCGTCGATCTTACGCAGGGGCAAATCGAGCGCGGCCATGACGTCGGCCTGATCGTCGACAGCGGCACCGGCGACCATCTCGGCGAGAAGGCGTTGCGCGCGCTCGAGCCAAAGCTTGCCTTAGGCCTATGCCGCATTCCGATCGCTCGCAAGCCAGGACTTTCGGACGCGGTGGCGATTTGGCGGGCGGCCAGGCAAATCCGCGCCACCGAAGCGGATGTCGTGCATGGTCACGGCGCGAAGGGCGGGGCGCTGGCGCGGCTGGTGCCGACGGCGAAGCCGGTGCTTCGCGCTTATACGCCGCATGGCGGCAGCCTGCATGACGCCGTGGGCGGCCGGGTCGGCATATTGCTCGAACGCATGCTGCGGCCGTTCGGCCATGTCTACCTATTCGAAAGCGAATACAGCCACGGCCTTTACCGGAAAAAAGTGGGCGCGCCTCCCGGCATTTCGCGCGTGGTTCACAACGGGCTCCATGCCGATGAATTCGAGCCGATCGCCCTGGACTCCGATGCCGGCGACCTCGTCTATCTCGGTGAGATGCGCCGGCTCAAAGGCGTTGATCTGCTGCTCGAATCGATTGCCGAATTGCGCCGTCGCGGCCACGCGTTCACCGCAACGCTGATCGGCGACGGTCCCGACGCCGCTGAATTCCGAACCATGGCCGGCCAGTTGAGAATTTCGGATTTGGTGAGGTTCCGGGCGCCCATGCCGGCGCGGCAGGGATTCGCTCTGGGCCGCGTCGTCGTCTTGCCGTCCCGGGCGGAGTCGCTGCCTTATGCCGTGCTGGAAGCGGTCGCGGCCGGCAAAGTGCTAGTGACGACGAAGGCCGGCGGCATCCGCGAAATATTCGGACCATTTTCCGACCGTCTCGTGCCTCCCGGAGACGTCCGCGCGCTAACCGAGACGATTTTGGGCACGATCCAATATTGCGACCAAGCAGCGGTGGCAGCCGCAGCCTTGCGGGAGAGAATAAGAGAAACGTTTTCCGTAGACCGCATGGTGGATTCCATTCTCGGCGCATATTGGGAGGCGGGCGCGCTGTTTCGGCAGCCGCTAACGCTTTCCGCACCGAAAACGGCCCAAAGACTGAACGTGACGCTGCGCTAGTCGCGGCCGATCCGGCGACCGATTTTGCCCCCGGCAAATTGCCGCTGCACGCCCTTGGCATGGCGGCGCACCGCGTGGCAAAGTAGATGCCTCCGCTCAGTCTAGGGAACGACGATGGATCAGAAACAATTCGAAGCCGATATCCGGCCGCTCTTCACCTGCAACCGCCCGCTTTACGATCAGTGGGTCGAAGCACAGAACCTCCCTGTCATCCGCGATTTCTATATCGAGGATCTGCGCAACGTGAAGCTATCACCCTGGAAGCAAAAAGGCGGCAATGGCGCGATTTTGAATCTGATCGGCACCGGCGACATCAATGCCGCTTACATTAGCGAGATCCCCGCGGGTCAGCGGTTGAAGCCGGAGCGCGTAATGTACGAAGAGGTGATCTTTGTCATCGAAGGTCACGGCTCTACATCGGTTTGGAACGACGAGAAGCAGAAGGTCACGTTTGAATGGGGGCCGGGCAGCCTTTTTTCGCCGCCGCTTAATACCTGGCGGCAGCATTTCAATGGCAGCGGCGAGAAGCCAGCGCGTTTGCTCGCTGTGACCTCGGCGCCGCCGATCATGAACACCTTCCGCAATCTCGAATTCGTCTTCAACAACCCATTCGCATTCGCCGATCGCTTCACGCCGGACCCGGAAAGCTTTTCCGGAAAGCCCAAGACCTGGATGGCGGGAAACCGTCCGGTGTGGGAAAGCAATTTTATTCCGGACGTGCGCACCCTGGAGGTATTTTCCTGGAAGGAGCGCGGCGCCGGCGGCGGCAATATCATGATCGAGCTCGCCGAGAACTGCATGAGCGCCCATGTCTCGGAATTTCCGGTCGGCACCTACAAGAAGGCGCATCGGCACGGTCCCGGTGCGCATGTGGTTATCATCGGCGGCCAGGGCTATTCGCTGATGTGGCCTGAGGGCGAAGAGCCCAAGCGTTTTGACTGGCACGATGGCAGCGTCGTTGTGCCGCCGGAGGACTGGTTTCATCAGCATTTCAATACCGGGGCGACCCCCGCGCGCTATCTGGCGATCAAGGCCGGTGGCCGCAAGCATGTGCGTCCCTGGGGCTCGAAGACCTATGCGGTCGACGAGAGCACGGCGAGCGGCGGCGATCAGATCGAATACGATCACGAAGACCCCGCGATCCGCCGCATGTTCGAGCAGGAACTGGCGAAAAACGGCGTCGTTTGCCGGATGCCGCCAGTCGCTGCCCGGAAGTCGGCGTGAGCTAGCTGAAGCTGCGGTTCGGCCGGCGCCGTGTCGGTTGCGCAGGACGACGGTGTTTGACTTCCCCTTGAAGAGACGTCGATAATCGGCGCGCTCTTGGGCCTCAATAGGGGGAAATCATGTCGCCTTCGATATTCGGCCTCCGCTTTCGCGTCATTTCTTTCGCGCTCGCCGCGCTTGGCGTGTTTTTCGCCGGCAGCTCCGCCGTTGCGCAATCTTCGGCCGGTTCCACCACGCGATCGTGGATGGATCCCAAGCTGCTCGCCGACGCCAAAAAAGAAGGATCGGTGACCGTTTACGGGTCGATGAACGAGGGCGAGGCGCTGCCGCTGCTCAAGGTGTTCGAGGATGCCACCGGCATCAAGAGCCAATACGTGCGCAACTCCGATACCGGGCTGATGGCCCGCATCGTCGTCGAGGCCCGCGCCGGCAAGCAGGAATGGGACGTCCTGCAGACCACCACAGTCAGCAAGATGGCGCCGGAGTTCTTCGCCGCGATCGATCCGCCGGAAGCGCAGCACATCATGCCCGAAGCGCGCGGCGGCAATCACCTGTGGTATGGCGTCTATGCGAATTACAATTCGCCCGGCTACAACACCAATCTGGTGAAAGCTGCCGATCTGCCCAAGACCTACGAGGATTTTCTCAAGCACAGCGAGTGGGCGGGCAAAGTTGCTATCGATTTCAGCGACCGCGAATGGCTGCGGGCGATGTACGAGCGCTATGGCGAGGCGAAAGGCGAGGAGCTCGTCAAGAATCTGATCAAGACCCTCAAAGTCTCGACCGCGGAGGGACATTTGGCCTTGGCGCGATCGGTCGGCGCCGGCGAATACGCGATCGAGCTCAACAACTACACGAACCTGATCGTCAACGTGAAGCTCGGCGGCGCTCCGACCGATTTCTGGGCCCTGGATCCGGTGCTGGTATTCTTCGGGCAGATCGGCGTCAACAAGACGGCGCCGCATCCCAACGCGGCCCGGCTATTCGCCAATTTTGTCCTGAGTCAGGAAGGCCAAAAGCAATTGACAACCAAAGGCCGCATTCCGACTCGGCCGGACGTAGAGACCAATCCACCCGGCGTACTGAAAGCTTTCGCCGGAAAGAAAATCGTCGTGTCGCAGATGTCTTCCGCCGAAGACCAGCAGTGGTTGAAACGCTTCAAGCAATTGTTCGAACAGCCTCGCTAGTCACGGTTGGCCGGTGTTGAGGATACGCAGGGGAAAGCGGCGTGGCCGGCCCGACTTCGGCCGGCCGCGCGGCGTCCCGCCCGCGCAGGCGAGATCCTAGCCGTGGCGAGCGCCGGGAGCCTATCCCGCATTCCGCTGCGGTCGGTGCTGTTCGATTGGCTGCAGCCCTGGCGGTTGCTGCTTGCGGGCTGTGTGCTGCTGGCGGCTTGGCTTGTCTTTGTGCCTTTGGCGGCGCTCTTCTACACGGCTTTCGCCGAAGACACCCCTTTCGGCCCGGGCGCCGCAACCCTCGGCAACTTCATCGACGCCTATGTCGAAAACCACATCCCGTTGCTGCTGTACAATTCTGCGGTGTTCGCCGTCGGCACGGCGGTGATGACCCTTCTTTTGGGGGCGCTGGTTGCCTGGGTTGTGGAACGGACCGATGCCCCCTTGCGCGAACTATTCCACACCTTGGCGCTGCTATCCTTCGCTTTGCCCGGCCTTCTGACCACAATGGCCTGGATGCTGATCCTCAGTCCCAATATCGGCTGGCTGAATGGTGCGCTGAGGTCCTTGTTCGGTCTGTCGGCGGCGCCGTTCAATATCTACAGCATGCCGGGCATGATCTGGGCACTGTCCACCCATTATTTCCCTTTGGCATACCTGTTGATGGGGCCGGCCTTTCGCGTGCTGGACATCCGCATGGAGGAGGCGGCGATCATCGCCGGCGCCCGGACTTGGCAGGTGGCGGCGCGTGTCACGTTCCCGCTGCTGCGGCCGGCGATCCTCTCGACGGTCCTGCTGCTGTTCGTGCGCGGACTTGAATCCTTCGAAGTGCCGCGGCTCATCGGCGTCCCCGCGCATATCCACGTCTTTACCAGCGAAATCCAGAACGCGACCAGAGATAGTCCGCCGCATTTCGGCATCGCGGCGGCGCTGGGGATGACGCTGCTCGTCGTTTGCGTGGCCGGCGTCTATCTCTATCGTCGCGCCACGGCGCATGCGGAAGCTTTCGCCACGGTGACCGGAAAAGGCTATATGCCGACGCCGCAGCGGCTCGGGGTCTGGCGCTGGCCGGTGGCGCTGTTGACGACGCTGCTGTTCGTCATAGCGCTCGGCCTGCCGTTGTTCACGCTGGCCTGGCAGTCGCTCTTTCATAATGCGACCGCCCCGTCCGTTGCGGCCTTGCCAATGATGAGCGCCGATTCCTACCGATATATATTCGGCTATCCGATTTTTCTCAGCGCGGTTCGAAACAGCGTGGTCCTGGGCGCCATGGCGGCAACCGTCGTTGTCGCGCTGACATTCGTCATGGCCTGGATCGCGCAGCGCGCCGCGAAGCGCTACGGCTGGATTCTTGATTCGCTGGCCTTCATTCCCATTGCCATTCCCAGCGTGATCGTCGGCGCCAGTATCTTGTTCGCCTATCTGATCATCCCGATTCCTGTTTACAACACAATCTGGATCCTGCTGATCGCCTATGTGACCATGTATCTGCCCTATGGGATGCGCTTTGCCTCCGGCGGCATGGTGCAGATCCATCGGGAATTGGAGGAAGTAGCGGAAGTCGCCGGCGCCTCGCCGCTGCAGATTTTTCGGCGCGTGCTGCTGCCCCTGCTGGCGCCGGTTCTTGTCGCCGGATGGCTTTATGTCTTCGTGCTGGCGGTGCGCGAACTTGCCGCGTCCATCTTCCTGTCGGGACCGGGAACCTTCGTACTGGGGCCGCTTACCCTGACGATGTGGGAGGAAGGCGGCAGTTATGGCGCGGTCTGCGCCATGGGCATCGTGCAGATCGTTCCACTGGTCGCGATTGTCATGGTCATGCGCCGGCTCGAGGAACGTGTCGGCGTTGGCCGCTGAGGGAATTTTATGTTGCAGGTTGAGGATCTCGGCAAGGAATTCGCGGGCGTGGGCAGCGCCCGCATCGCTGCGGTTCGCGACGTCGCCCTGAGCGTGCCGGAGGGGCGTCTCCTCACGCTTCTCGGACCTTCGGGTTGCGGAAAGACGACAACGCTTCGGTGCATCGCGGGTTTGGAGCGTCCGGATCGCGGGCGCATCGTGCTTGGCGGTCGGGTGGTATTCGATTCGGAAACGGGCGTTTTCGTGCCGCCTGCCGAGCGTGGGATCGGCATGGTGTTCCAGTCCTACGCCATTTGGCCGCACATGAGCGTATTCGAGAACGTTGCCTTTCCGCTGCGGGTTTCGCGTCTGCACCGCTACAGCAGAAGCGACATTGCGCAGCGGGTGAAGACGGCGCTGGAAACCGTGCGGCTCGGCGGCTTCGAGGAGCGGCGTGCAACGCAGCTTTCCGGCGGGCAACAGCAGCGGCTTGCCTTGGCGCGCGGTCTGGTGGCCGAGCCGCGTCTTATTCTTCTGGACGAGCCGCTTTCCAACCTCGACGCGAAATTGCGCGAGCAGATGCGCTTCGAACTTAAGCGCCTGCAAATGAAACTCGATTTGACGGCTGTCTATGTCACCCACGATCAGGCCGAGGCGCTGGCGCTATCGGACGAGATCGCCGTGTTCAATCAGGGGCATATTGTCCAGCGCGGCACGCCTCTGGAGATTTATCGTCATCCGAATTCCGAGTTTGTGGCCGATTTTATCGGGTCGACGAACTTCCTGCGCGGCACGGTGCGTAAGGCTGCCGCGGTTGGCGCGGTGGGCGAAGTGGAAACCCAACAGGGAGTGTTCGCCACGACATTTGCCGCGCCGCTGACGGCAGGTGCACGCGCCATCGTCTCCATTCGGCCCGAGGATATCGGCCTGGCGGCCGACGGCGAAGGTGTGCCGGGCACCGTCGGCGCGCGGGTTTTTCTCGGCGAGGTGATTGATTATCTCATCGCAGTGAAAGGACAGGAACTTCGGGTGCGCCACCGGGCGCGCCGCGAATATGACTATCCGGTCGGCGCCTCCGTCGTGCTGAGCTTGCCGCCGGAACGAGCGATGACCATGATCGACGAAGCGGCTTCCTAGATTCGCCCGCCGCGGAGACTGCTGTGAAAATCCACAAGGTACGCAGTTACAAATCTGCCGAGACGCTGCCGCGCAAGGAGCAACTCGCCTGGAAGCTAGCCGCCGTCGCCTGCGATCCTGCGCCGCTCGCCGGCGGCGTCGTGGAAATGATAGAAAATCGCATGATCGACAACGCGGCTGTGGCAGCCGCTTCGCTGGCCTGCGATCCGGTAGCCCGGGCGCGGGCGCAAGCGCGCATCCATGTGCTGCAACCGGGAGCGACCGTTTTCGGATTGCCGCAGGCGCAGCGTGTTTCGCCGGAATGGGCGGCCTGGGCGAACGGCGTCGCTGTGCGCGAGCTTGATTACCACGACACTTTTCTCGCCGCGGACTATTCGCATCCGGCAGACAACATTCCGCCAATTCTCGCCGTCGCGCAGCACTGCCGGCGTTCCGGCGCCGACCTGCTCCGCGGCATCGCCGCGGGCTACGAAATCCAAGTCGCGCTGACCACGGGGATGTGCCTGCACGCGCACAAGATTGATCACATCGCCCATCTTGGCCCTTCCGCTGCCGGCGGCATCGGCGCCGCGCTGGGGCTTCCGGTCGAGCAGACCTACCAGGCCATACAGCAGGCCCTGCATGTGACGACGACGACGCGCCAATCGCGCAAAGGAGACATTTCCAGCTGGAAAGCTTATGCGCCCGCCTTTGCCGGCAAGATGGCGGTCGAGGCCGTCGATCGCGCCATGCGCGGCGAAGCTTCGCCGTCGCCGATCTATGAAGGCGAGGACGGCTTCATCGCCTGGATGCTCGGCGGCCCCGATGCCGAATACGAAATTCCGCTGCCCGAGCCCGGCGAACCGAGGCGCGGCATTCTCCAGACATACACCAAGGAGCATTCGGCGGAATATCAGAGTCAGGCGCTGATCGATCTCGCGCGGCGGCTTTCTCCGTCCGTTGGCGACACGTCGCGCATCCGCGACATTACCATCCTGACCAGTCATCACACCCATTTCGTCATCGGTACCGGCGCCAACGATCCGCAAAAGATGGACCCGAAGGCGAGCCGGGAAACCCTCGACCATTCCATCATGTACATCTTCGCGGTCGCGTTGCAGGATGCCGCCTGGCACCACGAGCGCTCCTATGCGCCGCAGCGTGCGGCGCGGCCCGAGACCGTGGCGCTATGGCACAAGATCCGCACCGTCGAAGATCCGGAATGGACGCGCCGCTATCACAGCCAGGATCCAAACGAGAAGGCCTTTGGCGGCCGCGTTATAATCACTTTTGACGATGGCCGCGTGCTGGAGGATGAAATAGCTTTTGCCGACGCGCATCCACTTGGGGCGCGCCCTTTCGCGCGGGAGAACTATGTCGCCAAGTTTCGTGAGCTCGCCGGGGACGTTGTGGCGGCGAAGGAACAGGATCGCTTTCTGGAATTGGTGACGAAATTGCCGGAGCTCAGGGGCGACGATCTGGCGGGACTGACCTTGACCGTCGAGCCGGCGCAGCTCGGCAAGCCGGTAGCGGCAGGCATCTTTGATTACCCGGCGTGATTGCGGAATAGGCCTAGGCGCTGGCCGGGGAGGGATCGGCAATGAACAAGGTCGCGCAGGCACCGGCAAAAAAATCGGTTGCGTTGTCGGGCATTGTCGCCGGCAACACCACCCTGTGCACGGTCGGCCGCAGCGGCAACGACCTGCATTATCGCGGCTATGATATCCTCGACATCGCCGAGCAATGCGAATTCGAGGAGATCGCGCATCTTCTGGTCCACGGCACGTTGCCGACTGAAGCGCAGCTTGCCGCTTACAAAGCCAAGCTGAAATCGCTCCGGGCGCTGCCGCCCGCGATGCGGCGGGCACTGGAATTGCTGCCGCGGACAGCGCATCCAATGGACGTCATGCGCACGGCGGTTTCGGTGCTGGGCTGCCTGCTGCCGGAGGCGCCGGATCATAATCAAGACGGCGCCCGCTATATCGGCGACCGGCTGATGGCGTCGCTCGGCTCGATGCTGCTGTATTGGTACCACTACACGCATGGCGGCCGCACCATTGACGTCGAAACCGATGACGACAGCATTGGCGGCCATTTCTTGCACCTGCTGCACGGTGAACCGCCCGACGCCGAGGCCGTGCGCGCGATGCACACGTCGCTGATTTTATATGCCGAGCACGAATTCAATGCCTCAACCTTCACGGCGCGGACCATCGCCGGCACCGGCTCCGACGTCTATTCCGCGGTGACTGGCGCGATCGGCGCCTTGCGCGGACCCAAGCACGGCGGCGCCAACGAAGTGGCGTTCGAGATTCAGCGGCGCTATCGCAATGCCGACGACGCGGAGGCCGACATAAGGCGGCGGCTGCAAGCCAAGGAATTGATCATCGGATTCGGGCATCCGGTCTACACGATTGCCGACCCCCGCAACCGGATCATTAAAGATGTCGCGCGGAGGCTCGCCAAAGAGAAGAATGAGGAAACGCTTTTCGAAATCGCCGATCGCATCGAGCGGGTCATGGCGGAAGTAAAAAAGATGTTCGCCAATCTCGACTGGTTCAGCGCCGTCTCGTACCATCTGCTCGGCGTCCCGGCCGCCATGTTTACGCCGCTGTTCGTCATTGCGCGCACCTCCGGATGGTGCGCTCATATCATTGAGCAGCGAATCGACAACAAGATCATCCGTCCGACGGCGAATTATGTCGGGCCGGAGCCGAGGAAGTTCGTACCGCTGAAGCAACGCGTCGCAGACGCCAAGCAGGCGGCGCATAGCTGAAAGGGCAGGGGATGACCTATTTGTCGGCGTCCGATCTTCCCGAGCGTCCCGCCGGGGAACGGTTCCGCGCTCTTCTCGAGCAGCGCGCGATCCTGCAAATCCCCGGCGCGCATAACGGGATGGCGGCCTTGCAGGCGAAAGCCGCCGGCTTCAAAGCGCTTTATCTTTCCGGCGCGGCGATGAGCGCCAGTATGGGCCTGCCCGACCTCGGTGTCATCACGGTCGATGAAGTGTGCTTTTTCATCCGCCAAGTCAGCCGGGCCAGCGGCTTGCCTGTGCTAGTCGACGGCGATACCGGCTATGGCGAAGTGCTCAACGTCATGCATATGGTGCGCGCCTTTGAAGACAACGGCGCTGCCGCCGTGCATATCGAAGATCAGCTTCTACCCAAGAAATGCGGCCATCTGAACGACAAGCGCTTGGCCGACAGCCGCGACATGGCGGCGAAGATCGCGGCGGCGGCGCGCGCGCGAACGCACCTCTACATCATCGCGCGCACGGACGCCGTGGCGTCCGAAGGCATGGACGGGGCAGTGGCGCGGGCAAAGTCCTATGTGGCGGCGGGCGCCGATGCCATTTTTCCGGAAGCCCTGACCAGCGCCGAGATGTTTCGAGAATTCGCCCGGCGGCTGCCTGGCGTGCCGCTTCTCGCCAACATGACCGAATTCGGCATGACTCCGTTCTTCACCGCGCGCGAGTTCGAGGACATGGGGTACAAGATGATCATTTGGCCGGTGAGTTCCTTGCGCGTCGCCAACAAAGCGCAGGCGCGGCTCTATGCGGCGATCAAGCGCGATGGCGGCACGCAAAAGATGATCGACGACATGCAGACCCGTGCCGAGCTTTACAGCACGCTCGGCTATGGCGATTACGAGGCGCTCGATGCCTCCATCGTCGCCTCGGCGCTCCCCGAAACCAAGCGGAGATAGTTCGGCTGCCGCAACGTGCGCGCCTAGGGCCGCAACGCGAGCGATACGGTCCTTAATTGCGGATCGTCCGGATTTGCTTCGATGCGGAATCCGAGCTCCCCGCACATGTCCAGCATCACGGTGTTTTCGCTAAGGACTTGGCCCTCGATCCGCTTCAATCCTTCCTGTCGTGCATAATCGATAATGAGCTGCATCAGCGCCCAGCCGAGGCCGCGGCCTTTGAGATCGGAACGCACCAGGATCGCATATTCCCCGTTTTCGTAATTGGCATCGGCGTGCAACCGCACGACCCCGAGCATTCCGCCGCGCTCGTCGAGCGCGACGAAAGCGATCGCCCGCCCGTAGTCGAGCTGCGTCAGCCGGGCTACGAAGGCATGGCTCAATTCCTTGATCGGTGCGAAAAAACGCAAGCGCAGATCGGCGGTTGTGACACGCTTGAGAAACTGGTGAAACATTGGCTCGTCTTCCGGACGGACCGGCCGCGCGCGGACGGTTGTGCCGTCGTTCAGTCGCAGTTCCCGCTCCCATTCCTTCGGATAAGGCCGCAGCGCAAAGCGCGGATGACCGCCCTTATGGTCGGTCTCGATCGGCGCCACGCGCACCCGTGCATCGACGGCGATGACTCCCGCTGCATCCGCGAGCAGCGGATTGATGTCGATCTCTCGAATTTCCGGAATATCCGCGGCGAGCTGGGCGACCTTGACCAGCACGAGGGCGATTGCACGTTCGTCGGCGGCAGGGATATTGCGATAGGCCTTGAGCAGCCGCGAAACGCGCGTGCGGCCGATCAGATCATGCGCCAGCTTGAGATCGAGCGGCGGTAGCGCCAATGCCTTGTCATTGATGACTTCCACCGCAGTGCCGCCGTGGCCGAAAACGATCACCGGACCAAAGGTCGCATCATCCGCAAGGCCGATGATAAGCTCGCGCGCGTCGGCGCGCGCGATCATGGGCTGCACCAGGAGGCCGTCAATCCGAGCTTCGGGCCTTGCTTGCCGCGCCTGCGCGAGGATATCAGCCGCTGCCTGCCGCACCGCGCTTTCGTTCGCAAGATCGAGCCGCACGCCACCGACGTCGAATTTATGCTGGATCTCCTTCGACGCGATTTTCACCGCGACATTCTGACCGGCCTTCAAGAACGGCCGGCTCGCAGCCGCGGCATCTTCCGCTGTTTTGGCGAGAAGTACCGGCGCGTGCGGTATGGCGTAAGCTTGCAACAATCTGTCTGCCTCGATGGGATCGAGCCAGGACCGCCGTTCGGCGAGGGCGGCCTGCACAACGCTCCGCGCGGCCTCGGGGCTCGGGGAGAAGTCTTCAGGCAGGCTTGGCGGCGTTTGCAGCAAGTCGTCGCGCGCCTCGCAATAACGCACGACATGCATGAACCCGCGGACCGCATCGCTCTCGGTTGTAAAATGCGGGATGCGGGCTTTGGCGAAAGTCTCCGCGAGCGCGTGGTTTTCGCCGAGCCAGACGGCGAAGACCGGTTTGCGGCCGAGCGACGCCGCATCTGCGTTCTCGATCGTGGCGGCGATAGCCTTTGCAGTCTCGGTCGCGGCAGCCATGGCTGTCGTTACGTTGAGCACAAGAACCGCGTCGTTCTCGGGATCGCCTAAAAGTGCTTCAAGCGCAGCCGAATAGCGCCGGGCATCAGCGTCGCCGATAATGTCTACCGGGTTGGACTTGGACCAGGTCGACGGCAGGATGGCATCGAGCTGCTTTATCGTCTGCGGCGAAATCTCCGCCGGGGTGCCACCGAGCTCGACCAGGCGATCGGTTGCCAATACGCCGATGCCGCCGCCGTTGGTCAAAATGGCGAGGCGTCTTCCGGAAAACGGCTGGATGCGCCCAAGCGTTTCGGCGGCGTCGAACAGCTCGTCGAGATCGAAAACGCGCAACAGCCCGGCGCGGCGAAATGCGGCGTCATAGACGGCATCGGAACCGGCCAAGGCGCCGGTATGGGTCGAAGCGGCCTTCGCGCCGCGTGGATTACGCCCGGATTTGATCACGACGACCGGCTTGACGCGCGCGGCCGCGCGCGCGGCGGACATGAACTTGCGCGGATGAGTGACCGCTTCAAGATAGAGCAGGATCGCCCGCGTGTTGCGATCGACGGCGAAGAAATCGAGAAGGTCGCCGGCATCGACGTCAGCGCTGTCGCCAATGGAAACGACAGCGGAAAATCCGACCCCGCGACGGGCCGCCCATTCGACGAGGCCGGCGGCAATCGCGCCCGATTGTGAAATGAGGGCGAGATCGCCGCGCTCGGGCATCGCCGCGGCGAAACTTGCATTGAGATCAGCAAAAGGAGCGATCACCCCGAGGCAATTGGGGCCGACCAGCCGCAGGCCGAAGCGCCGCGCGGCCTTGGCGGCGGCTTCGCACAGCGATCCGGGGCCGTGGCCGAGGCCCGCGGTAAGGACCACGGCCGTCGGGATGCCATGTTCGCCAGCCTCGGCAACGAGGCCCGGGACGGCGGCCGGCGGCGTGGCAACGATCGCCAGATCCACGTCCAGTGGAAGCGCTTTGATCGCCGGCAGGCAGACCATGCCGTCGATCTCCCCATGGTTCGGGTTGACGATATGGATCGGCCTGCGGAATCCACCGGCTTTCAAATTGGTCACAATGGCCCGACCGAGGGAGTCGGGACGCGGGCTTGCCCCAACGACCGCCACGGCCCTTGGGGCGAGGAGGTTGTCCAGGCGGTAGGTGGACACCGAAGTGCTCCCAGCGAGTGAAGTCAGGCCGCAATACCTAGGCCGCCGCAGGTTATAGCCGTTTGCGCTGGGTCAAGAACGGTGTCGGCCCTTGGCCGAGAAAATCCACGGCAACGTGCGGAAACGCTGCGATTACCGAGCTTGCCTAGTGAAGTGTTGCGTGAACCGACGTCCGCTTTCGCATTCGCCGCATCGCCGGGACCGGACTTGCCGCCAAAAAACATGACGGGCGAGCTTGCGCCCGCCCGCCACGTTCTCAGGCTGTTGCTACCAACCGCCGAGAACCAGGATCAAACCAGCCATCAAAACGCAGCTCCGGTAGCGGTCGCCGCATCCCTGACCGATCTGGTCGAGGCGATCCTCATGTCCAGCAAGCCGTCCATGAGTGATCTGTGATCAGGATAGCGCCCGCCTGCGGCAAAGCAATCGAAATGGCGCACGGCCTTTATCTGTTGATAACACTGGGGAGAAACACGGCCGCGTTGCGCTCCCGGAAAGCCGCCTCGGCGCGACCAGTCTCAAACAAACAGATCGGGCCGGCGCAGCAGTAGGGCCTGCACGAGAACCAGCGTTTTCATGTCCGCCAGTTTTCCGTCCTTCGCGAGTTTTTCGAGCTCACGCAGCGGCATTTCCGTGATGCTGATGTCCTCATGCTCGCCATCGGCGCCGCCGCCGCTCCCGATGCGGTCGGTTTCGGCATAGCTGGCAAGAAACAGCGCTACGCGCTCGGTCGAGATGCCGGGGGTGGGCCAGCAATCGGCGACCTCTTCGAGATCGCGGAGATTCAAGCCCGCTTCTTCCATCGCTTCGCGACGCGCCGCCGCGGCCGCGTCCTCGTCGCCAGCACGGCCGGCGATGACTTCGAGCATCTCGGCTGCCTCGCCGAGATAAAGCAGCGGCGCGCGCGGCTGCGTCACCAGGAGCGCGACGCGGCGTTGCGGATCGTAAGGCAGCACGGCCGCCGCGCGGCCGTGATCGAGAATGACGCGCTCCACCTCGATGCCTGCGGCCGTGCGCAGCCTGGCGGTCAGGAATTTCGTCCAGCCGTCAAAAATAGTGCGAACATCCGTGACTCGGTAAGGCATGGGAAACAGTGGATCGATGCAGAAATACGGCGTGCGGCGCACTATAGCGGAACCGCGCGCAGCCGGCACCGTTTGCATTTAATACGGAAGTCGGCAGCCCGCAGGAGGTCATGATGGCGAAGTCTGACGGACCGTTGCACGGTCAGGTGGCGTTGATTACCGGCGCCAGCTCCGGCATCGGCGCGGCGAGCGCCATCGCCATGGGCGAAGCCGGCGCCAAGGTCGGTGTCAACTATTTCGGCTCGGACGACGGCGCCGCCTCGGTGGTGCGGCGCATCGAGGATCGCGGCGGCCAGGCGCTCGCCCTCCAAGCCGATGTTTCCAAGGAGGATCAGGTGCAGGCGATGTTTGCGCAGCTCCGAAAGAGCTTCGGACGCCTGGATATTCTGGTCGCCAACGCGGGCCTGCAACAGGATGCCGCCATCGCCGAGATGACGCTTGCGCAATGGCGCATGGTCATCGACGTGAATCTGACGGGACAATTTCTCTGCGCGCGGGAAGCGGTGAAGCAATTTCTAATGCAGGGGCGATCGCCGGTTTCGAAGGCGCTCGGCAAGATCATCTGCATGAGCTCCGTGCACGAGGTGATCCCTTGGGCCGGTCACGTCAACTACGCCGCGTCCAAAGGAGGCATCATGCTAATGATGAAAAGCCTCGCCCAGGAAGTCGCGGAAAAGAAGATCCGCGTCAATGCCATCGCTCCGGGCGCCATCAAGACGCGCATCAACGAGAACGTCTGGGCGGATCCGGCCAATGCGCGCGAACTGCTGAAGCTGATCCCCTACGGCCGCATCGGCGAGCCGGAAGACATCGCCAAGGTGGCGGTCTGGCTCGCCTCCGATGAATCCGATTACGTGGTGGGGACGACCTTGTTCGTCGATGGGGGAATGACGCTCTACCCCGGCTTTCGCGAAGGCGGTTAAACAGCCTTTACGAAACGAAAGCGGCCGCGGGCGGATCGCGGCCTGCTCGCTTTGCCGGACCGTCAATGCCGCCAGTGGCGGTAATGACGATGGTCGAAGCTGCCAAAACCGAAGCCAAAACCGATCGCCGGGCCGGGATCGTAATAATAGGGCTCGTAATAAGGCTCGTAATAGGGCTCGACGACAACAGCCGGCGGCGAATATGCATAAGCCCCGCCGCCGCGGTTCAGATAGGCGGCACTGACGAAGCCGCCGGCGCCCGCAACGTAGCACCAGCCATCGCTGCAGCCGCTGACATCGACCACAGAACCTGCCGGCAACACGCCGACCACGGGATAATGAGTCCCCTGGCCCGCCCGTATGTTGAGGTCGGTCGTCGCCTGTGCCGGCATCGCGCTGGCTAGGCCGCTGGACAGAAAAAGAAGCGCCGCGGCACTGAGCAAAGAATTGCGAACGTTCATTGTTTGTCTCCTATTTCGGTGCTCGCGGACAAAACGAAGCCGGCGCTTGTTTGTTCCGGGCGGCTGGCGGTCGGCCGATAAGGTTCGCTGCAGAGCAATACCGATCAGGCGGCGCAGCGGTCGAAGGCGGCTTGCAGCGCGTCTTTGTCCAAATTCCGGCCGATGAAGACGAGGCGGCTGAACCGTTCCTCACCCCTTTTCCACGGCCGCTGCAGATCTCCCTCGAGCAGCATATGCACGGCCTGAAACACCAGCCGCCGGTCTTCGCCCTTGACGTCGATGATGCCCTTGGCGCGCAGGATATCCTGGCCCTGCCGCGCTACCAGTTGCGCCAGCCAATTGCTGACCTTGATTCCGTCCATCGGGCGGCGCGAGATCAGCGAGACGCTGTGGATGCCGCTATCGTGCTCGTGATCGTGGGCATCGTGGCCGTGACCGTCGTGATCATGGTCGTGATGGTCGTGCTCGCAATTCGCGTCGTGCACGTGTCCCGCTTCGCCATGGGCCGGATTGAGGAATTCCGGCTCGAGCGAGACGATGCGCTCGATATCGAAGCCGCCGCGGCCGAGCACGCGGTCGAGCGGCACCTGCGAGCGCTGGGTGCGATGGATCGGCGCCAGCGGATTGATGTGCCGCAGCCGTGCCTCGATATTGCGCAGCTCATCATCGGAAACGAGCTCGGTCTTGTTCAGCACGATCTGATCGGCGAAGGCGATCTGCTCGGCCGCTTCGCGGCTATCGGCAAGGCGCAGCAGAATATGCTTGGCATCGACCACGGTCGTGACCGAATCCAGCACCGTCTTGTCGTTGAGAAAGGCATCGACAAAGAAGGTTTGCGCCACCGGACCCGGATCGGCCAGGCCCGTGGTCTCGACCACGATGGCGTCGAAATTGCCGCGCTTTTCGAGCAGCCCGTGCAACGTACGGATGAGGTCGCCGCGCACCGTGCAGCAGATGCAACCGTTGTTCATCTCGAACAGCTCTTCGTCGGTGTTTAGGATGAGCTCGTTGTCAATGCCGACCTCGCCGAATTCGTTGACGATCACCGCGTAGCGGCGGCCGTGATCCTCCGAGAGGATGCGGTTGAGCAGCGTGGTTTTGCCGGCGCCCAGATAGCCGGTGAGCACGGTTACGGGAATGCGTTCATTCATCGCTGGATCATAGCCAGGGCATCAGCGAGGCGTGGATGACGTCGGGCACGCCCTTGCCGCCGACCGAGCGGATGGCGAGATCGACGTCCTTGAGCCCGAAGCGGTGTGTGGTCACCTTTTCCAGCGGGAAGCGGTGCGAGGCGAGCTGCGCCAGCGCCAATTCGCAGGCCTCGTAGCTATGGCCGCGGGCGCTATGCATGGTGATGAACTTCACCGTGAACTTTTCCAGCGGGAAATTCGGAAACTCCTTCAACTCGCCCTGCACCACGATGGTGCCGCCCTTGCGCTTGAGCGCCTCAATGCCGAGCAGGATCGGCACGGTGCCCGCTCCGGCCGTGCAGTCGAGCGCCACGTCGACGCCTTTGCCGCCGGTGATTTCCATGATGCGCTTCAGCGGATCTTCCTTCTGCACGTCGATGACGTAATCGGCGCCCAGTTCCTTGGCCACCTTCATGCGCGCCGCATCCTTCGACGTGCCGGTGACGATGATCAGCGACGCGCCGGCCTGCTTGCAGATCACCGTCTGCGACAGACCCTGCTGGCCGGGGCCCTGGATCAGCACGGTGGAATTGTATTTGACGCCGCCGTCGAACAGCGACCACTCGATGCCGTTCGACATCGGCGTCACCAGACCGGCGAGTTCCGGCGTGACGTTCTTTGGCACGTGGTGCATCACCGCGTTCCATGGCAGGTACATGTATTGCGCGAAGCCGCCCCAGAGATGCGGGGGCTTCTTGGCCGAGGTGTAGCCGTAGCGGATGGCATCCGGGTTGGTACGCCAGTTCGTGTTCTCGCAATGGCGGTACTGGCCCTTGTGGCACCACTCGCATTTGCCGCACATGACATAATGCTCGACGAAGACGAGGTCGCCTTCCTTGAAGCCTTTGCGGCGGGTGAATTCGCGGCCGGCTTTCGCCACGTAGCCGATATTCTCGTGACCCATGATCACCGGCTCGTCGGTCGGCGGATGCGCATAGAGCTTGACGTCGGTGCCGCAGATGCCGGCCACTTCCATCTTCAGCAAAGCGGCATCCTCGGGGATGTCCGGCATCGGAAATTCCTGGATTTCGGTCTTGCTCGGACCGACGCGCACCGCCGCCAATACCTTCTCAGCCACTGAAGAACCTCCGTAAGGACCGCAATAATTGGCGCGCACTCTAGGGCTGGCCCAAGGACCGTCAAGCGCCAATTTGCCGTGGGATGACTGCCATCCCCCCATCGCTTATATAGGAATCGGCGCTGCACTTGGCAGAGCCCAAGGGCCATGAGGCGCATGGATGGAAGGCTCTCTAAAACTCGGCTCGTTCAAGAAGGCGCCGGAACAATTGCAGGCCATGGACCGGGTCAAGGATTGGACGCGCCAGCGCTTCAGTCTGCCCGATGACGCGGTGATCCTGGTCACCGAGCTGAATTGCACGATTCCCGGCTGTCCGCCTTTGGAAACGGTAATTGCTTTCTGGTCCGACCACCAGACCCGGCACGATTTCAAGATATTCAAAAAGCCGGAAGAGATCGTGGAAGATGACCTGCCGCCCGCCTGGTTGAAGGATTCGCTTATTTCCGAAGACGACGACGAGAACAGCTGCCCCTGCTGCTAGCCAGCCACTCCTTCATGTGGCGGCATGTCGCCGGTATGTCGGTCTCTCGACGCGCGGCGAAGTTTGCGGCATATAACGACACCCATTGACGATTACGCCAGCATTTCACCGGAGCGCAACTTGCCATGGCCGGACCCAAACTGACCACCGTGACCCGCACGCAAGGCAACAACCGGGCCTTCAAAGAGGGCATAGTCAAGCCGAAGACTTTCGAGCCAGAATTCATCGAGGTCAATCCCCTGATCGATGCGTTCCGCCGCATGGTGCGCGGCAGCGAGTTCGACATCTGCGAACTGGCGATCACCACCTACATCTGCGCCAAATCCTACGGGAAGCGGATTACCGCCGTTCCCGTGTTTCTGGTGCGGGCCTTTCACCACGGCGCGATCCTGTACAACACCAATCTTGGCATGCGCACGCCAAAGGACCTGGAAGGCAAGAAGATCGGCGTCAATCGCGGCTACACGGTCACCACCGGCGTCTGGGCGCGCAGCGTGCTGCAGGATGAATACGGTGTCGATCTGAGCAAGATCACCTGGGTGCTTTCCGGCGACGAGCATGTGGCCGAATACAAGGCGCCGTCGAATGTCGTTCCCATCGAAAAAGGGAAGAAGATGGCGGACATGTTGGTCGAAGGCGAGCTTGCTGCCGCCATCGGCATTGAAGTCGACCACCCCGATATCAAGCCGCTCATCCCCGACGCCGAAGAGGCCGGGCTGAAGGCGCTGCGCCAGCGAGGGCATTACCCGATCAATCATCTGGTCGTGATCAAGGACGACCTCATCGCCAAATATCCCGATCTTGCCGCCGACGTATTCAATGCCTTTGCCGAATCGAAGCGCCTTTACGTCGAGAAGTTGAAAGCGGGCGAAATCGAGAAAATGACTGAGGCCGACGAAACCGCAAAGCGCGTCATGGAAGTCACCGGTGGCGACCCCTTACCTTACGGCATCGAGCCCAACCGCAAGGTGCTGGAAAGCCTGGTGCAGCACGCGGTGAAGCAGGGCATCATCGGCAAGCCCGTGCCCGTCGAGGATTTGTTCGTGCCGAGCACGCAGGGCCTCATAGGCTGAGGTCCCGTTTTTTCCATAAGAGACGTCCTTCATGATCATCGACATTCATGGCCATTACACGACCGAGCCGCCGCAACTCTTCGCCTTCCGCGACAAGCAGCTTGCCGGGCTCGCGGATGCGTCGCGCAAGCCGACGACTTCAGACCTTGGCGTCAGCGACGAGCAACTCGTCAAAAGCGTGGAGCCGCAACTCAAGTTTCAGAAGGAGCGCGGCAGCGATCTGACGATCTTCTCGCCGCGCGCCGGCGGCATGGCGCACCATGTCGGCACCGAGGAGATCAGCAAAGTCTGGTCGCGGGTGTCCAACGACCTGATCCATCGTATCTGCACGCTGCTGCCGGATAACTTCGTGGCCGTGGGGCAGTTGCCGCAATTTCCCGGGGTATCGCCGAAGAACTGCATCCCGGAGCTTGAGCGGCTCGTCAATGAGCTCGGCTTTGTTGGCGTCAATCTCAATCCCGATCCGTCGGGCGGGTATTGGACCGATCCGCCGCTGATCGACAAATATTGGTATCCGATCTACGAGAAACTCTGCGAGCTGGAAGTGCCGGCGATGATTCACGTGTCGTCGTCCTGCAACCCGAATTTCCATCACACCGGAGCGCATTACATCAACGGCGACACCACCGCCTTCATGCAGTTCATCCAGGGCAATCTGTTCAAGGATTTCCCGACGCTGAAGCTCGTCATTCCGCATGGCGGCGGCGCGGTGCCGTATCATTGGGGCCGCTATCGCGGGCTGGCGCAGGATATGAAGCGGCCGCCGCTTGCCGAGTACCTGCTCAACAATGTCTTTTTCGATACCTGCGTGTATCACCTGCCGGGCATCGAGCTGCTGACCAAGGTCATCCCCGTTGACAATATCCTCTTTGCCTCGGAAATGGTCGGTGCGGTGCGCGGCATCGATCCCAACACCGGCCACTATTACGACGACACCAAGAAATACATCGATCAGGTGAAAAGTTTGAGCGAAGCGGACCGTTACAAGATCTTCGAAGGTAATGCGCGCCGCGTCTATCCGCGCCTGGACAAGCTTCTCGCCAAGCGCGGCAAGCCCGGCCGAAAAGTCTGAACTTTCACTCAGGGAGATTGATTTGTCCTCGTTGCCACGTCTCAATGGCCTCATTCGCGCCCTCGAAAGCGGGCAATGCGCCTTTTCGCTGTTCGCGCCGTGCAGCATCGACATGGCGATCGAGCTGCAAGCCTCGAAATACGACGGCGTCATTCTCGAGGGCGAGCACCGGCCCTGGGACGCCGAGTCGCTGCGCGATACGCTGCAATACATGCTGAACCGCGGGCAGATCGCGAAATCCGGCTCCATTGCGCCGGCGGTGACGCCCACGGCGCGCATCCCGGCGAATGGGGTCGAGAAAAATCAGTTCCTTGCCAAGCAGGCGCTCGATGTCGGCTGCTACGGCGTGGTGTGGCCGCATATCAGCACGGTGGAAGAAGCCTACAATGCGGTCGCTGCTTGCCGCTATCCACGGCTGAAGGATAAGCCACTCTATGAGCCGCAGGGTATCCGCGGGGACGGCCCGATGATCGCCGCACGCTACTGGGGCGTCAGCCAGCAGGAATACTACGAGCGCGCCGACGTCTGGCCGTTAGCGCCGCACGGTGAAATTCTGGTCGTCATCCAGATCGAGGATACTGCCGGCATCAGGAATCTGCCGGACATGCTCAAGAACGTCCCCGGCATCGGCGCGGTGATGATCGGCGAGGGCGATTTGAGCCAGGAGCTTGGTATCCCCCGGCAGACCGAACACAAGCTGATGATGGAGGCCAAGGCCGAGGTGCTCTCGATTTGCAAGAAACACAATGTCGTCGCCGCGCATCCGCATGTCGAAACATTCAACGCAGAACAGGTGATTGCCGAGGGCTGGCGCTATCTTTGCTGCGGCGCTCCGCGCAGCTTTGCCACGCTGGAAAAGGCGCGCGCTGCAGCCGGATTGAAATAGCGGCCTTGCGGTCCGCGGCCTATCGCGGTGGGCTTGCCGAGGCGCGTCCGCTTGCCCTATGTATTCTCTGAATTGCGAACTGTGTTCCGCATAGCGGAATAGTGCGCGCGAGCAGCGTTACGGAAACGAACCAATGCTTCGAAAAGAACAGAACGAACTTGTCACCCAGACCGGCCCCGGCACGCCGATGGGCCAACTCTTCCGCAGCTATTGGATGCCGGTGCTGCTGGCCGACGAATTGCCGGAAAACGAATGCCCGCCGGTGCGGGTGAAGATCCTTTCTGAGCGCCTGCTGGCGGTCCGCGATACCGACGGTAAATACGGCCTGATCGACGAGTTCTGCGCCCACCGCGGGGTGTCGCTGTGGTTCGGCCGCAACGAAGAGCACGGCCTGCGCTGCCCCTATCACGGCTGGAAATACGATGTGAACGGCCAGTGCATCGAGGTGCCGTCCGAGCCGCCGGAGAGCGGTTATTGCCAGAAGGTCAAGCTGAAATCCTATCCGCTGGTGAAGCGCGGTCCGGTGCTGTGGACCTACATGGGCCCGCCGGAGAAGCAGCCGCCGCTGCCGGAATGGGAATTCGCCATGGTGCCATCCGATCAGGTCTTCGTCTCCAAGCGCTTGCAGGAATGCAACTGGCTGCAGGCCATGGAAGGCGGCATCGATTCCAGCCACGTTTCCTTCCTGCATCGCGGCGATCTTTCCTCCGATCCGCTGTTCAAGGGCGCCAAGGGCAACGAGTACAATCTCAAGGACACGCGACCGCATTTCGAAGTGGTGGAGAGCGACGGCGGCCTTTACATCGGCGCGCGCCGCAATGCCGAGAACGGCAACTATTATTGGCGCATCACGCCCTGGGTCATGCCCTGCTTCACCATGATCCCGCCGCGCGGCGACCACCCGGTGCATGGCCATTTCTGGGTGCCGATCGACGACGAGAACTGCTGGGCCTGGAGCTACGACTTCCATCCCACGCGTAAGCTCAGCCAACGCGAAATCAACGATATGAAGGAAGGCGCCGGCATTCACTGCAAATACGTGCCCGGTACCTATCGCCCGCTCGCCAACAAGGACAACGATTACCTGATGGATCGCGCCGCGCAGAAGGCCGGCAAGTATTATAGCGGCATCGCCGGATTTGCGATCCAGGACGCATCGCTGCAGGAAAGCATGGGTCCGATCTGCGACCGCACCAAGGAGAACCTGGTCTCCACCGACAACGGCATCATCATGGCCCGTCATCGCCTGATGCGCGCGGCGAAGGCGCTGGTGGAAAAGGGCGTCGTCCCGCCCGGCGTCGATCCGGCGCATCAGAGGGTCCGTTCGGCCTCGATCGTGCTCGGGCCGGATCAGGCGTTCAAGGACGCGGCCAAGGAGGCGCTGGCTTCGCGGCTCGGTAAGTCCCACGCGACGGTGTGATACGGTTTGACATTGTCATGGCCGGGCTTGTCCCGGCCATCTCGATAAGAAAGGCACTGCATCCCCGAGCGGGATGCCCGCGACAAGCGCGGGCATGACGATCGTGTGAGACGCTCTATATGCCCGACATCGTACCCACGCATAAGCTCACCGAGGAAGCCAGCCTGAAAATGATCCAGGCCGGCGTGGCCAAGGCCAATGCGCTCGGCTGCAAGGTGGCGCTGGCAGTGGTGGACGCAAGCTGCCGCATGATCGCCTTCCTGTTGATGGACGGCGCCAAGCATTTCGCCATCATCACGACACAACGCAAGGCGATTACCTCGGCCTCGCAGAGAGAGCCGACCGGCTATGCGCCGGAAGAAAAAGCCTTGAGCATGAGCGTGCGCATGGGCGACTTCACCAATATTCCCGGCGGCTTTCCCATCGCGGTGAACGGCGAGGTGATCGGCGCCGTCGCGGCCGGCGGCGCCACCATCGAGCAGGACGTCGAAGTCGCCAAGGCAGCGCTTGCCGCGTTGGCAGACGCGGCGCAACCGTAATTCTCGAAAAGGAATCCATTCATGCCGATGTCGAAAGCCACCATTCCCGTTCTCGAGATTGCGCTCAATGCCTTGTCGGGCTGTCTCGACAAGGCGCAGGCCCATGCCAAGACGAAGAATTTCGATCCGGCGGTGCTGCTCACTGCGCGACTCGCGCCCGACATGTTTCCGCTGGTGAAGCAGGTGCAGGTGGCGACCGATCTGGCGAAGAACGGCGCCTCGCGCCTCGCCGGTGCCGAGCCGCCGCGCTTCGAGGATACCGAGGCCACCATCGACGACCTCAAAGCGCGCATCGCCAAGACTGTCGCGTATCTGAAGTCAGTCGACACCAAAAAGATCGACGCGGCCGGCGACCGCGAAATCACCTTTCCGCTCGGTCCGGACCACAAAGGGCAGATGCGCGGCGCCGATTACCTCAACCATTTCGTGCTGCCGAATTTCTTTTTTCACTGCACCGCGGCCTATGCGATCATGCGCCACAACGGCGTGGATCTCGGCAAGCGCGATTATCTCGGCGCCATCCCGATGAAGATGACGTAATTCTTTCCGTCCTTCCCGCGCAAGCGGGGATCCAGTGCCGTCCGGGGTCCCCGCTTTCGCGGGGCCCCACGGTCGGTCAGTTCTTCCGCGACACCGCCTCCTTGTACTTGGCGATGATGTCGGGCGGCGTGGCGATCAGCTCCTCCACCATCTTCTGCAGCTTCTCGCCGGCGACCGGCGTGATCTCGAGCTTCGATTTCTCCGCGTCGGCGAGGAAGGCGGGATCCTTCACCACTTCGGCGAGCGCCTTGCGCAGCAGGGCGACGCGATCCGCCGGGACGCCCGGCGGCGCGAAGTAGGAGCGGCCGATCGACTCCGTCGTCACCATCAGCGAGACGATTTTGCGCTGCTCGTCGGTCTTGGCGTATTCGAGCAAGGTCGGCACGTCCTTCATTTCCGGGTCGCGCTCCTCGGTCATCTGGAAGATGAAATTGATTTTCTTGTCGCGGATCCAATCCGGGTTCTGGAAGCGGTAGGAGAGGTAGGTGTTGGCGCCGCGGCCCTGGACCTCGCCGCGCTCCATGGCGATGTTGATCTCGGTGCTCGCCTTGTAGCCGGTGATCACCTTGAATTTGGTGCCGAACAGGTTGTTCGCCATCAAGGGATACATCTCCTGGGTCGTGCCCGCCGTGGTGGCGCCGATGGTGACTTCTTTCTCTTTCGCCGCGTCGAGCGTCTTCACGCCGGAGGTGTGCCAGGTCACCAGCACGTTCGCCGGACTCGACACCGCCCCGATCCAGTTGAACTTGGCGGCGTTGAACTTTGTCTTGTCAGGCTGCAGCATCTGGTTCAGCGGCACGGTATTGAGCGGCGCCCCGAGCGCGGTGCCGTCCTTCGGCGCGATATCGGCGACATAACCGGCCATGAGCTGGCTGTTGGCGCCCGGCATGTTCTGCACGATGACCTTGGGATTGCCGGGGATGTGCTTGCCGATGTGCTGCGCCACCAGCCGCGCATAGAGATCGTAGCTGCCGCCGGGGGCGGAGCCGACGATGATGGAGACGGTCTTGCCGGCGTAGAAATCTTCCGCCGCGGCCGGCTGGGCGACGACGGCGAAGAGGCCGAACAGGGTGAGAAGGCGGAAGCGAGTACGCAGCGGCATTGTTATCTCCCTGGAATTTTTGCGGCTCGAAATTAGCGGCATAAGAGAAGGCGGCACAAGCGTTTTAGCCAACGCTCCGCCGGCCCTGTTGTTGGCGGCGCGGGCCACGCCGTTCCCCGTCTTCCTTCCCCTCAAAAAAGGAGGGGAGCGGAGCGCCGGGAAGGCGCTTCGACTTCTTTGAGCCATGGCCTTGCGGCCGTGGCGCGCCTCTTCTTTTGGAAGAGGCGCGCGCCCTTCGGCGCTCCGCTGCGGTGTCCGTCACGGCGTCCGGCCCGCGCTCGCCGGGGTACGGCCCCAACCGGGGCCTGCCGGCTACTAGCTCCTAGTGCCCGGGCCTTAGTACCCGGGGGTCGGGGTTCGGCGCCGCCCGAGTGCGCGGTTTGCGAAACCGCGTCCGCGGGCACCGCACCAGCAAAGGCCGGATCGCTCCGGCCCGCCACGGAAGCGAACAACGCCGCATCTCCGGCGCCTTCCTCCCGTTCGTCCCGCCATCAAGTCGCCTCTAGATGGCGCCCCTCAGCGGACGAGGTGCGGTCAAGATAAGTGCGGTTTTAAGGGCGGGGATAAACACCGATTCTTTTTTGCACGGCGCCTTTTCGTCATTCCGGGACGCGAGCCTCTGCGAGCGGACCGGAATCCAGAAGCGAATTCCGCGTTTGCATCTGGATTCCGGGTTCTCACCTTCGGTGAGCCCCGGAATGACGGTCTGGTTCGTCATCGCCGGACTTGTTCCGGCCATCGCGCTCAGGGGCGCAGTGCGTTCCTAGTCCGGATCACCGGGTCAAGCCCGGTGATGACGAGGTGATCGCTTTCGCCGCGGCGATCAGCTCCGGGCGGTATTCGAAATGCATGGTGTCGTAGTGATACCA
>DASREA010000047.1:0-83166 GCA_035652315.1 Xanthobacteraceae bacterium | reverse complement strand
GGCAATGAGCGCGACTCGAGAATATCGCTCCATGTCCGGAAAACGGCCGGCTCGCGGGCGGGTTCCGTAGCCACTGGACGCAGGAACCACAGCGCCCGAGCGCACGTTGAATTTGATTGCCTATCCTGCAAACACGGCATCGGGAGCGATCGATGGACGGCCACGATCAAAGCCAGAAATCCCCCTCAGTCAGACCCGTGCTCAGCGCCAACAAGGCGCGGCAAGGCGTTACCGGGCAGAACGTGCGCTATGTGCTTTATATCGGCACCGGGGCGGTGATCGTGCTCTTTGCCGTCGTGTATATTCTCTTTTTCGGTCACTGAGCCGGACGATTTTTCAGGAGATTTCATGACTCCGCGCGCGATCTGGAAAGGGTATCTGCGTCTCTCCTTGGTTAATTGTGCTGTCGAGCTTTTCCCCGCTGTTACCGAAGTCAACAAAACCCACTTTCACAAGCTGAACCGGGAGACCGGTCACCGGCTGCGCATGCGCATGGTGGACGAGGAGACGGGGGAAGAGGTTCCTGCCGAAGATCAGGTCAAAGGCTACGAGATTCGCAAAGGCGAGACCGTCCAAGTCGAAGACGAAGAGCTCGATACCATTGCGCTCGAAGTGTCGCATGTCATGGAGATCACGGAGTTCGTCCCACGCGAGGAAATCGACCCGCTCTATTTCGAACGCCCCTATTTCCTGGCACCCGGGGACGATGCCTCGCAGGAAGCTTTCGCCGTGCTGCGCGAAGCCATGCGGCGCAAGAAGATCGGCGCGCTGGCCACGCTCATCATGCACGAGCGCGATCATATCGTGCTGGTCGAGCCGCGCGACAAAGGCATGACGGCGACGGTGCTGCGGTCGCCGGAGGAACTACGCGACGCCAAGGAAATATTCGCCGGCATCAAGAATAAAAAAATTACTGGCGAGCTGGTGGACGTGGCCGAGATGCTCATCGAGCGCAAGATGGGTAAATTCGATCCCGCAAAATTCAAGGATCGCTACGAGGAGGCGCTGAAAGCGCTGCTCAAGGCCAAGCACGCCGGCCGCAAGATCAAGGCGCCGAAGTCGCCGCCAATGCCGGCGACGCCGAGCTCCATCCTCGACGCGTTGAAGAAGAGCCTTGCCGAAAGCGGCGGCCGCGCTCATCCGCGCCGGCAGCGCGGCGCCCGCGCGCATGCGCGGCGCTCCTCGCGGCACCGCGCGCGACATACCGCCAAGAAACGGGCTTGATCCCGGCTTTCCTATTACTTGATCGCGGAACCGTTCCGCGCAAGGCCGAGAGGCACACTGGCGGAATAGCGGCCGTCGCGATAGAGCAACGGCGAAACGTCGTCGCGCGCCCGCGCTTCCAGCACACGTCCGATGAAGATCGTGTGCGAGCCGTAGGCAATTTCCTTCTCCTTGACGCAGAATAGAATGGCCTGGGCGTCGGCCAGGTAAGGCGTGCCGTCGGGGCCGGTGCGCCAGTCGCCGCGATTGAACCGATCGGCGCCCATCCCCGGATCGCTGAAGGCTTTCGAGGTTTCCAAATTGTCCGTATGCAGCACGTTGACGCAGAAACGGTCCTGCTTGATCAGAAAGTCATGCAGGCGGCTGGTCCGATTCAAGCATACCAGCAGTGACGGGGGCTCCATGCTGATAGATGCAACCGACGTCGCCGTGGTGCCATGCCGTTCCGTTCCGCTTTGGGCGGAGATGATGTTCACCGTGGTGGCGACGCGGCGCATGGCCTGTCGAAACGAGTCTTGGAGCGCCTTGTCGTCGGCGGCCGTCACGGCGTCACCTGCTGGTCGAGAAAGGCAAGTACGCGTTCGTTGAATTCATCCGCGCATTCGATGTTTCCCATGTGGCCGGCGCGCTCGAATACATGCAGCGAGGCTTTGGGAATAAGCGGCACGAACGCGTCGGTGTAGCCAGGCTTGCGCAGGGTGTCCAATTTTCCGGCCATGACCAAAACCGGCACGCGAATAGCGCGGTAATCGATCAGGTCGCGCTCGCGGCGGCCGCTGGGCTGGCGAAAGGGAGCCTTGAAGCGCGCCGCCGAGGTCGCCTCCCAGGCGCCGGGCACGTGCGCCATTTCCTGGCGGCGGTCGAGATAGTCGTCGCCGTGCCATTGCGGATCGATGAACATGACCTGGAGAATGCGCCGCATGTGCTCGCGCGTGCCGTCATAGCTGTTGATGATCTGCCGCGCCTCGTTGTTGGGCGCATCGCCGCCGCCCGAGCAGACGACAAGGCTTGCCATTGGCCAGTCCGGTTTCTCGCGCGCCGCCACCGTCAAACTCATGCCGCCGGACATCGAACTGCCGATGACATGCGCCGGCGCCACGCCGAGCGCTTCCAGAAAACGGCGGATATGCGTAATGCGGCGGTCAAACTGACCGTTGAAGTCGAAAATCTTGTCGGTAAGGCCAAAGCCGAGATGGTCGGGCGCCAGCACGTGATAGCGTCGCGCCAGCGCCGCCATGTTGAACTCCCAGGAGAACTCGGCCGCGCCGCCGTATTCGGCCGAATGCAACAGCAGCACGCTCGGACGCCTGCCGCGATGTTCCGTCCCCGCCTCGAAATAATGGGTGCGGATACCGTCGACGAGAATGAATTTGTCTTGCCGCATCACGCCATCGCTCTGGCTTTCTCGACGGTGCTCGGCGGCAGGTCCTTGATTTGCGGATAAACCTCCTTGGCGAACAGCGTCATGCTGCGCACCGTGCGCTGGTGGTCGAGGAAGCCCGCCTGCTGCATCATGAGCAGATGATCGAAGCCGCCGACGAGATCGTAATAGCGCTTCACCTGCTTGGTGACCGAATCCGGCGTGCCGTACATCAGCACGCCCTGCTCGCGCAGATAGTCCATCCCTTTCGCGCGCACCGCATCGGTGCGTCCGGTGTAGGCGCCCTGCAGCGCCTTCACGTTGACGTCGACTCCCACATAGCCGGGCGGATTACGGAACTGGGGCGGCGTTTTGGTCTGCATATACCAGGTCAATTCCTTGGCGCCCTTCTCCGCTTCCTCCTCGGAATCGGCGGTATAGACGAGCGGCATGAAGGCCATCCCTGCCCCGCCCGGCAGATGCGATTCCACCATGGCCGAGCGGTAGGCGTCGAACATCAGCTTCACCTTGTCGTGCGGCTGCAGGAAGGTCGCAAAAACGTAGCCGCGGCTCGCGACTTTCTTGATGTTCTCGTAGTCGCTCGATCCTGTGATCCAGATCATCGGATGCGGCTGCTGATACGGCCGCGGCCATAGATTGACCAGCCGGCGATGGGTGAAGCGGCCTTCGAAGTTGAACGGCCCATCGTGGCTGGTCCACGCCTTCACGATGAGATCGACGCCCTCCCACAGCCGGTCGAGGGTCTGCGTCGGGTTGGTATTGGCGGCGAAGACCTCGTAAGGCACGCCGCGCACGATGCCGACGTCGAGGCGGCCGCGCGAGATATTATCGATGATCGCCATCTCCTCGGCGATGCGGATCGGATCGCCGCGGTTGGCGATGGGGTTGCCGAGGATGCAGATGCGCGCCTTCTTCGTCTGTCGCGCCAGGATCGCCGCCATCAGCGGCGCGGCGGCGTCGAGGCAGGTGGCGGTCTGGTGGTGCTCGTTGAGCATGATGTTCAGCCCGAGCTCGTCGGCGATCATGTGCTCGTCGAGATAGCGGTTGTAGAGGTCCGAACCGATCTTCGGATCGTAGAGCTTGCTCGGTATCGTCACCCGCATCGAGTCGATCTCGTCCTGCGGGACGTGCGGATACGGCATCTCGGTGAAGTGCCAGGCTTTCATCGTGTTCGTCCTGTCTGAAAGGCTGCGCGTTAGCGCAGGAACTCGCGCAATTGCGCCATGAAGACTTCGGGTTGCTCGATGTGTGGGAAGTGTCCGGCATTGGGCACGGTCTTGAGGCTCGCGCCCGGGATGAGCGCGGCATAGGCTTTGCCGTAGGCCGGACTGACGATGCCGTCGCGCTCGCCCCAGATGAACTGCGTCGGCACCTTGATGCGGTGCAGCCGGTGCATCAGCCGCGGATTATGCATGAACGGTTCCCAGCAGAAGCGCGCCAGGGATTCGGTGTTGCGCGCGATGATGGTCAGCTTCTCTTCCGGCATAGAAGGAAAGTCGCGCTTGCCTTTTTCGGGGTCATGCCACTTGCGCTTCAGCACTTCCGATGGATGCAGCGACCAGAAATCCGCGATGTCGCGGTCGAACGGCCCCCCGATCTTCACGCCATAGGCGCCGATCAGGGCGAGCTTGGAGATGAAGGAGTCGTCCTTCACGGCCATTTCCGCGGCGATCCAGCCGCCAAGGGAGAAGCCGAGGACCGGCGCCCGGCCGATTCCGAGCTGCTCCACAAGATCGAGATAGACATAGGAAATGTCATCGACATTGGTGATCCAGTCGGGCCGGTCCGAGGTGCCGAAGCCGGGTGGCGACGGGATCAGCAATTCGTAATCCTTGGCCAGGTCATCGAGGAATGGCGCTTCGGTCTCCAGCGCCTCCTCTCCATAGAGCAGCAGCATGGGCTTGCCTTGCCCGCGGCGCTCCAGCTCGATCTTCATTCCGCTGACGGTCAGGTGCGATTTTTTCGCTGGGTCGAGGGGTGACATCAAAACGCGGCCTCGCAATGACGCTGGGTCCAGGTGGACCGGGGGCGGCATTTGAAAATCGCCTTGGCGGAGTTGTCTACACGCTCCGCGCAATTGATTTGCTGAGGCCGCAATTATTTGCGCTGGAGTGCAAATTTACGGAAGCCGGCCTATACTAGCGTCAATGACCCTCGCCCCGCTTACCTCCGCGACGCTCTCGGTCTCCGAGTGGATCAAAAGTTGCTCGGAGCTCATGCTGCGCGGCGAGCATTTTTCCGCCGCCGACATCCTTTCCACCCGGCAGCGCATTCTTGAATTCTCCGCCGGCCGCAGCTCTTTCGCCGTGACCGACCGCGGCCGGTTCTTCGGCTATGGCGAGGCCCACGCGCGGATGGGGCGCGTGGCGCTACGCTTCCTTAGTTGGAACTGCGAAGCGAAATGCGAGACCGAGACTTTCCGCACCCCGGACCACCATATCGTGGTGCATATCCCGCTGCGCGGCGAGTTCGAGGCGAGCCAGGATGCCGGCTGGCTGCGCGTGGAACCAGGAAATGCGCTGGTCGTGAGCAGCGCCGGCGTGTTGCGCCGGCGATGGGAAGGTCAATGCGACCTGCTCAACCTGCGGATCGAACGCGACCTGATCAATCATGTTCTTGCCGACAAGAACAATGATGCGCTCCATGATCTGCCGCTGACGATCATCAATCTCAATCAGGCGCTGCCGCTCGCGCGTTTTGTGGAGACCATCATTCACGATCTGGGCAGCGCACGCTCGGCGCTGGCCGACACGGCCGCCGCGGCGGCGGCGGAAAAACTGCTCGCGCTGTTACTGCTGCACAGCCTGAACAAGGCGGAACGCCCGGCCGTCGCCAACGGCGCCCCGGCGCTCGCTCCCTATTACGTGCGGCGCGCCGAACAATATGTCGCCGACAATTATATGAAATCGATCGGCGTCGCCGATCTGGAAACGGCGACCGGCGTCAGCGCGCGCACGCTCTACTACGGGTTCAAGCAGTATCGGGGCGCCAGCCCGATGAAATACCTAAAAGGCGTGCGCCTGATGCACGCGCGCCGGCGGCTTCTGGAGGCACAGATGCGGGGTGGCCGCGTTGGCGATATCGCCGCCGCGGTCGGTTACGGCAACAAGAGCCAATTCGCGCGGGATTACAAAGGATATTTTGGCGAAAGCCCCGCCGCCACCTTGCGCGGTCAAGGCCGCTAACCAAGCGCCGCGGGCGTTATTGTCGCGGCACGATAGGGTGGCTAATACAGAGCCGTTATGGTCATATTCGCCGCAATAACGTCAGCATTTTTAATACGGAAACGGCCGCGCCAACCGGCACGCTTAAAACGGGAGGATGGAATGGAAAGAAAGTCGGCTTTACTCGTGCTCGGATTTGCCACCGTGCTCGCAGCGGTTGCGACACCGGCGGCCGCGCAGCAAGCCTCCGGCTATTTCGCCGGCAAGACCGTGCAAATGATCATCGGTTTCGGACCGGGCGGCGGCTATGACCGCTGGGGCCGCACGGTGGCGCAGCACATGGCCAAGCACCTGCCCGGAAATCCCACGATCGTATCGAAGAACCTGCCCGGCGCCGGCAGCTTCGTTGCCGCAGGCACGCTTTACAACACCTCACCTAAAGACGGCACCGCGATCGGCATCATCGCCCGCGACGCGCCGCTCGGGCCGTTGACCGGCCAGCCCGGCGCCAATTTCGATCCGCTGAAATTGACGTGGCTCGGGTCGCCGACGACGGAGACCAATGTCTGCATTTCCTATAAGACGTCGAAGGTGAAGACCGCACAGGACCTGCTGACCACCGAACTGATCGTCGGTGACACGGGGCCGGGAACCGGTACCCATGCATATCCGAAGGCGCTGAATGGCCTGATCGGCACGAAGTTCAAGCTGATCGGCGGCTATCCTTCATCGTCGGACGTATTCCTCGCCATGGAGCGCGGCGAAGTCGAGGGGATTTGCGAAAGTCTCGACAGCGTGAGCGGCAAGCGGCCGACCTGGATTAAGGACAAGACCGTCAATGTCCTTGTGCAATCGGGCGAGCAACGGGACGAGGCTTTGAAGGACGTTCCCACCGTGCTCGAATTGGCGAAGACACCCGAGCAGAAACAGGCGATCACCTTCCTCTACGCCGGCCAGAAGATCGGACGTCCCTTCGTCGCGCCGCCCGGACTCCCGCAAAACGTGGAAAAGATGCTGCGCGATGCGTTTAGCGCAACCATGAAGGACCCCGAGTTCATCGCGGATGCGAAGAAGCAGAAACTGGAAGTTGAGCCGGTAACCGGCGCGGATCTCGAAGCCTGGATCAAGAAGGTCTATGCGACGCCGAAGCCGCTGGTGGAAAAGGTCGGCGAACTGATCAAATAAGCCAACGCTTTTTTGGCGAAGACCTCGGCGGCGGCAGCGCGCTCACGCTGCCGCCGTTTTCGGTCGAGCCATGGGCGAGTGACGCCCTTGGCCAATGGTCTCATTCTTCGAACCCTCAGCCTTGGGTTACACTGTCGTGGGTCATCCAGGGGGACCGACATGCCGTTGGCCCAATCATTTTCGATCCCGTCCGCTGCGGCGATCGGATTCATGCTTTTCGGCGGGCTTAGTTTTGCCCAGACGGATCAGCAGATCGGTTGGTGCTCGGGCGACGGCCACCCGACTGCGCAACAGACCATCAGCGGCTGTACCGCGATTATTCGCAATGGCCGCGGTCTAAGCCGCCATCTTTTGGCCGTGGCGTATTTTGCCCGCGGCAATGGCTATTTGAACGCCCAGGATCAGGACGCGGCGATCGCCGACTACAATGAGGCGCTCCGTCTGGAGGCCACATTCGTGGATGCGATCTTCAATCGCGGTCTGGCCTATAGCCTGAAGCACGATTTCGCATCGGCTATCGCTGACATTGGCGAGGCGATCCGGCGCAATCCCAAGGATTCCTCCTATAAGAAAGGTTTAGCATCCGTCTATTACGACCGCAGCCTCGGCTATGTCGACGCCAAGGAATATGATCGCGCGCTGGCGGACCTGAATGACGCGATCCGGCTGATGCCGCACGACACGGATTCACTCCTGGAACGCGGTTACGTCTATCTTCAGATGGACAAGGACGACCTCGCCATCGCCGATTACAGCACGGTCATCAAGATCGACCCGAAAAGCGACAGCGCCTTTTTCAACCGCGGGCTGGCTTACCAGGACAAGGGCGAGCAAGACCGCGCAATTGCGGACCTGTCGCGGGCCATCCAGCTCGCTCCCACGGCCAAATATTACGCGACCCGCGGCTATTGCTATTATCTGAAGAATGACGACGACCGCGCGGTCGCCGATTACAACGAAGCCATTCGGCTCGATCCCAACGATTTCCAGTTCTTTTATCGTCGCGGTGTTGCCTATAGCGACAAGGGGGACGGCGATCGCGCGCTCGCAGATTTTGACAAAGCCATTGCGATGAATCGGAATCAGGCCGCGATCTTTTTCAATCGCGGCAAGGTTTTCGCCGAGAAAAAACAAATGGACCGCGCGATTGCCGACTTTTCCGAAGCATTGCGGCTTCAACCGGCATATAGCGACGCCCTGGTCGAGCGGGGTATCGCCTACAAAGCCAAGGGCGATTACGACCGGGCGGTTGCCGATTACAATGAAGCGATCCGCCTCGACCCGACGGACCCTGTGCCGCTCTATGATCGCGGCGTCGCTTACCGAAAAAAAGGGGATTTGGATCGCGCCTTAGCCGATCTCAACGAAGCGATCAGGCTCGATCCAAAAGATGCGCCGTCCTATCAGTTCCGCGGAGAAATCTATGCCGATAAACATGATCTGGATCATGCGATCGCCGATTATTCCGAAGCGATCCGGCTCGATCCAAAAGATTCCGACAGTTTCCGCTTCAGGGGCGACGCATATGCGGATAAGGGCGACCCCGATCGCGCCCTCGCCGATTACGACAAAGCGGCGCAACTTAATCCCAAGGACAAGTCCATCTTCAACGATCGCGGCACCGCTTATGAGCAAAAGAAAGACTATGATCGCGCAATCGCCGATTATTCGGAGGCAATCCGCCTCGATCCCCAATACGCCCTGGCGTTTCGCAACCGCGGCGATGCCTATTATGGAAAGAAAGACTACGACCGCAGCTTGAGCGACTACGGCGAGGCCATCAGGCTCAATCCACAGGACGCCGATGCTTATTCGAGTCGCGCAGACGTCTATGCCGAAAAGGACGACTATGACCGAGCCATCGCCGATTACAGCGCAGCGATTCGCATCGCGCCGGCCCACGGCTCTTATCTGATCGGCCGTGGTATCGTCTATCGCCGCAAAGGCGATTACGACCACGCCATCGCCGACTACAGCGAGGCGATCCGCCTCGATCCGAAGGACAAAGTCGCTTTCAACGACCGCGGCTTTGCTTATTACAAAAAGAACGATGTCGACCGCGCTCTCGCCGACTACAACGAAGCGATCCGTCTCGACTCAAAATACGCCGCCGCGTTGCGCAATCGCCTTGACGCCTACGAGAAGAAAAACCGCTATGATCTGGCCGTGCAGGACGCCGCCGAACTCACGCGGCTGACGCCCAACGATGCCGGCGTCTGGAACAGCCTGTGCTGGTCGCGTGCCATTGTCGGCGAAGCGCAACAGGCGATCAGCGACTGCAATCAAGCGCTGCGCTTGCGGGCCAACGATGCGAATTTCATCGACAGCCTGGCCTTCGCTTATCTGAAGCTGGGGCAATTTCCGCGCGCGATCGAGCAATATCAAGCTGCGCTGAAACTCAATCCCAAGCTCGCCGCCTCGCGCTATGGCCTGGGTATCGCGAAGTTGAATGCGGCCGATCATGCCGGCGGCAACGCCGATATCGCCGCCGCCAAGGTCATCGATCCCGGCATTGCCGACCGTTTTGCGAATTTCGGCGTTGACCCCTCGGGAAAGATCAAGCTGGCATCGGCGCCCGCCGCGCAGGCCCGGGCGGGGCCGCGTGCCGTCTTCTACGAGGACCGGGATAGTCCCGCAGGCCGGCAATTCGCCGGCACCGTGGAATGGAAGACAGAAAAGCTTCCGGGGACCGCGGGCGCGCTAGCAAGCATCGTCGTCCGCGCCGATGTGAAAATTCCCGAACGCGACATGACGCTCACGTGGCTCCTGCGCCGCAATGACGATCCAGCATTGCCGGCCAGTCATGTCATCGAGATGACCTTTGGCGATCCGGCGCAGCACGGCGCCGCAGTGCATGACGTCACCAACGTGCTGATGCAAGAGGGCGAAGGAACCGCACCCGCACCGCTTTCCGGCTCCACCGTTAAAGTCACGCCGGGATATTTCCTGATGGGCCTTTCCGCCGCGCCGGCGGAGTTGCAGCAAAACATTTTGCTGCTCAAGCGCGGGTGGATCGAAATTCCTTTCGCCGACGGAGCCGATGCCCACGCCGCGATCGCCATTCAGAAAGGCGCCGCAGGCGAAAAGGCTTTTGCCGACGCCTTCGCGGCGTGGAAGAATTGAGACCCGCGACTTTGTGAGAGGTCTTGGTAGCGGGGGAGGGATTTGAACCCCCGACACACGGATTATGATTCCGCTGCTCTGACCAACTGAGCTACCCCGCCATCAGGTCCGCGATGGAACGCCGGATATAGGAACCCGGCTGAAATGCTGTCAAGGCAAAGCCTTGATACAAAAGGCCCGAACGTCGTCAAACCGGCGAATCCGCGCCTCCTTATTCCGCCGCGAGACCTTTGGCCAGCGGAGCGCCATCCGCCTCCTTGCGGAAGCGGATCAACGAAAAATGCCCGAGAGGCGGCATGGGCCGCCTCTCCACGAGGCGGACACCGCCGCGGCGTTCAGCCCATTGGCGCAGGCGTTCGAAACGGAATTCCGGGCGCCATCCCAGGCGCCGCGCCAGCGGGGCGAACCCCTGCTCGAAAGCCCGCCGCAGCCCCTGCTCCGCGCCGATGTGGTTGACCAGGACCATCTCGCCGCCCGGCCGCAGCACCCGGGCGAATTCGTCGAGCGTGGCCTCGGGGTCGGGCACCGCGGTGATCACGTATTGCCCTACAACCACGTCGAAATAGCCGTCGGGAAACGCGAGATTGGCGGCGTCCATCACCGCCAGAATCGAAACATTGCCGAGACCATGCTCGGCGACGCGATGACGCGCCTTGCGCAGCATGGCCTCCGAAATATCGATGCCGGCGATGCAATTGCCGCGCGAATAGGCGGGCAGTGAAATCCCGGTGCCGACACCGACTTCGAGAATACGGCCGCCGATCCGTTCGGCCGCGGCGATGGCGGCCCGGCGGCCGCGCTCGAACACCGGCCCGAAAACAAAGTCGTAAACCGGCGCCCAGCGCGTATAGGCTCTGGCAACAGCATCCCTGTCGAGTTCGGCTTCCATCGCCCCCGTTTTCGTCCTCAGCCCTTCAATACATCCGCCGGATCAGCGAGCGGACAAGATCAGCGCACGACGGCCTGGAGCCGCCGGTTTTCGCGATGCGGAATTTCCGCCGTGGTGGCGCTCTTGATGAAACCACCGCCGAGCACGCGGGCCTGGCCGTCGCCGCCATCATAAAAGACACAGGCTTGACCAGGTGAAATGCCGTCCTCGCCTTCCACCAATTCGACTTCGATCGCCCCATTTTCGTTGGACAGCCAAGCCGGTTGCGGCGAGCGCGTGGAGCGGATTTTGACAAAGACGTCCAACCGCTGCTCCGCAAGCGCCAGATCGAGCGCGCCTTCGCCGAGCCAATTCACATCGCGCAGGCGCATGCGCGTCGTGCGCAACGCCTCGCGCGGGCCGACGACGACCCGCCGCTGCCCTGCATCGAGCTTCACCACATACAGGGGGGCGCCGGTGGCGAGACCGAGGCCGCGCCGCTGACCGACGGTGAAGTGGATGATGCCGGCATGACGGCCCAGCACATTGCCGAAGAGGTCGACGATCTCGCCGGCCTCCGCGGCACCGGGCTTCAGCCGCTCGACCACGTCGCTGTAGCGCCCGGTCGGGACGAAGCAGATGTCCTGGCTGTCGTGCTTCTCCGCCACCGGCAAACCAAAGCGGCGCGCCAGTTCGCGCGTTTCAGCCTTTGTCTTGTCGCCGAGAGGAAAGCGCAGCCGATCGAGCTGTTCCTGGGTGGTGGCGAAGAGAAAATAGCTCTGGTCGCGCTCCGCGTCGCGTGCGCGGTAGAGTGCGCGGCGGCCGCCCGGCAGCGCACGGGAGGCGACGTAATGACCGGTGGCCAGAACCTTGGCGCCCAGTTCCTGGGCGGTGGTCAATAAATCGCGAAACTTGATGGACTGATTGCAGTCGACGCAGGGCACCGGCGTCTCGCCGGCAGCATAGCTCTCGGCAAATCGGTCAATCACCGCTTCCTTGAAGCGGCTTTCGTAGTCCAAGACGTAATGCGGAATGCCGATGCGCTCGGCGACCGCGCGCGCGTCATAGATATCCTGGCCGGCGCAACAGGCGCCCTTGCGATGGGTCGCGGCGCCATGATCGTAAAGCTGCAAAGTGACGCCGACGACGTCGTAGCCTTCGGCCTTCAGCAGCGCGGCCACGACAGACGAATCGACGCCACCCGACATGGCCACGACCACACGGGTGTCCTGCGGCCGCCCTTCGATATCGAGGCTGTTTGACATCGACTTACTATAGGTCGCGAAGGCGGCGGCGCAATGTCGGGCCATCGGGCCGATTGCCTGTGGGTGGACGCCGATCCCGGCAGTTCTTGCCGCCGCGCGGCAGCCCCTGCCGCCCTCTCCGTCCGGGGCGGCCGAGGAAGTATCTAAGATACTGAAATTGCTTCGCTAATCTTCCAAGCAGGCTGGCCCGCGGCTTGCAGGCTAAGCGGCGAGCGTTGCTTCAGGGAGGTCAGTCCGTGGCTAGCGTTGTTCACGAAAACCGCATGTTTCCCGCCCCTTCCCATGCACCGGGGCCGCGGGACCATTCGCCAGCCGCTTTTTCCGGCGGCTGCCCGTTTTCTCAGATACTCGAAAGCTCCGATCCGCCGGAAGCCGACGAAACGCGAATCCGTGCCGCCACAGACCGCCCACCGGCAAAGCCGGAGCGCGGCAAAGATTCCGGCGGCCCCCCCAAAAACGCCTCCCCATCTAAAGCCGAGGCGACGACTGCCGAGACAAGAGACGCCGCCCTGCGCGATCGCGACGCTCCCAATCGCGCCGCGGCAAACCCCACCGCGCTGCCAATGCCTGCCCCTGCTGCCGCCCCCGTGGCCAAGCCGACGGATGCCGCAGCAGATATCGAAACTCAGAAGCCGGCAAAGCCGCAAAACGACACGCAAGATGCGCAGACCGACGCCACCCTGGCGCTGCTGACCATACCGCCCGCTGCCGATAAAGGCGGCACCACCGTTGCCGCTGCACCCGCAGGGCAGCCGGTTGCGGTCGCGATTGCCGCGCCTGTTCCGATTCCTGGCGTGCCCGCTTTGCCGGCGATCGACGCCAGCGAATCGACGAAAGAAATCATCCCGCCCCAACTCGCTTCGGCGCAGCCCGAAGCGACGGCGCCGTTGTCGATCTTTACCAATGCTCCAGCCGCGCGCGGAAAAGCCGAAGCGAGCGCCGCTTCGGCCGGTGCGGAAAAGAAAATCGCCGACCCCTCCGTTGCTGCCGGCCTCACGGCACAGGATGCCGAATCTGACGACGACGCGGCAAAGGTTTCTTCGAATCAAACATCCGATCAGCGGCCATCGAACACCGATTCCGCGCCGGCCGCGAAAGCGCAGCAGGACGCACCGCAGCCTGTTGCCGGCAAGGATGAACGCCGCATCCTGACAGAAAAAATCGAAGTGCCGCTGAACAATGGCGACGATGCAGCATCGGCCGGACTGCCAGCGACGAAAGTCGCGACCGACGGGACGAACCCAGCCGCCGCATCGCCGTCGGCGCCGCCCGCCGCTGCGGCCGCGCCGCCGGCCCCTGCCGTTGCCGCCGCCCCTATGGCGGCAGCCGTTCCGCTCAATGGTGTTGCCGTCGAGATTGCGGCGCGGGCGCAAAGCGGCAAAAACCGGTTCGAGATCCGTCTCGATCCGCCGGAACTGGGACGCATCGATGTGAGGCTGCATGTCGACCGCGACGGCACGATCACCTCACGGCTGGTGGTCGATCGCGCGGAGACGCTCGATCTTCTTCGCAGCGACGCCGCCAATCTGGAGCGCGCGCTGCAGCAGGCTGGCCTGAAGACATCCGATAACGGATTGCAATTCTCGCTCCGCGATCAGAGCTTCGGCGGCCGCGATCAAGGTGGCACGCCGCGGAACGCGGCGCGGCTGCTCTTTACCGACCAACCAGGAGCCGCCGCGGATTTGCAGCCGGTCTACGGACGGCTGCTGCGAATCGGCGGCCTCGACATCCGCGTCTAAAGGGATCGGCCATGTCCAGCATCGTCGCCGCGACCACCTCCCCCGTCCCCCCGTCCTCGGGCGCGGCGGCTCCCCCGCCCAGCGACGTGCCGACGATCGCCAGTAATTTCACCGCCTTTTTGCAACTGCTGACAACGCAATTGCAAAACCAGAATCCGCTGGATCCGCTCGACACCAATCAATTCACCCAGCAACTCGTGCAATTCGCCCAGGTCGAGCAACAGCTCAAATCGAACGATCAACTGGCGACTTTGGTTTCGCTGCAAAAGACCGCGCAATCGACGGCGGCCCTCAACTACGTCGGCAAGACCGTCGTCGTGGACGGTGCAACGGCGCAGCTGACCAGCGGACGCGCGGCATGGAGCTTTTCAGCGCCACGGCCGGCCACCGCCACGATCAACATCAAGGACGCGACCGGACAGGTCGCCTATTCGACCAAATTGACGGTCAATCCCGGGCAGCAGGATTTCATTTGGGATGGCCACGGGACGGACGGCACGCAGTGGCCCCGCGGCAGCTACACGATGTCGATCACGGCGGTCGACGCCAACAATCAGCCAATCGCCATCTCGACGGAGATTCAAGGCATGGTCGATTCAGCGGATTTGAGCCAGACTCCGCCGGTGCTGTCGATCGGCCAGCAGACCTTCCGTCTCGACCAGATCAAGCGCGTCGTCCAGGGCGCGCTCTGATACCGCTTTGCGCAACAGCGCGGCCCGTCAATCGTGCACGATTCGTTAAAGGAGCCGAGCGCGCGGGGCAGGTTCAAGCATTCGCACCCGGAGAAAAGGCGCGAAAAGGCCGGATAAATCTGCTAAATTGGTATTTAGGAGCAATCTTTTCCCATTTGAATCATGAGGCTTAGGCAATTTTTAAGCGGCAGAAGATAGGTTTGCTTCGATAGTTGGTCGAGTGTGTGAGAGTAACAATGACAGAGCCCCATCGCCCGAGGGTGAAATACGTCATCGGGCCGGATGGTAGTCCCCTGACAATCGCGGATCTTCCCGCACCGGGGACGAAGCGTTGGGTCATCCGTCGAAAGGCGGAGGTCGTAGCCGCCGTGCGTGGCGGCCTCCTCTCCCTGGAGGAAGCTTGCGGACGCTATACGCTGACCGTCGAGGAATTTCTCTCCTGGCAATATTCCATCGATCAGCACGGCCTTGCCGGCCTGCGTACTACGCGCATCCAGCAATATCGCTCCTAATCTTTCCCGCGTTTGTTTCTGCAATGTGTCGCGCCGCAAACAGCGCGGCCTGCAAGCGTGAACGCGCGTTCAGGCTGGCAAAAGGTCCAAGACCGCGGACATTTCCCGGCTAACTTTTTTGTGTGGCCGGGCGTTTCGAAGATCGGAACATCGATTTCCCGCCTGACGTTCGCCTCTTAGCGCCGCTCCCTCGGCGCTTGCAGCAACATCTCTTGAGGAGGCGAACGATGCAGAAATTCCGTATTGCGGCACTTGCGGCAACCTTCCTCGCCGGAAGCGCGGTTCTCGTTTACGCGCAATCGAGCAGCACTATCGGCGCCGGCGGCTCGGCCGCGGGTCAAGGAGAGACAAGCACGACTTTAGGAACCGGCGGCTCGTCCGCGGGCGGTTCGGCAGGCGCTGGCTCCGCGTCGACGCTCGGCGTCGGCGGTTCCACCGCGGGCAATGGATCGAGCAGCACGACGCTCGGCACCGGGGGTTCGGCGGCGGGCAGCGGCTCGGGTTCCGGCTCCGCCTCGACACTCGGCGTCGGCGGTTCCACCGCGGGCAGTGGCTCCAGCAGCACGACCCTCGGCACCGGGGGCTCGGCCGCAGGCAGTGGCGGCAAGTCCGGCAGTTCCTCCAGCCTGAGCAGCGGCGGCTCTTCGGCCGGCAAATCGGGGTCGTCATCGACGCTGGGTACCGGCAGCTCCACCTCCGGTATGGGCAATTCCGGCGACGACAAGAAGACCGGTCTCGATCGTGCAGATGAGGCAGCAGGTCGCCACGGCGCCAAGGGCCGCGAAAAGGCTCGCGAGCATCAAGGCGACCGGCGGCACGAGGACTGAACGCCCGATCCAAGCACCAACGGCACGGCCTCGTCCCGCGAGGCCGCGCCTCTCTCTGTTTTGCAAAGGAAAAGCGGCAATGTGGCGAACAATCATTCCCATCCTCGCCGTCGGTCTCTGCGCAGGCGCCTATGGCGCGCGCGCGGCGGATGACTCATCGACCTCTGCGAGAACTAAGGATGGCTGCAAGGTGATCGAAAGAAAAGCTGACAACGATACTGCGCCGGGCACGCTGAGCAGTTCGGTCACCGCCGGCAATGGCAAAGTGTCTGGATACACCACCGGAGACAATTCGGTGACGATCCATTCCGGCGATGGAAAGACAAGCAGCAGCGTTGCGACCGCGGGATCTTCCGGCGGTTCAACGGTAGTGGCCGGATCCGGAAATGGCGACTGCACAATCTATGTGGATCCGGGCCACAAAAGTTCCGATAGGAAATAGGATCGACATACACAGGAGCGAAAGATGAACCGGACGTTTCGGATCGCTTTTTTGAGCGCTGCCTTCGCGGCCGGCGCGGGCGGGCTGGTTTTTGCGCAGAGCGCTTCAACCATCGGCAGCACCGGCGCCTCGGTGACGCCGGGCAGTTCCAGCGCCACCGGCGGAACCGCCGGCAGTGCGGCGGCGGGCGGCACCTCGGCCTCGACGCTCGGGACTGGCGGAACCTCTACCAGCCCGACAGAATCCTCCTCGACGATCGGCAGCGCCGGCAGCGCTGCGGGAGGCACCAAGGACACCAGCAGCACAAAAATTCACGGCAATGAGAATAAATTGCACGCCATGTCAAAGGCGCGTGCCCAGGATAAAGGCACCTGGAGCAAGTCCATGACCAAGACCAAAGTGCACAAGCGTGAAGTGGCTTCGGAGACCAAGTCCATGGCGCACGAGCCAGGCGGCAAGCCAGTGAAGTCCATAACCGGGGTCGACAGCGCCTACTAGCGGCAGCACGGGACTTTTCCGCCGTTCGGGCGAGGAGCGCCGGCCGCGGGCCGCCGCTCCTCTTTTCTTTTTGCACGCAAGGCGCCGTCGACGCGCCGTTAACCCAGCAGTAACCATAAACCGGGCAATTCTTGCCGGGTCGATTGATCACGTCGATTCATAGGCAGGGAGAGCCGTGCAAGGCTTTGCGGAATTCATCAAATCGCTCGGCGCCTCGCGGATCGCGGCGATGGGCGCCGTCACACTCGCGCTGGTCGGGTTTTTCGCCTTCGTGATCCTGCGCGTGACAGCGCCGCAGATGACGCCACTGTTCACCGATCTCACCTTGGATGATTCCGCCGCGATCGCTTCCGAGCTCGAACACCAGGGCGTGCAATACGAGCTGCGCAACGATGGCGCCAGCATCTTCGTTCCGAAGGACATGGTGCCTCGGCTGCGAATGAAGCTTGCAGAAGGCGGCCTGCCAAAGGGCGGCGGCATCGGCTACGAGATCTTCGATAAAAGCGACGCGCTCGGCGCCACCAGTTTCGTGCAGAACATCAATCACCTGCGCGCGCTCGAAGGTGAACTGTCCCGTACAATCCAGGCGATCGATCGCGTCCAGGCAGCGCGCGTGCATCTGGTATTGCCCGAACGGCCATTGTTCTCGCGCGACAAGAACGAGGCTACCGCCTCTATCGTGCTCAAGGTGCGCGGCATGCTTGAACCGCAGCAGGTGCGCGCCATCCGCCATCTGGTGGCCACAGCCGTCACCGGGCTGAAGCCCGAGCGCATTTCCATTGTCGACGAATCCGGACGGCTTCTGGCCGATGGCGCGGCGACAGACGAGGCCGGCGGCGCCGGCGCCGACGATCGCAAAGCCGCATTCGAACGCCGCATGCGCGAGCAGGTCGAATCGATCGTCTCCTCGGTGGTCGGTCCCGGCCGCGCCCGCGTCGAGCTAACAGCCGATTTCGACCTCAACCGCATCACCCAGACGTCCGATAGCTTCGATCCGAATGGACGGGTGGTACGCTCGAGCCAGACCCGCGAGGAAACCTCGTCCACGGCGGCGAGCAATTCGGGCCAGGTTACGGTCAGCAACCAGCTTCCCGGCGGGCAATCGGCTCCGGAAGCCGCGGCCCACGATGAGAACCGCAAGACCGAGGAAGTGGTCAATTACGAGATCTCGCGCACCACCAAGACCGAAGTGATCGAGGCCGGCCGCGTCAACCGCATCTCGGTGGCCGTGCTGGTCGATGGCACCTACGCGAAGAACGACAAAGGCGAGATGGTCTATACACCGCGCGGCAAAGAGGAGATCGACCGCATCGCCGCGCTGGTGCGCTCGGCGATCGGATACAACGAAAAGCGCGGCGATCAGGTCGAAGTGGTCAACCTGCGCTTCGCCGAGGCGCCGATTACGGCGATTCCCTCGGCGAATAGCTGGTGGTCGATGCTGCAATTCACCAAGGACGATATCCTGCGCGGCATCGAGCTAGCGGTGATGGCCGTGCTCGGCCTGCTGGTGCTGCTGCTGGTGGTCCGTCCGCTGGTGCGCCGCATCCTGACGACCGAACAACCGGCGCCGAGCAGCACCGCGCTTCTCGCGGCGGCGGTGGCCGGTGCCGCCGGGCAAAATGGGCCGCTGCCACCCGACGTTCAAGCTGCGATCGCTTCCGTCGACACCGAGGAATTGAAGGCGGTGCCTAACCACACCGCCAAGATGATCGACATCGCCCAGGTCCAGGGACAGGTGCACGCGCAATCCGTGCAGAAGGTGGGCGAGCTCGCGGACAAGAATCCCAATGAGACCGTATCCATCATCCGTCAATGGCTGCATGAAGCCGCATAGCCCTTAGAACCATGGCCGCCGCAACCGCGCAGAGGACACAAGGACCCAACGACATCGCTTCGCTGGTGGCAACGCTTGCCAGCCGGCAGCAGCAGAACAGCGCCTCGCGTCAACTGACCGGCCCGGAACGCGCCGCAGTGCTGATGCTCGCGCTCGGCGAGCAATACGGCGGCAAGATCTGGGGCATGCTCGATGACGACGAGCTGCGCGAACTTTCCATCATCATGTCGACCATTGGCACGGTGGAAGCAGCCTCGGTCGAGGGGCTGCTGCTGGAATTCGTCTCCCGCATGTCGGCGTCGGGCGCGTTGATGGGCAATTACGACTCCACCGAGCGGCTGCTGCAGCAATATCTGCCGCCCGAGCGCGTCAGCGGGATCATGGACGAAATCCGCGGCCCGGCCGGCCGCAACATGTGGGAGAAGCTTTCCAACGTCCAGGAAGAGGTGTTGGCGAATTATCTGAAGAACGAATATCCGCAGACCATCGCCGTGGTGCTTTCCAAGCTGCGTCCGGAGCACGCGGCGCGCGTGCTCGCGATCCTGCCGGAAGAGCTGGCGCTCGATGTCGTCAACCGCATGCTGAAGATGGAAGCGGTGCAGAAAGAAGTGATTGAGCGTGTCGAGCAGACGTTGCGCACCGAATTCATGTCGAACCTGTCGCAAACGCGCCGGCGCGACGCCCACGAGGTCATGGCAGAAATCTTCAACAATTTCGATCGCCAGACGGAAACGCGCTTCCTGACCGCGCTCGAGGAAGAAAACCGCGACTCCGCCGAGCGTATCAAGGCGCTGATGTTCACCTTCGACGACCTGGTGAAGCTCGACACCGGCTCGGCGCAGACGCTGATGCGCCATATCGACAAGGATAAGCTGGCCATCGCGCTGAAAGGCGCGGCGGAGCCGGTGCGGCAGTTTTTCTTCAGCAACATGTCGACGCGGGCGGCGAAGATGATGCAGGACGACATGCAGGCGCTCGGCCCGGTGCGGCTGCGCGATGTCGACGAGGCGCAGGCGGTGCTGGTCAATCTGGCTAAGGACCTCGCCGCCAAAGGCGAAATCCTCATCTCCAAGAGCCGCGGCGACGAGGAGCTGATCTACTGATGGCAGCGGCGGCCAAATATCTCTTCGACACCGACTTCGGCGGCGGTGAAGCCCGGACCACGCCGGAACTTGCGGCCAAACTCCGCGAGGCGGAAGAATCGGGCTATCGCAAGGGCTTTTCCGAGGCGCAGGCTCTTGCGCTCCAAGAAACGAGCCGTCTCGCAGCCGTGGCACTGGATCGCGTGGCGGCCGCCTTCGCGCGCTTCGACGATTCGCTGCGCGCCACGGAAGCCAAGCTGGAAGCGGAGGCGGTCGAGGTTGCCGTCGCGGTCGGGCGCAAGCTTGCCGCGGCGCTGATTGAGCGCGAGCCTTTTGCCGAGATCGGGGCCCTGGCGAGTGGATGCTTTCGTCAGCTCGTCGCCGCGCCACATGTGGTGGTGCGCGTCAACGATGCGCTTTACGCCGCCGCCCGCGACAGTCTCGAAGAAATGTCCCGCGCCCACGGGTTCGAAGGGCGGTTGGTCATTCTCGCCGAGCCGGATATCGCCCTGGGGGACTGCCGCATCGAATGGGCCGACGGCGGCGTCAATCGCGACCGCGCCGCCGCGGACAAGGCGATCGGCGAAGCCGTTGAACGCTACATAACCGCACGCCGCAATGCGGCTCTCGCTCCCGAAACGACTGGAAGGTCCTCGTCATGAGCGACAATGAAGGCCAAGTGCCACTCCCCGATCTGGAAAAAAGCGTTGCCAACGCGGCCATTGCCGATCCGGCCGCTTTCCCTGCCGGCGACGAGCCGGATTCGGTCACCCGCGGCGCCTCCGATCTGGAAGCGGTGTTCGACGTGCCGGTGCAGGTATCGGCGGTGCTCGGCCGCTCGCGGATGGACGTCGGCGCATTGCTCAAGCTCGGACCCGGCGCGGTGCTGGAGCTGGACCGCAAGGTCGGCGAGGCCATCGATATCTACGTGAACAACCGCCTGGTGGCCCGCGGCGAAGTTGTCCTCGTCGAGGACAAGCTTGGCGTGACCATGACGGAAATCATCAAGGCGGAACGGAACTGAAATGGCATTCGCGGCAGCGCGAATGACGGAAAGATACGGAGTTAAGCCATGCGCCTCCTGATCGTCGGAACCTTAAGGGGCCAACTCACCCAAGCCACCAAGCTGGCCATGGAAAAAGGCGCCACGGTCACCCACGGCGAGGACGTCGCGCAGGCGCTCGCTGTGATGCGCTCGCGCGGCGCCGATCTGATCATGGCCGATGTGGCCCTCGATATCCGCGACTTGCTGGAGCGGCTGGAAGCCGAACATATCCACGTCCCGATCGTCGCCTGCGGCGTCGAGAACAATGCGCGCGCGGCGGTGGCCGCGATTCACGCCGGCGCCAGGGAGTACATCCCGTTGCCGCCCGATCCGGAATTGATTGCGGCCGTGCTTGCCGCTGTCGCCGATGACAGCCGCGACCTGATCTATCGCGACGACGCCATGGCGCGCGTGGTCAAGCTGGCGCAGCAGATCGCGCCCTCCGATGCTTCGGTGCTTATCACCGGCGAATCCGGCACCGGCAAGGAAGTGCTGGCGCGCTACGTGCACAGCCGCTCCAACCGCAAAAAAAAGCCGTTTATCTCGATCAATTGCGCGGCGATCCCCGAAAATCTTCTGGAATCGGAATTGTTCGGCCACGAGAAGGGTGCGTTCACCGGCGCCGTGGCGCGCCGGATTGGCAAATTCGAGGAGGCCAATGGCGGGACCTTGTTGCTCGACGAGATTTCGGAGATGGACGCGCGGCTGCAAGCGAAATTGCTGCGCGCGATCCAGGAGCGTGTCATCGATCGCGTCGGCGGCGCGCGGCCGGTGCCGGTCGACATCCGCATCATTGCCACTTCGAATCGCGATCTCGCGCAGGCCGCGCGCGAAGGCGGCTTCCGCGAGGACCTGCTGTTCCGCCTCAACGTGGTCAACCTGAAGATCCCGCCCTTGCGCGAGCGGCCGGCGGATATCGCCGAGCTCGCGCATTATTTCATCAAAAAATACGCCGCTGCCAATGGCGTGCCGCTGCGTCCGCTCTCCGCCGAGGCGCGCCATGCACTGATGTCCAATCGTTGGCCCGGCAACGTGCGGGAATTGGAGAACACGATCCATCGCGCCGTGCTGCTGGCCCAGGGCGACGAAATCGGCATCGATGGCCTGCTGACGCCGGACGGCGCAAGGCTCGATCAAACGTGCGCGTCAACGGTGGCGCATGCCGCGCTCGCCGCCGAGCAGGTCACGCGCAATCTCATCGGGCGCACGGTGGCCGAGGTAGAACGCGATCTCATCCTGCAGACGCTGCAACATTGCCTCGGCAATCGCACCCACGCCGCCAATATCCTCGGCATCTCGATCCGCACGCTGCGTAACAAGCTCAACGAATATGCGGCAGACGGCACGCCGGTGCCGCCTCCGGGCGGCGGCGGTGAAATGCGCGGCGCCGCCTAGCGCAAGCCGCGTGACCCCGGGAAATCAATTTCCTGCGCGGTAAGCTATTGTCTTGTCATCGGCGCGCCATACACTGCCTCTCCGTACGCGCGGACGGGGGCGTCCGCTTCGCGATACCGAGGGGAATATCATGCGTCATCTATTTGCCCTGGCCGCCGCTGGACTCGCGCTCGCCGCCACTTCCGCCTTTGCCGCCGACCCGGTCGGCAGCTACAAAGTTGAAGGCAAAAACCCGGGCAATGGCTCCACCTATAGCGGCACGGTCAAGGTCGAGAAGACGGGCGGAACTTTCCGCGTGATCTGGATCGTGGGCGGCACGCGCTATATCGGCACCGGCATCGGCAACAAGAATTTCATCGCTGTGTCTTACCGCTCCGGCCGCGACACCGGGCTTGCGCTCTATGGCGAAGACGGCGGCAACTGGGAAGGGGTCTGGACGTATGCCGGCGGCCGTCAGCTCGGCACCGAAACCTGGAAGCGGCAGTAGCTGCCGCCACATGGACGATGGACGCGGACGCTCTCCGTAGCCAGCTTGCCGCCGCCCTTGCGCGCGTGGCCTCCGGCGATCGCGCCGCGTTGCGCCTGGTCTACGGCATGAGCTCGGCGAAGCTTTTCGGCGTTTGCCTTCGTATATTGAATGACCATGGCGAGGCCGAGGACGTGTTGCAGGATGTCTATTTGACCGTTTGGCGGCGCGCCGCCAGTTTCGATCCGGCGCAAGCAAGCCCGATTACCTGGCTGGTAGCGATCGCGCGCAACCGCTGCATCGATCGGCTACGATCCGGCGCTTTTACCCGCCGCGCGGCGCCGATCGATACGGCCATGGACGTCGTGGACGAGGCGCCGTCGGCAGACGATATGATCGCTGCGGGCGATCAATACCGCCGACTGCAAAGTTGTCTCGACGAACTGGAGCCGCGGCAGGCTGGCGCCATCCGCGCCGCTTTTCTCGACGGCAGCACGTATGAGGAACTGGCCCGGCGCGCCGACATGCCGCTGGGCACCATGAAAAGTATCATCCGCCGTGGATTGATGAAACTGAGAAGCTGTCTGCAGGCATGAGCGACGATCCGACCATCACCGGCGAAGACGGCGATTTCACCGCGGCCGAATACGTGCTTGGCGTGCTCGATGCCGCGCGCCGGCGCGAGGCGGAGCAGCGGCTTTCGCGTGATCCCGCCTTCGCCGCCGAAGTCGCCTTCTGGGAGGAAAGATTTGGCGCTCTGACGCGCGATGTCCGCCCGATACCCCCTCCCCCGTCCGTCTGGGATTTGATCGAAACCGCCATCGCGCCGCGCCGCGAGCGCGCCTCCCTGTGGGACAGCATCGGATTCTGGCGCTGGTCTGCGATCGGCTCCGCAGCCTTGGCGGCGGCCTGTCTTGCGGCGCTGGTCTATGTGGAGACGGTCCGCGCGCCGTCGCCGCCGCTCGTCGCCAAGCTGGAGGCCGGCGGGCGGGCAGATTTTGTTGCCGCCGTCGATGCCGGCCGCAGCACCATTACCATCGTCCCGGCGGCGCTGACCGACGTGCAACAGCGGGCGCTGGAGCTTTGGCTGATCGCTCCGGGCGACCAGCCGCGATCGCTTGGCCTCATCGAGCCCGGACGGCCGGTGCGCATTTCAGTCCCCCGTGCCCTTGCCGGCCGCATCGGCGCCGAAAGCGCGCTCGCCGTTTCTATCGAGCCGCCGGGCGGCTCGCCAACCGGGCTGCCGACCGGACCGGTCATCGCCAGCGGCAAATTCGTAAATTTATAAATCCTACTGCATCCGTAGCGCGGCGCGCTCCGTAGCTCTGCTCGCGATCCCGATCAGGGATGCAATCGAGTGACAGGAGAACGCCATGACACTGCTACGTAATGCCACCTTCGCCGCCATCGCCGCGGCTATCGGCTTCCTCGCCGCCACGCCGAGCGGCGCGCAGATGATGAACTCAAAGCCGGTCACCGTCGGCGGTGCGCCGATGTACGCGAGCAAGAACATCATTCAGAACGCCGTCAATTCAAAAGACCACACAACTCTCGTCGCCGCGGTGAAGGCCGCCGGCCTCGTCGAGACGCTGGAAGGGCCCGGCCCGTTCACGGTGTTTGCGCCGACCAATACCGCCTTCGCCAAGCTGCCCGCGGGCACGGTCGACACGCTGCTCAAACCCGAGAACAAGGCAAAGCTGAGCGCCGTGCTGACCTATCACGTCGTGCCCGGACGGCTCAGCGCCAAGGATCTCCTGGAGGCCGTGAAGCGCGACGGCGGCAAGCACAAGCTGAAAACCGTCGAAGGCGAGGAACTCACGGTTTCCGCGAAGGGCAATACGCTGATGATCTGGGACGCTAAAGGCGGGCAGTCCACGATCACCATTCAGAACGTATTCCAGTCGAATGGCGTGATTCACGTCATCGATAGCGTGCTGCTGCCAAGCTAACAGCCCGTTCCCTCCCCGAGCCGCTTCGCGGTCCTCCATGGCGAACGGCTGAAGCCCGCCGCAGCCCCGCGGCGGGCTTTTACGTTGGGCGACGAGCTGCAATCCTGCGGGCCGGCAACGCAGCCAGCCTATGCAGTGCGCCGTCAAGCTTTTCGCCCAGGGCGGAGGCGGCGGGGCGATACGCGCGAGTGCTCAAATTATTTGGCGTTTTCTGGCTCAAGAAAGCCGGCGTTAACCAGCCGCTAACCATAAACTGGGCAAATCCTGCCTAGGGGGAACACTCGCATACCGGCGAGTCGGGGGGCACCTTGGACGCGGCGGCACTTCCTTCCATCCGGCCCAGCGGACCTGCGGCTGCGCGGCAGCCCGCGGGCGCGGGCGAACGTCATCGCAGGGATAAATCGTCACGCATGAACACGAAGGGCGCAGGCGGAGCGGCGGACGGGGATGGTTTGGGGCTGCCGAGCATCGGCGAGCTTGGCAGCATGCTGCGGCGCGGCGACATCGCTCTCGCCATCGGCGTCCTGACCATCCTCGTGGTGCTGATCCTGCCGCTGCCGCCGCTGTTGCTCGATCTGTCCCTCGCCATCTCGATCATCATTTCGGTGCTGATTCTGATGACGGCGCTGTTCATCCAGGCGCCTTTGGAATTTTCCTCCTTTCCCACCGTGCTGCTGATCGCGACCATGCTACGGCTGGCGCTCAATCTGGCCTCGACGCGGCTTATTCTCGGCCACGGTCACGAAGGTACCAGCGCCGCCGGCCACGTCATCCAGGCCTTCGGCAATTTCGTCATGAGCGGCAATTTCGTCATCGGCATCATCGTCTTTACGATTCTGGTGATCGTGAACTTCGTCGTCATAACGAAGGGTTCCGGCCGTATCGCCGAAGTTGCTGCGCGTTTCCACCTCGATGCCCTGCCCGGCAAGCAGATGGCGATCGACGCGGACCTTTCCGCCGGCATGATCGACGAGACGGAGGCGCGGCGGCGGCGCAAGCAGCTCGAGGACGAAGGCGGATTCTTCGGCGCCATGGACGGCGCCTCCAAATTTGTGCGGGGCGATGCCATCGCCGGCTTGATGGTGGTCTTCATCAACGTCATCGGTGGCATGGTCATCGGCATCGCCCAGCAGGGGCTGAGCTTCAGCGATGCCGCCCATGCCTACACGCTTCTCACCGTCGGCGACGGTCTGGTCACCCAGGTGCCGGCGTTGATCGTCTCGACCGCTGCCGGCCTTCTGGTCTCCAAAGCGGGCATCAGTGGCGCCGCCGACCAGGCCCTGCTGCGTCAGTTCTCCGGCTATCCCAAAGCGCTCGGCATGTCGGGCGCGGTGATGCTTGTGATGTCGCTGTTGCCGGGAATTCCCATGCTGCCGTTTCTCGCTTTGGGCAGCGGCGCGGGCGCGCTCGCCGTGATTCTCAACAAGCGCAACCACCGGCAGGCCGCGGAGGAAGCGCGGAGGGCCCAGACGCAGGCTCAGGCCGCGCCGGCCGACGAGCCGATTTCCGCAAGCCTGAAAATCGACGAACTGAAGGTCGAACTCGGCTACGCGCTGCTGCCGCTCGTCAATTCGCCGGATGGGACCGACCGCCTCACCGAGCAGATCAAGGCGCTGCGCCGCGCTTTGGCGGTGGAAATGGGCTTCGTTATGCCGGCGGTGCGCATCGTCGATAATGTGCAGCTCGAAGCCAATAGCTACGTCATCAAGATCAAGGAAGTGGAAGGCGGAGCCGGCCGCATCTGGCCCGGCCAATACATGGTCATGGACCCTTCGGGCGCGCAGGTGAACCTGCCCGGCTTGCACACGACCGAACCGACCTTCGGCCTGCCGGCCACTTGGGTGGATGCCTCGCTCAAGGAGGAGGCTTCGGTGAAGGGCCTGACGGTGGTCGACGCGGCCACCGTGCTATCGACGCATTTGACCGAACTGCTCAAGACCCATGTCTCCGAGCTCTTGTCCTATGCCGAGGTACAGAAGCTGATCAAGGACCTGCCCAAGGAACAGGGTGAACTGATCAAAGACATCGTCCCGGCGCAAATCAGCATGTCCGGCATTCAACGCGTGTTACAACTGCTTTTGGCCGAACGCGTCTCGATCCGCGACCTGGCGACCATCCTCGAAGGCATCGCGGACGCTCTCGCCTTCACCCGCAATCCAGCGAGCATCGTCGAACATGTGCGTGCGCGGCTGGCGCGGCAAATCTGCGCCCAGCACACGGCGCCCGCGGGCTATCTACCGCTGATCTCGCTGACCGCGAAATGGGAACAGGCCTTCGCCGAATCGATCGTCGGACAGGGCGAGGAACGCAATCTGGCGATGCAGCCGTCGAAACTGACGGAATTCATCAATTTGGTGCGCGACCGTTTCGAGGAAGCGGCGCGCGCCGGCGAAGCCCCGGTCCTCGTCACCTCGTCCGGCATTCGTCCGTTCGTGCGCGGCATTGTCGAGCGATTCCGCGGACAGACCCCGGTGATCTCGCAGGCCGAGATCCACCCCAGGGCGAGATTGAAAACCGTGGGCAATATCTAAGACGCGGCGCTGAACCCCATCGACGCCGAGCGGAAATCCCTCACGCTGAAAATCGCCGACAATACTTCGTGCCGGCGCCGCTAGCCCACCGCCCCGTCAATTCACGCTGCCGTGAGGGGAACCACCCTCCTCTGCTGCACGTTATTTAACTGTCTACGGTAACCAGAAGAAAGCGCCGTCCGAAAGAAACGGAGGCGAAGGGTCGCCCGGGCTGTCCGGGAGGAATTGCGATGAACCATTCGATTTACGGCGCCGACCGGCAAACCCACCTTAAGATCGTGGTGGTGGCGTTGATCGGCGCGATTCTGGTCTCCGGCGTGGGCATTGCCGCCCACAAAGCCGGAGCCAAGTCCGGCGTCATGACGTCTGAGGTTTATGGGCCGATCATCAAGGCCGGTGGACCGCAGGTCGTCGGTGCACGGGATTTCTCGACGGTGCGCTGATTTTTCTTCGCAGAGACTGAGCCTCTTCGCGCGCCGAAACGGCGCGCGAAGTTTTTGTGGGCGCACTTGGCGCAGGCCTCCGCTTTCAAAAAGATCAGACCGGCGGGGCGCTGCTGCGGCTGCGCATCAGGCCGATGCTGTCGAGCTCGCTGCGTTCCTGCGCGTCTTCGGCGGCGCGCTCGCGCATCTGATCGCGTTCGTCCAGCAATTCGACCTTCTTCAATTCCTCGAAGGCGTCCGCCAGTGCATCCTTGGCGGCCTCAAGCTGGACTTTCAGCTCGTCGGCGGATCGCTTGATATTTTCCCGGCGCTGGATGGCTGCCTTGGCATAAGTCGGATAGGCGAAATGCGAGGGATCGTGAATTCCGGCGCGCTCCTGCTCGCCCTTGATTTCACGCTCGAGATCGGAAGCCATGCGCTCGAAATCGGCGATCATGCTTTCGATCTGCGCGACTCTGCGGCGCTTCTCGTCGACCTGAAATCTCTTCAGCCGGATGAGCGTGTCACGAGACTTCATCGACTCATACTCCCCCGAAGTCACGACCCCGGAGCGGGGTCAATTGACCCGTGCGCTGCCGAGGCTCCCTATAGGCAACCATAACATTGTGACCGGATAACGTTAGTTTTCGGTTTCCAGCGGAGCCATGATTTGCTCAAGCCACTGATAACCCTGCGCCAAAGTGGTTGCTTCTTCCTTACTTTGGGCCAGGAAAGCCTCGAGCGGCCCGTGTAAGCGGATGGCCTCGTCCACCTCGGGGCTCGATCCGGCGCGATAGGCGCCCAAGCGGATGAGCTCCTCCATGTCGGCATAGGTCGCCATCGCCTGCCGGGCACGATTGAGCACCGGCAGATAGGCTGGATCGGCGGCGCGCGGCAGGGTCCGCGAGACCGATTTGAGCACATTGATGGCCGGGTAGCGCCCGCGCTCGGCAATCGCCCGCTCCATGACGATATGCCCATCGAGGATGCCGCGCACCGCGTCGGCGATGGGCTCGTTGAGATCGTCGCCATCCACGAGCACGCTGAATAGCCCGGTTATGGTGCCGGCGGCCTCGGTGCCTGGCCCCGCCCGCTCCAGCAGCCGCGGCAGTTCGGTAAAGACCGTGGGCGTATAGCCCTTGGCAGTCGGCGGTTCTCCCGCGGAAAGGCCGATTTCGCGCTGCGCCATGGCGAAGCGAGTCACCGAATCCATCAGGACCAGGACGTCCTTGCCCTCGTCGCGAAAATACTCGGCAATGGCGAGCGTCAGATAGGCCGCCTGCCGGCGCATCAGCGCCGGCTCATCCGACGTCGAAACCACGACCACCGAGCGCGCCAGGCCGGCGGTACCGAGATCATCCTGCAAAAATTCCTGCACCTCGCGGCCGCGCTCGCCTACGAGACCGATCACCGAGACGTCGGCGGCGACGTTACGAGCCAGCATCGACAGCAGTACCGATTTGCCGACGCCGGAGCCGGCGAAGATTCCCATGCGTTGGCCGCGGCAGCAGGTGATGAATGTATTAAGCGCGCGAACGCCGAGATCGAGCGCAACGCCGACGCGGCGACGGGCATGCGCAGGCGGCGGACTGCTGCGGAAAGGATAAGGCGAATGCCCGGCCGGCAGCGGGCCTTTGCCGTCGATCGGTTCGCCCATCGCGTCGACGACGCGGCCGAGCCAGCCTTCTGACGGTCGCACGGCCCCGGGCGTGGAACTGACGATCGCGCGGCAGCCGCGCCGTACACCCTCCAGTGACGCGAAAGGCATCAGCAGCGCGTTACCGCTGGAAAAGCCGACCACCTCGCAAGGGATGATGCGAGACATGCCCGTGTCGATGATCACCCGTGAGCCGACCGACATGGCGTCGATGGGACCGGAAACCTCGATCATCAGGCCGCGAACGCCGACGACGCGGCCATAGGTTTCGACCCCATCGAGCTCGCCGATCTGCTCCGCCAAGGCTTTCACGGCAATGCCCTATTTATCTGCGTAAAGAGAGCGGAAACCCTATTAACCGGCTGTTTACTCGCGTCGTTAATCATTGCGTCACCGTTCTTGAGACCCTGAGGCCGACTTGCCCCAATTCCTAACGGGGCTGAGTCTTAAGAGTCACTTGGATGATACTCTTAACGCGAAACATGAACTACGACGTGATCAAAAATACCCTTGCACGCAATACCTTAGAGCGATTCGGGGGATTTTGCCCAGGGGACGCTTGCTTTGCGGAATCAGCTTTTGTTAACCATGTCGCATTAGTGTTTCGAATCAGTTTGTTTCAGGGCGTTTCCAAGGGCCGCCGCTGCGGCGTGCCGACCTGAGCCGGAAGGGGCGAGGAGGGGCTTGGCATGCGCGTATTGCTCATCGAGGACGACAGCGCCACCGCTCAATCAATCGAGCTGATGCTGAAATCCGAAAGTTTCAACGTTTACACCACCGATCTTGGCGAAGAGGGTGTCGATCTCGGCAAGCTCTACGATTACGACATCATCCTGCTCGACCTGAATCTGCCTGACATGTCGGGTTTCGAGGTGCTGCGCACGCTGCGCGTCTCCAAGGTGAAGACGCCGATCCTGATCCTCTCTGGCCTTGCCGGCATCGAGGACAAGGTCCGCGGCCTCGGCTTCGGCGCCGACGACTACATGACCAAGCCGTTCCACAAGGACGAGCTGGTGGCGCGCATCCACGCGATCGTGCGCCGCTCAAAGGGTCACGCGCAATCGGTGATCCAGACCGGCGATCTCGTGGTCAATCTCGATACCAAGACGGTCGAGGTGAACGGCGCCCGGGTGCATCTGACCGGCAAGGAATATCAGATGCTCGAACTTCTTTCCCTGCGCAAAGGCACGACGCTGACCAAGGAGATGTTCCTCAACCATCTCTACGGCGGCATGGATGAGCCGGAGCTGAAGATCATCGACGTCTTCATCTGCAAGCTGCGCAAGAAGCTCGCCAATGCGTCCAACGGCAAGAACTACATCGAGACGGTCTGGGGCCGCGGCTATGTGCTGCGCGAGCCCAGCGACAACGACGACGCCAGATTCACGGCGGCGTGAGGATTTTCAACGGAGCCGCACGGCTCTCTCCTCCCAACTCGGGCTTTCCGAACCCCGGTGAAGACGCCGGGGTTTTGTTTTCGGACGGGAGCCAGGGACCTCAGCGCGCGACCTGTTTACCGAGCGCGTTGTAGCGCGCCTTCTGCTGCTCGGAGAGCGATGCGTAGAAATCCTCAACCGCCGGCAAGATCACGTTGGCGGCGTCGACCATCGCCTGCAGGCGCTTTTCCATCGCCTCAAGCCGCTCCACCGGCGTCGGCGCGACAGCGTCAGGGCAGGCACGTTGCAGAATTTCCACGGCCTTGCCGGCGGCTTCCTCGAGGTCGTCGAGCAGGAATTGCTGGTCCTCGTCGGGTTTCAGCGCGTCTTCGAGTTGCTGCGCCGGATAAGTCGCAAGTCCGGTCTTGGCTTCGCTGCAACTGGTCTGCTCCGGCGCCTGTGCCGGTCGCGTCTGTGCCGATTTGACTTTCGGCGCAAGCGCGGCGTCGAAGCGCGCCTTCTGCTCATCGCTCAGCGACATGTAGAAATCCGTTAGCGCGGGGCGGACAGCTTTCACGGCCTCGAGCGTCGCTTGCAGGCGGTCAGCCGTGGCCTGCATCCGCTCGGGCGGCGTCGAAGCAGCGCTCGTCGGACAAGACTCCTTGAGATCGGTGGCGGCGTCGAGCGCGGCTTCACGCAGGGCGTCGAGCAAGTCCTGCTGTTCGGGGGTAGGTTGCACCGCCCGCTCGATCTTGCCGATCGGCCACGACGTGATGCCCTTTCCCGTGTTAGCGCAAGCCCGCTCGGCGATCGCTTCGGCGCCCGGCCGCGGCTTGGGCCGCGCATCCGTCGCGGGTGGCGGCAGCGCTGCTTCGGCATAGGAGGCGCCCGCCGGATAGAAGGCGCTGTCGATTAGATCGTCATAGGCATAGGCCCAATAGCCCCCGTCATAGGCAGCGGGCCAGAAGGTGTAGCTGAACACGTCCTCGTAGATGTAGGGCCAGAACACCGGTCCGGACCAGGGTATGAACGTGGCGACATAACCTGCGCGCCACGCACGCCAGGGCGACCAGCCGAAGCTCAAGGCGTACCAGCCATCGCCGTAAAAATTCATGCTGACGATAAAGCGTGAGGAATAGGCATAGCGAGGTGTAAGCCGCGGACGGTCATGCCAATGCCGGCGGCGATCCAGCCAATGCGCTTTATTCTGCGCCATTGATCGCTTGCGCAGCTCGGCACGCCGCTTTTGCTCGTCTTTTCGCTTCTGCGCCAGTTGCGCCTTTTCCTGCCTGCGTTGCTTGCTCAGTGCCTGCCGTTGTTTTTCACGCTCCAATGCCTGGGTTTTTTGCTTCTCCGCGCGCTCGCGTTTCAGTTTCTGGGTTTCCTGACGCTTGATGCGCTCCGCCTCCCTCTGCTGTTTCTGCTGGTCGAGCTTCTGTTGTTGCTGCGTCTTCTCCTGCTGCTTCTGCTGCTGCTGGAGGGTCTTTTTTTCCTGCTGCGCTTTTTGCTGCTGCGCCTTCTGTTCCTGCTCGGCCTTTTGCTTCTGAGCTTTTTCCTCGCGTTGCTGTTGCGCTTTGCGTTGCTGCTCCAGCTTTTTCTGCTGCTCTTGCGCCTGTTTTTGCTGCTGCTGTTGCGCCTTTAAGCGATCTCGGTCGGCCTTCTGCTGTTGCTGTAGCAGTCCCTTTTGTGGCTGCTGCTGTGACTTTTGCTGTTGTTGTTGGACTTTTTGTTGCTGCTGAAGGGCTTTTTGCTGTTGTTGCTTGGCCCTTTTTGCCGCGTCGTCATCTCTTTTTTGCTGGGCGGTCGTGCTTTGCGCCTGGGCGCGGGACGACGAAAACGGCGGCCAAGCCGCCCACACGAACACGCTAAATAACAGAACGCCCAGCCTGATCTTGGTCACTGCAATTCTCCATCGGCGCGAGCCCCTATTACGCCCCAGCGCTGCACAAATGCTTTGACTTACGTCAAGCATTGCTGCGGCGTCGATTCTGGCGAGTTGTCGGAGTTTGCTAGCGGCCGGCGGCCGCGAGGACTTTGGCCGTTGGCGGCAACGCTTTCCCCACAGTGCGGTTGGGCCCATAGAGGGCGCGCCGATCAGGCACCGGCTTGAAGCTGCTGGTGAGGCCGACGACGGTTTCGGCGGCGCCAAGCACGAGGTAGCCGTCAGGCTCCATGACGCTTGCGATTCGGTCGAGCACCTGGATCTTGGTCGGCTGATCGAAATAAATCAGCACATTGCGGCAGAAGACCACGTCGAAACGCCCCAGATGCCCGCAGTCATGCAGCAGGTTGAAGGGCCGGAACTGAACCAAGGCACGGATTTCCGGCACGACCTGCCACATCTCGCCAACCTGGGTGAAATACTTGACAAGCATCTGAATTGGAAGCCCGCGTTGCACTTCGAATTGCGAATAAATGCCCGACTTGGCTTTCTCCAAGATCTGAAGCGAGAAATCGGTGGCCAAGATGTCGACGCGCCAGCCTGCAAGCTGATCGGCCATATCCTTCAGCGTCATGGCAAGAGAATAAGGCTCCTGCCCGCCCGAAGCCGCCGCGCACCAAATGCGGATGCGTTTCTGCTGCGCCCGCGCCCGCAGCATCGCCGGCATAATGGTGTCGCGGAAATGATCGAACGGCAGCTTGTCGCGGAAGAACAGCGATTCGTTGGTCGCCATGGCCTCGACCACACTCACGATCAGGCTTTCGTGCCTGCCGTCGCGCAGCTTCTCGATCAGCGCGGAAAGCCCAACGACTCCGGCGCGACGCGCCACCGGCAGAAGCCGGCTCTCCGCCAGATATTGTTTGTCGTCGCCGAGGACGAGCCCGGACCGCTGCTTGAGGAGCCGGCGCAGATATTCATAATCGTCCGGCGTCACTGGCGGTCTCCGCAGAACAGGCGCGTGATCTTGCCGGCGATCCGCTCCAGCGGCAGCACCGCGGAGCAAATTCCGGCATGTACCGCGGAGCCGGGCATTCCCCAGATGACGCTCGTCGCCTCGTCTTGGGCGATCACGCTGCCGCCACTGGCTACGATCTCTGCGGCGCCGCGCGCGCCATCGCTGCCCATGCCGGTGAGAATGAGCGCGAGATTCCAGCCGCCCCACACTTTTGCCGCTGAGGAAAAGAGTGGGTCCACTGCGGGCTTGCAGAAATTGACCGGCGGGCCGTTGTCGATCTCCGCGACGGCCGTGCCGTCCCGGCGCGCCACTCGCATGTGTTTGCCGCCCGGCGCAACATAGATGTGCCCGGCCAGAATCGGCTCACCATCCTTGGGCTCATGCGCGGGCCGGCCGCTTACGCGACCGAGATGCTCGGCGAGGATCGTTGTGAAGGTTGCCGGCATATGTTGCGTGATGAGCACCGGTGCGCGGTCGATGACACCGGCGAGGCCGGGCATAATGTTTGTGAGCGCCTGCGGCCCACCCGTCGATGAGCCGATCAGCAGCACGCGGGGGTTTGCCAATGCAAAGGGCCGCACTTCGATCGATGACGGCGCATGAAGCGGCGTCACTGGTGCTGTGTGTCCAGGATCGTGCCCCGCCCTACCGCCCTCGACAGTGAAGCTGCGGCGTACTGGCATTATTGGCGCGACGACGCCGGGCGGCGCGATAGCCGGCGATGGTATGAAAGTCTTCCGTCCGCGACGGCGCAGCCCCAGTTGCCGGATCTTCTCAACCAGTTCCTGGCGAAACGCCGGCGAAGTCGTGATTTCGTGATTGGTTTCCGGCTTCGGCACGTAATCCATGGCACCGAGCGCCAGCGCTCTCAACGTCACTTCGGCATTCCGCCGCGTGAGCGTCGACACCATGATCACCACGACGTTCGGCTTTTTTTCCAGGAGTTTCGGCAGAGTCGACAGCCCGTCGAGAACCGGCATATCGACATCGAGCAACACGACTTCGGGATCGGCCTTTTCAAAACCGTCGAGCGCATCCCGCCCCGTGCGCATCGACCCCACGATCGTCATGTCCGGCTCTGCTTCGACCCAGCGCGAAACCAGCCCGCGGACGACGACGGCGTCGTCCACGACCATCACGCGGATCGGCCCCTGCCCTGCGGCAACGAGAGTCGGTTTGATGGCGGCGGCAACAGACATTAGAAGCGGCACCCCTATTGCAAAAATGACAGAAAGAGCGGCAGCGTCGATCAGATCAGGCCGACCTCCTGGAATTTGGCTTCGACGATCTCCTTGTCGAACGGTTTCATGATGTATTCGTTTGCACCCGCGTGCAACGCGCGCGCAATGTGGGCGACATCGTTCTCGGTCGTGCAGAATACGACCTTGGGGCGATCGCCGCCCGGCATTCGCCGGAGCTGTCGCAGGAATTCATAGCCGTCCATCTTCGGCATGTTCCAGTCGAGCAGCACCGCCTCCGGTAGTTGTTTCTGGCAGGATTGCAGGGCCTGTTCTCCGTCCTCCGCTTCAAGGATCTGGAAGTCCAGGCCTTCGAGAATGCGACGCGCCACCTTGCGGATGACGCTCGAATCGTCGACGACCAAACAGGTTTTCATCACAGCCTCGCTTACTTTCGCCGCGGGATGAGCCCGCACTCACTTCCTAACATCTCTCAAGCAGCTTTGATTTCCGGAGCGACATAGAGCACCCGATCCAAATCGAGGACGACTACAAGCTGCGATTCCTGGCGGTAGACGCCGGCCGACAGCTCCGCCAATTGGCGGTCCAGATTGACCGGATTGGGCTCGCGGGCGCTATCCGCAAGCTGCAAAACCTCGCCGATCTCGTCGATGAGCAAGCCGTAGGACTCGCCGCGATGCTCGATGCCGATCGCCATCGCCGGACGATCGTCCCTGCGCGCAGGCAAGCCGAGGCGGCAACGCATGTCGATCATCGTCACGATGCGGCCGCGCAAATTGAGGATGCCGGCTATTTCCGGCCCCGCCAGCGGCACCGGGGTCAGCCGCTTGGGCATAAAGACGTCCTGCACCCGCCCGATCGGCAAACCGAACAACTGTTCGCCGATCATCGCAGTGACGTATTCGGTAACGCCGCTGGTGCCTTCTCGGCTGGCGTCCATGCTGCTATGCCGCCTGATTGACATTTTCGGTCTGCTCCTTGAGCGCAGCGATCAAACCCTGACGGTCGAATTTGGCGACATAATCGTGAAATCCGACCTCGCGCCCGCGCTCGATCGCGTCAGGCGAGATCACCGACGACAGCGCAATGACCGGAACATCGGCGGTGCGCGCGTCGCCGCGCACCTGCTGCGCGAATTCGAACCCGCTCATCCCCGGCATTTCGATGTCGGTGAGAATCACGTCGAAGCCGCGGCCGCTGCGCAAAAGACGCAGCCCCTCCTCGGCGCCGCTGGCGGTCACCACTTCATAGCCCGCCGCCTTGAGCACGGGCGCCAGCATGTTACGGAAGAATGCCGAGTCGTCGACCAAAAGGACGCGATGCGCGCGGCGCGTATCGCGTGAGTCCCGGCGCACGAACCAATCGCCGAAGGCCTGAGGCAGAAAATGCGCCAAGTCGATGATCTCCGTGGCCTGGCCCTTGATCACCGCGGAGCCGAGAATGCCGGATTTCTCGCTGCCGACCTGGATATCCAGTCGGTCGTCGACGATGTCGATGATTTCGTCGACCAGCAGACCCATGGAGCGCTCGCCATCGGAGAAGACCAACAGCGACTGCAATCCGCGTTCCTTCACGCGCACGTCCTCGCTGGCCGGCACCAGCGGCATGAGGCTGCCGCGATATTGCAGAAGATGCCGCCCGTTCGACCTTTCGATCCGTTCCGCATCGACCTCCTCGAGCCGAGTGATGAGCGAGAGGGGCACGGCTTTCGGCTGCGGCGAGCCGGCGCGGAAGACCAGCATCGAAGTCGAATGCTCCGCCACTTCCTGCTGCTGCGCCTCGCCATCGCCGCTGGTCAGTTCGGCCGAACGCGCTGCGCTGCCGAGCGCCTGCGCGATGCCGTTGGGATCGACGATGAGAATGACGGAGCCGTCGCCGAGGATCGTATTTCCCGAGAACAATCCGATATGGCGGAGCTTCGACGACATCGGCTTCACCACGATTTCTTCGGTGTGAAACACGGCATCGACCACAATGCCGAAGGTTTCGTTGCCGACCTGAGTGACGACGATGAAACCGCTTTCCGGGGAACGCGGCTTGCCCTGTCCGATGTTGAGCAAATCGGTCAACAGCACGAGCGGCAGCAGCTTATTGCGCAACCGCAGCACGGCCGCATCCTTGATGCGTTCGATGCGGTGCTCGGAATTGCTGCCGGCGCGCACAAGCTCGATCACCGACAGTTGCGGGATGGCGAAGCGATGTTCGCCCGCCTCCACGATCAGTGCCGCGACGATGGCGAGCGTAAGCGGAATCTTGATGGTGAAGCTCGTACCTTTCCCAGCTATCGATTTCACATCGATCATGCCGCCGATCTGATCGATATTATTGCGGACGACGTCCATGCCGACGCCGCGGCCGGACACGTTGGTTATGTTGGCCGCGGTCGTGAAGCCCGGCGAGAAGATGAATTTCTGAATCTGCGCGTCGGACATCTTCTCGGCATCGATTTCCGTTACCAGTCCCGTGGCGATCGCCTTCGATCTGATCTTTTCGGTGCATAGGCCGCGGCCGTCGTCGGCGACCTCGATGACGATGTAGCCGCCTTCATGAAAGGCCGAGAGGCGGATGATGCCTTTGTCCGGCTTGCCCGCGGCGCGCCGCTCGGCCGGAGATTCCAGGCCATGATCCGCCGAATTGCGGACCATATGGGTCAGCGGATCCTTGATCAGATCGAGCACTTGGCGGTCGAGTTCGGTGTCGGCGCCCTGCATCTCCAGGTCGATTTGCTTACCGAGCTCGTGCGCAAGGTCGCGGACCAGGCGCGGCAGCTTCTGCCAGGCGTTCCCGACGGGCTGCATGCGCGTCTTCATCACGCCTTCCTGCAGTTCGGCGGTCACGCTGGAGAGCCGCTGCAGCGGAACCTTGAATTCCGAGTCTTCGTGACGCCGGCCGATCTCCAGAAGCTGGTTGCGGGTGAGCACCAGCTCGGAAACCATCGTCATCAGCTGTTCGAGCGCGTCGACGTTGACCCGGATCGTCTGGCCGGTGATGCGCGGTTCCGATTTTTCCTCTTCGCTCTTGGCTAAGCCACCCGGCGGCGGCTTAACCGCGGCCTCCTTGGCTCCGGCCGTCGGCACCGGGCCGGGTGTTTCACGGAACGCGCGCTCCAATTCGTCGAGGGAGACCTCGCCAGGTCGCAGCGGGCGTTCCAGCGTCTGCGGAACCAGCGTGCCCACGGTTCCCGGCAAATGCAGCGGCAGCCCCGCGGTTTCGTTCTGCGCCATGCGCTGCAGCCTGCCGATCAGGTCATCGTCGCTGCCGCCCGGCTCCTTATGATGTCTTTCCAGCTCGTCGAGAATTTCTTTGATGCGGTCGATCGTGAAAAGGATGAGCGTCACCGCGTCCGCCGTAACCGGCATGCCGTCGCGGAACTTGCCCATCAGCGTCTCGGCCGCGTGTGCCAGCGCTTCGAGGCGCGGCAAGCCGAGAAAGCCACAGGTGCCTTTTATGGTGTGAACGAGACGGAAAATGTTGGCGAGAATACTTGCGTTGTTCGGCTCCTGCTCGAATCTCACCAGCTCAACGTCGACGACGCCGAGACTCTCGTTCGTTTCCGTCAGGAATTCGCGCAGCAGATCGTCCATGGACACGGCCTTGGTCGCAGGCGCGGGTCAGAAAAAACCGCGGCCGCACAGCCGTGCCAGTCTGTTGGTAAAGCGTTTAATTTTGGTATCGGAAACGCCCACTTACGACGCTTCGCTAACCATTCATTAAGCTTCGTTAAAACGCGCTTTCGCTCATTGTGCCGAGGTGACGATGGTATCGCCATCGGCGGCCACCGTGACGGCAAGGCCGCAATTCCTCGCCAACAAGCCGGTGTAATAAGGCTGGATCGAGTGCGCATCGATGCTCGCTTCGGCGGTTCCCGAAAGCAGCTCCGGCGCATGCGGCGGAACACGGGGATTTGTCCCCGCGGAAGCGATTCGGAAAGCCATAGATTCGCCCGCGCCGATCGGATCGACGGTCAAGGTGCCGCCGCGCGGAATGGCTTGCCCTGCGATCACCAGCATGTTGAGCAAAAGTTTGACGCGATTCTTCGGCAACAGTGCGCGCGGCAGATTCCATGTCAATTTCGTCTTCTCATCCTCGAGAAATCCGCGCGCCAGTTTTTCCGCATCGCCGAGATCGATCTGCGCGCCGGCGGTGCCCGCCGCGCCGAAGGCGAGCCGGCAGAATTGCAGGCGAGCCGAAGCATTGTTGGCGCTTTTCTTGATCAGCTCGAGCGCGAAGGTCTTGGTCGCCTCATCCTTCTCCTCCTCGAGCACTTCCAGGCCGTTGACGATTGCGCCGACCGGGCTGATCAGATCGTGACAGACCCGCGAGCACAGCAGCGCCGCGAGATCGAGAGAGTCCGGGGCAGGTGAGCCGGCCATGAGAAATCTCCGGAATGGCTGCTAATGAGTGAGAGAAAAACACGAGGCGAATCGGTAATCCGCGCGCGGTGATACACCGCCGCGGCCGGGCTGCAAAGCGCTGCTCAGGGACTAAGCGTCCGCATGACTGTAGGCCACATGCGTTCGGCCGCAGCCGCCGTGCGTTCGGCTTCACTGACAAAGGTCTGCCGCGCCTCCGCGCTGTAGAAGAGATAGAGATGCTCGTTATAGATCGTCCAGATTTCCGGATGGCCGGCGCGGGCGACGCCGCGCGCCACGCCCACGGGATCGTGACCGCCGAATACCGGCGTATAGACATCCGGATTGGCCGCGAAGGCCGCACGGTTGCCTTGATTTTGAAAACGCCAGACCGCGCCGGCGAATTCGTATTCGAATTGCTCGACGCCCATGACCGGCTTGCCCTCGGTGAAATAGGCCACCGGGTCAAAACCGGCGAGCGCCAGGCCGCGATTGGGATCGACCACGATCCGTTCCGTGGTCGAGGCCCAGCCGGCCGGCGGGGCCGGGCCAGCTAGCCAAAAGAGGCCGATCGCGGCCAGAACCGCCAGTGCCCCGGACTTCCGTTGCTGCCGCGCTGCGGTCATACTTGTCCCCCCAAATGCCTCGATTCGCCCATTGCTGGGCTGAAATCTAGGCCGCCCATGTGTGCAACGGGTTAAATCGGCCGTCCTCCCTTGGAAGGAGCCTGCGATGCGCGCTGCCCTGCGTCTAATTGCCATGACCCTGTTGCTGACCGGCTTCGGCATCGGCGCAGCGGCGGCGCAAGCGACCCCGCAACCGGTGCAACCGGCCCAGCCGGCGCAATCCAAGAGCTTTTCGCCGCAGGAAATCGTCGACGCCGGCAACCGGTTTTTCGGCACGGTCTCGCGCGGCTTGGCGGCCGTGGTCGAAAAGGCGGTGAGTCGCTGGGGCGAGCCCAACGGCTATATCCTGGGCGAGGAAGGATCCGGTGCTTTCGTCGCCGGACTGCGCTACGGCGAGGGCACGCTCTATACGAAAAACGCCGGCGACCTGAAGGTCTACTGGCAGGGCCCAACGGTCGGTTTCGACTGGGGCGGCGAAGGGGCCCGCACCATGATGCTGGTCTACAATCTTCCCGCGACTGGAGCGATCTACCAGCGCTTCGCCGGCATCGATGGATCGGCCTATTTTATCGGCGGCTTCGGCATGACCGCCTTGACCGCCAACAACGTGGTGGTGGTGCCGATCCGTTCCGGCGTCGGCATGCGTTTGGGCGCCAATATCGGCTATCTGAAGTTCACGCCGCAGGCCACCTGGAACCCGTTCTAGCCCGGCGGAATGAGCCTTCGCGACGGCGCTGTGACGCCTGAAAAGACACGGGCGCCACTTGCCTTATTCGGCGCCGCACCGCCCTCGCCCGGTTTAGGTTAACCAAAGGGGCGGCTGGTGATAATCCTTTTGCCGTGGCATCTTACCGCCAGCGAGAAAAAGGCGGGGAGGCGTTTTTCCATGATCGAACCCATCATGTTCTTCGTCATTGGGTTCCTGGTTGCGGGCCTCCTCGGGCTCATCTTCATTCCCTTCATTCACGCGCGCGCGGTGCGCCTGACCATGCGCCGGCTGGAAGCGTCGACGCCGCTGTCGATGGCGGAAATCCAGGCCGACAAGGACCAGCTCCGCGCCGAATTCGCCATGTCGACGCGGCGTCTGGAGATGAGCGTCGAACAGATGAAGGCGAAGACCACGAGCCAGCTCGCGGAGCTCGGCAAGAAATCCGACGCCATCAATCGCCTGAAGCTCGAACTCGGCGAGAAGACCGCCACGATCTTTGCCCTCGAGGCGCGCGACAAGGCGCTGAAGGATCAGTTGCGCGTCACCGAGGAAGAGCTTTCGTTCAAGGTCAACGCCATGCGCGACGCCGAGCGCGCACTGAAGGAAAAGGAAGAAGCGCTCGCCAAGCTGATGACCGATCTCGACCAGCAGTCGGTCATCAACGACAGCCAGCGCGTCGAACTGGTGGCGTTGCGCACGCAAGTGGACGCGCTGAAGGATCGCGTCAGCGACACCGAACGCGAAGTGAAGAACACCGAGGACCGGCTCAGCCGCGAACGTTTCGATTCCAACGAAGCGTCCGCCGCGCTCAACGCGGAACGCGGAAAGGTCGAGAACCTCGCCTCGCGCGTCGCCGATCTGGAACGGCAGCTCGTGGCGCAAAGCAAGGAAGCGGAGATTCTCGGCCGCCGCGCCCAGGAGCTCGAGGTGCGTCTGACGCAGCAGGGCCGCCTCCTCGCCGAGCGCGATTACCAATGCGACCAGTTGCGCATGCAGCTTGAATCCGCGCGCAAGACCGAGGCCGACCTTCGCGCCGAATTGTCGGAAATCGGCGGCCGCCACAAGATTGAGATCGAAAGCCTGAAAGCCGACCGGTCGAGCGCCGAGGAACAGCTTGATCGTGTCCGCGAGGAACGCGCCAAGCTGCAGCGCGAGATCGCCACCATGAAACGCGACGCCGAAGCCGCCTGGGCCTCCGAGCGCGTCGAGAATGCGATGCTGCGCGAGCGCATCAACGACGTCGCCGCTGAGGTGGCGCGCCTGACCGCGGCGCTTGAAGGTCCGGAATCGCCGATCGAGACGATCCTCGCCGAGGACGCGCCGAGCGTGCATGCCAGCGGCAACGAGGGTATCGCCAGCGCGCCGAGCCTGGAAGGCAGCAAAGGTAATCTCGCCGAGCGCATTCGCGCGCTGCAGGGCAAGGTCTCGCGCATGACGCCGAAGTCGGCGTGACCGGCGCCGGCGCTGCTTGACTCAAGGCCGGCCGCTCTCCTAAATCCGCAAGCCTTGGCGGGCGCTTAGCTCAGCGGGAGAGCGTTCCCTTCACACGGGAGAGGTCGTAGGTTCAATCCCTACAGCGCCCACCATCAATACAGCGGCTCAGAAATTTTTTGTATTTGAATCGGCGCACCTCGGTCGCGAGTTCGCTCTGATATCGCCGCTGAATCTGTTGCGCCGCGCCGCGCTGCCCTGAAGCTACTCCACCGCTGCCATTGCGAATGTCTGCCACGCGGTGCTAGCGTGAAATCTGCCATGTAATGCACGGGGGGGCGACCCATGCGGTACGTGATGCTCATCTTGGCCGCCACGACATTGGCGGCTTTGGCTTGCAGCAGGGCCTCCGCACAATTTTCGATCGAAGGAGCAGGGGGCGGCATGTCCGTCGGGCCCGGTGGCAACGGCGTAGGTTCGCCGACGCGCCGGACCCCCACCCCTAGCCAAAACGAACGCAAAAGCACGATCGTCGCGCCGACCACAAAGCGTGAGGGCGCCGCGCCATTGCATGCGCCGCAGGCAGGCAGCGCGCTGCGGGTCCCCGGTGGTTCGCAGCCACAGAGTATCCACACGCGGACGGGAGAAGTCCCCGGCAAACAAGGTGGGCCTGCCACGGTGAAGACCGAGCGCGAAACATTGCCGGGCAAACCCGCCGGAGCGTCGAAAGAAACTACCCGCGCAAACCCCACCGGCCCTGCCAATGCCTCGACGCCGACCGAGCCGCCGAAAACTGCGGGGCCGGCTACCACGGCGAGCCCGGCCGGTAAGAACGAGCTCGGCAAAGCGGGCATGTCCGCTGAACAGGCCAAGCAGGGCGGTGGCCAGACAAGTGCCCCACTCGAAAAAGGCAAGGAGTCGCCCGGCGTTAATTCAGGCGGCGTTCAGGCTAAGACGGACAGCGATCAGCGCGGCGGGCCAACCGAGCACGGCACGGGTACGCCGACCGGAACGGGCACGCAGGCAGGAACCGGCACGCAGACCGGTCCACAGGCCGGCACCGGCACTCAAACTGGAACAGGGACTCAAACGGGGACGGGCACGCAGACCGCGACCGGAACCCCGGCCGGAAGCGACAAGGGTAATGGCACGACCTACAAGCCCCCCTTGCAAGGCCCTTACGCTCCCGGCACCGAACCGCCGGGCTGGGGCAGCGCCGATACGCCGCATACCGTCGCTCGCGATCCGCCGACGATTGGGCCGGGCACCCGGTCGTATGACGGGCCGACAATCTCGGCGGCGCCGACTCCGACGCATCCGGGCTCCACGCCCATGACGGTTAGCCGGTGGACGTGCGGCGGATGCGCGGACACCTGCCGGGAAAACCAGTCGGTGCCTGTTTGCCTGCCCAATGATGCGAAAAATCTGAAATCGGATCCGGGTTCGGCAATCACGGTGGTCGTTCAAGGCGGCCGAGTCACTCAATGGGTCAAGGTCCACTTCAGCAACCAGGTCTGCACCCAGATGACGTGCAAGAATATCTGGGGCACCGCCTGTTGCACTTACAACAAGTGGCAAGACCAGGAGTGGTCGGAGTGGCATCCGGCCACGGGCCGCAATGAATTCGGGCTCGTCACCTACACCAATGAGCCGCCGGCGCGAAAATGCAATTGCGGGCAGCTGATGACCGTGATGGAGGGTCTGTATCAGGGCGGCTCCGCCAACCCTTCCGCGCTCGTCAACCAGTTCGAGGAAGCGGTGGATCAGGTATGCCACGCCAAAATGGGATTGCAGGAAGCGGCGGAGCTCGCGCAGCAATGCGGCTTGTCCCCTGAACTATCCTCGTCGATGGCGATCGACTGGCCCGGCTTCTTCCACAATGTCGTCGGCCTGATCGGAGCGGCGAAAGGGGAATCGGGGCCCGGCTGGAGCTATCCGACGGTGCCGCCGACGCCAGGCGTGAACGCCCCGCCGATTGACCCGCGGCCGTCTACGCCGGGACTCGGCGGACCGCCTTCCGGGTCGCGATAGTTCGCACCTTCGCGCTCGCCTGTCTTTGCGGTCGCAGGTTCAACGCCCGCCGACGCTCCGCATCGCGCTGCGCCGCGCGGCGGTCGCCGCTCCATCGATCCGCAAGCGGCCATCCTGCTGTTTTAGCACCACGCCGTAATCGCGTTCCGCCGCTTCCAGCGAGACATAGCCTTCGATCACATCCTGCAACACGACATGCGGCTCGCGGTCCAGCGGATCGCCGAAACCGCCGCCGCCCGGCGTGTCGAGACGGAAAATGTCGCCCGCTTTCAGCGGATGGTCGGCAAAGCGCGAAGGCAGGCGCTTTTCGTTTTCGCTGCCCGGATTGATGCGGATATCGCCGGGGCGGCCCGGCAGACCGCCGCCGACACCCTGGGGCCGGATCACATGCCGCATCGAACGGATCGAAAAACGCGCGTCCGCAAGGTTGAGATATTCGCGGCGGATGCCGAGCCCGCCGCGGAATTTTCCGGCACCGCCGGAATCGCGGATCAGCTCGAAACGCAACAGGCGGGTAGGAAATTCGCTTTCGATGATCTCCACCGGCGCGATCTTGGCATTGCTCTGGTTGACCGTGGTACCGGAAGCGCCGTCGGCCGCCGCGCGCGCTCCGGCGCCGCCGGCGATGATCTCGTATTGCACATAGCCCTTGCCGGTGTAGGTGCTGCGTCCACCGATGACGATAGAGCGGCTGCCCGAGCCGTCAGCGCGGGCACGCGCCGGCACGAGATGGCTCAAGGCGTCGAACAGCGCATCGACCAGCGCATGCACGGTCGGATTATAGGTGTTGACCGGCGCCGGGAAATGCGGATCGAGCACGCTGCCCGGCCGCGTCTTGATCTGCATCGCTTTCAGCAGGCCGCTGGTGATGAAGGTGTGCGGATCGGTGACCGAGATCAGCGCAAAGGCGCAGGCAGCGGCGGCCAGCGGCGGACGGATATTCGCCGGCCCTTTCGTCTGGTCGGCTGAGCCGCTGAAGTCGAAACGGATGCCGCCGCCGGATTTTTCCACCACGACATGGACGCGAACCGGCTTATTCAATTCAATGCCGTCGTCGTCGACAAAGCGTTCCGCCTCGAAGCGGCCATCCGGCCATTCGGCGATGGCGGCGCGCAACTTCTGTTCCGACAGCGTCAGCAATTGATCGAAGCCGGCCCGGCATTTCTCGGCGCCGAATTTCTGCACCAGTTCGCCGAGCCGTTTTTCGCCAAGCCGCGCCGCGCCGAGCTGGCCGCGGATGTCGCCCAAGACCAGCTCCGGCGTGCGGCTGTTGGCGGCGATGATGCGCGCGACGTCGCCGAACGGCGCGAAGCCGCGCTCGTAACGCACCGCTGGCAGATGCAGTCCTTCGTTGAAGATTTCCTTGGCCTGGCCGGAGCAGCTTCCCGGCACCGGGCCGCCGATGTCGCCCTTATGCGCGATGCTGGCGCAGAAGCCGAACAGCGCGCCGGCGACGAAGACCGGCGTCAGCACCGCCATGTCGGGCGCATGCGGGCTGCCGCCCTCATAGGGATGATTGATCAGAAAGGCATCGCCTTCCGCGATATCGGTCCCGAAGCTTTTCAGGATCGCCGCGCAGCAAGCCGGAAAGGCGCCGATATGCAGCGGCAGCACCACGTGTTGCGCGATCACCTCGGCGCGCGGATTGAGCAGCGCGCAGGACGCGTCCTGCGACTCCCGAATGATGGTGGAGAAACCAGTGCGGAACAGCGAATTCTGCATCTCCTGCACGATGCCGGAGAGGCTGGCGCGGATGACTTCGAGATCGACGGCGCTGACGGCGACAGATGTTCCGGCCGATTTCATTACGCCTGGTCCTGCTGCTTGATGACGAGATTCTTAAAAGCGTCTACCTTCGCCGCCTGGCCGGGGAAGACCACGGTCGTGCAATCGAACTGGTCGATGATCGCGGGTCCCGCAAAGCTGTGACCGACGTCGAGCCGCTCGCGCTGGTAAACCGGCGTGTCGACGTCGGCTCCGTCAAAACGCACTTTGCGCGTCAGCCGCAGCGCGTCGGCAAGATTCGTGCCGGATGGCGTGAATTTCTGCATCGGCACTTCAGGCACGACGCCGATGCCTTGCAGGCGATAGGAGACGATTTCAACCATTTCCTCCGGCGCCATGTGGCCGAACATCGTCTTGTGCCGCGCATCGAAGGCGGCGCGCAGCGCTAGCATGTCGTCCCGCGAGGCGACGGAGTCACAGGGAATCGTCACTTCATATCCTTGCCCCGCATAGCGAAGATCGAGGGCGCGCTCGATGCGGATGCGGTCGGCGCTGAAGCCCTCGGCCTTGAGCTCGGCCAGCGCGTCACGTTCCAGCCGTCCGAACATCTCCATGATTTCCGCAGGGGTCGTTTCCGCCAAGGGGCTGAGCCGCGACAGGATGTGGTCGTGCTTGACGTCCGACATCAGCAATCCCATGGCGGAGAACACGCCGGGATAGAGCGGCACCACGAGCCCGGCCATGCCAAGCTCCTGCGCAATGCGGCCGGCATGTATCGGGCCAGCACCGCCGAAGGGCAGCAGCATGAAGTCGCGCAGGTCGTAGCCGCGCATAGTGGAGATCGCCTTGATCGCTTCTTCCATCTTGACGTTGATGATGCGCACCACCCCTTCGGCTGCTTCCAAGACACCGATGCCGAGCGGCTTTGCCACATGGGTCTCTACCGCCTGCCACGCTTTCACGCGGTCGAGCCGCATCTTTCCGCCGAGGAAATTGTCTTCGGAGAGGTAGCCAAGCAGGAGATTGCAGTCGGTGATGGTCGGCTTGCGCCCGCCGTGGCCGTAGCAGGCGGGGCCGGGGATGGCGCCGGCACTTTCCGGCCCGACCTTGAGGAGACCGAAGCGATCGACCTCCGCCAGCGTGCCGCCGCCGGCGCTGACGGTGTTGATGTCCATCATCGGCATGGCGATGTCGCGGCCTTCGATCTTGCCGCGATGGGAAACGATCGGCTCTCCCTGATCGATCAGCGCGACGTCGCAGGATGTACCGCCCATGTCGAAGGTGATGAGATTGCCGAAGCCGGTGGCGCGCGCCATCGCCACGCTCGCGGTGACGCCGCCGGCCGGGCCGGACAACACGGTCGCTGCCGCCTTTTTCGCGGTGCTGTCGAAGGTGGCCATGCCGCCGTTCGACTGCATGATGTATTTCTGCCGCGTGCCGATGCCGCGGTCCGACAGCCGGCTCCCCAGCCGCTCGATATAGCGGCCGAGGATCGGCTGCAGATAGGCGTTAATGACCGTTGTGCTGAGCCGGTAATATTCGCGGATCTGCGGCACGATTTCGCAGGACAGCGAGACGCCGCAGCCTGGCATTTCCTCGGCGATGATGTCGCGCACGCGCCGCTCGTGTTCGGGGAACAGAAACGAGAAAAGCAAACAAACCGCCACGGATTCCACGCCGCCCGCGGCCAGCTCGCGCAGACTCTCGCGCAGCGCCTGCTCGTCGAGATCGACCAGTACGCCGCCATCGAAGGTGACGCGCTCGCGCACCTCGCCGATGGCATGGCCCGGCACCAGCAGCGGCGGCTTGTTATACATGACGTCGAAGATCGCGGAGCCGTGCGGGCGCGCCTGTTCGCCGACTTCGTAGATGCCGCGAAAGCCTTCGGTGACCAGCAAGCCGGTGCTCACTCCCTTGCCTTCGAGCAGCGCATTGGTGCCGACCGTGGTGCCGTGGCAAAAATAGCCGACTTGGGCGGCTTTCACGCCGCGCTCCAGCAGCAGTTCGATGCCTTGCAGGATCGCCCGCGACGGATCGTCCGGCGTCGACGGCACTTTCATGATGGAGACTTCGCCGCTTTGTTCGTCGAGATAGACGAAGTCGGAGAAGGTGCCTCCCGTGTCGACGGTGACGCGATAACCGTTGGCCAACGCGAAATCCTCTTAAACGACCCGCCTTGCAGCAGCTTCCTAGGAGGAGACAATCCTGCCCTATCCCTTGGCCCTCAAATACTCGAGCACCCGCTCGGCTGAGAGCGTCACCTTGGGATCGTATTCGGGCGCATTCTCGATCTGCTCGAGGTCGTTAAGCCCGCAATGCTTGAAGATGCGGTTGATCGCTGACACTAGCCGCGCCGGGCGCTTGGCGTCGGCGTTAAAATGCTGGTGGATCGTATTCGGCGGAATGTAGATCACGTCGCCTGCCTCCCACTCGAAGCGTTTGATCTCGTCCTGCGGCTTCCAATGGTAGGTGTCGGTGATCTCCACATCGCAGTCCTGATGCAGATCGTAGCCGCGGCCTTCCAGCACATAGAGGCATTCTTCCGCCAGGTGCCGGTGCTTGCCCGAGCGACTCCCCGGCGGGATGATCTGCATATAAGCGTCGATGGTCTCCATCCGCGTATTCATCTGCTCGTTGAGCAGGTGTTTGAGGATGCCTTGCCGCGACATTTCCCACGGCATATCGGTGGGCTGAATGATCTTCTTGCGCCGCGCGTTGCGCTTTGGTGCATCGGTCGCATCGTCGAGCAGCGCCTGATAGAGCGGCTGATTGAGCGCGCCCTCGCGCCACGATTTCGCTTCGCTCCAGGCCATCTCAGTAGCCCTCCTTCGGGTGATTGTAATCCTGCTCCTTCTCGCGCGGTTCGAAGCCCTCGCCTTCCGGCGTCGGCTCCGGCGGCCGCGGCTCGACGAGCTGCTGGAACAGCATGTTCATGAACATGTACATGGGCTTGGTTTTCAGCACCAAGGCGCGTGCCGGCTTGTGCGCGTCGCCGTTGAAATGCTGGTGCACGCTGTTGTTGTGCACGACGACCACGTCGCCGGCCTTCCAGTCGTAACGGATGCCGTCGTGAATCTCGTAGCCGGTGCCGTCGAGGATGTAGAAGGCCGCTTCGTTGACGTGGCCGTGCTTCTGCGATTTGCCGCCGGGGCCGTATTCCTCGAGATGGATGTGGAAGAGCTGCGAGATGCCGTCCTTGGGCTCGACATAGTGCTTGGAGTAGCCCTGCGGCCCGTCGATGAATTTGGCTTCACTGGCCTTGCGCACGCGCGGCACGGCGCGAAGCCGTTTCAGCTCGTCCTCAAGTTTATAGTGTCCCTGAATGCCGCGGACGAAGACGCGGTCGGTCTTGTCGGCATACATTTCCTTTTTCGCCGGCTTTGCATCCGTTATGCCATTTTTCTTGGTGTGCCGATCGGATACCAGGCTCATTGTTCCCCCCAGGCTTTCCGCCGGACTGAGCACCGCCGGCAGGCTAGGACGAAACTAGACGATGAATGGCGGCTGGGCCAGCACGCCTGCCCCGTGAGCCATGCGTCAGCCGCGCAGGAAGGGACCGGCGAGGCGCTGGAATGCATCCTGCGCATCCCACTGCACGAGGTGCTTGCAGCGCGGCAGGATATGCAGGTTGAGCCCCGGCGTCCGCTGCTTGGCCAATTCGGCACGCTGCGCCGCCTGGGCGCGGTCTTCGCGGCCATAGAGCATCAGAAGCGGACGCGAGACTTCTCCGAGCCGCTCGCGTAAGGGCTTGCCGCTTCCTTTTGCGACCTTATTGCCGGAACCGGCGTGCAGCCGCGCCAAGAACGCGCGGTGGTTCTTGCCGGTGCTCATCTGCAACCGGTCCTGCACGACGGCTTCGGTGATCAGCGCCTGCTCGTAAAGGTTATTTTCCAGAATGCCGCGGACGTCGGCTGCCGTCGGCTCGCTGTCGCCGCCCTCCTCGCCTTCCGCCGGTCCGTCCTTTTTCGCGGCTTGCTCCGGAAACGTCGGCAAGAGGCTGCCAGTGCCGAGCACCACGACGCTGCGCACGCGATCCGGATGCGACAGCGCGAGATCGACGGCCATGGCGCCCGATTGCGAATGGCCGACGAGCGCCGCGCTGTCGAGTCCGAGCGCGTCCATGAGACGCAAAATGAAAGAGGTGCGGAAGCCCAACCCCCATTCCGGCGGATCGTCGCTCAGGCCGAAGCCGGGCTGATCATAGGCAATCACGCGCAGGCCATAAGACGCGAGCGGCGCGAGATTGCGGCGCCAGACGTCCGCCGAGGAGCCCAGCGAGGCGCCATGGATCAGCAACGCCGCCGGTCCCCGTCCGTCCTCGATATAGCGTATGCGCAGCCCATCGACGGCGGCGAATTTATCCTGATGCTGGGTTATTGCGTCCATTCATTGTCCGCGACGATCACTCTGCCTGCGCTCCCTTGGCGGCGGTCGCCTCGCTCGCCGCTTTGATGATATCAGGCGGCATGGCGTAGGCATCCTTGACGATTTCCGCAACCTCTTCGCCGCTCACCCGTTCGACATCAAGATGCTGCTTCTTTGCCGCGGCGATGAATTGCGGATCGGCCATGGTTGCGTCGAAAGCGGCACGCAACGCCGCGACCCGGTCGGCCGGGACGCCGGGCGGCGCCAGAATGGGCCGGTCCATGCCCTGCGGCGAGAAGATCAGTTTCAGCACCTGTTTGGTCTTCTGATCCTTGGCAAACTCAGCAATCGTCGGTACATCCGAAAATTGCGGATCGCGTTTCATGGCGAGCTGAATGGGCACCGTCACCTTCTTCTCGGGGAACCAGTCCGGACGCGTCGAATTGATGGAATTGACCAACCCGCCGCAGCGACCACTGATCTCGCCACGTTCCATCGCCAGGAAGACGTCGTTGCCGCCCTTGTAACCGGAAACGATCTTGATCTTGGTACCGAATAGATGATTGAGCATTGCCGGAAGGGTTTCCATCTGCGATCCGGCGCCGGACGTGCCAACGACAAGCTGCTTGTCGTGAAGGTCCTGCCAGGTCTTGATGCCGGCGGTGTGCCAAGCGACGCAAATCGCGGACGCGCGGTTGATGCTGCCGATCCAGTTCATCTGCCGCGGATCGAAGGTCGCGCCGGGCGAACCATATAGCGGCGCGAACGAAACGCTGGAATGCACTAAGCCGATCGTGGTGCCGTCCTTCGGCGCCACCGACATCAAATAATTCATTGCCTTGATGCCGCCGGCGCCCGGCATGTTCTGCACGATGATTTCCGGCTTGCCGGGAATATGCGCGGCAAAAAACGGGGCGAAAGCGTGCGCATAAGATGCGTAGCCGCCTCCTTCGCCCGTGCTAAGCACCCAGGAGATTTTCTTGCCCTGGTAAAAGTCGGCGATCGGATCGGCGCCAGCCCCGCCAGATCGTGTCGCCAGCCCCAGCGCGGCGAGAAAAGCGAGCGCGAATTGCCGGATCTTCATGCGAACCTCCCCGCAGTGGCCATTCTTTTCAAGTCGCTCAGTCGGCGTGGACGTCGATCAGGATGCCGTCCGAATCTGCCATCCAATGCTGTCCGATCGGGCAACTGCGCTGGCACAACTCCTCAAGCGCCTTGCCGCCTTCGCCCTTGCCGAAGGGCGACGGCGCGACATGCTGATTCTCATCAGCGATACGCTCGACGTCTTCCTTGAAGGCGTCGAGATCCTCAACCTTGAAGCCGATGTGATCCATGCCGGCGCGGATAATTCCGGTGCCGAAATAGTCCGTGATGTCCCACGGCATGATGACCAAAGTGATATGACCGTCGGTCACGTAATAATTCGGATCGTTCGGGCCCTTGTTACGGTTGGTCGGCGCGAGCTCGAAGACCTTGCTGTAGAAATCGGCCATTTCCTTGGGCCGCATGGTGCGCATTGCCACGTGGTCGATGTGACGCGGATTCACGTTGCCGTCGTTCTCGATATAGACGGCGTCGCGGTTCTTCATTTCCTTCTGCGACAAGTCGAAGACATTGCCGTCCGGATCATGGGTGGTGATGCCGGCGAAAGGCCGCGTCGAGGGACGCTGAACCCATTTCACCGCGGGATAGTTCTTGCGCATGCGGTCGAAGACCGTTTCCACGTCCTGCACTTCGATACCGAAGTGGTCGAGGCCGCAGGGGCGGCCCGCCCGGCGCGGATTAATGTTCAGCCCGACATAGCCGTCGCCGACGTTGCAGGCGCGCAGCGGCCGCGATTTCTTCGGCGGGTTCATCCCGAACACCGCCTCATAGAATTTTGGCAACCGGGTATAATTTTCGCTGACAATCGCGACGTGGTTGATCTTTGAGAACATCGAGGCCTCCCGCGGATAATCCAGTTGTTGTTTCCGGCAGTCTATGATTTGGCAGTGCCGGGCGCAAACAGCGATTTCCACCGCCATTGGCGCGCCGATGAGTCCCTCGCCGCAGGAATGGGCCATAAATCGCGCGAGATTAGCGCGGTTCTTGTTCACGCCTGTAGGCCACAGATCCGATCGTCGAATCCCTTAGGCGCGGCAACGCCTTCCAGCTGCGGAACCTAGCGATCGTGATGCGAGATCGGAAAAGTCAGCCTCGGCTTTGCCGTCGAAGCGGCTACGCGGCCCGCGCCCATTTGTCGACGTCGATCTCCCAGCCCTTGGTTTGGCTGAGATCGAACATATTCCCCTGCGGATCGCTCAGCCGATATTCGGCATAAGGCCTGGAATCGGGCCGTTTGGTCACCGGAATCTCGCGCGCCAACTCGTCGATCTTAGAAAGTACGTCGGACACCAAAAAGCCGAAGTGATTGACTCCGTAATGCGCGATGTGGCCTTCGGATTCGTTATAGAACGGATGGATCGCAAGATTGGTGCAGCCGTCACCGGCAAAGCGATTGTGCCGCCCCTGCGAGCGGCGTTCGCGGCTTGCCGCCAGCTCACGGAACCCAAATAGCAACGAATAGAAATTGAGAATGCCTTCCGGCCACAGCGCGTTGCAGGCGATATGGCGCAAACGCGGCAACCGGTCGGCGGCGTTTTTCAACCCGAAGGAGTTTTCCGAAAGACTAACCGGCATGCCCTCGGGATCGAAGATCCGAACATCGCCGAAATGCGGCCCGCCCGGCTCCTTGACCACGGGCATCTTGGTCGGCAGCGCCCGGTAACGCTCCACGGTCTCATCGATGCTGTCAACCTCAAGGCCGATGTGATGCAGGCCAAGGCCGTTCCGCGATTCCTGGAACTCGGGGCGACGCTTCAGGAAGCTGAAATTGAAAAACCCGTCGGTCATCGACACGTCGCCGTGATTGGAGCGGCCAAGTTCTTCCAGATTGAAATTGCGGGCATAGAAGTCGGCAAGATCGGCGGGCGCGTCGCTGAGAAATGCCAGATAGCGCAGACGGGCCTTCATCATTCACCTCCCTCACGCGAAGCTAAGGCTCGATCGCGCTACATCGGTATCGTTTCGGTGCGCAATATATCGGCATTGAGACCGTGACGCGCGATCATGTCCTCGATGCGCGGATCGCGAAGTTCCGCCAGCGCGCCGCCGATGTAGATCGGCTGGTCCTCGACCTCCAGAGTTTGGTTGAGGCAGCCGACATTGATCGTGGCGTGCGTGCGCCCGAGATGGAAATGCACCATCCTTGGGCTGCAATGGGCGTAGCTGTACCATTTGCGCGGATTGGCGAGCCGTTCCACCGGCACGATGGTTTTTGGATTGATTCCGCTGTGCCAGGAATCGATGTGGCCGTCGCTTTGCAGCACGCGCGCGCGGGCCCGGCCCTCGGGGTCGCCGCCCTCGACATGCACCACGCGGCCGTCATTAATCGTCAGCCGGACCGGCGCCATATCCGCAGGAGCGCCGTCGACATATTCAGCTACCAGCACGCCGTTGATTGCCGTCGAGATGCGCGGCATGTGCACGCCGCCCGGGAAATTGCGCCGTGCGCGGTTGTTGTCCTCGTCGGTCTGGAAGTAAGCCTGCGCCAGCGGGCTGTCCGCCTCGACGAATCTGCCGCGCAGATCGGTGCCGCCCGGGCTGGTGATGCGCCAGCACCGGCCCGGCGCCATTGCATCGTCGAGCACGTCGCTCACCGCCATTTGCAGGCTATAAGGAAATCGCGCCCAGGAAGAGCCAAGTAACGCCCCGGTCGTGGCGCGATTGGGGACACGGACGCGGGCCTCCGACGGAAAATGGTTCTGCAGCTCGACGCGGCTCAGACTGGGGTAGTGGTTGACCAGGATGTCAGCGTCGCGAAAGGCATTGAAGATATTTTGCGGAATGACCGCCGCCGGATCAGCCTTTGCGTAAGGCTCCGCCCAAACAATCTCGACTTCGGCGCCCGCTTCGCGCGCCGTCTCGGCGATGGCCTCGACAACGCCGCCCTCGGTGCCTGTTTCGTTGACGATCGCGACCCTCGCGCCGCTTCCAACCTGGGCGCAATCGATCACGCAGTTGCGGGCGCCGGCCAGAAGATCGGACTCATCCATTTTCCATTCCTTTGGCACCTGGCGAAAAGCGCGGATCGTGCGTGTTGCCGGCGCGCCAAGCCCGGTATCTTTTGGCATCGAGGCTTATCAATCGCAACTAATAAGCGTCGCTTCCGCGCCTTTTGATCCCTCGACCGTGCACTTCATGCCGACCTTGAGACCTTCCCGCTTGCCAGCCTGGCCGCCCACCTTGATCTGGGTGCGCGATTTGGAGATTTCAGCCGGGAAGGAGCTGCCGTCGTCCAGTTTGAAGACGACTTTCTTCATGCCATCATATTCGGCAATGGTGCCCTTTTGCGATGGCACCTTTACCTCCAGGGCACCTTTGATCAGTGCGATGGTCTGCGGGTTCTGGTCCAGCGCCTCGATAATGCGGCGCTTCACGTCTTCACCATAAAGCGGATCGATGGGAAGCTGAAGTTGCTTCGCTTTGGCCCGCAACTCGGGGTCCTCCAGCGCCGCGCGATACGCGGCACGCAACGCGTCCAGGCGATCCTGCGGAATGCCGGGCGGGCCGGCGGTGAGCCGGCCGATGTCGCCTTGCGACCGGATCAGCGCAATGATCCGACGCGCGGTAGGATCGCTGACCATCGTATCGAGTTGCGGGACGTCGGTTTCCGATCCGCCGATCTGGGCAATGAAGCGGCCGTAGCCGTTGTCGACGAAGGTCTGGTAGGACGACCGCGAGGCGATGGTGCCGACGAGCTCGCCGCGTCGCATGCCGAGCTGGTCTTCGTTCCCGGTATAGCCGGTGATCATCTTGATCGGCATGTGCAGCACGTTGCTTAGCATCGCCGTCTGGATATAGGTCGCGCTGCCGATTCCGGGTGCGGAGAAGTTCACCGGCGTCTTCTGCGCCATCAAGTCCTTCCAGGATTTGATCGGTGACTGGCTGGCAATGACGACAACGCGCGGATCGGAAGCGGCCTTGCCAATCCAGGACATTTTGCCGAGATCGAAGCGGATGCCGGCGGTGCCGTTGATTTGATTGAGGATCAGGCCGGTATTGAAGATGCCGATCGTGAGGCCGTCTGGCTTCGAGGCATAGATCGTATTCGCCCCGATGATATGTCCGGCTCCCGGCACATTCTTCACGACCACGGCGGAGCCCGGCAGATGCTTCTGCAGGTATTCGGCAACGAGCCGTCCGTAAGTGTCGTAACCGCCCCCGGGGGAGGTCGAAGCGATGTAAGTTATCGTCTTGCCCTTGAAAAAATCGGCGCCGGTTTGAGCGAGAGCCGGAGAAGCCAACGTCATGACCGCTATCAATGCGCTTGTCATCGAGCCAAGGCGCTGCATCGTCCCCTCCTGAAGTCTTGCGGTTCCGCTTTCTTGTTAAGCGCGATTCTAAGGGTCCAAGAACCGAAAGCAACGTCGAATTCTGAAGACGGGCGGCGTACGCTGCCGCATCTTGCAGCTATTATGGTGCCGCCCGCGCCTCCACGCCTTAAATATTCCGCGCCGCGGCATGGAGCGGCGTGGGCGTGCGGTACACAATTTCCGGTGAGAATCGGCAGCGGAGCGCGTTATAAAGGGCGTAACGCCGCCGCCGCGGCAGCGGAGAAAGGAATTTATCTTGGCAAACGAGGCATTGAGAACCGCACCGGGCGCCGCAGAGGCGGTCCCCGGCCATAACCGGCAATTCGACCACAGCTTTGAGCGGAAGTTGAAGCGCCGCGTCTTCGTGCGCGCGCTGGAAGGCACCTATGGCGACTTGGTCAAGGACCTGTTCACGCAGCCGCGCGTTTATCACACGCGCGACCTGAAGTGGAAAGGCGGGCCGCAGACCTACGGCAAGAAAATCATCAATCCGCAGGCGAACCGCGTTACCCAGGCGATCGAGACCCACATGGAGGTCTATTCGCCGGGTTCACGCAACAGCAAGCACGGCCACATGAATAGCGCTGTATTCTACGTGCTCAAGGGCAAAGGTTACGACATCCACGACGGCAAGCGGCACGATTGGGAAGCCGGCGACGCCATGATCGTGGAGAACGCCTGCGTGCATCAGCATTTCGGCAGCGAGGACGAAGAAGACGGCTGCATCGTGCTGGTGATGAAGGCGAAACCGCTCTTCCTGTTCATGCACATGCTGTTTCAGAAGGTCTCCGAATTTCCGCCGAAGACCGGCACGGAAAAGCAGCTCGCTTTCGAGCCGCCGGGCGATTTGTAAGGCAGCTACTGTCGTCACCGCCGCGCAGCGGCGAGTCCCGGCGATCTCGCTTGGAATGGCAAGGATTGCGCCTTCCTAAACAAGATCGCCGGGACAAGCCCGGCGATAACAAGACAAGAACAATCAGCAATCGATCAATGATGATGGTCGTGCCCGTGGCCATGCTGATGGTCGTGGTCATGATCGTGGCCGTGATGATGGTCATGAGCATGATCTTCCGCCGCCATGCTCTCGGCTTCCTGGTAGCCGAGCATCATCGCTTCGATCACCTTACGCAGCGGATCGTCTTGCAGCGACAGATGCGCGGCGAGGAAGCCGGCAAGCCTTGCAAAGACCAGCGGCTGCGCCGCAAGCCGTTCGTAGTGGCGGCCCTCCTCCGCGCTATCGGCGTCGCGCGCCGCGCGAGAGAGCGCATCGCTGAACAGTTTATCCATATAGTGATGCAAGTCCTTGCCGGGATCCTGGCCGACGCGCCCATATTGTGTGAGCAGAGTGCGCGCATGCCGCAGGAACCGGCCGTAGAGCCGCTCCTCAAGCGGGCTTGATCCGCCTTCCTCTTCCACGTCGCCGCACATGGCTCAAATCCCTTTGCCTGGTCGTGCCCGGGCCCCGTGCCGGGCATCCCGCTTAGGAAGGTACTGCGCTCCTGATCGAGATGCCCGGGACATAAGGGCGTTCACGCCCGTCTTCGACGGGCTATGCCCGGCCATGACGACCGCCGTTAATAGCCTTCCGCGTTCTCCAACTGCTCGAACCAGTCGAAGCCCATCGGCTTCACGATCCGGCTGTTGACTACGATGATGCGCGCTTCGTTCTTGGCATCGGAGTTGAAGTGCTTGTGCGCGCAGTAAGGCGGAATGTAAACGAAATCGCCCTGCGTCCACTCGAACTTCTGCGGCTCCGTCTCCCATTCGAATTCCATCTTGTCGTGGCAGTCGAACTTCACGTCCCAGTGCAAATCGTAGCCGCTGCCTTCAACGACGTAGAAGACTTCCTCGGAAAGGTGCCGGTGCTTGCCGGAGGCCTTACCCGGCGGCAGGAACTGCATATAAATGTCGAGGCAGCATTCCTTGGTGTCCATCTTCTCGTTGATGATCCACTTGATGAGGCCGTCGGGCGAACGCTCCATTGGCATCTGGCTCGACTTCACGACATTGAGCCGTCCGTCGTAATCCTTGCGAAACTCCTGCGAAGCCTTCAGCGCCTCGGCATAGAAGTCCACGAACCGCGTTTGCGCGCGGGAACGGTCACGCTCGCGGGGGTCGATCACACTGCTCATTCTATTGTCTCCTTACAGGTCCGCGGGCGGGACGTAATTCAATTGTTTGTCGGTGCCGGTCTTCGGCGGGTATTCGACCACACGCTGGAACAGCATGTGCATGAACAGAAACAGCGGCTTCGCCTTCATCACCAGCACGATGGCTTCGTCGTCCTGGTCGTCATTGAGATGCTGGTGCACGCAGCCGTTCTCCACGATCAGCGCGTCGCCAGCTTCCCAATCGATGCGGCGACCGTCATGGATATCGTGGCCCTTGCCCTTGAGCACGTAGAACACGGCGCTGTTCATGTGGCCGTGCTTCTGGCCATAGCCGCCGGGCGCGAAGCAATCGACGTGGGTCTCGATCGATTGCGCGACCTTCACCGATTGCGGGTTGATGATCTTCTTACCGTAATTGTGCGGGCCGCCTTTCCACTTCCAGTCCTTGGTGTGATAAACGCGCGGCTGGGTGAAAAGCTCGCTGACCAGTTCGCCGTAGGTGCCCTCCAGCGCGCGCACGAAGACGCGCTTCTTGGTCCAGCGCTCCCAGACCGGCTCTTCGCGCGGCGCGTGCGTGTCGATGTTATGCCCGGGTCCGGCGGCAGCCGGCTTGGCGCGGGTGTCGGTTTTGCTGTCTGCCAATGTCGTTACTCCGTTCAGACCCGGGCCAGGTGCCCGGGTGTTCAGGCCATTCGTGAGATTTGTGGCACGGCCCCGCTTGTCGCTCAAACCTTTCCCGGGATCAAGCCAGCCGGCGTTTCTATGGCAAATAATGCAGGATTTTGCGGTTTAAATACCCCGATCACGCCACTTTGGGCGGCAGATCCTTGAGTTCGTTCTGATACGCTTCATCCATCCGCGGCTTCAGCCCGTGCCTAGCCAGCGCATCGGCGAACATACGGCGCACCACCGGGCTTTCGTCGGCATAATCGATCTGGTTGCCGCCCAACCGCCGGCTGATCCAGGACATCGGCACGCCTTGCGCATTGCGCGGCGACCAATGCTTGAAGGCGAGATAGCGCGCCGGCGTTGGACCGGTATTGAAATGCTGATGGAACCATTTGTTCGGCGGCACGATCAAGGTACCGACCTGCCAGTCGTAGCGCCGCGGCTCTTCGTTCTCCGGCCACATCAGTGAATAGCCTTCGCCGCTGAGCAAAATGACATGGGCGCCCGCCCCGTGCGCGTGCGCCTTCTTGTAGGTGCCGACGCCGAACTGGGAGATGTGGCTGGCGATGGAACCCTTGGCCATGTTGAAGCGAATATGGCCGCCGCCAGCGCCGCGTTCCTTGGCGCTGATCAGCGGCAGGTTAACGGCGTCGGGGACGAAGTTCGTCCGCAACAGAAAGCCCTCCTGCTCGCCCTTGGCGCTGAAATAGTCGGGTTCGCCGGCAAAGCGGCTCTTGAAGTCGTATTCCGTGTTGAAGACGAAATCGGGATCGCCGTAGAGGTTGAGCACGGAGGGGCAATTGGTGACCGCCACGTAGCGCACCGCGTCCTGTCCCGACCCGTTAAAATGCTGATGCCAGCAATTAAGCGGAATGGCGAACATGGCGCCGGCCTTCCATTCGAAGGTGACGCGCTGGCCGCCGTCATTCCACACCGTCGTGGAGCCGCGCCCACCCAGCACCAGGATCATCTCTTCATAGAGCTGGCGCTGGGGGCTGAGTTTTCCGCCGGGGGGGATTTCGCAGACGTAGCAGTCGTTGGAGGTGCGCGATGCTTCGTGGTTAATGAAGACACCCTTGCCGCCGCGGCGCGGCCAGGGCTTCAGCTCCACGGTGCGTAGGTTGGGGACGTAATGGGCGCTGATAATGTCGAGCCCTTGCTCGGCCACCCAGCGCTCATAGGGCGTGTCTTTCTCCGTGGCGAATTTGCCGGCGAATTCTTCCGATACCAACGCGTCCTTGGCCATCCATCCCCTCTTAGGCGGCGAGATTGCCGAATTTAATGAGATTTTCTTTCTGCTTCTCGTTGCGCGGCGGCAGCTTGAATAGGCGCGCGGCGGTGCCGCCGAGGATGTTGTGCTTCGCCTTTTCGCTCAAAAACGGCAGGTCGTAGATCGTGCTGGGTAGGTCGAAATCCCAGTGCGGGTAATCCGAGGCATAAAGTAGCTGGGTTTCCGCATTGATCATGCGGAAGGTGCATTCCAGCGCGCCCATGTCCTGCACCTCCATCGGCTGCGAGGAATAATACATGTCGCGCATGTAATCGCTCGGCTTCTTCTTCAGCAGCGGGCATTCCGAGGAGCGCAGCATGTATTCGTGGTCGAGCCGCTGCATCAGGAAAGGCACCCAGGCGAGGCCGCCTTCCACCCAGATCACCGCCAGCTTGGGAAAGCGCTCGCCGAGGCCGTTGATCACCCAATTCGTGCAGTGCAGGATATTGTAGAAGGAGAAGCCGAGCGCATGCACCGAAAGGAAGCGGTTGCAGGCGCGGAACACCGGCTCGCCCCAGTTCGGGCCGGAATGGAAGGCGAGCGCCAGGCCGCGCTCTTCCATAGCCCGATAGACCTTCATGTAGGCGTTGTCATTGACCTGTAGCGTGCGCACGGTCGTCACCATGAAGCCTTTGACGCCGGGGCGGTCGCCGAAAGTCTCGACATGGCGCAGCGAGGCATCGGGATCGGAAAACGGCAGCGACAACAGCGAATACATGCGCCCGTCGGATTCCGGCAGCACATTCTCGGTGAGCCAGCGGTTGTAGGCCCAGCAAATCTCGACTTCCATTTCCTTCTGCGGATGCAGGCCGACATTGAGCATGCCGGTTGGGAACAAACACGAGTAATCGACGCTCATCGCGTCCATCCACCGCTGCCCGAGTTGCACGTCGCGCGGCTTGCCGGGGTCGGTCTTTTCCGAAGAGCGCATCGGGTAGCGCGTCACGCGGCCGCCCATGTCCTGATAGCCGGTCTGCCCGGGGACGATGGTGTGCCGCCCCTTGTTGCGATTGGAAAGCGTGAGCTGGCGGAGAACATCGTTCTCCATATAGGGCAGGATCTCGCTGAAATTCTCGTTCTCGTAGTGATGCGCGTCGACGTCGACGATCAGCATCTCATCGAACTTGCGCTGCTGTGCCTGTTTGCGCGCATGGGCAAGCAGCCTGCTCGTATTCAGCTCTTCGACTGAAACGCGGCGGCCGCGATCGGCAATAAGATCCATGACTTCTACCTTCCTCTAGAGAGCGCCGGTCAGCGGCCGGTCCAGCTCTGCCACATTCCCAATTCGAATACCTGAAGATCCGCCGCCTTGAGCAGCCCACTCGCGGTGACCATCACCTCCGTCGGGCTTACCCCGCCCTGATCTGACAGGGGCCAGCTTTTGGCTCCCCCTTCGACACGCCGGCCATAAATTTTACAAAGCGCCGCCATGAGCTGCTGCAGGCCGTCATCGGAAAGGCTGTCGATGCGCCCGGCTCCCAGTTCGCGCTCGAGATCGCGGGCAAGCGACTTGGCACGGTTGGACACGTCCGCCACCGCCCTGCCTCTCGCTGGCGCCAGGGGTGGCCGCTTCGGTTTCTTGATGCGCGCCGTTCTCACGGCCCGCCTAGGTGACGACATAAATATCATCTCCCTTTTGCACCACATCGTATTTGCGCAGCTTCAACTTGCGGTCGGCGACGCATTCACCGGTCTTGATGTCGTATTCGTAGCCATGCCAGGGGCAGACGAAATGCATCTCGGTTTCCGAGAAGTAGAGCCCGCGCGAGGTCTTGTCGGGCATCAGTTGTTCTTCGACCTTCGCGATGGTGAGCCCCTCGCAGGCCGGCCCGCCCTGATGCAGGCAGTAGTTGCTGTAGGCGAAAAACTGGCCTCCGTGGCGAAACAACCCAATTTCACGGTCGCCCACGAACACGATGCGGCGGTCGCCGTCATTGAATTCCGATAATTTGCCGACAAACTGCTCGGCCATCCTGGCATTCCTCCATACCGGCCCGCACCTGGTCGGTGGCTAAAGCGTTGGAAAAATCGGCGGGTGCGAGTGCACATTGCCTTTTTGTCCGCGCCGACGCAACCTCCCGTGTCGCGCAGGTCACCCGCGATTTCCGCGGAGCTTTGGGGCAAATGCCTCAGCGGCGGCGTGCCGGTGCGCGCGACAGGCCCTTCGCCGCGAGGTCATCCAGGTAATCGCGCCAAATGCGTTCGCGGCCTCGTCCGAGCTCCAGCAAATAACTCCAGCTATAGATCCCGGTGGAATGCATGTCGTCGAAGACAAGCCTTACGGCGTAATTGCCCACGGGGTGGATTTCTAGGATCATGACGTCCTGCTTGCCCGCGACGAGCGTGCGTTCCTCCGGCGCATGACCCTGGACCTCGGCGCTCGGGCTTTTGACACGCAGCAATTCGGCCGGAAGATCGTGGCTTTCCCGGTTGTCGAACGTCACGCTCAGGGTCCTGCGGTCCTTGTGCAGGCGCAACTCAGTCGGCCATAAAGAGGGGTCGTTCATCGCTGCCGTCTTTCCTTGCTCTTTACATACGCCGCGCCGGGTCGTTAGCCCACTGTAGCAGAGCGTGACACCACAGGATTGAAGCCGCCAGCGCGAGCGGCCATGATGCCGCGCACAAAATTGGGGGAGTGATTGCCGTGAGCCGCGTGCCATTGACCATCGCGCTTAATCATTACGATCACGTCATCGACCTGTTCACCGGCCGGGTGCAGGTCGAAGGCGTCGACCTGACCTGCCTGGAAATGCAGATCGAGGAAATCTTCTTCCGCGCCTTCGTCTACCGCGACTTCGACGCCTCCGAGGTGTCGATGGCGAAATATTGCTCGCGGATTTCGCAAGGCGACACGTCGCTGATGGCGATCCCGGTCTTTCCCTCGCGCATCGCACGGCATTCGTCCATCTACATCCGCCGCGACGGTTCGGTGCGCGAGCCCAAGGATCTCGCCGGCCGCAAAGTAGGTCTGCCGGAATGGGCGCAGACCGCCTCGGTCTATTCGCGCGGGCTGCTGGCGCATTATTACGGTGTCGATCTCACCTCGATCGAGTGGATTCAGGCGGGCGTAAATGAACCCGGCCGAACCGAAAAGGTGAAGCTGCAACTGCCGCCCGGAATAAAGCTGACGCCGCGCCCCGACAAAAGCCTGAGTGAGATGCTGGTCTCTGGAGAGATCGACGCGGCTTTGAGTGCGCACGCACCGAATTGCTTTAAAAATGGACATCCGAACATCCGGCGCCTGTTCGAGGATTTCCTCGACGTCGAGATGAAATATGTAAAGGAGACCGGGATTTTTCCGATTATGCACACCTTCGCCATTCGCAACGAGGTGCTCGAGCGCAATTCATGGATCGCGATGAATCTGTTCAAGGCCTTCGAGGAGGCAAAGAACCGCAGTCTCGCCCGTGCGCAGGAAGTCTCGGCGACCGCATTTCCGATTCCCTGGGCTTATGAACAGGCACGTCGTGCCAAGGAAATCTTCGGCGACGATTTCTGGCCCTATGGCATCGAAGCCAACCGCAAGACGCTCGACGCCTTCCTGCAATATGCCTATGAGCAGGGAGTATGCCACCGCCGGCTGGCGCCGGAGGATTTGTTCGCCAAGCAGGTGCAGCAGCGCTTTCGCGTCTAGCGCAGCGCGCCGCTTTCTCCGCTTTATTTCTTGGCGCAGAAGGCGCGCACTTTTTGGATGCTGCTGCCGCAGGCGGCCGAGACCATGCCGGTCGGCCCTTCTGAGGAGAACTGCACCAGCGTGCTGCCCTCGCCTTTCGGCGCATAGCAATAGGCGCTGACGATCACTTCATCCTGATTGCAGGCAACGCTGCCGGTGCCTTCGACCATGCGCAAGGTCATCTCGCCGCGGTCGCCGCGCTCGCCCTTGTCGCCGCGGTCGCCCTTGTCACCCTTTTCACCGCGTTCGCCCCGGGGGCCGGGTGGACCAGCGGGACCCGCGGGGCCCTGCTCCCCCTTCGGCCCCTGAGGACCGGCGGTGCCTTGTTTTCCTTCCGAGCCTTGCGGCCCGACCGGACCTTCGCAGGCCGCCAGCGTGAATGGAAGAAGGACCGCAAGCACTAATGCGTGAAATTTCATGGCGCCCTCATCGTCAATCGGCGAATTTTGGGCAGCCTCGCGCCAAGGTCAACGACACAATTATCTCTTCCTTAACGCGCTTTCCGCTCGCTACGAGGCTGATTTCCTTATGTTTGAACCCCCGTTCTGTTTGAAAGGTAGGCTTTGTTTTGAACGCCCGAGCGGGTAAATTCAGACAAATCGCTGGTCTAACACCGTCTGTGACGGGGATCTTGAAATGCGAGCAGTGCCCAAAGGTTTATACACGGGCGTGCAACGCGCGGCGGAACGGGCCGAGCGTGCGGTGCGCGTCCGCTGGCATCAGCCCAACATTCTCGAGCGCCGCCGCCTCGCCGAACGTTTGTCGGTCCGGCCCGGTCTTCCGCGTCTCGACGAGGAGCGCGGTTATGGGCTTCTTCCCCCCGGTACCATCCGCGAAGTCGGTCCTGCAATTCGCTTTGTGCAGGAGCTCTGCCGCGAGCGCGGCTTCAGCGCGATCCGCGAGCGCAAGAAGGATTACCGCGCCACGATCCTAGCGCCACGAACCTATGAAGAGGCGCCAGCGATTTTCGACCTCGCCTTTTCCGACGACGCGCTTTCCATCGCGGTCGATTATCTCGGCGAAATTCCGGTGCTGCACAACATTGAGGTCTGGGCCACGCCGACCAATCAGATGACGAAGGGCAGCCAATATTATCACCGCGATGGCGGCGGCTGGTATCTGCGCCGCGCCAAGTTCCTCTTCAACATGATCGAGGTGGGACCGCAGAACGGCCCCTTCACCTTCCTTCCCGCCCATGTCTCCGATCGCGTGGCGCGCGCAAACGGGCGCATCACGGGCCGCTTCGAGGACGAAGAAATCTTCCGCATCGCCTCGCGTACCGACGAGGTGGCGCTGACGGGGCCGGAGGGGACCGGGGCAGTGGTCGATTCCTCGCGCTGCTTCCACTTCGGCTCACGTGCCCGCGAGGGCACGCGCGTTATGATCATGTTTCACTTCTTGCGCTTCATCGACCTCGTGCAAGGCGGCGACTTGCGGCGCACGGCAGGATTTCGCGACCGCTTCGGCGACGATCCGCTGCGTAACCTGATCGTGCCCAATCAGTGAAGCGGCAGGCGCTCGGCGCATCGCCGGCGATGCCTGCCCCTGCTTTTCGAAGAACCAAAAGGGGAAAAGGGATGACTGTCCGGCACTGACGCCGCTGCGGCGTGCTGGCGCTCCCTACGGGAATCGAACCCGTGTTTCAGCCTTGAGAGGGCCGCGTCCTAGACCGCTAGACGAAGGGAGCCCGAACGGAGCATTCAATTAAAGGGCTTGTGTCATCGGCGCAAGCGTCGCTGCGATAACGCCCAAGCGGGGTTTGGATCACGGCTCCGTGGTGAATTGTAGCCGACCGCGCGGACGTAATGTCTTCAAATCGAAGCTGCGCAGCTCGACCGTGCCGGCGTTGTCGATTGTGACCACGATGCGGCCGTCGCCGACGGCCGTATTGAGAATGCGGGAGCCCTTGGGCAGCGTCGCCGTTTGCTCTGCCGGCGCGGCGCTTCCCCCCTCGAGCGAAACGCGATAGCCGATGGTGCCGAAGACAGCCGCCAAGGCGATCAGCAAGGCGGCGGCGGAAATCACCATCGTCCGGCGCACCCGTGCCAGCAGACGCGCGGCGGCGGGATCGAGCGGTTCGTGGTGATCCGGCGAGATGGGGTTCATGAGCGTGACACGAAATCCGCGAGAGAAAATCGTCGTCGCCGACGGCGAAGCCGGCGAGCGGCTCGACCGCCTGCTCGCCGCGCGGCTGTCGCGCCTATCGCGATCCCGCCTCAAGGCCTTGATCCTCGAAGGCGCTGCGGCCAGCAGCGGGCGCACGATCCGCGATCCTGGCTATCGGGTCAATTCCGGCGAATGTATCGAACTCACGATTCCAGAGGCCGCGCCGGCAGAGCCGCAACCCGAAGCCATCACGCTGAACGTGGTCTATGAGGACGATGACCTTATCGTCATTGATAAACCAGCCGGCCTTGTCGTGCATCCCGCCGCCGGCAATAGGTCCGGCACCCTGGTGAACGCATTGATCGCCCATTGCGGCGACAGCCTGTCCGGCGTCGGGGGCGTCAAACGGCCTGGCATCGTGCATCGCCTCGACAAGGACACCAGCGGTCTCATGGTCGCGGCGAAGAACGACGCCGCCCACCGCGCGCTGGCGGCGCAATTCGCCGATCATGGCCGCAGCGGACCGCTCGATCGCGGCTACTTGGCGCTGGTGTGGGGTGCGCTTGACCGGCCGAAGGGCACCATCGACGCACCGGTCGGGCGCCATCCGCGTTTCCGCGACAAGCGGGCCGTGCAGGCCGGCGGCCGGGAGGCGGTTACGCATTGGCTGCGGGTGAAAGAATACCTCGGCTCCGATGGGCGGCCGGTGGCCAGCCTGCTCGCCTGCCGCCTGGAAACCGGCCGAACCCACCAAATTCGGGTGCATCTAGCGCATATCGGCCATCCGTTAATGGGAGACCCAGTTTACGGCACCGGGTTCCGGACAAAAGCCGCGCTGCTCAATGCCGGTGCCCGCGAGGCGCTGGCGGCTGTCCACCGCCAGGCGCTGCACGCGTACCGGCTGGGATTTGAGCACCCGAGAACGGGCGAATTGCACCGCTTCGAAAGCCCTCTCCCTGCCGATTTGGCAAGCCTTGAAAGGGCCTTGGCCGGACCTAGCGGCGCCTGGTGAGGCATCCTGCGGCCCCGGAACTGAGCGCGCTTTTACCGGGTTAATCCAGGGTCCTGGCTGGCGACAGATGATTGGGGCGTAACCCCCGGCGCGCTAGGTCCGTAATCATAGATGGACTGCCGCTGCGGCGGCGATGGCGACCTGGGCGGCAAACTTTCTTTAGCCCCCCGACTTGTATATGCTGCAAGTGCGATAGGGTTTTGCTATCGCAGCATGAATGGCGCTGTCGGCTCTTGGAGCGGCGGCGCCGATCGCCTGCCGGTCATCGGGGGCAGAAATATGGAGGGCGCTGTTATGGCCCGTACCGCGGCCTTGCCGATTTTGACGGCCGAATCCGGCCTTACCCGCTATTTGGAAGAGATCCGGCGGTTCCCGATGTTGGAACCGCAGGAAGAATACATGCTGGCCAAGCGCTGGCGCGAACATGGCGACCGCGAGGCGGCGCACAAGCTCGTCACCAGCCATCTACGGCTCGTGGCCAAGATCGCCATGGGATACCGCGGCTACGGGCTGCCGATCGCCGAGGTGATATCAGAGGGCAATGTCGGCCTCATGCAGGCGGTCAAGCGCTTTGAGCCGGAAAAGGGATTCCGTCTTGCCACTTACGCCATGTGGTGGATCAAGGCGGCGATCCAAGAATACATTCTGCGCTCCTGGTCGCTGGTGAAAATGGGCACCACGGCGAACCAGAAGAAGCTGTTCTTCAATCTGCGCAAAGCCAAAAGCAAGATTTCCGCGCTCGACGAAGGCGACATGCGACCTGACCAGGTCAAGCTCATCGCCAAGCGTCTAGGGGTGACCGAGCAGGACGTCATCGACATGAACCGGCGGCTCGCCGGCGACGCTTCGCTCAATGCCTCGATCCGCGACGACGGCGAGTCAGGCGAATGGCAGGACTGGCTGGTCGACGATGCTCCGACCCAGGAAGGCATCCTTGCCGAGAGCGAGGAATTTGAAAACCGTCGCGCCGCCTTATCGCAGGCGCTTGACGTGCTCAACGAGCGTGAGCGGCGCATCTTCGAAGCACGCCGGCTCGCCGAAGATCCGATCACGCTCGAGGAGCTGGCATCGGAGTTCGGCGTCTCACGCGAACGCGTGCGCCAGATCGAGGTGCGGGCCTTCGAGAAGGTACAGAAGGCGGTGAAGAACCGCGTCGCGACGATGGAAGCGCCCGGCGAGGTCTCCGCCGCGCACTAAATCCCTTATTCGAAAAATCTGTCGGCCAGCTGAATGGAGCAGTTCATCCAGTTGCGCGTCTCCGCGATTTCCGGAATCTCATAGCGGCCATGAAATGACGTGGCCGTTTTCATGAACATGAACATCGCATTGGGAACAAACGGCATTCGCACATATTCGTCGAAGGCGGCGAACGACATTTGATGGCCGGTCTCTTCTACGAGGCCGCGACGTTTCGGCACGAATAGCGAAGTGCCGAGATCCTTCTGCGAGTCGTCGCGCGGCAGATAGAACAATCCGGTAAAGGCTTTGCTCGGTGAATCCGTGTGCGGCCCGATCGCATAGCCGGTATGATCGCGATAGACTTCCAGGCGCAACTTTACGTCGAGGTTGTCACGTCCATAACGCTTGCGCATCGGCTCGGCAAATTTCTCAAAAATAACACGCGTAAAATCGGGATGATCCAGGGTCTCGCGCATGGCAATCCAGCAAGTCCTAGATGCGGCATCAAGTAGCTCAATGTCGTTTCCAAGACTGATAAATTTGCGGTAGGCGCGAGACAGCGGGTTGACCATCCGCTTGTCGCTCTGCTCCTGGAAAATTTCCGCCGGCGGAAAATGTTTCTGGATCTCCCTGTAATAGTCCGCGGGGAATATGTCAGTAACGAAGATGTATGGAGTCGGTTCGGTCTTCAGCTCTGTCGCGCGAACGCGCTCGACCACGTTCGCCCGGATTCGCTCCGGCGAGAAAATCTCGCGTTCGTCAGTTTCGACGCGAGCTGGTGAAATCCGGTCCTTGTCGGTTCGCACGCTTAGAACCTCTAACTGCGCATTCGTTTTGCCATGAATACCGGTCAGTGTCTACAAATGGGACGGGCCTTCGCTTATCGTTAACCTTTGTCGCGCGGCCATTAAAAGCATTCCCATCGCTCAAGAATGCAGCGAACCAAGGCCATGCTGCCTGACCAGCTCGCGATAGGCTGGCATGGCAACATCCTCGATCACCTTCACGAATGGCGCGGGCAGGCTGTCGCGGCGGTCGATCATCTGCGTGTTGATGCCGTGCACGTCTATGTCAAAGGAAGAATTCGGCCGGACCGGCTGCCGCAGGTAGCTCGGTCTAAGCAGGATCGGATCGAACTTGATGCCGATGAAATCCGCGACGCGGCTCAAAGATGATTGGGGATTGGCGAGTACGTCTTCATAGATCAGCACCAGCACATTGCTGCGATCGGCGACGCGCTTAATGCCGTCCATGCAAAGTAGCCATTCTCGCAGTGCAAATCGCAAATTGGCGTGGTCGGTATTATGCCGCACCGTCGATGCATACCAGGAACAAGGATTGCGCACGAGAGATATCAATTTGCCGTCGGGATAATCGGCGAAAAACTGCTCGACGCAGGGCTCATACATGACGACACGGGGCGTGAATGCGGCCACGAAAAGTTCGCGTCCTGTGGGCCGATGGTCCTCCCAGGCGTCGAAAAATGCCTGAAAGTATGCATCCAGGATTTGGCGCTGTCGCTCAATGGGACGCTTTTGCGCGCAATATTCGAGAAACTGATGACGCAGCTTCTCAATCGAGAAGGAAAAAGGGAAAACGTCTTCGACCGCGAATTTATTGCTGCCCGGCTTGGTGTAGCCGTGGGTCACGAGATTTTCGAACGGCTTCTCGTAGAGAAAGTTGAACCAATGCTCCGGAGATTCCCGCAAGGTAAAAGCCGGCCAATCCCATTTGTTGGGCGAGCCGATATGAAGTTCATGCGGATGGACAAGCAGCTCCGGATGGCCGTCGAGCAGTTGCGCCATCATGCTGCCGCCCGAACGTTGAATTTGCGACACGAGGATCAGAGGAAGGAAACGTTCTGCCATCGTCGGCCTGGTGATCGTTAGTTTCGACGTGCCGGCTCTTAGTTTCTCGACCCGGGGCAAGTTCCCGCAACTCCATAATCATACAGCAACTGCTGGCGAATAGCAGCGCCGTAAGGGAGTTACCGAAAGATGCGGCGGCCGCGTCTGCGCCGACCGGGACTATTCCTTCCAGGCAGCAAAGGCTTCACCGAATACCCGTTCGCCCGGAACGCCCTTTTCCACCACGATCAACGCGTGCTGGCCGTCCTTGTAGGAAATCGGGATTTGCAGCCAGGGCCGATCCTTGAGCAACAGTTTGTTGCGTTGCGCTGCCGGTTCAGATGGGGTCAAGCCGATCAAGAAATAGCCTTCGGTGACCTTGACGCGCAGTCCCGCGAGCGGCACCGCGCTGTTTCTATCGTCCTGCATCAGCACGCCCGGCACGTCGGCTATACCGCCCGGAGAAAAATTGGGCGGGGTACCGAACAAAACCTCGATAGTGTGAGTGGCGGGAAGGTTTTTGTCCAAATTGCGCTCGAGGACAAGCATCACGCGCATCTGCCGTTCGGGAATTTCCACGTCCGCCTTGATCGCGACCTCCGGCGGCAGCCCCGGCCCGGGGGAAACCGTTTCCGTGCGCCACAACACCGACCCGAGATAATGCTTGTGCTCCTGCGAGTTCGGCACCTGTTCGTAAAGCACCGCACGCTGCGCCACCTCGGCGGCGGGCTTGTCGCCTGGAGCGGCGGAAGAGGGTTGACCTTCGGCCCCCACGCGATCGGCAATTTTGCTGCTTGCCGGCGGCGCCTTCTGCTCCACCGAGGCCGCACTCGGCCCCGCCTTGCCGAACATGTTCGGCCATTGCCGGTATCCGAAAAACGCCGCGGCCGCCAGCACAAGGACGGCGACAGCTATCAGCAGATTGCGCACCGGGAATCCGGCGCCGAGCGGTTGCGTCCGCCGCGGCGTTGAAAATCGATCGGCCTGCCCCCGCGATTCCGCGCCAAGGCGCTCGTTGCGGCGGGCGGGCGAAGGCAATTCACGCGGCGCGCGCAACAAGTCTTCCGCCTCGAATTCAGGCTCAATGCGCTTTGCATCGGAGCGCGGCGCCGGAAAGGCGTCGAAGGGATCCTGCGGAACCTGCCCGATCGGACGTTCGGCATCGCCTGGCAACTCCGCGGCCATGCTATTGCGAAAATCCTTCAGGCCTTCGTCGCTCAGCGATCGGCCGGCCCGGCCATTGTCGGCTTCTTCACCGCGCAAAAAACCGAAATCGCGCTCGCCGGAAAAGCGCGGTTCCGGCCGCATCTCCCCATTAGGCCCTTCGTAGTCCTCGGCAATCTCGCGCGACGAGAAAAACGTCTCGGCTTCGCCATCGGGGCTCTCGTGCTGCTCGTCGTCGGGGAGCCTCTCGGCCGCGCCCGGCTCCTGCTCCCACCGTGACGTTTCAATCCGCGGGCGTTTGGCTGCCTCCGATTCCACACGGCGGATGGCTTCCTCGAGCGCCAGCCGCTCCCGGGTAATATCGGATTCGCTCAGTGCGGGATCCACGCCGTGCAATTGCGCCATCAGGGCCGTGCGCGCGCGCTCGTAGATCGCGCGGCGGGAATCCGCGGTGCTGCTGTCAAGCGACGAGACGGCGCGCGCTATGAGTGGATAATAGTCGGCCATTGTTCGGTGTTTGCGCCTCTTTGCGAGCCTTGCCTGCTAAGCCTCAAAGGGATTTTGCATCAAAATTGTGTCCTCGCGCTCCGGACTGGTCGAAAGAAGCGCGACCGGACAGCCCACCAGCTCTTCGATGCGGCGCACATATTTGATGGCTGGCGCCGGCAGTTCGGCCCAGGATCGCGCCCGCGCCGTCGCACCCTGCCAGCCCGATACGGTTTCATAAACGGGCTCCACTTTCGCCTGCGCCCATTCGCTGGCCGGCAGATAATCGACCTGCTGCCCGTCCAGCCGATAGGCAGTGCAGACCTTGATCTCCTCGAAGCCGTCGAGGATATCGAGCTTGGTGAGCGCCAGGCCCTGAATGCCGCCGGTGCGGACCGCCTGCCGGACCAGGACGGCATCGAACCAGCCGCAGCGCCGCGGACGGCCCGTGACCGTGCCGAATTCCTTGCCGCGATCGCCGATCATGCGGCCAATATCGTTGTCCTGTTCAGTCGGAAACGGCCCCTCGCCCACCCGCGTCGTATAGGCCTTGCAGATGCCGAGCACATAGCCGATTGCGCTTGGCCCGAGGCCGGAGCCGGTCGCGGCTTGCGCGGCGACCGTGTTCGACGAGGTCACATAGGGATAGGTGCCGTGATCGATGTCGAGCAACGCGCCTTGCGCGCCTTCGAACAGAATACGTTTGCCCTCGCGGCGCTTCTCGTCGAGCAGCGACCAGACCGAAGCCATGTATGGCAGCACCAGCGGCGCCACCGCGCCAAGCTGATGATGAATAGTGCGGGCCTCGATTTCCGCCAGGCCCATTCCGCGCCGTAGCGCGTTGTGATGCGCGAGCAGCCGCTCGATCTTCGGCCCGAGCTTCGACAAATCGGCGAGATCGCGCAGCCGGATGGCGCGGCGGCCGACCTTGTCTTCGTAAGCCGGCCCGATGCCGCGGCGCGTCGTGCCGAGCCGCGTTCCCGAATTCGACATTTCGCGGACCGCATCGAGCTCCTGATGCAGCGGCAGGATCAGCGACACGTTTTCGGCAATACGCAAATTGTCGGGCGTCACCTGCACGCCCTGCTTTTCCAGGCGTTCGATTTCTTCGAGCAGCGCCTGCGGATCGAGCACGACGCCATTGCCGATCAAGGAAAGCTTGCCCGGCCGCAAGACGCCCGATGGCAGCAACGACAGCTTATAGGTGATGCCGTCGATGACAAGGGTATGGCCGGCGTTATGGCCGCCTTGAAAGCGAACGACGATGTCCGCCTGTTCGGAGAGCCAGTCGACAATCTTCCCCTTGCCTTCGTCGCCCCATTGCGACCCGACAACGACGACATTGGCCATGCAGATTCCTTCCCACGCGGGCACCGTCGGCCCGGCAACCCTCCTCCAAGTGCCCGCCTGAAGGCCTCGTTGGGATAAAGGAAGCGGCCCGCGGACGCAAGGCGCAAAGGCTTTCGTTGCCGCCCCAAACCGGCAGCCAAGTCATTGAAGGGACCGCTGTTTTGCGCGCCGCCTCGTCTTCCCGCTGCCGCTAGAAATGCAGCGGTTTGGCCTGCTGCACCTGCGGCAGCGCCTGCACCTTCTTCAATACCTCCGGCGGCAGTTCGCCGTCGATCTCGATCAAGGCGACAGCATTGCCGCCGGGCGCCTCGCGGCCGACGTGAAAGGTGGCGATGTTGATCCCAGCCTCGCCCAAGGTGGAGGAGAACTTGCCGATGAAGCCTGGCTTGTCGAGGTTGGTGATATAGATCATCGACCGGCCGAATTCGGCGTCCATGCGGATGCCTTTGATGTTGACGATGCGCGGCCGACCGTCGGCGAAAACCGTTCCGGAGACGTGGCGCGATTGCCGTTCCGTGGTCACGGTCACGGTAATCAGACTCTCGTAATCGTCCGTGCCCTCGCGCGTCATCTCTTCGATGATCATGCCGCGTTCCTTGGCAATGATCGGGGCGGAGACCACATTGACCTGCCCGAGCATCGGCTTCAGCAATCCCGACAGCGCCGCCGAGGTCAGCGCCTTGGTCTTCATGCCAGCCACCTCGCCCTCGTAGCAGAGCTGCACCTTGGTGATGCCGCTCTCGGTCAACTGGCCGGCGAAGGAGCCGAGCTTCTCCGCCAGAGTGATGAAGGGTTTGAGCTTGGGCGCCTCCTCGGCAGTGATCGAGGGAAAGTTCACTGCGTTGGAGATGGCGCCGCTGAGCAGATAATCCGACATCTGTTCAGCGACTTGCAACGCCACATTCTCCTGCGCTTCCGTGGTCGAGGCGCCGAGATGCGGGGTGCAGACCACGTGCGGATGCCCGAATAGCGGGTTGGAGGTCGCCGGCTCCTCGACAAAGACGTCGAAAGCCGCACCGGCCGCCTGGCCGGAATCAAGCGCCTCGCGCATCGCTTTCTCGTCCACCAGGCCGCCGCGCGCGCAATTGATGATGCGCACGCCTTTCTTCATGGCGGCGAGCGCCTTGGCGTCGATGATGTTCTTGGTCTTGTCGGTGAGGGGCGTGTGCAAGGTGACGAAATCGGCGCGCTTGAACAGCTCCGGCAGCTCCACCTTTTCCACGCCGAGATCGCGCGCCCGCTCCGGCGATAGGAAGGGATCGTAAGCAATCACCTTCATCTTCAGCCCCTGCGCGCGGTCGGCGACGATGGAGCCGATATTGCCGCAGCCGATGATGCCCAGCGTCTTGCCGGTGATCTCCACGCCGAGGAAGCGGTTCTTCTCCCACTTGCCCGCCTGTGTCGAGGCGTCGGCGGCGGGGATTTCGCGCGCCAGCGCCAGCATCAAGGTGATCGCGTGCTCCGCGGTGGTGATGGAATTGCCGAAAGGCGTATTCATCACGATCACGCCCTTGGCCGTGGCCGCGGGAATGTCGACATTGTCGACGCCGATGCCGGCGCGGCCGATGACTTTTAGCTTATTGGCCTTCTCCAGCACTTTCGGCGTGACCTTCGTGGTCGAGCGAATGGCCAAGCCGTCGAAGTTGCCGATGATCTCGGCGAGCTTGTCCTTGTCCTTGCCGAGGTTCGGCTGGAAATCGACTTCCACGCCGCGATCCTTGAAGATTTGCACCGCCGCGGGCGAGAGAGCGTCGGAGATCAATACCTTGGGCGCCATGGTGAGCTTCTCGATCTAATGGAGGATGAGGGGATACGCCGGCCTTCGCCGGCGCAATGTCGTCACGCCGCTTGCGCGATGGCTTCCTTGGCGCGGGCAAAGGCCCAATCGAGCCATTGCGTCAGTGCCTCGACGTCGCGCGTCTCGACCGTCGCGCCGCACCAAATGCGCAGGCCGGGCGGGGCGTCGCGATAGGCGTCGATGTCGTAGGCGACGCCCTCCTTCTCCAGGAGCGCGCCGATGTTCTTCACGAAAGCGGCCTGTGTTTCCGCCGAAAGCTTCTGAATGCCGGGATCGACCACTTTCAGGCAGACAGACGTATTGGAACGAATGGCGGCATCCTTGGCGAGGAAATCGATCCACGGCGTGCGCGCCGCCCAATCGGCGATGGCTTTGGCATTGGCATTGGAGCGCCCGATCAGGCCTTTCAGGCCGCCCACCGACTTCGCCCATTGCAGCGCGTCGAGATAATCCTCGACGCAGAGCATCGACGGGGTGTTGATGGTTTCGCCCTGGAAAATTCCTTCGATTAGCTTGCCGCCGCTGGTCATGCGAAAAATCTTCGGCAGCGGCCACGGTGGCGTGTAGCTAGTGAGCCGCTCCACCGCGCGCGGCGACAGGATCAGCATGCCATGCGCCGCTTCGCCGCCGAGCACTTTCTGCCAGGAGAAGGTCACGACATCGAGCTTGGCAAAATCGAGCGGCTGCGCAAAAGCAGCCGAGGTGGCATCGCAGATCGCCAGCCCCTCGCGATTGGCGGGAATCCAATCGCCGTTCGGCACGCGCACGCCGGACGTCGTGCCGTTCCAGGTGAAGACGACATCGCTCTTCCAATCGATCATCGACAGGTCGGGCAGTTCGCCGTAAGCGGCCTTCAGCGTGGTGACGTCTTTCAGCTTGAGCTGCTTCACGACGTCGGTGACCCAGCCTTCGCCGAAGGATTCCCATGCGATCATGGTGACCGGCCGCGCGCCGAGCAGCGACCACAGCGCCATTTCCACCGCGCCGGTGTCCGAGGCCGGCACGATGCCGATGCGGTAATCGGCGGGGACGTCGAGGATTTCGCGGGTGAGGTCGATGGCGCGCTTGAGCTTTGCCTTGCCGATCTTCGACCGGTGCGAACGTCCCAGAACGGCGTCGGTGAGGGCTTGAAGGTTCCAGCCGGGGCGTTTGGCGCAGGGGCCGGAGGAGAAGCGCGGATTGGCCGGCCGCACGCCGGGCTTTGCATCGCTCATGACAGTCTACCCTTCCAGATAGGCGCCCCTCGGTGGGGAGGGGTGTCCCGCTGGTGGGCATAAGGAAGCAAGGCCGCACAGTCAAGCACGATGCAAAGAGGCAACGGCGCGGCGATGTTGTCGCCGCGCCGCGCCCGCGCTTGCCGTTATGCGCTGCTCAATCGATGTGGTAGCGGACGCCTAAGCGGATTTCGTCCGCTGCTACATCGTGGAATTTCAACTGATTGCCCACGGTATCCATGCCGCTGGAGACGTTGCCCATGTTGATGTGACGATAGCCGACATCGAGGTTGAAGCGCGGCGAAAGAGCGTAGCTGACGCCAGCCATATAAGCCCAGGCTGGATTCCATTTGGAGCCGCTCGGCGTGGTGCCGGTCGATCCCAACGACGCTTCCTCGAATTTAGACACATTCAGGTGCGCGATGCCGGCGCCGGCGCCGATATACGGCGTGAACCCGTACCAGGTGCCGAGATCGCCATAGAGATTGGCCAGCGCCGAGAAGCTATCGATATCGGCGGTAAAATCGTCGGCCCCGGCCGCTGTATCGGCGCGGTATTTGGCGCGCGTGCCATAGTCGAAGGTAAAGTCACTGCGCAGCCACTGCCATTGCATGCCGGCGCCGACGCCAACGAGCCATGACTTGCCGAGATCATCATCCAAGATGGGCAGCACGCCTTCATTGGTGACATTGTCTACCTTGTTTTGTCGGTAGCCTAAGTCCCCGCGCAGATACCAGCCAGACGCGAATTCGCTGACTGGCAGTGGCGGCGCTTCGACGGGCGGCGGCAACGGCGGATAGCCCCGTCCCAGGTCGGCTGCCTGCGCGATGCCACACAGCGTAAGACCGAGCGTTGTGGCCGCGGCAAAACTTTTCCCAAAACTGCACATAGGCTGATCCCCTGATTGACGCCCTTGCTCCACCGTGAGCGAGGCTACGGGCGAAGTCCGGGAATCATGTCAGACAGAGGTTAAGAGCTGATTAACCTTAATTTTTTGCCCGCGCCCGCGTTAACTTTCGGAGTTAATACAGGGCCCGCCCGCGCCAGGATCAACCCTTGCTCACGATCGGCGGCGGAGGCGCATATACCGGCGGCTGATAGACCATCGGCGGGGGCGGAGGCGGCGGCGCTTCGGATTCGCAGCAGGTCCAGCGCAGACCGAGCTTGAAGTCGTTCGAGTAAAGGCCCTTGAAGTGCATCGGATTGTTGACGTCGTTGGTGCCGTCATAGGCGGTGAGGTCGCCGGTGATGCCGTCGCCGAGGCTGACGAAGCGGTAGCTGAATTCCGCCGTCCAGTTGGGCGTCACCTGATAGGCCACGCCGGCCTGCACCGCCCAGGCGAAGTTCCATTGCGAAGCGGTGGCACCGAAAGCGACGCCGTTGTTGGGCGTGTTGACGTCGAGGAAGCTGCCGATGGTGACGCGATCGAAACCGACGCCCGCGCCGACGAAGGGCGTGATGCACCACCAGGTGCCGAGATCCACATAGCCGTTCAGCAGGAACAGCAGTTCCGATTTCTTCGCGGTATATTCGTCGGTGAAGCTGGCGTTGACGATGTCCAGGCCGTTGAATTCCGCCTTACCGCGATACTCGCCGGTCAGATCAAAGCGCAGCCAATCATTGACCTCAAAGCCGATACCGGCGCCGAACAGCGGCGAGCTGGTGAAATTATACCCATGCGAATCGATGCTGTTGCCCGCATAGAGAACGTTGTCGAGGTGATCAACCCATTGATTGGTCATCCCGATATCGCCGCGAAGATACCACTTGCCGAATTCTTCCTCGGCGCAGAGCGGAACGCCGGGCCACATGTAGGCTTGCGCACGCGGCACGCAGATCGGCTTCAGCACCGGCGGCGGGGGGGGCGATGGATAATAGGGCGGCGGTTCGGCGGCCTGGGCGCCCACGCCCGCCACTAGGAATGCACCAGCAAAAAAGGCTTTTGCACCGCGCATCGTATTGTCCCTCGATCCGCGCGCAAAACGACGAAAGGCGCACGGACGAATCCACCGGCGACAAACGATTGCAGCAAAGAGTTAAGCGAGCCTTAACCATGATTTTTAACCACGGGGATTAACGAAGACCGCGACGGGCGGACGAGCCAAAGGCCAGCACCGCGACGCCGGACAGATCGGTAAGAACTTGTTTACCAGGCCGCCCACGCATCCGGCGTGACGCCAAGACGGATCAGATTGGCCCCTGGAGATTGTTTCAGGCGGCGACGTGATTGAGGGCGTCGACGATTTCGTCGACGACGGCCTCGACCAGGATCTTGTCGTCGCCCTCGCCCATCACGCGGATGACGGGCTCGGTGCCGGAAGGGCGCACGATCAGGCGGCCGCTTCGGCCGAGACGTTCCTCGGCCACCGCGATCGCGGAGCGGACCTTGGCGTTGTCCAGCGGCATGCCGTTGGCATAGCGCACATTCTTGAGCACCTGCGGCAGCGGATCGAAACGGTGGCAGACCTGCGAGACCGGTCGTTCACTTTTCTTGACCACCGCGAGGACCTGCAAGGCGGCAACAAAGCCGTCGCCGGTGGTGGCATAGTCGGACAGAATGATGTGCCCGGACGGCTCGCCGCCGACATTGAAACCATGGGCGCGCATATGCTCGACCACGTAGCGGTCGCCGACCGGGGTGCGCACAAGGTCGAGATCGAAATTCTTCAGGTGACGCTCGAGGCCAAGATTTGACATCACGGTTCCGACGATGCCGGGCCGAGATAGCCTTTCGTCCTCTTTCCAGCTTTCGGAAATGACGGCCAGGAGCTGGTCGCCATCGATCATGCGGCCGCGCTCGTCGACAATAATGACGCGATCAGCGTCGCCATCGAGCGCGATTCCCACGTCAGCCCGCATTTCCACGACCTTGCGGCGCAGCGCCTCGGGGGCCGTGGAACCGCAGTCCTTGTTGATGTTGAAGCCGTCGGGTTCGACGCCAAGAGTGAACACTTCCGCCCCGAGCTCCCATAAGGCCTCCGGTGCGACGCGATAGGCCGCACCATTGGCGCAATCGACGACCACACGCAGGCCGTCGAGGTCCATGGCCTTCGGCAGGGTCCGCTTGGCGAATTCGATGTAGCGGTCGTGCACGCCGTCGATGCGCTTGGCGCGGCCGAGATCCGCGCTCTTGGCAAGCTGCTTGGCAACGTTGCCTTCCATGTATTTTTCGATTTCGCGCTCGACGTCATCGGAAAGCTTGCAACCGTCGGGACCGAACAACTTGATGCCGTTGTCGTCGTAAGGGTTGTGCGAGGCGGAAATCATCACACCGAGGTCGGCGCGCATCGAACGGGTCAGCATGGCGACGGCCGGCGTCGGGATCGGGCCGAGCAGCAGCACGTCCATGCCAACGGACGTAAAGCCCGCGACCATGGCGGTTTCGATCATGTACCCGGAAAGACGGGTGTCCTTGCCGATGACGACACGGTGCCGGTGGTCGCCCCGACGAAACACGATCCCCGCCGCCTGCCCGACCCGAAGGGCAAGCTCCGGGGTGATGACTCCGTTGGCGCGGCCGCGGATGCCGTCGGTGCCGAAATAGCTACGTACCATCGCTGAAAATCTCTCCCCAAAGGCTGGCCTGGCGCGGGCGCCGGCCTACCCGGGCCAAGGTCATAGCTTAGCCCGATCCGGGTCCGAAATGGGTAAAAATTCGCAAGCGATTACAGCGTCCCAAATCAAAACGGGCCCCCGCGGTCGCACCGCGGAGGCCCACATGGCCTAACTCGAGGATTTGCCGGCAACTAACTCAAATGCCGTCTTTGTCCGGCTTGCTGCGAGGTGGCTGGGTCACGTTGACCGGATCGGAGCCGGGGAAGCTTTCTTCCAGACCCTCCTCCAGCGCCCGTTCCTGCGGATCGGCCGCTTTTCGCTGCGCCGGCGCGTGGTCGATATTCGGATCGCCGCCTCGGGTCTTGTTCACCCTATTGGCTTTGGACCCCATGGCTCACTCCTTTCGAGTGTGTGAGCAAAATAACGCCCGAGAAGCCGTTTTCGTTCCCCGTCGCGCTATTGCCCGGCCGACGGGAATCCTGTCGAATTGCTGTTTGGGCGGCGGCGATGACACGGGTCACCTGCATCGAAGATCTGAGGCGCATGGCGCGGCGCAAAGTCGCGCGGATGTTCTTCGACTACGTTGAAAGCGGCTCCTACGGCGAAGAGACGTTGCGCGCCAATCGTGAGGATTTGCGGCGGCTGAAGCTGCGGCAGCGGGTGCTCGTGGATGTCTCCAACCGCGATCTGAGCACCGTCATTGTCGGCGAACGGGCAGCGCTGCCGCTCGCGCTGGCCCCCATCGGCCTCTGCGGCATGCAATATGGCGACGGCGAAATTCTCGCCTGCCGCGCGGCGCAGGCCGCCGGCATTCCCTTTTGCCTGTCGACGCTGTCGATCTGTTCGATCGAGGACGTCGCCGCAGCGGTTGGCAGACCGTTCTGGTTCCAGCTTTATGTCATGAAGGATCGCGGCGTCGTGCGCATGCTGCTGGAGCGCGCGGCCGCAGCAAAATGCAGCGCGCTCGTCCTTACCGTCGACCTGCAGGTCATGGGCCAGCGCCACGCCGATATCCGGAACGGGCTGTCGGTGCCGCCGGAAATTCGCCTACACAACGTGGTCGATATCTTGAGTAAGCCGGGATGGGCGCTCAGCGTGCTGCGCGGCAAGCGCAAGAGCTTCGGCAATCTTGAAGGCCATGTGCCTGGCATGGAAAACGTGAGCTCGCTCGCCGCCTGGATCGCCGGGCAGTTCGATCCGACGCTCAGTTGGAAAGACGTCGAGTGGATCCGAAGCTTGTGGCCGGGCAAGCTGATCCTCAAAGGCATCCTCAATGCGGAGGATGCCAGGTTGGCGGCGCAAAGCGGCGCCGCCGCCATCGTCGTCTCCAATCATGGCGGCCGCCAGCTCGACGGCGCGCCCTCGGCCATTTCGGTCTTGCCGAGAATCGCCGAGGCGGTCGGCAGCGAAACCGAGATTATTTTCGACAGCGGCGTGCGCTCGGGCCAGGACGTGATGCGCGCGCTGGCGCTCGGCGCCCGCTCCTGCATGATCGGCCGCGCCTATATCTACGGGCTAGGCGCCAGCGGCGAGGCGGGCGTGACCAGGGCGATCGAGATCATCCGCCAGGAGCTCGAGACCACCATGGCGCTCACCGGAACGCGCCGCCTTGCCGATATCGGCAAGGACGTGATCGTCACGGTCTGATGGTTGTCTTCGGCTAAGCCGACCGAAAAATTGATCTGCCTCAATATCCACCTGGCGCACCGGGCATTTAATTATTAGCCGCTCGATTATTCCACCGAGGAACAATGAGCGGAGCTGATCGATTTTCGAAATATAAGCCCCGCTGCCGCGATGAGGACCGCATGAAAGCTCGTCGGTCGCGTGCGCAACATCCCCACGAAGTTCCGCCCGGACGCGAGCGCATGGTAGCCTCGCAAATCGCCGGACGCGGCATCAAAGACCCTCACGTGCTCGACGCCATGCGCCGCGTGCCGCGCGAGGCCTTCGTCGGCGAAGGCATGGAGGAATTCGCCTATGAGGATAGTCCGCTTCCGATCGCCGAGCAGCAGACCATCTCGCAGCCCTACATCGTCGCGTTGATGATCGAAGCGGCGGAAGTGAAGCCCGGCAATCGCGTGCTCGATGTCGGCACCGGCTCCGGCTATGCCGCCGCAGTGCTCGCCGAAATCGCCGACAAGGTTTTTACCATTGAGCGGCACAAGGCGCTGGCGGAAACCGCCGGCCGCCGCTTTGCCGAGCTGGGCTATCGCAATATCGAAGTGCGACACGGCGACGGCTCGCTCGGCTGGCCCGAGGCGGCGCCGTTCGACGCCATCGTCGTGGCGGCCGGCGGGCCCGAGGTTCCCGAGGCGCTGCGCAACCAGCTCAAAGTGGGGGGACGGCTTGTCCTGCCCATCGGATCGCTGGGACGCGAGCAGCAGCTCATCAAAGTCGTGCGCGTGAGCGCGCATGAGTTCCGTGAAGAAGATCTCGGTGCCGTCATGTTCGTGCCGCTGATCGGCAAACAGGGCTGGGCCGAGCCGCAGCCCGGGCAGCCCGCTTGGGCGCGCCCGGAGCCGAGAGCTCCCGCCGTACAGAAGCTCACGCCGTCGGAGATGATCCGGGAGGCCGCCATTCCCCTGCCCTCGCCCGAGGACAAGGCTTTTGCCGCCCCGTTCGACCGTTTCGCACAGGCCCGCGTTGTGCTGCTCGGCGAGGCGACGCATGGGACATCGGAATTTTATCACGCGCGCGCCGCCATCACCCGGCGGCTGATCGAGCGGCATGGCTTCACCATCGTCGCGGTGGAGGCGGACTGGCCGGACGCCGCCACGATCGACCGCTATGTGCGCCACAAGCCAGCCGTCGCGGAAGCGGAGCCGGCTTTCCGCCGCTTCCCCACCTGGATGTGGCGCAATGCCGAAGTGCACGCCTTCGTCGAATGGATGCGCGCGCATAACGAAAATCTCGCGCCGGAGCGCCGCGCCGGCTTCTTCGGTCTCGACATGTACAATATGAACGCCTCCATCCGCGCGGTGATCGATTATCTCGACCGGATCGATCCGCAGGCGGCGCGCGTTGCGCGCGAGCGCTACGGCTGCCTGACGCCGTGGCAAAAAGATCCCGCCACCTACGGCCGCGCCGTGCTGACCGGCAGCTACAGAAAATGCGAAGCGGAAGTGACGGCGATGCTGCGCGACCTGTTCGCGAAGCAGATGGAATACCGCGCGCGCGACGGCGACGATTATCTCGATGCCGCGCAGAATGCGCGCCTCGTCGCCTCGGCTGAACAGTATTACCGCATTATGTATTACGGCTCGGCGGAATCCTGGAATCTGCGCGACCGCCACATGTTCGGCACGCTGGAACATCTGCTCGAATGGAAGGGCGACGGCGCCAAGGCCGTGATCTGGGCGCACAACTCGCATGTCGGCAACGCGGCGGCCACCGAAATGGGGCTGGTGCGCGAGGAGATCAACATCGGCCAGCTCTGCCGCGATCGTTTCGGCGAGCAAGCAAGATCGATCGGCTTCGGCACCGACCGCGGCACCGTGGCGGCCGCTTCCGATTGGGACGGGCCGATGGAGATCAAGCAGGTGCGGCCGGCGCATCGCGACAGCTACGAGCGGCTATGCCGCGACAGCGGCGTCGAGCGCTTCCTGATCGACCTGCGCGAGGAGCAGTCGCCGCAACTATATGCCGGCCTGCTCTATCCGCGGCTGGAGCGCGCCATCGGCGCGATCTACCGCCCGGAAACGGAGCTCGCCAGCCACTATTTCGACGCCTCGCTGCCGCGGCAGTTCGACGGCTTCGTGTGGTTCGAGGAAACCCGGGCGGTGACGCCGCTTGCCGCCACCGGCCGCAAGGAATTCGCCGAGACCTATCCCTTCGGGCTGTAAAGCCGGTGCGCCGCCGCCATGCCCCGGAACCTCGCTTGCGAGATGGTGTTTTCCAAAAGGCGGCTTCTGCGCGCGGCCCGGAACCGAGGGCGCCAATCTGCGCGGAACGCCAGCCAGACATCACGCAATCAAGACAGCCCATGGAGAGAATCATGCGCGTAAGCGAAGCAATGACTCCCGACGTCTGCATCGCCAGTCCAGAGCAAAGCATAGCCGAGGCCGCCCGCATCATGGCGGAAATCGACGCGGGCGTGCTGCCGGTCGCGGAGAATGACCGCCTGATCGGCATGATTACCGACCGCGATATCGCGATCCGCGCGGTTGCCGCCGGAAAGGGCGCCGAAACTCCGGTGCGCGAGGTGATGAGCCGAGAGGTGAAATACTGCTTCGAGGATCAGGACACCGAAGACGTCGCCGAGAACATGGCCGAGATCAAGGTCCGCCGCCTGCCGGTGCTGAAT
>DASREA010000046.1:0-53888 GCA_035652315.1 Xanthobacteraceae bacterium | reverse complement strand
AAGCTATGTGGGCACAATCAGCCACACGCTGACTGCGCTCAACGTGTTGGCGCGGCGAAATCTGACGACGCTTGCGGTGGTCCTCAGCGAAACGCCGGGGAGCGCGGCGCCGCTCGACGAGACCGCGGCGACGATCGGCCGCTTCGCCGACCTGATCGAGGTGGTGACGCTCCCGCGCATGGCTGTCCCATCGGAAAACCACGCCGTCTTCGCGCGGTTGGCAACTCTGCTGCAATCCGCGGGCTAAGGAATGAGGATCGACGCCCCCGTCGTCGCGCGGCCTTCCAGCTCGCGATGCGCGCGCGCGGCCTCTTTGAGCGGATATTTCTGATTCACCGGAATCTTGACGGCCCCGCTTTTCACCACGTCGAAAAGATCGTTGGCGCAGGCCAGCAGGTCCTCGCGCGTCGCCGTGTAATGCACCAGCGTCGGCCGCGTCATGAACAGCGAGCCTTTCTGCTGCAGGATCGACGGATTGAAAGCCTCGATCGGCCCCGACGCGTTACCGAAGCTTACGAACATTCCGAGGGGGTGCAGGCAATCGAGCGAGGCGGGAAAGGTGGCCTTGCCGACGCCGTCGTAGACCACATCGCAGAGCTTGCCGGCGGTGATCTCCTTGACGCGGGCGACAAAATCCTCCTCGCGGTAAAGGATCACGTGATCGCAGCCGTGGGCTTTGGCCAGTTCGGCCTTTTCCTTTGAACCGACGGTGCCGATCACCGTCGCGCCGAGATGGTGCGCCCATTGCGAGGCGATCAACCCGATGCCGCCCGCCGCGGCATGCAGCAGCAGGGTTGTGCCCTTCTCCACCTTGAAGGTCCGCCGCAGCAGATAGCGCACGGTCATGCCCTTGAGCATCATCGCCGCCGCCTGTTCGTAGGAAATCTCCGGCGGCAATTTGACCGCGCGCTCGGCCGGCAATAGCCGCTCTTCGGCATAGCCGCCGAACGTCACCACATAGGCGACCCGGTCCCCGACCTGTAATCCCGTGACGCCCTGTCCCAGCGCGATGACCTCACCGGCGCCCTCGTTGCCGATGACAAAAGGCAAGGACGGCGCCGGATAGAGGCCGGTCCGGTAATAGGTGTCGATGTAGTTGATGCCGCAGGCGCGCTGCAGGATGCGGATCTGTCCCGGTCCCGGCGGCGCGACCTCGACCTGCTCGTAGGTCAGGACCTCGGGACCGCCGAGCTTATGCACCCGAACCGCTGCGACCATAATCCGCTCCGATCATTCGCTAGGCGCGGCCGCGCCTTCGCGCCAGGACGTTGAAGAACTCCACCATGCCGGCAAAGGCCATGGCGAAATAGATGTAGCCGCGCGGAATATGGAAATCAAAACCATCGGCAACCAGCGCCATGCCGATCAGCATGAGAAATGCGAGCGCCAGCATTTTGGTGGTCGGATGCCGGGCGATAAAGCCGCTCACCGGCGTCGAAGCGAGATACATCACGCCAACCGCGATCACCACGGCGGCGATCATGATCTCGATGTCCTGCGCCATGCCGATCGCCGTAATGATGGAATCCACGGAGAAGACCAGATCGACTGCAATGAGCTGGGTCACGACGACGACGAAGGCTTGAGAGGGGCGCGGCGGTGCGCCTTTTTCGCGCGGTTCGATTTCGGCGTGGATTTCATGCGTCGCCTTCGCCAGCAGGAATAGGCCGCCGCCGATCAGGATGATATCGCGCCATGAAATTTCATTGCCGAAGATGGAAAACAACGGCTCGCGCAGGCGTACCAGCGCGGTCAAGCCGAAGAGCAGCATGATCCGGAAGACGAGAGCGAGCGACAGGCCGATGCGCCGGGCGCGCTCGGCCACGCGCGGCTCGCACCGCGACACCAGCACCGAAATGAAGACGATGTTGTCGATGCCGAGCACGATTTCCAGCGCGGTCAGCGTTACAAGCGCCGCCCAGGCGTTCAGGTCGGTGAGAAGCTCAAGCATCTGGCATGCCGTTCCCTTCGGCGGAACGCAGCAGTCCGGCCGCGATGAAGTAGATCGCGATGCCGCAAAGGCCGAGCGTGATCCAGGCCGGCGGGTCGAGGGCCTTCGCCACCGTCCACGCGGCAAGCCCCGACCAAATTACCATCAGGCTCACATTCGCCACCCGCCAACGCCGCACGCGCACCGGATGAATGAAATGAAAAGGCACGAAGGTCAGCGCCACCAGCAGGATGATTCCGATGGCGGCAATCCACGGCGCAGGCTTGATGAGAAAAAGATAGAAGGCGGCGACGTTCCAGAGTACCGGGAAGCCGCGGAAATAGTTATCGGACGTCTTCATCCGGCGGTCGGCAAAGTACAGCGCGCCGGCTACCACGATCAGCGCTCCCAGCGGCACCGCCGCTGTCGGCGGCAGCAAACCGCTGCCGGCGATGGCATAGGCCGGCACGAATACGTAAGTGGTGAAATCGACCACAAAATCGAGACTGTCCCCGGACCAGCGCGGCAATTTGCCGGCGACATTGACTGCCCGCGCCAGACTGCCGTCCACGGCATCGACGATCAAGGCCAGGCCTAAAATCCAGAACATCGATGTCCAGTTGGCGCGGACAGCGCTGACCAGGGCGAGAAAGGCGAGCCCCGCGCCCAGCGCGGTGAAGATGTGCACGGCAAAAGCCGCGGCCCGTTGGCCGGCGCTGGCCGCGATTTCAGAGTCCCGATCGAAGTCCGCTGGACGATTGGAGGACATAACTTAGCCTAGCGCATATGACAGTAACCGCGATAGGTAAGGGCCCGAATGAGCGGTCGCGGAGATGTAGATGGACACGGTTGAAGTGGCGGTCGTCGGCGGCGGCCCTGCCGGGCTTACTGCCGCTGTCGCGCTGGCCCGTGCCGGCGTGGATACCGCGCTCATTTCAAAAAGGCCGCCGGACGATCAGCGTACGACGGCGCTGCTGCTCGGTTCGGTGACGGCCCTCGAGACGCTCGGCGTGTGGCCGCGTTGCAAGGCCGATGCCGCTCCGCTCCGCTCGATGCGGATCGTCGACGACACCCGCCGTCTGCTGCGCGCGCCGGAGCTCGTCTTTGCCGCCGCCGAGATTGGCCTCGAGGCCTTCGGCTACAACATCGCAAACAAGCACCTCCTTGCCGCGCTCGATGCCGAGGCGGCGCAGTTCGCCGGACTTGCCCGCGTCGAGTCCACGGCGCAGGCGCTGGTTATTTCGGCGGACCGCGTCACGATCCGTCTCGCCGATGGCGGCGCGATCAGCGCGCGGCTGGTGGTCGGCGCCGATGGCCGCAATTCGCTCTGCCGCGCCGCCGCCGGCATCGACAGCGACCGGCATGCGCTGGCACAGACCGCACTGACCTTCAATCTCGGCCATGCGCGCCCGCACAACGATATCTCCACCGAATTCCATGCCACCGCCGGGCCTTTCACCTTGGTGCCGCTGCCCGGCCGCCGCTCGAGCCTGGTCTTCGTCAGCGATCCGGCAACGGCGGGCGCCGTCGCCGCCCTCGACGATGCTGCGCTCGCCGAAGACTTGGAACGGCGGGCGCATTCGATTCTCGGGGCCATGACGGTCGAACCCGGTCGCGGCCTCTTTCCTTTGGCCGCGCAGATCGCGAGGTATTTTGCCGCGGACCGCATCGCCCTTGTCGGAGAGGCCGCGCATGTATTGCCGCCGATCGGCGCGCAGGGATTGAATCTCGGTCTGCGCGATGCCGCGGCCATCGCGGAGATCGTCGCCGAGGCCAAGCGCGCCGGCGGCGACGTCGGCGACCCCGGCCTGCTTGCGCGCTACGATCGCATGCGGCGCCCTGATATCGCGAGTCGCGCGCTTGCGGTCGATCTGCTCAATCGCACATTGCTGTCGGACTTTCTGCCGCTTCAGGCCGGGCGTCAGCTCGGTTTCTGGCTCGCGGAATGCGTGGGCCCCCTGCGGCGCGCGCTGATGCGCGAGGGCGTGGCGCCGGCCTTCTGGCAGCCGCGCCTGATGCGCGGCGAAGGCCTTTAAGCATGAATGTCTGTTCAAAAATCAGACTGTTGCGCGCCACAATTCCCGGTTAGATTCTTCTCATGAGTAAGATGCGCGTTGCGAAATTCGCGATCGGACAGGTGGTGCGGCATCGGTTGTTCCCCTTCCGCGGCGTTGTGTTCGACATTGATCCTGAATTCGACAACACCGAGGAGTGGTGGCTGTCGATTCCGGAAGAGGTGCGGCCGGCGAAGAACCAGCCGTTTTATCATTTGTTCGCGGAAAACGCGGAAAGCGAATATATCGCCTACGTGTCGGAGCAGAACCTGCTCCCCGACAACTCCGGCGAACCGATTCGTCATTCGCAGGTTCGCGCGATTTTCGACACCGACGATAGCGGCGGCTATCGCCCGCGCAATTCGCAGCGGCACTAAGCGGCGGCCGCGGCTGCGGCCGCCTTCCCTAACGAGAGTCTATTGTGGCTTGGCCGGTTGCTGCTGCTGCTGCTGCAATTTCTTGCGCGCTTCCTCGGCCTGCGCCTTCATTTCCTGTGCCTTCTTCTGGAACGCTTCCTCGCGCTTCTTCTCCATCTCGGCGAGCACTTTCGGGTCGGTCGCCGGGCCGTCATGCGCCTTGCCGAAGTCCTGCAAGGGAACCTGAATGCTGACGAGCGAATCGTCGGCGGCGATCGCCTGTACCGTCGCGCTCTTGGATTTCTTGAGCTTGGCCAAGAGGTCCGGCGTCAGTTCGTAAGTGGTCACGCAGCCGACCGTGAGGCAGGTGACGTATTTCGATTGCAGCGCGTCTTTGCCATCGAGGACCAGTCTGGTGCCCGGATCGATTTTCATCCCGAGCGGAACGACGATGCGCAATATCGGCTGGGCTTGCGCCGACATCGGCTCAAGCGTCGCCATGCCAAGGAAAAGAAGATCGGTCTCGGTGCGCGCTTCTATTCCCGTCGAGCAAATTTGCATTTCCGCCGGCGCTTTACCATTTGCCGCGTTTTGCTTGACCTCGGGTGGCACTCCGCCGGTCATGCAGATCTTGGTCCAGCTTGAATAGAGCAGCGGCGGCATCTTGATCGTGTGCGGCTGCTCGCCCTGCGGCGGCTTGGCGGGCGCGGACGCCGCCGGAGCTTGTTGCGGCTTGGCTGCGTCGGGCTTGGCTGGCTGCTGCGCGAACGCGGTCGTGCCGAGTGCGATAAAGAGGAGAAGCGCGGCAGTGCTTGCCAGCGGCCGCCGGCAGGCTGCGATGAAGCTCAGGTCGTCCATGAACAATCCTCTTGGGCCGCCCCCTTTGGCAAGCTGGCCAGATCCAAACGCGCGGCTCGGCCGCTGTCTCAACGTCAAATACGGCGCGAGCGTGACCAATCCGAGGGCCCTGATAGCGGGAATCGCGCGGCAAATAAAGCCGAATCGATTTCTGGTGATAATGAAGTTTAACGCGATCTCGCCGGTGGTTGCAGCTGTGCTCAAGGCTCCGGGATTGTTAGCATTGGGAACGCTTTAAATGGGGGCACCCATGCGACGTTGCGCGCGCCTTTTGGCTTCTCCGCTTACAGGTTGCCTGGCGATGGGGCTGCTGATCGGTATTTTGCCGACGGCGGCGATCGTTCAGGCGCAGGAAAAAGCGGCCCCGAGCTACGCGATCGCCATGCATGGCGCGCCGGCACTGCCGGCGGGTTTCACCCATTTCCCTTATGCCAATCCCGACGCGCCGAAGGGCGGCCGCCTGGTCCTGGGCCTGCTCGGGACGTTCGACAGTCTCAATCCTTTCATCGTCAAGGGCATCGCGCCACTGGCACAGCGCGGCTCGGCCATTAACAATTACGTGGTCGAGCCGCTGATGGCCCGCGGCTATAACGAGCCGTTCACGCTTTACGGGTTGCTCGCGGAATCGGTGGAGACCGATGCGCAGCGCAGCTACGTCACCTTCACCCTCAATCCGAAAGCGCATTTTTCCGACGGCACGCCGGTGACGCCCGACGACGTTATCTTCACCTGGCAGCTTCTGCGCGACCACGGCCGTCCCAATCACCACCTGTATTACAGCAAGGTGGTCAAAGCCGAAAAGGTCGGCGAGCGCGGCGTGCGCTTCGATCTCGCCGGCGCCAATGATCGCGAATTGCCTTTGATCCTCGGCCTGATGTCAGTGCTGCCGAAGCACGCCACCGATCCGGCGACGTTCGAGGAAACCACATTCAAACCACTGATCGGCAGCGGGCCTTATGTGGTCGGCGAGGTGAAGCCGGGCGCCAGCCTCACCTTGAAGCGTGATCCCAACTATTGGGGCCGCGACCTGCCGGTGAACCGCGGACTGTGGAACTTCGACGAAGTGCGCTTCGATTATTACCGGGACGCCAACACCGCCTTCGAGGCTTTCAAGCGCGGTCTCTACGACATTCGCGTGGAAACCGACTCGGCGCGTTGGGCCACCGGCTATGACTTTCCCGCACTGCGCGAGGGCAAGGTGGCGAGACAGACATTCCCCACCGGGTTGCCGAAGCCGAGTTTCTTTTTCGTGTTCAATACGCGGCGGCCCATCTTCTCCGACATTCGCGTGCGCGAGGCCATTGGCCTGCTCTACGATTTCAAATGGACCAATAAGAATCTATTCTTCGGTCTTTACGGCCAGGTCGGCAGTTATTTCCAGGATTCGGAATTGTCGGCGCTGCACCGGCCGGCCGACGCGCGCGAGCGCGAGCTGCTCGCGCCTTTTCCCGGCGCCGTGCGCGCTGACGTCATGGCCGGCACCTGGTCTCCACCGGCGACCGACGGATCGGGGCGCGACCGGCCGACGCTCAGCCGCGCCTTGAAGCTGCTTGCCGAGGCGGGATACGAGTCCCGCAACGGTCAGCTCGTCGAGCGCGCCACCGGCAAGCCCTTCACCTTCGAGATTCTGGTAACGAGCCGCGACGATGAACGGTTGGCGCTGTTATTCGCGCAGGCCATCAAGCGCGCCGGCATTCAGGCCCATGTGCGCTCGGTCGACGCCGTGCAATATGACCGCCGCACGGTGAGCTATGATTTCGACATGATGCTGTTTCGCTGGGATCAATCGCTCTCGCCGGGCAACGAACAGCGTTTCTATTTCGGTTCGTCCGCTGCCGATTCCGACGGCACCCGCAATTATATGGGCGTCAAAAATCCCGCCATCGACGCCATGATCGACGCGATGCTGCGCGCGACGCGGCGCGAGGATTTCGTTTCCGCGATCCGCGCCGAGGATCGCGTGCTCATTTCCGGCTTCTACACCGTTCCGGTCTTCGACGTGCCCGGACAATGGGTGGCCAATTGGACCTCCGTTGCCCACCCCAAGGCGACGTCGCTTTACGGCTATCTGCCCGAAACCTGGTGGCATCAGCCGGCGCGGCCATGAGGTCGAAAGCGTGAATCTCGGTCCGCCCTCGAAAGCAGTCCTCTCTTCGCCAACCCCGCGGCCAACGCTCGACAAGCTTTTTCGCGCGGCGGCGGCGCGGCGGCCCGATGCGCTGGCTCTTTGCGATCCGCCCAACCGCGTCGCCGTGACCGGCGGCTCGCCGCTGCGGCTGACCTACGCGAGGGCCGATCGGATCGTTACCGCCATCGCGACATGGCTGCGCCGGCTCGGGTTGCCCGCCGACACCGTCGTCGCGATGCAACTGCCGAATACCGCGGAAAGCGTCCTGACCCTGCTCGGTGTGCTGCGCGCGGGAATGATCGCCGCGCCCATTCCCCTGCTCTGGCGGCGCAACGATATGGTGGCGCCGCTGCGGCGTATCGCCCCCAAGGTCCTGATCAGCTGCGCCCGGATCGGCACCGTGGATTACGCCGATCTGGCGCTCCAAGCGGCCGTGGAGGTTTTTCCGGTCCGTTACGTCGCCGCCTTTGGCAGCAATGTTCCGGACGGCATCGTACCGCTCGACGCGCTGCTGACCGCCGAGCATTCCGATCCGCCGCCGGCCGAGCGTTCGGAAAATTCGGCCGCGCATATCGCGCTGATCACCTGGGAAGCCACCGCGGAGGGCTTCGTGCCGGTCGCCCGCAATCACATGGAGCTGACGGCGGGCGGCGTTGCCGCAGCCATGACCGCGCGTCTTGAAGCCGATAGTGTGTTGCTCTCGACACTCACGCCTTGCTCCTTCGCCGCCGTGGCGCTGACGATCCTGCCCTGGCTCGTCACCGGCGGCACGCTGATGATGCATCATCCCTTCGAGCCGGCGAGTTTCCGGGCGCAATTGCAGGACGGCAGCACCGCCGCCGTTTTGCCGGCGGCGGTCATTTCCCGTTTTCTCGAGGCGGGATTTTTCCGCGACGTGCCTGCCTTGAAAACCGTGGTTGGGCTTTGGCGCTCGCCGGAACGTCTCTCCTTGAGCAGCGCGTGGTGCGAGCGCGGCATCAGTTTCGTCGATGTCGCGGCGTTCGGCGAAAGCTGCCTTGTTCCAGCGCGGCGCAGTGCGAGCGGAATCGCTTCCGTCTTGCCCGCCGCGCCGATCGAGGCGCGGCCCGAGGGCGCGGAGACGATGGCGCTCCTTGAGCTCACACGCAGTAAAACCGGCACGCTCATGGCCAGCGGGGCGATGGTGCCGCATCATATCTTCCCGCAGGGCGCCGAGCGCAGCGACTTGCCTTATTTCAAGACCGTCGAAGGCCTTGTCGATACCGGCTTTCCGTGCCGCATGAATCCCGCCGCGGCGAGCATAACCGTAACCGGCCCGCAGCCGGGCGTCGTTTCGGTCGGGGGCTATCGCTTCCCGCTGCGGCAGCTAAACGAGCTGGTCGCCACGATCGCCGGCGGCGGCGACATCGCCGTGTTGCCGGATGCGCTGGCCGGACAGCGGCTCGCAGGCTCTGCGCGCGACGTGCACGCCTTGCGCGAGGCGCTTGCCCGGCGCGGCGTTAACCCGCTCGTCGCCCGCGCATTTGCCGCGCATTAACTGCCGACTTTTACCGATTAACGCTACGCTTTCCGCGATCGGATTGACGCGCCATTAAGACGCGGTGGTGTAAGGCTCCCCTCGATCCGAGGGAGCAAGCCGAGCCTCATGTCGTTGCAAGGGCCGATGATCGTCGTTGCCGACAAACCGGCGCCCGATCTCATCGAGGCGCTCGGCGCCGCGGGCGCCTCGCCGGTTGTCGAAAGCCGTTGGCCGCAGGCGCCCGAAGCCTTCGTCGCCGTGCAACCCTCGGCCATCGTCATCGCCGAACCGGGCCCGGCTTCCGACCTGAAAGCGGCGCAGACGCTTGGGCTGCAAGTCAGAACGCGCAACGGTCCTTTTATTCCGCTGATTGCGCGCGCCCGAACGGGCAGCAACCTGGCGATCCCGGGTGGATTGCCGATCGATGCCGAAGCGTCGGCCGCCCGCCTGATCGCGCGTCTGCGCACGGCGCTGCGGGTTCGCTCGCTGCATGCGACGGTGCTGCGCCGCGCCGAAACGTTCAAGGCGCACGGCGGCCACGTGATGCCGATCCTGCCGGAGAGCGATCCCGCCGAGGACGCCACGGTGCTGGTTTCCGGGCGCGGCCGCTCTTATCCGGCTTTGGCCGTCGCCGTCGGGGAGCGTGTCGGCCTGATCGGCGCGCTGAGCGTGGAGACCGCGGCGCGCTATCTCAATGCGCGGGAGATCGATGGCGTCGTGATCGGGGATGGTTTCAGCCCGAAGGTGGTGCAGGCCTTGCTGACGGTGCTCGCCGAGGATGCCCGCTTCCGCGACCTGCCGGTCGCGGTCGCCAACGGCGACCCCGGATTGATCGCCGACTTCGGCGCGCAGCTTGTCAACCTGGAGCGCGTCGACGGCAACCCTGAAATCATCGCCGAGCGGATGCTGCCCCTGGTGCGCCTGCATGCTTTCGGCGCGCGGCTCAAGCGCATCCTCAAGGCGCTCGATTCCGAAGGCGTCATCGACCCGCAAACCGGCCTGCTGACGCGCGCCGCATTCTGGCGGGAGCTTTCGCGCGCACTGAAGGAGGCCGGCCAACGCGGCGTCAACTTGTCGCTCGCCCGCTTCGGCTTCGGACCGGTGGTCGACGAGCGCGCGGGCCGCGACACTGCCCGCCTCGTCAGCAAGACGGTGCGCAATATCGACTTCGCCTGTCAGGGCGACGACGGCTCGATCCTTTGCGTCTTCACCGGCACCAATCTGCAGGCCGGCCATGTGATCGCGCGCCGCATCGCCACCGTGCTCAAGCATACCATGCTGACGTCCGACGAAGGACGGCCGAAACTCGAGATCAACATCACGCTCGGCGCCCTGAAGCCGAGCGACACCATCGCCAGCCTGCTTTCGCGGGTCGGCGCCGCAGCTTTCGCCATCAATTAGCGCCGTCCGGTCACGCCGCCTTGGCGCGCTCGGCGATGCTGGCGACGCGGCGCAGAATGGCGGTGGTGCCTTTCAGGCGCTCCTCCGGCCGCTCCCATTCGTCGAAGAACACCACCTTCATGTCGGGCCGCACGCGCGCGCCGGCGCCTTGCTCGCGGATGAACGCGACGAGGCCGTCCGGATTGCCAAAGCTGTTGTCCCGGAACGAAAACACCACGCCCTTGGGCCCGGCATCGACCTTCTCCACATTGGCGCGGCGGCACAGCCCTTTGATGGCGACGATCTGCAGGAGATGCTGAACTTCTTCCGGCAGCGGGCCGAAGCGGTCGGCGAGCTCGGCGGCGAAGGCGTCGATCTCGCGCTCGTCCTCGATCTCGGCGAGGCGGCGATAAAGCCCGAGCCGCACCGGCAGATCGGCGACGTAATCCTCGGGGATGAGCACGGGCATGCCGATGGTGATCTGCGGCGACCATCTGTCGGCGACCGGCGCGGTGATTCCGGCCTTGAGACTCGTCACCGCTTCTTCCAGCATCTGTTGATAAAGCTCGAAGCCGACTTCCTTGATATGGCCGGATTGCTCTTCGCCGAGAAGGTTGCCGGCGCCACGGATGTCGAGGTCGTGGGAAGCGAGCTGGAACCCGGCGCCCAAGGTATCGAGCGATTGCAGCACCTTGAGACGACGCTCGGCTTGCGGGGTGATCTTCTTCTCCGCCGGCAGCGTGAACAGCGAATAGGCGCGCACCTTCGAACGGCCGACGCGGCCGCGCAATTGGTAAAGCTGCGCCAACCCGAACATGTCGGCACGATGCACGATCAGGGTATTGGCTGTCGGGATGTCGAGACCCGATTCGACGATGGTGGTGGAGAGCAGCACGTCGTATTTGCCGTCGTAGAAGGCCGCCATGATGTCTTCGAGAACGGTCGGGGGCATCTGCCCGTGCGCGACCCCGACGCGCACTTCCGGCACGTTCTTGTCGAGAAAGTCCTTGGCGCCGGCCAAGTCCTCGATGCGGGGACAGACGTAAAAGGCCTGGCCGCCGCGATAGCGTTCCCGCAACAGCGCCTCGCGCACGATCAATGGATCGAAAGGCGTGACGAAGGTACGTACCGCCAGCCGATCGACCGGTGGCGACGCGATGATCGAAAGATCGCGCACGCCGGTGAGCGCCAGTTGCAGCGTGCGCGGGATCGGCGTCGCGGTGAGCGTGAGCACGTGGACCTCGGAACGGAGCTGTTTCAGCTTCTCCTTATGGGCGACGCCGAAATGCTGTTCCTCGTCGACGACGACGAGCGCCAGATCCTTGAATTGCACGTTCTTGCCGAGCAGCGCGTGGGTGCCGATGACGATGTCGATCTCGCCCGAGGCAAGCTGCTTGCGCGCCTTCGCTCGCTCGCTCGCCGCCACGAGCCGCGACATCTGCGCGATGTTCACCGGCAGCCCGCGAAAACGCTCGAGAAAGGTCTTGGTATGCTGCCGCGCCAAAAGCGTCGTCGGCGCGATCAAGGCCACCTGTTTGCCGTCCATGACGGCGACGAAAGCCGCGCGCAGCGTTACCTCGGTCTTGCCGAAACCGACGTCGCCGCAGATCAGCCGGTCCATCGGACGGCCTGCGGCGAGGTCGTTGAGCGTGGCGTCGATGGCGGCGCGCTGATCGTCGGTTTCCTCGTAGGGAAATCCGGCGCAGAACTCGTCGTAGAGACCGGCGCCGACCGCGAGCCTCGGCGCTTCGCGCAACTGCCGCTCCGCAGCGACCTTGATCAATTCGCCGGCGATCTCGCGAATGCGCGCCTTCATCCGCGCTTTACGCGATTGCCAGGCGCCGCCGCCGAGCCGGTCCAGTTCGACGCCGGATTCCTCGGATCCGTAGCGGGAAAGTAGCTCGATGTTCTCGACCGGCAGGAAAAGCTTGTCGCCGCCGGCATAATGCAGCTCGAGGCAATCGTGCGGCGCGCCCGCCACGTCGATGGTCCGCAGCCCGGCGAAACGGCCGATGCCGTGATCGACGTGAACGACGAGGTCCCCGGGGGTAAGGCTCGTTACCTCGGAAATGAAATTCTCCGCGCGGCGCCCGGCCCGCCGCGGGCGCACCAGCCGATCGCCCAGAATGTCCTGCTCGCTGATGACCGCGACGTCCGCGGTCTCGAAGCCGGATTCGAGACCAAGCGTGATCAGCGCGACTGCCGGTCGCGGCAGCGCCAGCATCTCCCGCCAGGAAGCCGCAGGCGTGAGATTGACGAGACGATGCTCGGTCAGCACATGGCTCATGCGCTCGCGCGCGCCGTCGCTCCACATGGCGATGGCCACGCGCTTCTTGGCGTTTTGCAGGGCATGAACATGCTCGCGCACGGCCTCGAAGACATTGACGCCGCTTTGGCTGCGCTCCGGCGCGAAATTGCGGCCCTGCCGGGTGCCGATATCCACCACATTGCCGGCGCTTTCCGGCACGGCAAACGGCGTCATGCGCGCGGCCGCGATGTTCTCTACGCGCTTTCGCCATTCCTCCTCGGGAAGATAGAGCCGCTCCGGCGGCAACGGCTTGTAAGGCGGGCCCTCGGCGCGCGCCCGCAGGGCCTCGCGCCGCGCTTCGTAATAGTCGGCGATCTGCGTGAAGCGTTCGTGCGCGGCGTCTTCGGCGAGTGGCTCCAGCACGATGGGGGAGCCGGGCACATAATCGAACAGCGTATCGAGCCGTTCATGGAACAGCGGCAGCCAATGCTCCATGCCGGGATGGCGGCGGCCTTCGCTCACTGCCTGGTAGAGAAGATCGTCCGGCGCCGCCGTTCCCAAAGCTTCCGTATAGCCCAGACGAAACCGGCGGATTGTCTCCGGCGTGAGCTGAAATTCGGCGACCGGCACGAGATCCAGTGCGCGCAATGAATCCTGGCTGAGTTGGCTTTCGGGGTCGAAGCTGCGGATGGATTCAAGGGTGTCGCCGAAGAAGTCGAGCCGCACCGGCTGCTCCATGCCCGGCGCGAAGAGATCGAGAATGCCGCCGCGCACCGCATAATCGCCGGGCTCGCGCACGGTGGAGGCGCGGCTAAAGCCGTTGAGCTCGAGCCAGCGCGTCACGGCGTCCATGCCGAGCCGGTTGCCCGGCGCCGCAGAGAGCGATTGCTGCGCCAGCAGGTCTCTGGGCGGCATCCGCTGCAAGGCGGCATTGACCGTGGTGAGCAAAATCGAAGGCCCCTGTTGCGCCTTGCCGCGCGCCAGCCGCGACAGCGTGACCATGCGCTGGGCGACGACCGCGGCGTGCGGCGAGACCCGGTCGTAGGGCAGGCAATCCCAGGCGGGCAGTTCCTGCACGGCGATGTCCGGGGCGAAGAAGGCGAGCGCCCGCGAGAGCGCCGCCATGCGCGGCCCGTCACGGCAGATCACCACGAGGCTCGTGCGCGGCGCATCGGCGCGCGCGGCAATCGCGCGGGTAAGATCGGCGATCACCAGACCTTCGGCGCCGTCGGCGACGCTGGCGAGCGTCAGCGGCCGGCCCGGCGTCAGCAATTCGGCGGGCGATTTGGCGAGGCGGCTCACGTGCTCTCCTGCAGTCGCCAATGAAAGTCGCGCACCTTGCGGAAGACGGGAGTGTCGTATTCCGCCGGCACTTCGAATTCTCCGGTGAACCAGCCGAGCAATTTGTGATCGGCGACGGCGGCGAGCTCTTCGAAATCGTCGAGCTCCGCTGCGGACAGCGCCCCGATATGGGCATCGGCGAAACGTCCCATGATCAGGTCCATTTCGCGGATGCCGCGGTGCCAACAGTGGAACAGCAGTTTGCGCCGGCGCCGATCCAGCCCCTCGCTCGAACGCGTCATTCCGCTCATGCCGTCTCCAACGCCAAAAGCCCGGACGGGCCGGGTGGGCCCTATATAGAGGCGCGCTCGCGCAATGTCACCGCTCTCTACCGCTCGCGGGAGGAGGCGAAGAATGGCAACATCGATTCATGCGCCCCGCTCTGCTCAATCCGTTGTTTGCTTCGCTGACGAGTCTGGCCGGCGTCGGCCCCAAGCAGGCGAAGCTCTATGCGCGGCTCTTCGGCCGTGGCGATGAAGCGCCGCGGGTCATCGATCTATTGTTCCATCTGCCGTCGGGCGTCATCGACCGCCGGACGCGGCCCAAATTGCGCGACGTGGTGCCCGGAACCATCGTCACCGTCGCGGTGACGGTGGATTATCATCGGCCCTCGCCGCCGCACCGGCCGCGCGCGCCTTATCGTATCTTCTGCTCCGACGATTCCGGCGGCACGCTCATCCTCACCTATTTCAACGCCCGCCGGGATTACCTGGAAAAGCTTCTTCCCGAAGGCGCGCTACGCTTTGTCTCCGGCCTGACCTCACTTTACGACGGCATGCTGCAGATCGTGCATCCCGACCGGGTGGTGAGCGAGGCGGATCTGGCCAAACTGCCGCTGGTCGAGCCGGTCTATCCGTTGACCGAAGGCCTGAGCCTGAACCTCCTGCGCAAGGCGTTGGATGCGGCTTTGGGGAAGGTTCCGGCGCTTCCGGAGTGGCAGGACCTGCCATGGGTCGCGCGCGAGCAATTTCCCTCGTTCGCGGACGCCCTGAAAGCGCTGCATCGCCCTGCCGAACCGCGCGATCTCCTTCCGGAATCCACGGCCTGGCGGCGCCTTGCCTATGACGAATGCCTCGCCGGACAGCTCGCGCTCGCGCTGGTGCGCGCGCATCTGCGCCGCGCCGCGGGTCGCGCCCATGCCGGCGACGGCCGTCTGCGCAAAAAGATCATCGCGGCGCTGCCCTATTCGTTGACGCCTTCGCAACAGCGCGCCCTCGATGACATCGCCGGGGATCTGAGCCGGCCGCAGCGCATGCTGCGTCTGCTCCAAGGCGATGTCGGCTCGGGCAAGACCGTGGTGGCGCTGCTCGCCGCCGCCGCGGTCATCGAGGCGGGAAAGCAGACGGCTTTCATGGCGCCGACGGAAATCCTGGCCCGGCAGCACTGGCACAGCATCGCACCGCTGGCCGAAGCCGCCGGGATGCGTCTCGCCATCCTTACCGGCCGCGAGCGCGGCCGCGAGCGCGATGCCACGCTCGCCGATCTCGCCGCCGGGAAAATCGATCTGCTGGTCGGCACGCATGCCTTGTTTCAGGAAGGCGTCGCCTTCAAGGACTTGGCGCTGGCGATCGTCGACGAACAGCACCGCTTCGGCGTGCATCAGCGGCTGGCGTTGGCGCGCAAGGGTGAAGCCGTCGATGTCCTGGTGCTCACGGCGACGCCGATCCCGCGTACGCTGGTGCTGACCTATTTCGGCGACATGGATATTTCCGAGCTGCGCGAAAAGCCGGCCGGGCGCAGACCAGTCGATACCCGCACCGTCGCGCTCGATCGGCTGGAGGAGGTGATGGAGGCGGTCGGCCGTGCGCTCGAAGCCGGCCAGCGCGTCTATTGGGTCTGCCCGCTGGTCGACGAATCGGAGAAAGTCGACCTCGCCGCCGCCGAAGAGCGCTTCCAGCTCTTGCGCAAGCGCTTCGGCGATAGCGCCGGCATTGTTCATGGCCGCATGCGCGGCGCCGACAAGGAGCGCGCCATGCAACGCTTCGCTTCCGGAGAAACGCGTTTGCTCGTGGCCACGACCGTCATCGAGGTCGGCGTCGACGTGCCGGAGGCCACCGTCATGGTGATCGAACACGCCGAGCGGTTCGGCTTGGCGCAACTGCATCAGTTGCGCGGGCGTATTGGCCGTGGTTCGCAGCACTCGACCTGCCTGTTGCTCTACAAGGCCCCGCTCGGCAGCACCGCCAAGGCGCGGCTGGCCATCTTGCGCGAGACCGACGACGGTTTCCGCATCGCCGAGGAGGATTTGAGGCTGCGCGGCGAAGGCGACGTGCTCGGCACCCGGCAAAGCGGCATGCCCGGCTTTCATCTCGCGCGCATGGAGTTTCACAGCCAGCTTCTCGGCCCCGCGCGGGACGATGCCGCGCTGATCCTGGCGCGCGATCCCAAGCTGGCGACGCCGCGGGGCGAGGCGCTGCGTCACCTGCTTTATCTCTTCGAGAAGGACGAAGCGGTGCGGCTGATCCGCGCCGGCTGAGAAAACGGTTATTTCACCGCGGTGGCTGAGGCTCGCCCGGCCTGCGCCATCTGCGCGGCCTGCGCCTGCGCGGCCAGCGCCGCGAGCTTCTTCTGCTGATCGCCCGGCTGCACCATGCCGGCCGACATGATCAAGGTCATGGCCGACTCCACCGTGATGTCGAGCTCCACGATCTTGCTACGCGGCACGTAGAAGAAGAAACCGGTCGTCGGATTCGGCGTGCAGGGCATGAAGGCGGAGACATTGTCCTCCTCCGGCAGTCTGGTTCTTATGTCGGCGCTCGGCGGCTGCGACAGGAACACCAGCGACCACATGCCCGGCGCGGGAAATTCCACCAGCGCCACCTTGCGGAAGCTCGATCCGGATTTCGAGAACAGCGTCTCGAAAATCTGCTTCGAGGTATTGTAGATCGGGCGGATGAACGGCAGCCGATTGAGCAGGCCTTCGCCGAAATCGAGCAATGTGCGCCCCACCAGGTTGGCGGTGAGGAAGCCGAGAAAGGTCAGAGTAACAAAGGCAATGATGATGCCGTAGCCGGGAATATAGAAATTCAGATAGGTCTCCGGCAGATACACGGCAGGAATGAAGGGCCGCACCAGGGCGTCCATCCAGGTGATGAAAGACCACGTCAGATAAAAGGTGATCGCCGCCGGACCGGTGACCACGAGTCCGGTCAGAAAATAGTTGCGGATGCGCGCCATCGGATGCCGCTCGTCCTGCTCCGGCGGCTTGACGATCGTTTCCGGCGCTTCGATCGGGTTGACTTCCGGCTTCATCGGCTGTCGCGGCTCCGTCTGGGCCTCCGGGGGCAACTTTACCACATTCATTCGACTGTCACCGACTTGGCTAGATTGCGCGGCTGGTCCACATCGGTCCCGATGGTGACGGCCGTATGATAGGCAATGAGCTGCGCCGGAATAGCATAGACCAAAGGCGTGACCGCTTCCGCCACGTCCGGCAGCGTTAAGGTCAAGAGCGAATCCACCGTCGCCTCGCGCGCGCCACGGGCATCGGTCATCAAGATGATGTGGCCGCCGCGCGCCGCCACCTCCTGCATGTTTGATACGGTTTTTTCAAACACATTGTCGTGCGGAGCGATGACGATGACCGGCATGTTTTCATCGATGAGCGCGATGGGGCCATGCTTCAATTCGCCGGCCGCATAACCTTCCGCGTGGATATAGGAGATTTCCTTCAACTTCAGCGCGCCTTCCATGGCCAGCGGGAAGCTGGTGCCGCGGCCGATATAAAGGACGTCGCGGCTTTTCGCGAGGTCGCGGGCCAGAATCTCGATCTTGGCCTCGAGCGTCAGCGCGGCGGCCATATGCCGCGGCACCTCGATCAGGCTGCGCACCAGCCGGCGCTCATCGCTTTCGCTGAGCACGCCGCGGGCGCGGCCGGCGGCGATGGCGAGACAGGCGAGCACCGCCAACTGGCAGGTGAAGGCTTTGGTGGAGGCGACGCCGACCTCCGGCCCGGCAAGCGTCGGCAGCACGAGATCGCTCTCCCGCGCGATGGTGGAGGTCGGAACATTGACGATGGACAACACGTGCTGCTTCTGCGCCCGCGCATAACGCAGCGACGCCAGCGTGTCGGCGGTTTCTCCCGATTGCGAAACGAAGATGGCAAGATTGCCCGGCTCGAGCGGCGTCTCGCGGTAGCGGAATTCGGAGGCCACGTCGATATCGACCGCGAGCCGCGCGTAACGCTCGAACCAATATTTGCCGACGAGGCCGGCGTAATAGGCGGTGCCGCAGGCCGACAACGAAAGCCGCTTCAGCTTTGTCCAGTCGAACGGCAGGTCGGGCAAATCCGTGCGCTCCGCGCTCATGTCGAGATAATGCGCGAGCGTGTGGCCGACGACTTCCGGCTGTTCGTGGATTTCCTTCGCCATGAAATGCCGATGATTGCCCTTGTCGATCCGCACCGACGAGGCGGTGGATTTCACTACCGGCCGCTCGACCAGGCGGCCCGCCGCGTCGTGAATTTCGGCGCCCTTCCGCGTCAGCACCGCCCAATCGCCGTCTTCGAGATAACTGATGGTGTCGGTGAACGGCGCCAGCGCGATCGCGTCGGATCCGAGATACATCTCGCCGTCGCCATAGCCGATCGCCAGCGGCGAACCCTTGCGGGCGCCAATCAATAGATCTTCCTGCCCGGTGAAGAGAAACGCCAAGGCAAAAGCGCCGCGCAGTTGCGGCAGCGCCTCAGCCACGGCCTCCGCCGGCGAACGCCCGCGCTTCAGCTCGTGGCTGACGAGATGCGCAACGGCCTCGGTGTCGGTTTGCGTCGCAAAAGCGGCACCCTGCTTCTCCAATCGCTCGCGCAACTCGCGGAAATTTTCGATGATGCCGTTGTGCACCACCGCGACCGCTTCCGTGGCATGCGGATGCGCGTTGTTCTCGGTCGGCCGGCCGTGCGTCGCCCAGCGGGTATGACCGATGCCGATTTTGCCGGCGAGCGGTTCCTCGCCGAGCCTTGTTTCCAGATTCTTCAGCTTGCCTTCGGCGCGGCGCCGCGTGAGCCGTCCGCCCTCCAGCGTCGCCACGCCGGCGGAGTCGTAGCCGCGGTATTCGAGGCGCTTGAGTGCGGCGACCAGCTGCCCGGCGACAGCTTGGCGTCCGAGAATCCCGACGATACCGCACATATTCCCGAGTTGCTCCTGCCCGCTCTGCGGATTCAGCTAAGGGCGATGCGGGCCGCCGCGGAAATCACAAAAGGTTGCCAGTTGTGACGATACGATGTCCACCGCGGCCGAAGCGGACGCTATTCTGCTTTTTTGCCGCCCGCCGCTTTATTGCGCAAGCTTTTGGCCCGGTTTTCCTTAACCACTTGCCTACCGCGGCCGAGCGCCAAGGCGCCCGGCGGCACATTTTCGGTGATCACCGATCCGGAACCGACATAGGCCCCCTCGCCGATCTTTACCGGCGACACCAGCGCCGAATTGGAACCGATGAAAGCGCCCTTGCCGACTTCGCTGCGGTGCTTGGCGGCGCCATCGTAATTGCAGAAGATCGTGCCGGCGCCGATATTCGCCTCCGCGCCCACGCTGGCGTCGCCGATATAGGAGAGATGATTGGCCTTGGCGCCTTCGCCGAAGGAGGCTTCCTTCACCTCGACGAAATTGCCGATGCGCGAATCCGCACCGAGCTTGGCGCCGGGCCGGAGCCGCGCAAACGGGCCTACCGAGACGCGCTTGCCGACATGCGCGCCTTCCAGATGCGAAAAGGCATGGATGACCGCCTCGTCTTCGACGACGACGCCGGGGCCGAACACCACATAAGGCTCCACGATGACATCACGGCCGAATTTGGTGTCGGCCGAGAGAAAGACGGTCTCCGGCGCGGTCATGGTCACGCCCTGGTCGAGCGCCGCCTGGCGCAGCCGCTTCTGCAATGCGGCTTCCGCTTCGGCCAGTTGAGCCTTGGTGTTGATCCCGCGCACTTCGTCCTCCTCGACCTCGATGGCGATCGCCTTCAGTCCCAGCCGTCGGGCGACCGCCACCGCATCGGTAAGATAGAATTCCTGCTGGCGGTTGTCGTGGCCGATCTGCTCGAGAATGCGCAGCGCCTGCGCTCCGGCAAGCGCCATCAGCCCGGCATTGCACAAGGTGATGGCGCGTTCGGCCGAGTTCGCATCCTTGTCCTCCCGGATCGCGGTCAATTCGCCTTCCGTCACGATCAGGCGGCCGTAACCTGAAGGATTGGCGGGACGAAATCCGAGCACGACGACGGCGGCACCCGCGGCCAGCGCGGTGCGGAGCCTCTGTAACGTCTGCGGCCGCACCAGCGGCGTGTCGCCGAAAATTACGACGATGTCGTCGGGGCCCCGTGCAATCGCCTCTTTTGCCATCAGGACGGCGTGTGCGGTGCCGCGCCGCTCGCCCTGGACGAAAATCTCAGCGCGGGGCAGCGTGCCACGCACTTCCGCGGCCACGCGGTCATGGCCGGGGCCGACGACGACCGCCACCTGTTCGATCCCCGCCTCGCGCAGGCTCGCCAGCACGTGCCCGAGCGACGATCGCCCGCCCACCCGATGCAGCACTTTGGGCGTTGCCGAGCGCATGCGGACGCCTTCGCCGGCGGCAAGCACGATCGAAAGACAGGTCCTTTGCTTCATCCACGCTCCCGCGCCGGCGAAGGGCCGCGACGCCATGCCTACCGCTAACCGAATGCGGAAAGCAGCGCCAGGGGCCCGAATCGGCTAGTTTTTCAATTTGATTCGTTATTGCGCGGCGAGCAGGCGGCCGGGGATCGCAACCAAATGACGCTGGGCATCGGCAGACAATTTGACCGACGCGCGCTGATACGGGTGGCGAGCTGGGGAACAGCCGCCGCCGCCGCCCTCGCGGTCGCCGGCTTGAGCACCTTGTCGCCCACGGCCGCGCAGCGCATCGCGGACGCGTCCGAGCCACAGCGCCAAGCCGCTCTGGAGCAGCAATCGCACGAGACGGAAACACGGCGTCTCAACGAGGCGATCCGGCTCCTGGCGGCAGATCGCGACCGGCTGATGAACCGGCTCGCCTCGCTTGAACGCAATGTCGATGACATGACCGGCTCGATCAACCGGCAGACGCAACAGCCGCCGGTGCCGCCGCTGCCTGCAGCCAACGCCCCCGATACCACGGCGGCATTGCCGGCGATCCCTGCGGCGGTGCCGCAATCGACGCCATCCGCTCCACCGGCGGCCGATATTGCCACGGGCAATTCGATCGAATGGCGGGCGAATCCTTTCAAGCTTTGGCCGAAGGACATGCCGGCACTGGCGTCGGCGGAGGCGTCCGGCGCGACATTCCCGCCCCTTGACGCCCCCGCGCATACCGCTGGCGAAAGCGAGACGCCGTTCGGCGCGGACGTCGGCGGCGGCCCGAGCTTGGAGCAGGTGCGGATCTTGTGGCGTTCGCTGAGCACGAAACATGGCCAGCTTTTTTCCGGCCTGCATCCGGTAATTGCCCTGAGAGAGAGCCGTCCCGGCGTGCTCGATATCCGCCTGATCGTCGGACCGCTCGCCGATGCCGATGCGGCGGCGCGGCTGTGCGCTGCGCTGCTCACGGCGAAGATCAAGTGCGCGCCCCATTCCTTTGACGGCCAGCGGTTGGCCGAACGCTGACGCGCCGTTGCCGCGGCCAATGGCTCGCTGCATATTAGCCCGATGCCGCGCCCGCTTTTTCTGCCCACCGCCCGTCAGACCAACTGGCTGCTGATCGTGGCTTTTTCCTCGGTCGGCTACGCGCTTTATCTCCGCTATATGGCGCTGGAATCATCGATCGTCGGATTGGCCTGCGCCGGCGGCCTCGACACCTGGCTTTGCCTCACGCGCAAGGTGGTGACGGCTCTGTTTCAATATTCGGTTTTTGGCGTCGTCGCGCTGGGCGCCGCCGCGCTCAATCTGCTGCGCCCCTCGGTGGTGCTTGTCGGCGTTGTGCTCGCCTTCGGCGGCTTCGGCATCGTGCTTTACAATGTCGTGTTGTCGTCGCTCGCTGCCGCGCTGTTGATTCTCAGCCTGGCGCGTCCCGTAAGCGAAGCAGACTGAGCGCGAGCATAACCAGCGCCGCGCAGAACCACAGTGCCTGCCAATTGGCCAATGACTCGTTGGGCACGATGTAGACGGTGCAGGCAATCAGCGCGGCGGCAAACATCCTTTCCGCTTGGCCGCGAATGGCCCCCGCAGCCGGACGCAGCAACACCAGGATCGCGTAGGGCACGATCGCCGAGGTTAGAGGCGCGAAAGCAAAGTCGCGGTAGCGCGGATCAAACACGAGGCCAAGTGCCAGCGTCAGCGCCAGCGTGCTGACGGCGATCAGCACCGCGCCGAGTGCCAGCGGCAAGGGTTCGCGCAATCGATCCTCCCGGCGCGCGACGATGCTGGCAAAGCTCGGAACCGGGACGGCCGCGATCAACGCCGCCGCGCTTAATACCGGCGCCGCAATCGAAGCCGCCACCAACGGCACAGCCAGCATCCAGCGGCCGATTCCGAAGCTTTCGATCAGCATGTTTTCGACGGACCATCCCGCAAGGATGCCGGCGGCGATCGCGATGCCAGCAACCCCGATCCACATTTCTGGCGCGGCGCCGGCGGTTGCGTCCCGCCTTCGCTCTTCCGCGACAGCGGCCAGGAAAACGACCAGCGCCAGCAGGATGCCGCCGGCCGCCTGCCATGGCCAATAGGGGTGGTTCGACACCGCCCCGCCCCAGGCGAATTTTGGCTGCCGGCGATAGGCGTCGTACAGGCCCCAATAGCCGCCCACCGTGCCCTCCAGATAGCGTTTCCAGGGCTGGTCGAAGGCCTCGATCAGGTTGACGCGGAAATTCTCCCGCCGGGCCGCGGCCAGGACGTCGTGCAGCACCCGGCTCTGGTTCGCAGGGGATGGCAGCGCGCCTTCGCGCATCCGCCCGTGGCTTGGCCACCCGCTTTCGCCGATCAGGATTTCCTTGCCGGGAAAGGCTTCCGCCAGCTTGTGGCGGATGGCGCTGACATGGGCCGCCGCCTCGCTGGCCGCGATCGGGAAGTCCTCCCAATAGGGCAGGATATGGATGGTGACGAAATCCACCGCGTCGAAAACCTCGCGGTTCCGCAGCCAGAATTCCCAGACATCCGCATATGTTACGGGGACTTTTACACGTGCTTTCACCGCTCGGATGGTACGGGCGAGATCCGGCCCGGCCATGTCGCCGCGCAGCAGCACCTCGTTGCCGACCACCACCGCCAGCACCACGTCGGGAAACTGGTTAGCCAGGGCGACCGCCGTCTCGATCTGCTTCTGGTTGTCTTCGGCGGTTCGCGACAGCCACAAGCCGAGCATGACCTTGAGGCCGTAGCGCCGTGCGATCTCGGGCACGTGCTGCTGCCCCATGTCGGTGGCATAAGTGCGGATGCAGTTGGTGACGCCGGCCAGGCGCCGCAAATCCTCATCGATCTGCCGGGGATCGATTTGCGTGGTCGGATCGAGGGGATTCTCACCGCCCCGGTATGGCGCATAGGACAGACAGGTCAGTTTCTCGCCGGGCGTGACCGGCGATGGCGGCATCTGCACCGGCAGGCCAAGCCAGTACCACGCGAGAAGCACAACCGCCGCCGCGACGCCAAAAAGGCTCAAAGGCAGCAGCTCGGGAAAACGGGGGGGCATTCGCGCTCCGCTGGTCGACCGCGCTAGCGATTAACCCGCGTCCCGGCACGTGCCAAGCTTAAAGCTCTTAAGCAAAGATTCCGAAGGGCGCTGGACATCAATTGCAACTTTCTCCATCCCTAATCGGAGACCTAATCGGAGAAGAGTATATTTGGGCCCGCCGTATTACTGTCTGAATCCGATGCACAGGTGAGGGGTATCCGCTCTTGGGGGGCGATAAAGCAGGCCATGGTCTCGGTATATTCGCGTTTCTTAACCGCTGTTCAGGCGGCGGTGGTGTTCGCTGGCGTCGCGCATGCGCAAAGCGGTCCGGCCAAAGCGCCGGGACAACCGGCGGGCGGCCAAGCCGCCGTGGAAGCCGCCAAAGATCGGCAAAAAGAAGAATTGGCCGAAGCCGGCCGTCTTTTGAAGGGGCCGGAAGGCAGTCCGGAATGCGTCTGGCTGGGACGGCGCGTGGTCGCCTTATTGTGGCGGGACGACGTGGATACCGCCTTGCGCCACCTGCAGATTTACAGCCGGTTCGGCTGCCCTGACGCCCACATCCAGTCGACCTTTCGCTGCGTGCTGAGCCAGGGGCCGGTCGATTCCAAAGTGCCCGACAGCCTCAATAGCCGCATTCACGCCTGCTGGATCACCCCGGCGCCGGCGGCGGCCTCCGAGGCGGCAAGCCGGACCCGCAAGCGGTAAAGCGCGTCTTTGCTTTAGCGCAAAGGCACACGGAAAAAGAATTTTGCGGGAACCCCACGGGCATTCTTGAATTTGCCATTTAGCTGCGCAAATTAATTTTCAGCCTCACGCTGAAAACAAGGCGTCGCGGCGATTGAGACTCGGGTCCAGGGGACGGGTTCGAGCTTTAGATTTCAGCCCCATTTGGTTATGAATTCCATGCGCATCGTCGTCGCTGTCATCGCGCTCGTTGCGTGCGTGCATGCCGGCGTTTGGGCGCTGTTGCGCGACCACCGTGCCGCTCCCGAGTTCACCGGTCAGCTTCCAAGCATTTCCTACGCGCCCTTTGCCGGTTCCGCCAACCCGGACAAAGGCGGCAGGCCGACGCCGGCGCAGATACGCGCCGATCTTAGTAAGATCGCGCCGTTGACCCGTGCCATCCGTCTCTATTCGTCGACCGGCGGCGTCGAAATGGTGCCGCGCATCGCCGCCGAATTTGGCCTGCACGTCACCGTCGGGGCCTGGATCGATAAAAATACCCAGCGCAACGAGAGGGAGATCCTCTCGGCGATCGACCTTGCCCGCCGCAACAGCAACGTCAACGGCGTCGTGGTCGGCAACGAAACGATTTTCCGCGGCGATCTCGTCCCGAGCGATGCCGACGCGCTCGATCCGGCCGAAAGCCAGAAAATCGCCAGCGCCCGCGACCCGGTGGAGCTGAAAGAAGCCAAGGACGACATCGCCGTCGGCCGCCTCATCAAGATCATTCAGCGCGTCAAGCAGGCCGACCGCCGCGTACCGGTGACCACCGGCGAAATCTGGAATGTCTGGCTCGAGCATCCTGAACTTGTCTCGGCTGTGGATTTCATTGCCGCGCACGTGCTGCCTTACTGGGAAGGCGTGTCGGAAAACCAGGCCGTCGACCAAGCGCTGCTGATCTATGACAAGCTGCGGCAGGCCTATCCGGGCAAGCGCATCGTCATCGCCGAGTTCGGCTGGCCGAGCGCCGGCTATAACCTGAAGGCCGCGCATCCGGGGCCCGCCGAGCAGGCTGCGGTGCTGCGCACTTTCGCCGCCCGTGCCCAGGCCTACGGCATCGACTACAATATCGTCGAAGCCACCGATCAGCCGTGGAAGATCTTCGAAGGCAGCGTCGGTCCTTATTGGGGCATCTTCGACGCCTCGCGGCAGCCGAAATTCGACTGGACCGGGCCGATCAGCAATCCCGACCATTGGCGCCTGGCCGTTCTGGCCATCCTGCTCGGTATCCTGTTCTCGCTGCCGATCCTGGCGCTCGGTGCGCCGACCGTTGCACAAGCGGCGACGCTGGCGCTGTCCGGAAACGTCGTCGGCGCCTGGTTCGCCATCGTCTTCGGTTACTGGGAAAATCATTACTTCGTTCCCGGCGCCGCCTTTGCGCTCGGGCTTGGTCTCGTGCTGCTGATGCCGCTTGTCGCCATCGCGCTGGCGCGCGTGGACGAAATCGCCACCGTCGCCTTCGGCCGCAAGCCGCGCCGTTTGGCGGAAATCGCCTCGCCGTCGCTGGTGCCGGAGGCCGCCGCCGCGCCGAAAGTTTCGATCCATATTCCGGCATATTTCGAGCCGCCTGAAATGCTGAAAGCGACGCTCGATTCCGTCGCCCGGCTGAATTATCCGAATTTCGAATGCATCGTGGTGATCAACAACACGCCCGATCCGGCGTTCTGGCAGCCGATCCAGGAACACTGCCTGGCGCTCGGCGAGCGCTTCAAGTTCGTCAACGAACAGCAGGTTGCCGGCTTCAAGGCCGGTGCGCTGCGCCTGGCCTTGGCGCGTACCGCGCCGGACGCGGAAATCATCGGCGTTATCGACGCCGACTATGTCGTGCATCCCGATTGGCTGAAGGATTTGACCCCGCTCTTCGCCGACAGCCGCGTCGGTTTGGTGCAAGCGCCGCAGGATCACCGCGACGGCGGCCGCAGCGTTATCCACGATGCGATGAACGGCGAATACGCGGGCTTCTTCGATATCGGCATGGTGCAACGGAACGAAGCCAATGCCATCATCGCGCACGGCACCATGTGCCTGATCCGCCGCGCCGCCATGGAGCAGGCCGGCGGCTGGTCGAGCGACACCATTTGCGAGGACACCGATCTCGGCCTCACCATTCTCGAGCTCGGCTGGCAGGCGCATTACACCAGGCGCCGCTATGGCCATGGCCTGTTGCCCGACACCTTCGAGGCTTACAAGAAGCAGCGCCACCGCTGGGCCTATGGCGGCTTCCAGATTTTCAAGAAGCACTGGCGCCGCTTCCTGCCCGGCGCGAGCCGGCTCACGCGCGAGCAAAAGCGCGAATTCCTGCTCGGCTGGCTCAATTGGCTCGGCGCCGAGAGCATTGGCGTCGTCGTCGCCATTTTGAACTTGATCTGGGTGCCGATCGTCGCCTTCGTCGGCATCGCCATCCCCGACCAAATCCTCACCATTCCGATCCTCGGCGCCTTCACCGTGTCGGTGCTGCATTTCTTCGCGCTTTACCGGCTGCGGGTCGCCGTCTCGCCGCGGCAAGTCGCCGGCGCCATTTTCGCCGCCATGTCCGTGCAATGGACGGTGGCGCGCGCGGTCATGATGGGCGCGGTGAAGGATCATTTGCCTTTCGTGCGCACCGCCAAGGGCGGTCAGGCCAAGCGAGGCCGCGATTTCCAGGCCTTCTGGGAAGCGGTGCTCGGCACGTTGTTGCTGCTCGGCGCCGTGGTGCTGCTCGCGACCAATACCAACGACATCCGCGAGATTAATGTCTTCGCGGCGGCGCTGGTCGTGCAAAGTCTGCCTTTCCTGTCCGCGGTGTTGTTGGCCACGGTCGAGGCGACGCGGATGAACGATTTCGCCTTCTGGCGCGGCGTCGAGGCTCGGATGGCGGAACTGCTGCCGTGGCGGTCCGCGCTGCCCAAGGCGCAGCCTGTCACCGAAAAGGCCGTCGAGCCGAGGTCCTAGCGCCGCCGCAGCCGGTTTTGGCAAACGACGCCGCCGGCCGTTCCGGCGGCGTTGTCTTGTCGGCGCACAAGCCGTAACATTCCAGCGCCGCAATACAAAAAATGGAGGATGACATGTCGGTGACGGCGCTTCGCGATGCCCCGGACGCAAAAACCCGGTCGCCTCTGCCCAGCCATCGCGATCTCTATTACGGCGGCGGCTGGCACAAGCCGCAGGGCGGCTATGCCGAGACCATCAATCCGGCCACCGGCGAAAGCCTGGGCAATGCGCCGAATGCCAACGCTGCCGACGTCGATGCCGCGGCCAAGGCGGCACATGCCGCTTTCCAGGACTGGAAGAAGGTCAAGCCCACCGACCGCGCAGCGCTGATGCGCAAGGTTTCAGCGGTAATCCGCGCCAATGCCGAGGAATTCGCGCTCATCGACTCGCTCAACTGCGGCAACCCGATCACGGCGCTACGGCGCGACATCAGCAACGCCGCCGCGGCCATCGATTATTTCGCCGGCCTTGTTCTGCAGATTCACGGCGCGACCATTCCGCTCGGCGAAGACATCGTGAATATGACGGTGCGCGAGCCCATCGGCGTCATCGGCCGTATCGTCGCTTATAACCATCCCTTCGCCTTCGCCGCCGCCAAGCTCGGCGCCAGCCTCGGCGCCGGCTGCACCATCGTCATCAAGGCGGCGCAACAGGCACCGCTCTCCGCCTATCGCCTGATGGAACTGATCGACGGCATCCTGCCGCCCGGCGTGGTCAACGTCATCAGCGGCGGCGTGGAATGCGGCCAAGCCATGGTGGCGCATCCGCTCATCCCCAAGATCAGCCTCGTCGGCAGTGCACCGACGGGCCGCGCGGTGGCGCGCGGTGGCGCCGATCGCCTCAAGCATGTCGAGCTCGAGCTCGGCGGCAAGAATGCGCTGATCGTCTACCCCGACGCCGATCTCAAGAAGGCGATCAAATTCGCCATCTCCGGCATGAATTTCTCCTGGTGCGGGCAGTCCTGCGGGTCGATGTCGCGCCTTTTCGCTCACGAGAAGGTTTACGACGAAGTGCTCAAAGGCGTTGTCGACGGCGTTTCCAAGATCAAGCCGGGCAATCCGCTCGACGAGGACTGCAAGATGGGCGCGCTCATCTCCAAAGTGCAGTTCGACAAGGTGATGTCCTATATCGAAATCGCCAAGAAGGAAGGCGCGAGGCTGATGACCGGCGGCAAGGCTTCCGACGATCCGAAGCTGAAGGGCGGCTTCTTCGTCGAGCCGACCGTTTTCGCCGACGTCAACCAGAGCATGCGCATTGCCAATGAAGAGGTGTTCGGCCCCGTGCTCTCGGTGCTCAAATGGTCCGACGAGGAAAAGATGTTCGCCGACGTCAACGCCGTCGAATATGGCCTCACCGGCGCGGTCTTCACGCAGAATATCTCGACCGCGCATCGCGCCGCGCGCCGCATCGAAGCCGGCTATGTCTGGGTCAACACCGCCGGCGGCCAGGCGCTCGGCACGCCTTATGGCGGCATGAAGCAGTCCGGCTACGGCCGCGACAAGGTGATCGAGGAAATGCTCTCTAACACCCAGGTCAAGAACATCGCGATCGCGCTGTAACTGAGTCGTCATGCCCGGCCTTGTGCCGGGCATCTCATTTAGGGGCGCAATGCCCTTTGAATCGAGATGGCCGGGACAAGCCCGGCCATGACGAATGCGCGCCCTACCCCGCCAGCGCCGTCTCCACCAGCCGCACCCAATAAGACGTGCCGAGCGGGATGATCTCGTCGTTGAAGTCGTAAGCCGGATGATGCAGGCCGGCGCTGTCGCCGTTGCCGATGAAGATGAAGGCGCCGGGTCGCGCCTCCAGCATGTAGGAAAAATCCTCCGCCCCCATGACCGGCGCGATATTGGCGTTGACGTGGTCGTGGCCAACGATCTGCGCGGCGACCGACGCGGCAAAAGCCGTCTGCCGCTCGTGATTGCGGGTCACCGGATAGCCGCGCGTATAGGTGAGCTTGGCGGTGGCCCCGTGCGCATGCGCTACCCCTTCCACCAATTCCCAAAGCCGCCGCTCCAGAAGGTCGCGCACCTCCGGGGTGAAGCTGCGCGCGGTGCCGCGCAGCTCCGCCTTCGCTGGAATGACGTTGTCGGTGTTGCCGGCCTGGAACAGGCAGATCGAGATCACCGCCGATTGCAGCGGGTCGACGTTGCGGGAGACGATCGACTGCACCTGGCTGACGATCTGCGCGCCGACCAATATCGGATCGATCGTCAGATGCGGCCGCGCCGCATGGCCGCCGACGCCCTCGATCTCGATGCTCACCAGATCGGCCGCAGCCATCTGCGGCCCCGGCCGAATGCCGAATTCGCCGACCGGCATGCCGGGGAAATTGTGCATGCCGTAGACTTCCCCGATGCGAAAGCGATCCATCAGCCCGTCCTCGATCATCGCCTTGGCGCCGGCGCCGCCTTCTTCGGCCGGCTGGAAGATGATCACCGCGGTACCGGCAAAATTGCGCGTCTCCGCGAGATATTTGGCCGCCCCCAGCAGCATCGCGGTGTGGCCGTCGTGCCCGCAGGCATGCATCTTGCCGGGAACCGTGGACTTATAGACGTGGTGTCCGGCTTCCTCGATCGGCAGCGCGTCCATGTCGGCGCGCAGGCCGATCACCCGTCCGCCGCCGCCGGCAGGCTGGCGCGCGCCGCGAATGACGCCCACGACGCCGGTGCGGCCGATGCCGGTGGCCACCTCGTCGCAGCCAAAGCTCTTAAGCATTTCCGCGACCTTCGCCGCGGTGCCGTGCACATCGTAAAGCAGCTCCGGATGCGCGTGGATGTCGCGCCGCCAGCCGGTGATTTCGCCGTGCATCGCGGCGACGCGATTGATGATGGGCATTGTCTTCGATTCCGCGCGGCGGTGTCGCCTGCCTTCGTGCCGCGCCAGGATTGTAGCAAACCGATGGTGGCCTAGGCGAGGCGGCCTGCTATTGACCCTGCCCCCCTCGCCGCCTAAACACGCCGCAAGAGCGCGTAGCTCAGATGGTAGAGCACCTGACTTTTAATCAGGTGGTCCTGGGTTCGAGTCCCAGCGCGCTCACCACGGCAGATCGTCGGCGGAACCAATCCGGCACAAAGCGGCGGTCACAGCGTCATCTGCTGATGGCCGCATTCCTTGCATTTGAATTTCTTCCGGGTTTCTCCCGGCGCGAGATTCACGCGATTGGCGGCCCCGCATTTTCCACATTTCGCTTCGAGCCGGGTGTCGCCCTTTTTAACGGCGACGGTCTTCTTTTCGATCGCCTCCCGGACCAGCCGCTCCAGGTTTGCTCTGTCTGTCGCTTTTGACATCGGGCCTTTGCTTTCCTGCGCATCCCGCGCGTTCGCGGATGTCCCTTGATATTCCTGATTCGAGTCCCCGGCGCGCGCATCGATCGGCCAATCACAAACGCGCGAGGGCGATGCTTTGCCGCCCCAATCCCGCTATCTGTCGGCAGGATTAAGAAAAATCAAATTTATCCACAGGGCGATCCGTTAACACGAACACCCAATGAATTCACCGTGCTGTCGCGACCCTGCCACAGTACGCCGGTAGACTAGCGACAGTAGAAGAAGCCAAGGCCAAGACGACAGGAGCCAGCTATGCATTTGCACCGCGTCGCGCCCCTCGACTTCGAGTTTCCGCGTTATCTCGGTACACCGAGCTGCCCGCATTGTGGCACACCCGCTTTGCTCGCCGAAGCGTCCGAATTTCTCGGAAACGGACAGATCCGCAGTTCCTGGTCATGTGAATCCTGCGGCCAGGAATTCCAGACCGCCGTCACCATGGATGTCGATCCGTCGAAGTCCCGCTGTCCCACCTAGTTGTTGCGTATCGTTGCGTGAAGCGTAGGCAAGGGTGCGGCCGGATCCCCCGATCCGGCCGCAACCCTTTCCGCAGGGCCGCCCCGCCCGAGCCCCGAAATCGCCGCCCACCATGTAGAGTTAACGCCGGTCGCCTGATAGGCTTACGGTATTGCGCCGTTGCGGCCGCCCTTTCGGGGACGATTTTGCGGCCTCGCAAAAAAGAAGCGGCGCCCTTGACGAGGGGAGGAAGAATTCAATGAAGGCGTTGCTCGCTTTGGCTTTGGCAGGCGCTGCAATCCTGCCGGGAACCGCGTCTGCGCAAAATTCAGTCGCCGACTTTTACAAGAAGAACAGCACCGTTCGGCTGATCGTGGCTTCCGAGCCAGGCGGCGGTTACGATGCCTACGCGCGGCTGCTTGCGCGTTTCATGGGCAAGCACATTCCCGGCAATCCCAACATCATCGTGCAGAACATGCCGGGCGCCGGCGGCATCGTCGCCGCGAATTACCTCTATAACGTCGCGCCCAAGGACGGTTCGGTCATCGGCGGGTTGCAGCGCGAGGTGCCTTTCTTTCAGCTCCTGGATCAGCCGGGCCCGAAATTCGAGACCACGAAGTTCAATTGGCTCGGAAGCCTGGCCAGCGAAGTGACGCTTTGCGTGTCCTGGCACACCTCTCCCGTCAAGACCTTTGAAGATCTGAAAAAGATGGAATTGGTGGTGGGCGGCAGCGGGCCGAACGACACCGAGCAGGTGCCGGCGATTCTCAACAATCTACTCGGCACCAAGTTCAAGATTGTTTCCGGCTATCCGTCCTCGACGCCGATCACACTTGCCGTGGAGCGCGGCGAGGTGAGCGGCATTTGCGCGTCCTATTCGTCGCTCTCGACGCGAAACGCGAGCTGGTTCAAGGACCACAAAGTCAACCTCCTGGTTCAGGCGGCGCTGCACAAACATCCCGCCTTGCAGGACGTGCCGCTCGCCGTGGAGCTTGCGACCAACCCCGACGACAAGCGGATCCTCGAGATCAACGACGCCCGGCTGGCGGTGGGCCGGCCCTTCGTGATTCCGCCTGACGTGCCGGCGGATCGCGTGAAAGCGTTGCGCGATGCCTTCGTCGCCACCGCAAGGGATCCCGACTTCCTCGCCGAGGCGAAAAAAGAGAAGCACGACATCGATCTGGTGACCGGCGATGAAATGCAGGGCCTGCTCGACCGCGTATTGAAAACGCCGAAGGCCCTGGTGGCGCGGCTTGCCGACGTGCAGAAATACAAAGGCCCGAAAATCACGGCAAAGGTGGAGATGCCGAAGGTCGAGGGCACCATCAAGGAAATCCAGTCGCAGGGGCAGCAACTCGTTTTCAGCCTCAAGGACGGCAAGGATTTCGTCGCCAAAGTATCGGGTTCACGCACCGCGCTGACCATCGGCGGTCAGAAGGGTGATCGCGGCGCGCTGAAAGTCGGCCAAGCTTGCACCGTTTCCTCGCCGGGAACCGGCCAGGAGGCTTCGGCCATCGATTGCAAATGACGCGGGGGCGCTGATCCGGGCGCTCTTCCTCCCACCCGGATCGACAGGGCTGGTCATCGCGGGGCCGATGACCAGCCGCTTGGCTGCCGGATTTAAGGCGCGGGGCGTTGTAACGGCTTGCACGCCGCCGCCATGCATCAAATGGCCGCACGCGATCTAACGCGTGTAACCTAAAGACAATTCAACGCTTCGCAGCGCGGGCGACATCGCGCCGCGTTGTTCCCCCTCCTCCGCTTTGAAAGCTTTTCCGCCGACCGAGCGGCAAGGCGCGCCGTGCGGGCTCGGCATACAGGGAGGAAGTCAATGAAAGCGAAATATCTCTTGGCCGTAGGGTGCTCGCTCGCATTTCCTGCGGCGGCCGCTACGCAGAATTCTGTCGCCGATTTTTACAAAGGCAAGGACATCAAGATCATCGTGAGCTCGGGCGCGGGCGGCGGCTATGACGCCTACGCTCGTCTGGTCGCCAAACATTTGGGCAAACATATTCCGGGCAATCCAAGCATCATCGTGCAGAACATGCCGGGCGCCGGGGGCGTGGTGGCGGCGAATTTCATCTACAACGTCGCGCCCAAGGACGGCACTGTGATCGGAGAGGTGCAGCGCGCCGTGCCCTTTCTGCAAATCCTCGGCGAAAAAGGCCCACAATTCGAAACCGATAAGTTCAATTGGCTCGGCAGCCTCGCCAGCGAAGTGACGCTCTGCGTGTCCTGGCATACCTCGCCGGTGAAAACCTTCGAGGATCTGAAAAAGACCGAACTGGTCGTCGGCGGCAGCGGCCCCAATGACACCGAACAGGTGCCGGCGTTGCTCAATAACCTGCTCGGCACGAAGTTCAAGATCGTCTCGGGCTATCCTTCTTCCACCGCGGTGACCCTGGCTGTGGAACGCGGCGAGGTCCAGGGCATCTGCTCGTCCTATTCGTCATTGTCCACGCGCAACGCGCACTGGTTCAAGGATAAGCAGATCAATCTCTTGGTCCAGGCTGCGCTGCACAAGGACGCGCATCTGCAAAACGTACCACTGGCGCTCGATCTCGCGACCAATCCGGACGACAAGGCCGTGCTCGAGCTTAACGACGCCCGGCTCGGCGTCGGCCGGCCGTTTCTCGCGCCCCCGGGAGTTCCGGCCGACCGGGTGAAGGCCTTGCGGGAGGCGTTCATCGCCACCGCAAAGGATGCGGACTTCCTCGCCGACGCGAAGAAGCAGAAACACGAGATCGACCTCGTCACCGGTGAAGAAATGCAGTCGTTATTCCAGCGCATCGCCAAGACGCCGAAGAAGGTAATCGATCGCCTGGCCGACGCTCAGCAGTACAAAGGGCCGAAGGTCATGGCCAAAGTCGAGGCGGCCCCGAAGAACGAAGGACAGGTCACCAGTGTAAAAGACGGCGGTCACGCGATCGAAATCAAGCGACAGGACGGCAAGAGCTTTTCCGCCAAGATTTCCGGGTCGCGGACAAAAGTGACAATCGGCGGCAAGCCGGGCGACCGCGGCGGTCTCAAGGTGGGCATGAACTGCGCCATTGAGGCACCCGCCAGCGGCGAGGAAGCCAACGCCGTCAGTTGTAAATAAGCCGCTCCCGGCCCGGCCAGCTTCCTCCGCCGGACCGGTGGTGCTGGTCATCGCCCAGGCGATGGCCAGCGCCTCGCTTTGCCAGGCCCTCGCAATTTTCTACTTCGCAGCAAGGCCGCGAGCTTGCGGGCGCCTTCCCTCGGTGACATCCTGAGCACAAAGAAAAAATTCGCTCAGGGAGGAAGCCATGGAGCAAGGGGCCACCGGCACGCAGCGCCGGTCAGCACGATATTTTTTGTTGGCAGCGATCGCCGCCACCACGGCGCTGTTTGCCTTGCCGGCCGCGGCCGATCCGGCGCCACCCGGATGGCAAGCCACGAACCTGGAGTTCGTCGGCTTCACCGGCCTGGGCGGGAAGCCGGGCGCCTTCAAGCTCGCGCTCAAGCATACCAAGGACGACAAGTGGTACCTCTTTGCCGGTCACTCCTTCGATCAGGGCTGGAGCATCGTCGACGTCACCAATCCGAAGAATCCGCGCTATGTGAAGTTCATTCCCTACCAAACGGAATCCAAGAACATCCTTACCGCGCAAGTGACGCTGCATGACGACATCATGATCACCGCCATCGACAAGAAGTCGAAGAGCGGCGATCCGACGCTTCTGATCTGGGACATCAGCGACCCCGAAAATCCGAAGAAGATCGGGCAGTGGACCGGTGCGCCCGGTGGCTCACACCGCAATACCTATCCGGGCGGCAAATACGCCTACGTCTCCGGCTTCGCCGAGGGCTATCAGAGCCGCGGCCACGAGTTGATCATTCTTGACATCGGCAATCCCGCGCAGCCCAAGCAGGTCGCGGTCTGGTCGCAGCCGGGGCAGAAGGAAGGCGAGCCGAAACCCGCCCTTGAACCCGGTTATCACGGTCCTGCGAATATCAGTCCCGACGGCAAAATGCTGACCACCGGCTTCACGCCCGATATCGTCAATCTCGACATCAGCGACATCGAGCATCCCAAGCTGATCGGCCGCCTCACCATGACGCCACCGTTTATGTATGGCGGCAACCAATCGGTGCACACCGTGCTGCCGTTCTGGGACCGCAAGATTCTCTACGCCAGCTCGGAAGCCAAGCAATGGGGCTGCGACAAGGATCCGATGAATTGGGCGGCGCTGATCGACAACAAGGACCCCGCGCATCCGCGCCTGATGTCGATTTTCCCGCCGCCGAAACCGCCGAAGGACGCGCCCTACAAGAGCTTCTGCTACAAGGAGGGGCGCTTCGGGCCGCACAACACAGTGATGGAGCAGCACAATCCGGCGGTGCATAAGCAGACCGACATCATGTACATCACTTGGTTCAACGCTGGGCTGCGCGCCTTCGACATCAGCGATCCTTATACGCCGACCGAAGTCGCGTCTTTCATGCCGCCGGAACGCAAGGATTCCGCGGCGCATTCCGGTCCGCACGAGGCACCGACCAACTGGATGGAGGACGTGACCGAGGACTCGCGCGGCTTCATTTATGCCGATGACGACAAATGGGGCGTCTGGATCCTGCGCGATCCCAAGCACCCATAGTTACGACATGCGCCGCCGCCCCGGGCCGCCGCACCGCTCCTTCAGCTCAGCGGCGGGATGTCGCCGCGCAGCCACCGCTCCTTGGTGGCCTCCTTGAACGCGCCAAAGCGGCCCTCGGCGATGGCCGCGCGCGCTCCCGCCATCAATTCTTGGTAATAATGGAGATTGATGGTCGACAGCAGGACGGCGCCGAGCATCTCGTTGGCCTTCATCAGATGATGCAGATAGGCGCGCGAATAGTCGCGCGCCGCCGGGCATGTGCTTTCGGCGTCGAGCGGGCGCGGATCCGCGGCGTGGCGCGCGTTTTTCAGGCTGATCGGACCGAACCGGCTGAACACCATGCCGTGGCGGCCGTTACGTGTCGGCAGCACGCAATCGAACATGTCGATGCCGCGCGCCACCGCTTCGAGCATGTCGTCCGGCGTGCCGACGCCCATGAGATAGCGCGGCTGCTGCGCCGGCAGCGCCGGCACCGTTTCGCCCACGATGCCGAGCATGACCGCTTGTGGCTCGCCGACGGCGAGGCCGCCAATGGCGTAGCCGTCGAAGCCGATCGCGATGAGCTCGCGCGCGCTTTCCAGACGCAGGCTGATCTGGTCGCCGCCCTGCACGATGCCGAACAGCGCCTGGCCTTTCGGCGCGGCTTCGACCGCACGTTTGCTGCGCTCGGCCCAACGCAGCGATAGCTGCATGGCGCGCGCAATCTCCTTCGGCGCCGCCGGCAACTTCAGGCATTCGTCGAGCTGCATCATGATATCGGCGCCGAGCAGCCGCTGAATGTCGATGGCGCGCTCCGGCGTCAACTCGACCATGGCGCCGTCGAGATGCGAGCGGAAAATCACGCCGCTTTCGCTGAGCTTGCGCAATTCGGACAGCGACATCACCTGGAAGCCGCCGGAATCGGTGAGAATCGGCCCCGGCCAGTTCATGAAGCGATGCAGCCCGCCAAGTTCGGCGATGCGTTCGGCGCCCGGCCGCAGCATCAGATGATAGGTATTGGCAAGCACGATCTCGGCGCCGCTCGCGCGCACCGCTTCCGGCGTCAAGCCCTTCACCGTGGCCTGCGTGCCCACCGGCATGAAGGCCGGCGTCTGCGCCCGCCCATGCGGCGTCGCGATTTCTCCGAGCCGCGCGGCGCCATCGGTTCTGGTCAGGCGAAAGGAGAAGGGGTCGGGCATTTTTTCTTTCGTCATTCCGGGGCGCGATCGAAGCGAGCGAACCCGGAATCCAGCCGCGCTCCGTTATCTAGTCTGGATTCCGGGTCCGGCGCTATGCGCCTTCCCGGAATGACGATTGAGGATACAGCAGACAAGCATCTCCATATGAATAGAAGCGGTACCCCTTCTCGATCGCGTGCGCATAGGCGCGGCGCATCACTTCCAGGCCGGAAAAGGCCGAGACCAGCATGAACAGCGTCGAGCGCGGCAAGTGAAAGTTGGTAAGCATGATATCGGCCGCCTTGAAGCGATAGCCGGGCGTGATGAAAAGCGCCGTCTCGCCCGAAAACGGATGAAGCCGCCCGTCGTCGTCGGCCGCGCTTTCCAAGAGCCGCAGCGAGGTCGAGCCCGCCGCGACAATGCGCCCGCCGGCGCGGCGCGCCGCATTCAGCGCCGCGGCGGTTGTCTCGTTCACGGTGCCCCATTCCGCGTGCATCTTGTGCTGCGCCGTATCCTGCACCTTCACCGGCAGAAAGGTGCCAGCACCGACATGCAGCGTGAGCACGTGCAACGACACACCACGCGCGCGCAGCCGGTCGAACAAGGCTTCGGTGAAATGCAGACTGGCCGTCGGCGCGGCGACCGAACCCTCCTCGCGCGCGAAAATAGTCTGGTAATCCTCGCGGTCGCGCGCATCGGTTTCGCGGCGGGAGGCGATGTAAGGCGGCAGCGGCATCTCGCCGCGCTCATCGATGGCCTGATCGAGCACCGGCCCGCTGAAGCTGAAGGCGAGCGTGACTTCGCCGTTCTCGCCTTTCTCTTCTACGGTGGCATCGAGCTCGCCCAGGAAGCAGACGCGGCCCTCGGTGCCGAAACGCAGCACGTCGCCCTTTTCCAATCGCTTGGCCGGACGCACAAAGGCGCGCCAGCGTGCGGCGTCGACGCGGCGGTGTAGCGTGGCCTCGATTGCCGGCCGCATCTCGCGCGAGATGCGGCGGCCTTTGAGGCGCGCGGGAATGACCTTGGTGTCGTTGAGCACGAGCGCATCGCCAGGCCGCAGCAGTTCGGGGAGGTCGCGCATCACCCGGTCTTCCAATTCCGGTTTGGCCTGCGGCCTGACCACGAGCAGCCGCGACGCATCGCGCGGCGACACCGGACGCAGCGCGATCCGCTCGGGCGGCAATTCGAAGTCGAAGAGATCGGTGCGCATTGTTTTCACCTCTCCCCGCGCGCGGGGAGAGGTCGGCTTCCGAGTGCAAACGAGGAAGCCGGGTGAGGGGGCGTCAAAGTTGTAAACACAGGAAAAGGCCCCTCACCCGGCTCGCTTCGCTCGCCACCTTCTCCCCGCAAGCGGGGCGAGGGAATTATGCCGCATCACGCCCCCATGGTCGCCCGCACGATGCGGTCCGGGTTCTGCACCGGCTCGCCGCGCTTGATCTTGTCGACGTTTTCCATGCCTTCGATGACCTGGCCCCAGACCGTGTATTGCCCGTCGAGAAAGCGGGCGTCATCGAAGCAGATGAAGAACTGGCTGTCGCCGGAATTGGGGTCCTGCGCCCGGGCCATGGAGACGGTGCCGCGCACATGCGGCTCCCGATTGAATTCCGCCTTCAGCTTCTTGCCGGACCCTCCGGTGCCCGTGCCCTCCGGGCATCCGGTCTGCGCCATGAAGCCGTCGATGACGCGGTGAAAAACGATTCCGTCGTAAAATCCATCGTGCACCAGTTCCTTGATGCGCGCCACGTGACCGGGGGCGAGATCCGGCCGCATCGCGATCACCACGCGGCCCTGGGTGGTTTCCAAAATCATCGTGTCTTCCGGTTTTGCCATGATGTCCATCGTAGCGGTTAGGGGAAGAGCCTTTTGGCCGATTTTGACGGCGAGCGAAAGGCCTTAAACCTTCAGCTCGGGCCGCGGATCGAAATAACGCCAGGTGAAAATCTTTCCGGCGATGGCGCCGGCCAGGGCGGGCGTGAAGGAAAAGGGCGTGCAGCGGACCAGCATTTCGGCGACCGCTTTCTGATAGGCAGCGCGCACCGTAGGCGGGATATTCGGCTTCACGAAGGTGAAGCGTGGCTCGCCCAGGATCTTTCCATCACGCGTCATGGCAAAGCGCACCGTGATTTCCATGCCGCGCATGCTCTGTTCCGGCGGCGGCGGAACCCAGCAGGCATTCAGCGCAAGGCCGACTTCCTTTAGCGTGTTAAGGGGCTCGGCCTTCGCCGCCGCGGCAAGCATGAGAAGCGGCAGGGCGGCCACGAGGATCAGGCGCCCTCGCCCCTTCGCTTCACTTCTGGATGGTCGCGCTCTTGACGTAGTCAAGCTTGGCAAAATCCTTGGTCAGATAGGCGTTGCCTTCCATCTGTATGCGGCCTTGGTTCGGCCCCCTGCCCTGCGGCGGGCCGTCGCCGTAGCCCTGATACAGGCCGTCGACGACGTCCATCCCGGAAACCACATGTCCGATCGGCGAGAAACCATAACTGTCGAGACTGACATTGTCCTTCAGATTGACGAAGACCTGCGTCGTGCGGGAATTGGGTCCCGAGGTGGCGAAACTGATATAGCCGCGCTTGTTGCTCTCCTGCACCCGGTCGTCCGGAATACCGGCCTCGCGCCAGGCCGCGGCGATCTTGGGATCGCCGTTGATGCCGAACTGCGCGACGAAGCCGGAGACGACGCGGAAGAAACGGGTATCGTTGTAGAACCCGTTCTTCACCAGATTATAGAACCGGTCGGCGCCGTTGGGCGCCCAGGCGCGCTGCACCTCCACGACAAAGACACCCTTGCTGGTGTCGAATTTCGCCCTGAAGGTCTCCGGCGCCTTTTCCTGGAGCGCCGCCGGATCGGCGAGCGTGTCCGATTGGGCGAAGGCCGGCGCCGGCGCGCCGAGCGTCAAGGCCGCCATGATCAAGCAAAATTTCTTCATGATCCTTCCTGCATGATTACCCGCCGCCCTTGCCGGCGAATTTCTTTTTCAGCCGTGCAGCGACCGCGGCCGGCACGAAAGCGGAGACGTCGCCACCCATCGACGCGATCTGCCGCACCAGCGTGGCCGAGATGGGGCGGAGCGCGGCGGAGGCCGGAACGAAGACCGTGCGGATTTCCGGCGCCAAGGCGCTGTTCATTCCCGCCATCTGCATTTCGTATTCGAAATCGCCCGCGTCGCGCAGCCCGCGAATGAGCAGCGTCGCGCCGTTACGCCGCGCCGCCGCAACCGCGAGGTCGGCGAAGGTGATGCATTGCAGCTCGCAGCCCGCCGCGCGCGCCACCGGCGCGCAACTCTCCTCCAGCATGAGCAAACGTTCATCGGCGGCAAACAGCGGCGCCTTCCCCGGATGCAGGCCGATGGCGATGACGAGCCGGTCGACGAGTCGTGCGGCGCTGCTGACGACGTCGAGATGACCGTTGGTCACCGGATCAAAGGTTCCTGCGTAAAGGGCGATCTTCGGCATGAAGTGAGTGTGAACGGTTAGGAGGAACCCAAGGCTAGCTCCGGCGTTGCTCCGACACAACAGCATGGGAGGGCGATTCGGTATTCATAGGAGACGATTCCATGTTCACGAGGCATGATTTTCGCATCCTGTGGCCGCGCGTTCGTTCCCTTCTGAGACAGGCCCGCACGACCAACGGGCTCGCTGTCGTGGCGCTGTGCGGTCTGTTCGGCAGCGCCGTGCTCGCGTGGTCGGTCTCCTCGCACAAACCCGCCGCCTCTAACGCCGCAGTGCCGGCGAAAGCCGCGGCAAGCGCCACCAATGCGCTGGCCGAAGCCTCGCCCGCACCGCGCGATCCCTGCGAACGGCAAGCGTGGCCCTATTACGATCCGCGATGCACGGCGGCCGGGCGCAGCGCCCGACGGCCGACGCGCGACGTGCGGGTGATGACGAGCGACGGGGATACCAAGACCGTTGCCATGCCGGTTCCCGTCGTCGCGCCGAAGCCCGCCACAGCGCCGCAGCGGCAACGGATCGCGACAGCTCCGCCGCCGCCCGTGAGCGCCAGAGCGCCGGCGCCCGCGGTGGCCGCGCTGACGCCAACCGGCCCGGTTGCTGCGCCGTCGCCGACGCCGGATGGGAATTCCGCGCCGGCGCCAACGGAGAATGAGAAATCTGCGCCGACGCGCGCTGCATCCAACGCGGTGGCAAAGCCCGCGCCCTCCGAGACGGCGGCGAAGACCGGCGATGCCGACCGGCAAGCGTTTAAGGCCGACAATCCGGTGGCTGCGGCAAAGAACGCCGGCGAGGATGAGGCGAATTCCGCCAAGACGATGAAGACAGCCACAACCGCCGAAGAAGGCGACGATCAGCCGGATAAATCCGGCAAGGCGATCGCGGCGAAGACCAAGCAGCGCCAGGCGAAATCCACGAAACAACGCAAGCAGTCGGGCCCGGACAACGTGCCCGAGGACGTGATCGCGGCGGTGCGTGCGGCACCGCTGCGCGCGGAGGGGGATGTGCCGCGCGAGGTCGTTTCCGAGGTGCGCAACTGGCGTGGCGGCGGCCAACGGCGAGCCGTGGCCGAAGACGATGCGCGCGCGACGGTTACCGTGGAGGCGCCCGATGCCGAGACCCCGCGAGTCTACGTGGTCCCGCAGGAAAGCGCCTGGTAGCTACCCGGCCTCGCCGGATCCGCCGCCGTTCGTTTCGCCGCCGTTACCATCGTCTTCCGACAGCCGCTCCACCGAAACCACCCGCTCGTCCTCGGCGGTATTGAAGACGATCACGCCCTGCGTGCCGCGTCCGGCGATGCGGATGTCGTCGACCGGGCAGCGGATCAACTGGCCGCCGTTCGTCACCAGCATGATCTGATCGCTTTCCTCCACCGGGAAGGAGGCGACGAGCTGGCCGATCTTCTTCTTGATGCTGCCGTCCTTCTCGCGGATGTCCATGGCGACGATGCCTTTGCCGCCGCGGCCGGTGGTGCGGTATTGGTAGGACGACGAGCGCTTGCCGAAACCTTTTTCGCTGATGGTAAGCACGAACTGCTCGCGCGCCGAGAGATCGACGTAGCGCGCCTCGCCGAGCTCGATCGCGCCGTTGGCCTCGTCACTGTCGGCGGCGCCCTCCTCCGGTTCGCCGGTGGCGCTGCGCCGGACCGCCGCCGCGCGCTTCAGATAAGCCGCACGCTCCTCGGCGGTGACGTCCACGTGGCGCAGGATGGACAGCGAGATCAGTTTGTCGCCCTCCTCCAGCGCGATGCCGCGCACCCCCATCGAGGTACGGCCCTGGAAGACGCGCACGTCGGTGACCGGGAAGCGGATGCACTGGCCGCCGGCCGAGGTCAGCAGCACGTCGTCTTTCTCGGTGCAGATCTGCACGTCAACGATCGCCTCGCCTTCGGCGAGCTTCATGGCGATAATGCCGGAGCGGCGCACATCGACGAAATCGGACAGCTTGTTGCGCCGGACGGTGCCGCGCGTGGTGGCGAACATCACGTCGAGCTCGCCCCAGGTCTTCTCGTCCTCGGGCAGCGGCATGATGGTGGTGATGCGTTCGCCCTGCTCCAGCGGCAGGATGTTGATCAGCGCCTTGCCGCGCGCCTGCGGCGCCGCTTCCGGCAAACGCCAGACCTTCTCCTTGTAGACGCGGCCGAGCGAAGAGAAGTAAAGCACCGGCGTATGCGTGGAGGCGACGAAGAGGCGGGTGACGAAATCCTCCTCGCGTGTCTGCATCCCGGAACGGCCTTTGCCGCCGCGCTTTTGCGCGCGATAAGTGGAGAGCGGCACGCGCTTGGCGTAGCCGGCGTGCGACACCGTGACCACCATGTCCTCGCGCTGGATCAGGTCTTCGTCCTCGACCTCGCCTTCCTGGTCGATGATGACCGTGCGCCGCGGCGTCGCGAACTGCGCCTTCACCGCGTTCAGCTCGTCCTTGACGATGGTCTGGATGCGCGCGCGCGAGCGCAGGATATCGAGATAATCGGCGATCTCGGCGGCGAGCTTGTCGAGCTCGGCGGCGATTTCGTCGCGGCCGAGCGCGGTGAGCCGTTGCAGGCGCAGATCGAGGATGGCCTTGGCCTGGGTTTCGGTGAGCCGCGCGGTTCCGGCCGAGGACACGCGATGGCGCGGATCGTCGATCAATTCGATCAGCGACGCCGCCGTGGTGGCCGGCCATTCGCGGGCCATCAAGGCTTCGCGCGCGTCGTTGGCGTCCTTCGAGCCGCGGATGACCTTGATCACCTCGTCGATGTTGGCGACGGCAATGGCGAGGCCGACCAGCACATGGGCGCGGTCGCGCGCCTTGTTGAGCAGGAACTTGGTGCGGCGGGAAACCACGTCCTCGCGGAAAGCGATGAAGGCGGCGAGCAGGTCCTTCAGGTTCATCACCTGCGGACGGCCGCCGTCGAGCGCCACGATGTTGGCGCCGAAGGTCGATTGCAGCGGCGTGAAGCGGTAGAGCTGATTGAGCACCACGTCGGGCATCGCGTCGCGCTTCAGCTCGACCACCACGCGGTAGCCTTCGCGGTCGGATTCGTCGCGCAACTCGGCGATGCCTTCGATCTTCTTTTCGCGTACCAGTTCGCCGATCTTCTCCACCATGGCGGCCTTGTTCACCTGGTAGGGAATCTCGGTAATGACGATGGCCTCGCGCTCCTTGCGCAGCGTCTCGATGGAAACTTTGCCGCGCATGACGATCGAGCCGCGGCCGAGATGATAGGCGCCGCGGATACCGACGCGGCCGAGAATAATGCCGCCGGTAGGAAAATCCGGGCCCGGCACGATGGCGATGAGATCGTCGATCGAGAGTTCGGGATTGTCGATCAGCGCCACCGTGGCGTCGATGACTTCGCCGAGATTGTGCGGCGGAATATTGGTCGCCATGCCGACGGCGATGCCGCCGGCCCCGTTGACCAGGAGATTGGGGAAACGCGCCGGCAAGACCGCCGGTTCTTTTTCGTTGCCGTCGTAATTCGGCTGGAAATCGACGGTGTCTTTGTCGATGTCCTCAAGCAGCGCCAGCGCCGCGCGATGCAACCGCGATTCCGTATAGCGCATCGCCGCGGGCGGGTCGCCGTCGACCGAGCCGAAATTGCCCTGCCCGTCCACAAGCAGCAGGCGCATGGAGAAATCCTGCGCCATTCGCACCAGCGAGTCATAGATCGCCTGGTCGCCGTGCGGGTGGTACTTACCCATCACGTCGCCGACGATGCGCGCGGATTTGACGTATTTCTTGTCGGGCGTGTGCCCGTTCTCGTGCATGGAATAGAGGATGCGCCGGTGCACGGGCTTGAGTCCGTCGCGGGCATCGGGCAGCGCGCGCGCCACGATCACGCTCATCGCGTAATCGAGGTAGCTGCGCTTCATCTCATCGGTGATCGAGACGGGGCGCACGTCGGAAGGATTTTGGTCCCCCGGTCTTGGATTATCGGTGTCGGACAAGTGTAAGAATCCCGGACGAAATCGCTGTTTATTTCCTTAGCCGATTCAAGAAGCCAAGGCTATCGAAAAGCGCCCCTGGCCACGGCTAATTTCATATGGGATTTCAGCAAGTTATATTCAAGTTCGGAGGGCCGGCCTAGGCCGCCTTTCGGCGCCGCGCCGCGGCTGAAAATGACGCCTTCTTTGGCGGGCGCTTCCAGCCTATACGTCATCCATGCCGTTCGAATTTCTCGTCTCCGCTTTGGTGACAATGGTGGTGGTCCTCGATCCGCTCGGGCTGGCGCCGACGTTTCTTGCCGTCACGCACGGACTGCCGCGCAGCGCCCGGCGCCGGGTCGCGATCCGCGCCAGCCTGATCGCCGGCACCATCCTCGCCGGCGCCGCCTTGATCGGGGCCTGGCTGTTGCAGGCCCTCGGCATATCGCTGCCGGCGTTCCGCATCGCCGGCGGTCTGTTGCTGTTTTCCATTGCCTCGGAAATGGTCTTCGGCGTGCGCATCCAGCGCCAGTCGCGGGCGGCGGAAGAGGCGCTGGAGGAGCACGTGCGCAACATCGCCGCCTTCCCGCTCGCCATCCCGCTGATGGCGGGCCCCGGCGCGATCACCGCGACGGTGCTGCTTGCCGGCAAGGTCGCCGGTCGACCCGAATTGCTCGCGATCCTGCTTGCCATCGTCGTCGTCGCGGTTGCAATTTGTCTCGTCGTTTTCCTCGCCGCTGCGCGCATTTCGCTTTTTCTCGGCACCACCGCCAACGTCGTGCTCTCGCGTTTGCTCGGCGTGATCCTGGCGGCGCTGGCGGTGCAATTCGTCGTCGACGGCGTGCGCGCCATTCTCGCCTGACGGCGGGAACAAGTGCGCTTGCCGCCTCGGTGCTGCGACGTCAATAAAGAAAGGCCGGCGCTCGGCGCCGGCCTGCGTCTCGCCATCGGGCATGCCAGCGGCTAATAGGCGCTGCCGCCGGACTTGGCGCCGCTTCCGTTCTTGCCGGCAGGCGCGCTGCCCGAAGTCGTATTGCCGGACGGCGCGCTGGCGGAAGCCGGACCGCCGGCCGGCTTCGGCAACGCCTGCGCCTGTTGCAGATGCTTCTGCAGCACCGGCAGCGTGTCCTCGGCGAATTTCTTCAGTTCGGCATTGTCGCCGCTCTTCGCGTAATCCTCGAAGAGCTTGACGCCCTGTTGATGGCCCTTGACTTGGGCGGCCTTGAACGCGGTTTCGAAGCGCGCGCCGGACAGGCCTTGTAATTTATCGAGGTTCTTCTTGTGCCCCGCGTCCAGCGCCGCAGGAATCTTGAGACCGGAGATGTTCTGGGCGATCGATTTGAGCTGCTCGCTCGCTTTCGTATGATCGTCCTGGATCATCTTGCCGAATTGCTTGTAGGCGTCGTCGGCGGCTTTCTGCTGCGCCAACTGACCTGTCTGAATTTCCAGCATGTTGGTATTGGCGGCCTTGTTGACGAATTTCTGCGTAGCCTTGCTGATGCTCGTCGTCGGCCTGGTCTGGCCCGCGCCGCTGGTTGTCGCGGCCGGATTCTGCGTTTGCGCGCTGGCTGCATAGCTTGCCACGCTCAATGCAACCGCCGTCGCCAGAACGACAATCTGTCTCATGACCTGCTCCTATCGGAAAATGCCCCTCGCCCGCGCTGGGACAACGCCGCGCCGCGCGGCGATGTTCCGGCCGCATCCGCAAGCGCTCAGAAGGGGATCTCGTCGTCCATGTCGTCACGCCGCCCACCCGCGGCCATGGCCGGCTTGCGCGATGCCGTGGCCCCGGTCGAGCCGAAATCGGTATCGCTGCCCTCGGTGCCGCCGCCGCGGCCGTCGAGCATCGTAAGCTGCGAATTGAATCCCTGCAGCACCACTTCGGTCGAGTATTTTTCCTGCCCGTCCTTGTCGGTCCACTTGCGCGTTTGCAGCGAGCCTTCCAGATAAACCTTCGAACCCTTCTTCAAATATTGCTCGGCAATGCGGCAGAGTCCTTCGTTGAAGATGACCACGCGGTGCCACTCCGTCTTTTCGCGGCGCTCGCCGGTGGTCTTGTCGCGCCAGCTTTCCGAGGTGGCAACCCGCAAATTGGCGATCGGCCGCCCGTCCTGGGTGCGGCGGATTTCCGGATCGGCGCCCAGATTGCCGATCAGAATGACCTTGTTGACGCTGCCTGCCATGACCGAACTCCGTTCCTGTGCGTGCGCCCGCCGCCGCTTGCGTGACTCTTGCGCACCCTAGCCCGCGACTAACGCGCGGCAAGCGGCATCGGCGCTTTCCCCCGCTATTTCCGGGCGTGCCCCGCCACCCCGCTGCCGCCTTCAAGGCCTGTGTTCGCTTTTTGTTCTAGCCTCTTTCAAGGGAATCGGCAAGGCTGCAGCGAGGGCCTGTGGATTGCGCCAGGGGAGCGGCATTTTGGATGCTAAGGCATGGGCCCAACCGGTTTTTCAGGCTGGCAATCGGCGCCCCGGGCACTACCTTTGCATAAGTCCCCGCCGCCCCGATCGCGAAACCTGGCGCCGCGCCGGACCCTCTTTTCCTCCGGCGACACCAGAGATGACAGACCCCGTGGATAATCAACGCCCAAGCCGCAGCGACCCCCGGATGATCGTCATCCGCGGCGCGCGCGAGCACAACCTGAAAAACATCGACGTGGAAATCCCGCGCGACCGGCTCGTGGTGTTCACCGGGTTGTCCGGCTCGGGCAAATCCTCGCTCGCCTTCGACACCATCTATGCCGAGGGCCAGCGCCGCTATGTCGAGTCGCTGTCGGCTTATGCCCGGCAATTCCTGGAGATGATGCAGAAGCCGGACGTCGACCAGATCGACGGCCTCTCCCCGGCCATTTCCATCGAGCAGAAGACCACCTCGAAGAACCCGCGCTCCACGGTCGGCACCGTCACCGAAATCTACGATTACATGCGGCTCCTTTGGGCGCGCGCCGGCGTGCCCTATTCGCCGGCCACCGGCTTGCCGATCGAGAGCCAGACCGTCTCGCAGATGGTGGACAAGGTGATGGCGCTGCCGGAAGGCACGCGGCTTTATATTCTCGCCCCCGTGGTGCGCGGGCGCAAAGGCGAATACCGCAAGGAAATCGCCGAATGGATGAAGAAGGGCTTTCAGCGCGTGAAGATCGACGGCGCCTTCTACGAGATCGCGCAGGCGCCCGCGCTCGACAAGAAATTCAAGCACGACATCGACGTGGTGGTGGACCGCGTGGTGGTGCGGCCCGATCTCGCCACGCGGCTCGCGGAGTCCTTGGAGACCGCGCTGCATCTCGCCGAAGGCATGGCGGTGGCGGAGTTCGCGGATGAAGTCACCTCTCCCCGCGCGCGGGGAGAGGGCGGCGCGCGCAGCGCGTCGGGTGAGGGGGCATCTCGAAAGTCCAAAAACGCCGACAGGCCCCCTCACCCCGACCCTCTCCCCGCCAGCGGGGAGAGTGAGAGGAAAGAAACCCAGCTCGCCAAGCACGCGGCGTCCGACGCCAATCGCCTGATCTTCTCGGAGAAATTCGCCTGCCCGGTGTCCGGCTTCTCCATTCCGGAGATCGAGCCACGGCTGTTCTCCTTTAACAATCCCTTCGGCGCCTGCCCGGAATGCGGCGGTCTCGGCGTCGAACAGCATATCGATCCCGATCTGGTCATCCCCGACAAGAGCGCGGCAGTGAAGCGCGCCATCGCGCCGTGGTCGCGCTCAAGCTCGCCCTATTACGGGCAGACGCTCGCCGCGCTCGGCAAGCATTACCGCTTCACCCTCGACACCAAATGGAAGGACCTGCCGAAGAAAACCCAGGACGCCATCCTCTATGGCTCGGGCGACGACGAGATCCGCTTCACCTATGACGACGGGCTGCGCGCCTATCAGACCAAGAAGCCGTTCGAAGGCGTAGTGCCCAATCTCGAACGCCGCTTCGCGGAAACCGAGAGCGAATGGGCCAAGGAGGAGATTGCCAAATATTTCACCGACGTGCCCTGCGCGGCCTGCCAGGGGGCGCGGCTGAAGCCCGAGGCGCTCTGCGTGCGCGTCGGCGGCAAAAACATCGCCGAGGTCGCCGAGCTTTCGGTCAAGCGCGCCGGCGAATGGTTCGCCGCGCTGCCGCAGCAGCTCACGCCGAAGCAGAACGAGATCGCCGCGCGCATCCTCAAGGAAATCCGCGAGCGGCTGCGCTTTCTGGTCGACGTCGGCCTCGATTATCTCACGCTCGCGCGTGCGTCCGGCACCCTCTCCGGCGGCGAGAGCCAGCGCATCCGCCTTGCCTCCCAGATCGGCTCCGGCCTCACGGGTGTCTTGTATGTCCTCGACGAGCCCAGCATCGGCCTGCACCAGCGCGACAACGCGCGGCTCCTGGAAACGCTGAAGCGGCTGCGCGACCTCGGCAACACCGTCATCGTCGTCGAGCATGACGAGGACGCCATCCGCACCGCCGATCATGTGCTCGACATCGGCCCCGGCGCCGGCATCCATGGCGGCGAGATCGTGGCGCAAGGCACGCCCGCCGACATCATGGCGGCGCCGGCCTCGATCACCGGCAAATATCTGACCGGCGAATTGGGCGTGCCCATTCCCGAGCGCCGCGCGCCGAATCCGCGCCGCGCCATCCGCGTGGTCGGCGCGCGCGGGCATAACCTGAAAAATCTCACCGCCGAAATCCCGCTCGGGCTCTTCACCTGCGTCACCGGCGTGTCCGGCGGCGGCAAATCCACGCTGCTGGTGGACACGCTCTACAAGGCGATCGCGCGCAAGCTCAACAACGCCAGCGAAGCCCCCGCCCCGCACGACCGCATCGAGGGGCTGGAGCATATCGACAAGATCATCGACATCGACCAGTCGCCCATCGGCCGCACCCCGCGCTCCAACCCCGCCACCTATACCGGCGCCTTCACCCCGATCCGCGAATGGTTCGCCGGCCTGCCGGAGGCGAAAGCGCGCGGCTACGAGCCCGGCCGCTTCTCCTTCAACGTCAAAGGCGGCCGCTGCGAGGCCTGCCAGGGCGACGGCGTGATCAAGATCGAGATGCACTTTTTGCCCGACGTCTACGTCACCTGCGACGTCTGCAAGGGCAAGCGCTACAACCGCGAGACTTTGGAAGTCACCTTCAAGGGCAAGTCGATCGCCGACGTCCTCGACATGACGGTGGAGGAGGCGCTGAATTTCTTCAAGGCGGTGCCGCGCATCCGCAACGTGCTGCAGACGCTGCACCGCGTCGGCCTCGATTATATCCATGTCGGCCAGCAGGCCACCACGCTGTCGGGCGGCGAGGCGCAGCGCGTCAAACTCGCCAAGGAATTATGCAAGCGCGCCACCGGCCGCACGCTCTATATCCTCGACGAGCCGACCACCGGCCTGCATTTCCACGACGTCGCCAAGCTGCTCGAGGTGCTGCACGAGCTCACCGAGCAGGGCAATTCCGTGGTGGTGATCGAGCACAATCTGGAAGTGATCAAGACCGCCGACTGGATCATCGATCTCGGCCCGGAAGGCGGCGACGGCGGCGGCGAGATCGTCGCGGCGGGACCGCCGGAGGAGATCGTCAAGGCGAAGCGGAGTTATACGGGGCAGTTTTTGAAACCGGTGCTGGGGCGAAGGGAAGTGAAAAGGAAGAAGGGAATGGAAGCGGCGGAGTAATCGCTTTCTCGTCCCTCCCCTTTGTGGGAGGGTCGGCGCGCAGCGCGCGCCGGGGTGGGGTGTTGGCGGATGAGCGAAATCTTGCGCCAGGTTCAGGTGCTCGTGAGCAACGGCGCAGTCCGCGTCTCTCAGCACGGGCTCCGGGAACTTGCCGCCGATAATATCGATCTGGAGGACGTGTTGGCTGGGATCGCGGCCGCAGTCCTAGTCGAGGAGTATCCGGCCAGCCGAATGGAGCCATCGGTCCTCATCTTGCAAAGGGACCGTATTGGCCCCATTCATGTAATGTGGGGCGTACCGAAAGCGACCGGCACGCCAGCCGTTCTGGTCACTGCCTACCGGCCTGCTCCAGAGCGGTGGTCGCCAGACTTCACGAGGCGAAAATGACGCGGACTCGCAAGTCGAAGGAGATCATCCACGAAGGCCGTTTCGCCGCCGAGGTGGACATTGAGCTTGAGTATAGCGACGAAAGTTGGTCACCCACGATGTCGCTCGGTGACGCCCGAAAGCTCGAAGCGGTCCGATTGGCTTTGAAGCGAGGCGACGTTGCCGAAGCGGCGAAATACGGGCGCGTGTTCGAGTTGAAGCCGGTCGCGGCGGAGTGATCGAGCACAATCTGGAAGTGATCAAGACCGCCGACTGGATCATCGACCTCGGCCCCGAAGGCGGCCCGGACTTGATCCGGGCGCGGCGACGGCGGCGGCGAGAAAGCCTGCCCTCGGGCTTGACCCGAGGGTCGCGGCGGGCCCGCCGGAGGAGATCGTCAAAGTGAAGCGGAGTTATACGGGGGCGTTCCTGAAGCCGGTGCTGGGAAGGCAGGAGCCGAAGGCGAAGAAGCGAATTCAGGCGGCGGAGTAATGCAATTGTATTGCGGCCGCCGTAGACGGCAGAGCAAATATCCTTAGCTCTTATTTTTTGAAATCAAGATCATCTTGCAAGATGTAACCACTCAGCATGAAAAAGGGTTGAGTGTCGGTCTTCTCTTTGTAACAAAATGAGCTCCAATAGACGTCGTCGTCTGTTAGGCCGTCCGTCGCGTAGGTTATGTGCACAACATTGATGTCATCCGGAATCGTGCCAGACACTGGCCCATTCTTGTCGGCCTTTTGATAAACGACAACGCCTTTCTTTTTCACGTTTATTTCGTAGCTTCCATAAAGACCGTCACGCATTCTGCTCCTGTTCGACTGTCGCTGAAGGAGCATCGAAGTTACGCTTGCAACCACGTAAGCCGAGCGGTCCTCAATGCCGTCTGGGTTTTGTTTGCTCAGCTCGTGTTTTACTCGCCATTGTTCGGCTTTCGTATGTCGGTAAACTTGTGGAGTAAGACGCCACACGTTCCAAAACGTGGTCGTCTCAATTCCTTCTTTCATCAATTCCGCGTCGATTGCGGAGTGATCTAGGAATATATAATCGAATGGAGTCTTAACGTTTTTGTCGATCCATTCTTTATTGCGTGCGAAATAAGGCGCGCTACTTCCAAATATGAGTAAGCCGTTAGATTCTAAATCTTTTTTTAGATCGTATGGAGTTTCAAAAGCTAAGAAGAAGGCTTTGCGAGCCTCGGTCAAGCTCTCCAAGTGCTGGCCTTCTTGTCGCAACTTCTCCGCGCCGTGTAGCAATGCCTTTTCTTCGCCATCATCAAGTAAATCGATAAGGCTTATCGTCCAGTAGTCGACCTTTAGCGCTCGCTGACACGTCTCTTCTAAGAACTTTCGAGCATCGGTAACATAGCCAGCTATCTCTTTACCGTGCGGCGGGATGCCTTCGTGCTTCGAATGCACACGAACCCGGTTGATTTCTAAGAGGCGACGTCGGAAAGGCAGCTCGTACCCTAGCTTTTCTGAGAGTTTGTCTAGGTACTGCGGAAACTCCGTTCGCCCAGAAACGGGAACGTCCAGATTGTCGAATGCAGCTAAGAAAAAGACTTCAATTGCGTCTTGCAAAAGGTGAACGCATGCCGAAGCTGCCGTATCCTGTTGCGAGCGGGCATTTTGCGCGGCAAGCTCGAAGAGAAAACGCGACAGCGTGAGGCGTTTAATTACAGGTTCGCTAAGCACTTGGTTTCCAAGGTCAACGCGAACGGACTTTTCGCGCTTCGTCCTTCTCTCGGATTTCTAGACCGCAGTTGTCGCACCTAAGGACTTTGATGCGTACACCAGCATCTGCAAAGACCGCGAAGGCGCCGGTTGGTGCCTCTTGTCGTTCGAGCCGCATATAGCCAACGCCGCATTTTTCACAAATTGGAAGGTTTGGTCGCTGCTCTAAAGCTGCGATTCTTTTTTCTAAGGCGTCGCAGCGGTCGGGGGTTGCGCGAATGCGCGCCCATTGCGGAATTTTATCGAGCAGCGAAAGTAAATCATTCAGGCCGAATGCCACAGCCCCCTCCTACATTACGTCACGCAAACAGTTCGCTCCAAATGCAGGGTGCTAACGGCGCTTTAGTAGATCAGACAGCGTGTGTGCGCGCTCGCCTTCCAAGACGGTCCCCAACTCTGCGTCGCTGCGATAGCCCTTCGCAAAATCCGGTCCGTAGGTGTCGCGCAAAGTGCCAACTAACGTATCGCTTCGCTTGTGGCGAATTTCGCCGTTGTTATCTCGGCAGCGGCCGTCCAGCCCGTCATCACAGTGCTTTGCCATTGTCGCCTCCTTTGTGTCGCAAACTTCCTCAGCCACGATATCTAGCACGAACAAAACGGAAACGCTATGGTAGAATTTCAAAATATCCGGTCCTACCGCAATAACAGAAGCCTGGCTTTTTAGGATATAATTCCTCGGCATTCCTAAGCATGCGCAGCCGGATGGAGCGCAGCGAAATCCGGGATGGGTCCGCCCCGCATTCCGCCTCGCTCCATGCGGGCTACGGCCCTCCGCATCATGCCCGCTCATTCCCGCGCAAGCGGGAATCCAGTACTGGGTCCCCGCTTGCGCGGGGACGAACGGATATGGCCAAGCCCGGCCACGACAAACCGAGGCTCCGATGCTATCTATTCCCCATGCTGCACATTGAAACCGAACGCGAGAACGACGGCCGCTGGCTGGCGGAAGTGCCCGCGCTGCCCGGCGTTCTCAGCTATGGTGCGACCGATACCGAAGCGCGCTCCAAGGCCACGGCGCTGGCGCTGCGGGTCGTCGCGGAGCGCGTTGAGAACGGCGAATTGCCATGACCATCGAAGAACTCGAAAAAGCCGTCGCCAAGCTGCCGCCCGACCAGCTCGCGAAATTCCGCGACTGGTTCGAGGCGTTCGATGCCGCGCGCTCCGATCAAAAGATCGAACGTGACGCCAAGGTGGGCAAGCTCGACCGACTCGCCGAACAGGCCCTCGCCGATTTCCGCCAAGGCCGCACCCGCGAGCTATGAGCGCAGCGGCCTCGACCGAAACCGCGCCTCCTCGACAATCGTATAGCGCCCGAACAGATTTTCACCGAACCGCGCAACGGCCGCGTCGAGGCGACGGCTCTTGAGCGCGTGCATCGCCGGATCGATGCGCAACAGCACGATCCCCGGCACTTGCCCGCCACGACGAAAGACAAGATCGCCGAAGTCCTTGTCTTCGGTCAGCAGCAGCCGGCTCTCCTCATGCGCCCGCGCCAAGACCTCGCGGTCGCTCGCCGCCGGCGCCACTTCAGCCATATACAAGACGTCGTGTCCGTCGCGGCGCAGCCGCGCAACAAGCCCTGCGTCTACGCACTCATCGACGAGCCAGCGCACGTCTAGCCGTAAACAAGGTCTTCGTCGGCCAGATAATCGGCGGCGAACGCCTGCGCCGCGAGCAGATCATCGCGCGTCAGGCGGGGATGATCGGCGAGAATGGAATCGAACGTCATGCCCGCGCCGAGCTTGCGCAAAATCGTCTCCACCGGCACGCGCGTGCCGCGGATCACCGGCTTGCCGCCCATGATCTCGGGATTGATCTCGATGCGCTCGTGGGTCATGGCGTCCTCGCTTGTGTGCCTCTTATACCATGGCCTCCCGCAAGCCGCAGCGCCCTAGGATTATAATCACATTTTCGTGAGAACTTATCCCCGCCCCTGAATCCGGCCTTATCCTTCCCGCGCCCGCTCCCCCGAGGGACGCGAACCGGTTGCGCCGGCTCGTGGGGTTCGGGCCGGCGCCCGCGGGCGCGGCGAGCAGGCCGCGCACTCGGGCGGCGCCGGACTCCGACCCTCGGGTACTACGGCCCGAGCGCGAGGAGCTCGCAGCCGCAGGGGACCGCGTGTCGGGCTTGCCCGACAGGCGGCGCGAAAAGCACCCCCGTACGCGGTGAGCGCGGACCGGAC
>DASREA010000045.1:0-2818 GCA_035652315.1 Xanthobacteraceae bacterium | reverse complement strand
CGCCCGCGCAGCCTATTGGTCCGTGGCCGGTCTCATCGAGGGCGCACGCTTGTGCGCGCCGGTGATGCCGGGCATGGCGCTGTTCGGCGCCGCCTTCGGCGCGCTGGCGGCACAGAAGGGATTGACGCTGCTTCAATCCATGTTGATGACGGCGGCGGTTTATGCCGGCGCGTCGCAATTCGTGGCCCTAGAAATGTGGAGCGAGGCCGCGACGGTGGCGGGAGTGATTTCGCTCGGCCTCGTCACCGCGACCGTCAACATGCGCTTTGTCCTGATGACGGCGGCGCTGCGGCCGTGGTTCGGTCCGTTGCCCGCTTGGCAAAGCTATCCGGCGCTCTTTGTCATCACCGATCCCGGCTGGCTCATCGCCATGCATTATCATGCGAAGGGCGGACGCGACGCCTCGATCCTGGTTGGCGGCGGCCTCGCATTCTGGCTGATTTGGATCGTCTCCTGCCTTCCCGGATACCTGCTTGGAGCGAAGGTCGCCGACCCGAAACGCTTTGGCCTCGACGTCATCATGCCCGCGTTTTTCGTGGTCATGCTGGTGCCGTTGTGGCGCGGCGCACGGCGCGCGATCCCCTGGGCGATTGCCGGCTGCACGGCCTTGCTCGTCGCCGCCGTCATTCCCGGCTGGTGGTTCATCATTATCGGCGCGCTGGCCGGCAGCATCGCCGGAGGCTTTATTCATGAGCGCTGAGCCCTTCACACTGCTGGCGATCTTTGTGATGGCAGCGATGAACTACCTCATGCGCGCCGCCGGCTTCTGGATCATGGGCCACGTGCCGCTGACGGTTCCGCTGCGGCGGATGCTCGAGGCGCTACCCGGCTCGATCGTCGCGGCGACGGTGCTTCCGATCGCCGCGAAAGGGGGGGTGGCGGCCGTAATCGCGCTCGCCGCCGCGGTCCTCGTGATGATCTGGCGCAGCAACAGCTTTCTCGGCGTCGCCGCCGGGGTCGGAACGGCCGCGCTGGTCCGCGCCTTTGGATTATGACGGCCAAGCCTCCCGCATCAAAGGCGGCGCGGCGCTATGGCTGCACCGCCTTGCGGTAAAGGTGCCAGCTCGCATGCCCGAGCACGGGGATGACCACGGCCAAGCCCGCGAGAAACGGCAGCGTGCCTAGCAGCAGCAGACCGGCGACGATCAAACCCCAGATCGCCATGGTCAGGGGATTGCCCAGCACCGTTCTGACCGACGTCGCCACCGCCGTCAGCACGCCAACGTCGCGGTCCACCAACAGCGGAAAGGAAACGACGCTGAGAACGAAGGCGGCAAGCGCGAACACGAATCCGACGGCATTGCCGATGACGATTAGCTTCCATCCGTTGGGCGTCGTCAGCACACCGGAAACAAAGCGCAGCAGCGATGCCGGCGGCTTGGGGCCGAAGAAGGACTCATAGATCGCCTGTGCCGCCGCCACCCAGGCCAGGAAAAGGCCTGTGAGCAGCAGACCGAGCAGAGCGATGGCCGGAAAGGATGGTGCTTCCAGCACATCGAAGGTATGGCTGATGTCGGCATCGAGGCCCGCTTCGCGCCGGCGGCTCATTTCATAGAGGCCGATTGCGGCCAGCGGGCCGATCAGGGCGACGCCCGCCATGAGCGGATAAGCGAGCGGCAGGATGTTGTAGCCGAGCGTGAGCCCGCCGACGAAGATCGCCGCCAGCGGATAGATCAGCAGCAGAAAGACGGCATGGCTCGGCATGGCCACGAAATCGGCATAGCCGCGGACCAGCGCGTCTCGCAGATCGGCGACGGTGACGCGGCGCACCGCCGGATGAACTGGGCGCTCATGGGCGCCAACAATGAGATGGAGTGGAGTCATAGCGGTACCTCCAAAAAGGTACTCCCCGCAGCTAAGTATAACGTGCGCGGGCGGCTTTCGGTTACAGGTATTCGTGATCGGACGCCGATACCACCGGCGCGCCGAAGAAACCGGCGAATGCTTGTCATGTCATGTCTTGCCCGCCTTGCTCGTTTTGCGGCGTCGGCAGCGGTGTTGCACGCAATTGCGGCGGAAGCCGCCACCCCGACCAGGCCACCGGCTCCCGCGCGTCCGGCCGCGCCGGCTTGCGCGGCGCGCTATCAAAGCTGCATGGCGCGCTGCGCGGAACGGGCGAGCCGGTGCGCTGCGCGCGGCGGCACGGTAACGCTCTGTGACGGCAGCTATCGTTCCTGCGCTACTGGCTGCCGGGCCCTGGCGATCGGCTGCCGCTGAAGCGTAGATCAGGCCAAGAGATCCTGAAATTCAGGATGAATGTCGATGTAATGACGCACAAAGGAGCAGCGGGCGATCACCTTCAACCCCTTCGCGCGCGCTTCCGTCAAAGCATCGTGAACGAGCCGGGAGGCGACACCGCGCTCGCGCACCGCGGGCGGAACTTCCGTGTGCGTGAAGGTCATGACATCGCCGGACAGCCGGTAATTCGCGACGGCGGTATGGCCGCCGATTTCGAGCTCGAAACGGGAAAGGCCCTCGTTGTTGCGGACCTCGGCCATGGCGGCGTTCAGCCCCAAAACGGCTTGGCGCGGGCAAAGAGCCGGTAGCGGCGCTCGGCATTTTTCAACGCCGAGGCCATCCGCGCTTCCTCGAAACCGGATAATTGACCGGCGGCAAAAGCCTCGCGGGGGCGGATCTTGCGGCCGCCCTTGCCGTTGGGTTCGAATGCCAAGCCGGCGCTCAGTTCCTCATGCGCCGCGATGTCGTTCAATTGCCCGAGGGCATCCTGCAGCTTTTCCAGCGCGCGGATGAAGGTTTCGCGGCGGCGCGCGGCCTTCTTTCCGGGAAAGACGGCGGCGAAAAATTCCGCGCCGTAGCG
>DASREA010000044.1:0-5929 GCA_035652315.1 Xanthobacteraceae bacterium | reverse complement strand
GTGAGAAGCGCGGGCGAAAGGTGCGCCCGAGCATCGAGCACTTCGATGCCGACGATCCGACCTTCGGCATCGTAATCAAATACGATGTCGGGAGAGACTTCAGCACTCTCAATGATCTTTTCCTGCGATAAGCGGATATAGGCCGCATTATCCTCAGGCCGATATTTGATCGTTGGTGTCATGTCGGCTTCCGTGCATCCCGGTCGAAAAACACCGTTAGAATACGGATTTCGTCCGCAGTTTCAATGCAGGCGATGCGGAGGATGCGACCGCCAAACTCCGGGATCGCCCGAAACCTGCGCTCCACACCGGAACGCCGCGGATCGGGACGTGACCATTCCGGCTCCCTTACGGTCATTTCGATCCATTCGGGGCTCAACTCACGCTCTGCGATGGCGTCCTCGGCGTGCCTGGTGAAGCGCAAAGGTTTCCGGCTCGGCATATCGTCTCGCCGCAGGCGTGAGTGTCCCCGTTAAGTTTCACACATCGACTGGCAGCGAAGCAACCAGACGCGTTCCCCTACCCGGCGCGCTTTCGCGCGCCACCCTGCCCCGCAAGCGGGGGAGGTAAGAAGTTACACATCCACCTTCAACGCCGCGATGAAGGCTTCCTGCGGGATGTCGACCTTGCCGAATTGCCGCATCTTCTTCTTGCCTTCCTTCTGCTTCTCCAGAAGCTTGCGTTTGCGCGTCACGTCGCCGCCGTAGCATTTGGCGGTGACGTCCTTGCGGAAGGCGCGCACGGTCTCGCGGGCGATGATCTTGCCGCCGATCGCCGCCTGGATCGGCACCACGAACATGTGCGGGGGGATCAGCTCTTTGAGCTTCTCGCACATGGCGCGGCCGCGCCCTTCCGCGCGCGTGCGATGCACCAACATGGCGAGCGCGTCCACCGGCTCGCCGTTGACCAGGATCTGCATCTTCACCAGGTCGGCGGGTTTGTAGTCGGTGAGGTGATAGTCGAAGGAGGCATAGCCCTTGGACACCGATTTCAGCCGGTCGTAGAAATCGAACACCACCTCGTTGAGTGGCAGTTCGTATTTCACCATGGCGCGGTTGCCCACATAGGTGAGCTCTTTCTGCGTGCCGCGGCGGTCCTGGCAGAGCTTGAGCACGGCGCCGAGATAATCGTCTGGCGTGAGGATGGTGGCTTCTATCCAGGGCTCCCGGATTTCCTCGATCTGCACCACGTCCGGCATGTCGACCGGATTGTGAATCTCGATCTCTTTGCCGTTGATCAACGACATCTTGTAGATCACCGACGGCGCGGTGGCGATCAGGTTGAGATTGAACTCGCGCTCCAGCCGCTCCTGGACGATTTCGAGATGCAGCAGGCCGAGGAAGCCGCAGCGGAAGCCGAAGCCGAGCGCGGCGCTCGTCTCCATCTCGAAGGTGAAGCTGGCGTCGTTCAATCGCAGCTTGCCCATGGCGGCGCGCAGGTTTTCGAAATCGGCGGCGTCCACCGGAAAGAGGCCGCAGAAGACCACGGGAATGGCGGGACGGAAGCCGGGCAGCGGCGACGCGGTCGGCTTGCGGTCGTCGGTGATGGTGTCGCCCACGCGCGTATCCGCGACCTCTTTGATCGAGGCGGTGAGAAAGCCGAGCTCGCCGGGGCCGAGTTCCTCCGCGGGCGTCAGCTTCGGCGTGAACACGCCGACGCGATCCACTTCGTAGACGGCGTCGGCACGCATCATGCGGATGCGCTGGCCCTTCTTCATCGTGCCGTCGACGATGCGCACCAGCACGACGACGCCGAGGTATGAGTCATACCAGCTATCGACCAAGAGCGCCTTCAGCGGCGCCTCGCGGTCGCCCTTCGGCGGCGGCAAACGATGCACGATCGCCTCCAGCACCTCGGGCACGTTCTGTCCGGTCTTGGCGGAAATCTCGATGGCGTCACGGGCGTCGAGGCCGATCACGTCCTCGATCTGCTGCTTTACCTTTTCCGGCTCGGCGGCGGGCAGGTCCACCTTGTTGAGCACCGGCACGATCTCGTGGTTGTTGTCGAGCGCCTGATAGACGTTGGCCAGCGTCTGCGCCTCGACGCCCTGGCTGGCGTCGACCACGAGCAGCGAGCCCTCGCAGGCGGCGAGCGAGCGGTTCACCTCATAGGCGAAATCGACATGGCCGGGGGTGTCGATGAGGTTGAGGATGTAATCCTTGCCGTCGCGCGCGCGGTAGTGCAGCCGCACCGTCTGCGCCTTGATGGTGATGCCGCGCTCGCGCTCGATGTCCATGGAATCGAGCACCTGCTCGCGCCCGGCCATCTCGCGCTCGGTGAGCCCGCCGGTGAGTTGGATCAGCCGGTCGGCGAGCGTCGACTTGCCGTGGTCGATATGCGCGACGATGGAGAAATTGCGGATGTTGTCGATGGGCTTGGCCGTCATGGGCGGCAGATAGCATTCGACGGAGGTGGGAACAAGGAGCGCGGCGATCTTGCCCCGCTCGTCCCCGCGGAAGCGGGGACCCAGCGGAGTAGGCCGAGACCGTAGAACTGGATTCCCGCTTGCGCGGGAACGAGCGGAGTTTTTCGTCATGCCCGCGCTTGTCGCGGGCATCCCGCTTAGGAAGGCACTACGTCCCTAATCGAGACGGCCGGGACCTCAAGACGCGAGGACGGCGCTCCGCGCCTTTTGCCCGGCCATGACGAAATAAACGTGATGGCCTTGATCGCTTAATACCGATAATGCTCGCTCTTGAACGGGCCTTCCGCCGGCACGCCGATATAGGCGGCCTGCTTGTCGGTCATCTTGGTCAGCTTGGCGCCGATCTTGTTAAGATGCAGCCGCGCGACCTTTTCGTCGAGCTGCTTGGGTAGCGTATAGACCTGCTTCCGGTATTTCTCCGGATTGGTCCACAGCTCGATCTGCGCCAGCGTCTGGTTGGTGAACGACGCCGACATGACGAAGCTGGGATGCCCCATGGCATTACCGAGATTCACCAGCCGGCCCTCGGAAAGCAGGATGATGCGCTTGCCGTCGGGGAATTCGATCTCGTCCACCTGCGGCTTGACGTTGTGCCATTTCAGATTGCGCAGCGCCGCCACCTGGATCTCGCTGTCGAAGTGGCCGATGTTGGCGACGATGGCGCGGTCCTTCATTTTGCGCATGTGCTCGATGGTGATGACGTCGACGTTGCCGGTGGCGGTGACGAAGATGTCGGCGCGCGGCGCGGCGTCGTCCATGGTGGTGACCTCGTAGCCTTCCATCGCCGCCTGCAGCGCGCAGATCGGATCGATCTCGGAGACGAGCACGCGGCAGCCGGCGTTGCGCAAGCTCGCGGCGGAGCCTTTGCCGACGTCGCCGAAGCCGGCGACCATGGCCACCTTGCCCGCCATCATCACGTCGGTGCCGCGGCGGATGCCGTCGACCAGCGACTCGCGGCAGCCGTAGAGATTGTCGAACTTCGATTTGGTGACGCTGTCGTTGACGTTGATGGCGGGGAAGAGCAGGCGGCCTTCCTTGGCCATCTGATAGAGCCGGTGCACGCCGGTCGTGGTCTCCTCGGTGACGCCGCGGATATTCTTGCCGACGCGTTCGTACCAGTCCGGGTCCTGCTTCAGCCGCGCCTTGATGGCGGCGAACAGCACTTCCTCTTCCTCGTTGGCCGGATGGGCAATCACCGATGGGTTTTCGCGCGCCTTGATGCCGAGATGAATCAGCAGCGTGGCGTCGCCGCCGTCGTCGAGAATCATGTTGGCGCTGCCGCCGTCCGACCATTCGAAGATGCGGTGGGTGTAATCCCAATAATCCTTCAGCGTTTCGCCTTTCACCGCGAAGACCGGCGTGCCGCCCGCGGCGATCGCTGCGGCGGCGTGGTCCTGCGTCGAATAGATGTTGCAGGAGGCCCAGCGCACGTCGGCGCCGAGCGCCTTCAGCGTCTCGATCAAGACCGCAGTCTGGATGGTCATGTGCAGCGAGCCGGCGATGCGTGCGCCGCGCAGCGGCTGGGTCGCGCCGAATTCCTCGCGCGTGGCCATCAGGCCCGGCATTTCGGTCTCCGCGATGGCGATTTCCTTGCGGCCCCAATCGGCCAGGCCGATGTCCTTGACGACGTAATCGTGGGCGGGCGCGGTCGCGGGCTTGGCGGAAACGGACATGGGACTCCTGACGCTCTGTGCTTTTTGGGAAATATCGAGGTCTGCCTATAGCAAGACCAGCCGCCAGCGGCAATCAGGATATAAAGATTTCTTTATGTGCATCTTTCTCCTCCCTCTCCCCATAGGGGAGAGGGATGGGGTGAGGGGGTTACCGCCATTCGAAATCAGTACCCCCCTCACCCGGCTCGCTGCGCTCGCCACCCTCTCCCCACGGGAGAGGGAAGAGTTCAATCCTCTTCGCCGAAACCTGACGCCACCAGTTCTTCCAGCGCCTCCATCACCTCGGCCGCCTGTTTGCCGCTGGCCTCGACGACGATCTCCGTCCCCGGCGCCGCCGAGAGCATCATCAGGCCCATGATCGAGGTGCCGCCGACGGTTTCGTGCCCGCGGGTGACGGCGACTTCCGCGTCGTATTTTTCCACCGTCTGCACAAACTTTGCCGAGGCGCGCGCGTGCAAGCCTTTCTTGTTGACGATTTCGAGCACCCGCCGGATCGGGCCTTCGGCGGCGGCCTCGCTCATTTGCCGCTGAGCACCCGGCTGGCGATGGTGCAGTATTTGCGGCCGGCTTCCTGGGCGGCGGCCACCGCCTCGGGGAGGGAGGCGGTTTCACGGACTTTGGCGAGCTTGATCAGCATCGGCAGATTGATGCCGGCGAGGACCTCGACCTTGGGGCGGCTCATCACCGAGATGGCGAGGTTGGAGGGGGTGCCGCCGAACATGTCGGTGAGGATCGCCACCCCGTCGCCGCTATCGACCTTCTTCACCGCCTCGATGATCTCGTTGCGGGAGCGCTCGACGTCGTCGTCCGGCCCGATGGTGACCGATTCGATCTGGCGCTGGGGGCCGACCACGTGTTCGAGGGCCGAGCGGAATTCGGCCGCAAGGCCGCCATGGGTCACGAGAACGACGCCGATCATCCGAGACTCCTCGTGCGCCTGGTTGCAGCGCACGAAAGGGCGGCATTCATGACTATCCGAAGCCCGAGCGCAAGGGCTTTTCCCGCTACTTTTGGCATATTTTGCATTGCGGCAAGTGAGGCCAATGAGGCGCTTTTCCGCAGGCTGCCCGAGGCCCGCACGCTAATCCCAATATAGTTACTTTTTCGCCATCGCGGAGGGCGTGGCGGCCACCCCCTGTGAATGGCCGGGACGCGTTTGTAGCAAGGCAAGGACGAGCGGCAGCGGCTCTTCGCCCGCTGCGACCGCAAGCCGCGGCAGCCTCACCCCCTCGAGATTCACCGCGCCGGCTGTGGGCGCGGGCAGACGGGCGGCGTCCTCGGCCGCCAGATCCACGACCCAGCCGGCCACCGCCAGCGGTTCGGCTTCGACCTGCCGGAGGCCGAGGCCGCGCACCTCCAGGAGGCCGGCAAGATTTTCCGCAGGGCGCAGCAGCAGACGGCCATGCCTCGCCTGCACATGGACGCGATCATCGGCCACCAGCCGCGCGAAAGGCAGAAAGCCGGCCTGGGCCGCTTGCAACAGCGCAAGGGCGAGCCGCGATTTGCCGGAGCCGGAAGGGCCGCGGATCAACACCGCGCGCGCGCCGACCAGGACGGCGGAGGCGTGAATGGTGGGGATTTTCATGAGGTGCAACAATATCCGTTCGTCTCCGCGAAAGCGGTGACCCAGCTTGTTTTTCTGGATTCCCGCTTGCGCGGGAATGAGCGGTTATCCAGTAAACGCATCACATCGCCGGCAGACGGACGATGAAGCGGGCGCCGAGAATTGCCCCTCCGTCTCCGCTGCGCGCGGGACCTTGACGGTTTTCCACCCAGATGCGGCCGCCATGGGCCTCGACGATCTGTTTGCAGATGGAAAGCCCCAGTCCGG
>DASREA010000043.1:0-9597 GCA_035652315.1 Xanthobacteraceae bacterium | reverse complement strand
CGGCTATCGCGTCGAGCCGCGGCTGATCGAGATGAGCTTCGGCGGCTGGGACGGAATGACCTTTGCCGACCTGATGGCGCAAGAGGCCGCTTTGCTTGCCGTGCGCGAGCAGGATCCCTGGCATTTCACTCCGCCGCAAGGCGAAAGCTACGACCAGCTCCTTCGGCGCATCCGCGACTGGCACATGAGCCTGACCCGCGACACCGTCGTTTGCGCACATCTGTGCACCGCCCGCGCGCTGCTGGTGCATCTCGGCCTGGCGCCGCCGGCAGCCGCGCCGCGCAGCCGGATCGAGCACGCGGCGGTCTATGTATTTGATGACGACGGCATGAGCCGCCACGGCGAATTCCCTGCCATTTGACCGCGCGCCGCCTGCGGGCTACCACTCTGCCAAGGGTAGAACGCTATGTCCTTCAACACCTTCGGCCATATGTTCCGCTTCACCAGCTTTGGCGAAAGCCACGGCCCGGCGATCGGCTGCGTGGTCGACGGCTGCCCGCCCGGCATCCCGCTGACTGCGGCCGATATCCAATTCCATCTCGACCGCCGCCGGCCGGGCCAATCGCGCTACACCACGCAGCGGCAGGAGCCGGACGAGGTGAGGATCCTGTCGGGCGTGTTCGCCGACGACAAAGCCGGACAGGTGACGACGGGCACGCCGATCGCGTTGCTGATCGACAATGTCGATCAGCGCTCGAAGGATTATTCCGATATCCGCGACAAGTACCGGCCGGGCCATGCCGATTACACTTACGATGTGAAATACGGCCTGCGCGACTATCGCGGCGGCGGGCGATCCTCCGCGCGCGAAACCGCGGTGCGCGTCGCCGCCGGTGCTGTCGCGCGCAAAATCATTCCCGCCGTCACCATCCGCGCCGCGCTGGTGCAGATGGGGCCGCACATGGTGAATCGCGCGCGCTGGGATTGGGAGGAGGTCGGCCGCAACGCATTCTTCTGCCCGGATGCCGATCTCGCCGGCAAACTTGGCGATTATCTCGACGGCATCCGCAAGAAGGGCTCCTCGATCGGCGCGGTCATCGAAGTGGTTGCCGAGGGCGTCCCGCCCGGCTTGGGCGCTCCGGTCTATGGCAAGCTCGACGCCGACCTGGCTTCCGCCTTCATGGGTATCAACGCGGTCAAGGGTGTGGAGATCGGCGCCGGCATGGGCGCCGCCACCCTCGCCGGGGAGGAGAATGCCGATGAAATCCGCATGGAAAACGGCAAACCGAAATTCCTCTCCAATAACGCCGGCGGCATTCTCGGCGGCATATCCACCGGCCAGCCGGTGGTCGCGCGTTTCGCGGTAAAGCCGACATCGTCGATCCTCAATCCCCGCCGCACCATTGATCGTTTCGGCCGCGAGACCGAAATCACCACCAAAGGTCGGCACGATCCCTGCGTCGGCATCCGCGCCGTGCCGGTCGGCGAGGCGATGATGGCATGCGTGCTCGCCGATCATTATCTACGCCAGCGCGGACAGGTCGGGCAAAATCCCGCCTGGCCGGCGAAATAGCCGCTGGAGACAGAATTGTCCGAGATCCATCAGCGCGTCGAGGAAGCCATTGCCGCGTTCAAGCGCGGAGAAATCCTGGTGGTGGCCGATGACGACGATCGCGAGAACGAGGGCGATCTTTTCGTCGCAGCGTCGCTGTGCACGCCGGAGAAGATGGCGTTCATCATCCGCAATACCTCGGGCATCGTCTGCGCGCCGCTCGCCGCCGAGGACGCGCGGCGGCTGCATCTCGATCCGATGGTCGCCGCCAATGAAGCGCCGCTCGGCACCGCTTTCACGGTTTCGGTCGATGTGCGCCACGGCCTGACCACCGGGATCTCCGCCGAGGAGCGCACCAATACCGTGCGAGCGCTGGCCAACGGTAACAGTGGCGCGCCGGATTTCGTGCGGCCCGGACATGTCTTTCCGCTGGTGGCGAGGCAGGGCGGCGTGCTGATCCGCTCCGGCCATACCGAGGCTTGCGTCGATCTCTGCCGCTTGGCGGGACTCCCAACCGTCGGCGTCCTGTCCGAGTTGATGAATGACGACGGTTCGGTGATGCGCGGCCCCCAGCTTCAGGCCTTCGCCGCCAGGCACAAGCTGAAGAGCATGACCATCGCCGACCTGATCGCCTACCGGCAGGCGCGCGACAAGCTGGTGGAACGCATCGCCGAATTCGAGGTCGATTCGGACATCGGCCGGCTGCGCGCCTTCGCCTATGTGACGCCGTTCGATCAGGTCCGGCACATGGCTTTCATTCTCGGCGACATCGGCGACGGCCGCTCGGTGCTGACGCGGCTGCATCGGGGCCACATGATCGGCGACGTGCTCGGCGGCGCCAAAGTGCTGCGCGCGGCGATGGCCAAGATCAAGGCCGAAGGCAGCGGCGTGATCGTCTATCTGCAGGACGGCGGCGCCGGCGTGCCGAGCAGCGCCGTTCCCGAGGCGGCGCAGGACAGTTCGGAAGCCGCGCGCACAAGGCAATGGCGCGAGGTCGGACTGGGCGCGCAGATTCTGCGCGATCTCGGCATTCATTCCATCCGCTTGCTGGTTTCCGCCAATCGCACCTATATCGGCGTCACTGGATTCGGCATCGAGATCGAATCCATGGAGCATATCCCAAAGACGGGATAGCGCGCGCCCATCCGCTTCTTTCCAGAGTCCCCGCGCCGTGGCAGCATGTGGCACGGGGTTTTCAATGCGGCATCGCTCCGGCGTCCTGCGGCTCGCCGTCCTCATCGGCACCTGCCTCTGCTTCGGCCCATCGGCAAGCACGGCCGGGCTCATCACCCGGCTCGCGCAACAAGCGGCCGCGCCGCCCGAAGTCGATCTCGCGCTGGTGCTTGCCGTCGATGTTTCCTTTTCCATGGACAGCGAAGAGCAGGCGGTGCAGCGCCAGGGCTATATCGAGGCGATCACCTCCAAGGAGTTTCTCGGCGCCCTGCGCGACGGTCCGCGCGGCAAGATCGCCATGACCTATTTCGAATGGGCCAATACAAGCGATCAGCGCGTCATCGTTCCCTGGCGCCTGATCGAGGGGCCGGAAAGCGCGGACGCGTTCGTCGCGGAGCTGGCGCGCGCCCCTTACCGCCGCGCCGCGCGCACCTCGATTTCGGGGGCGCTCGAATTCGGCGCCGATTTGCTGGACAAGAGCGGCTATGCCGCATCACGCCGGGTGATCGATGTCTCCGGCGACGGCGCCAATAACAACGGGCGGCTGGTGACGTCGGCGCGCGATGACGTGCTCGCCAAGGGCATCGTCATCAACGGCCTTCCCATCATGGTGAAGATAATGCCCGGGGTCAGTCTCGATATCGCCAATCTCGATGTTTATTACGAAGATTGCGTCGTCGGCGGGCCCGGCTCCTTCGTGCTGCCGATCAAGGAACGCGGCAAGTTCAAGCAGGCGATCCGTGAGAAGTTGGTGCAGGAAGTCGCCGCGCGAGAGCCGACGCCGCGGATGATACCCGCCTCCGCTTCGGCCCCGCGCGTTTCCTGCACCATCGGCGAGCAGCTTTGGCAAGAGCGGTGGGGGAATTAGCAGGCTATTTCTCGAACTTTCCCACCAGCTCCACATGCGGCGAATAGCGGAACTGGTCGACCGGCGTAACCTTCGTGAGCTTGTAGCCGGCATCGATGAGAAGCCGCGCGTCGCGGGCGAAGGTCGCGGGGTTGCAGGATACGCCGACGATGACCGGCACCTTGCCGGCGGCAAATTCGCGCGCCTGCGCCTGCGCGCCCTGGCGCGGCGGATCGAAAATCACGGCGTCGAAGTCCGCCAGTTCCTGAGGCACGAGCGGGCGGCGAAACAGATCGCGCGCCTGCGCCGCTAGCGGTTTGAGGCCGGGCGTCGCGGCGGCCGCCTTGCGCAGCGCGGCGATCGCCCCCGCGTCGCTGTCGAAGGCGGCAATGCGCGCGCATTCGGCAAGACGCAAGGCAAAAGGCCCGACGCCGCAGAATATATCGGCGATGGATCTTGCTCCTTGCGTCGCCTGATCGACAAGCCGCGCCAGCGCCGCTTCGCCCGCTGCGGTCGGTTGCAGAAAGGCGGCGGGTGGCAGCATCACGGTCGCGCGGCCGATCTTCACGGTCGGCGCCGCGCGCTGCAGCACCAGCTCGCCGTGGCGGGTGAGGCGCGCCAGCTTGTGCATTTCGGCAATGGCGGCGAGCTGCGACGCCTTTTTCGCGCCGATCGGTCCCGAGCCGCGCACATCCACATCCATGCCCGTATCCGTCGCCGTGACCTGGATATCGAGCGGCTTGCGCGATTCCTTGAGCGCCTCGGCAATGTCCCAGGCCGCGGCGATGGCGCCGTCGAGCGCCGGCGCGAGAATGGGGCAGCGGTCGATGCCGACGATCTGATGGGCGCGCAGCGTGGCAAAGCCGACCTCGAGCACGTCATGGGTCGCATGCCGCGCATGCAGCACCACGCGGCGGCGGCCTTCGCCATGGGCGTCGATCAGCGCGCCGACATCCGTCTCGATATGCGCCAGCCGCAGCGCGTCGAGCACGAGATCGCGCTTCCAGGCGCGATAGCGCGCGGTGGTCCAATGCTGCATGGCGCAGCCGCCGCAGGCGCCGAAATGCGGACAGATGGGCGCGATACGGTCGGCGCTTTCCCGCTCGACGTGCAGCAGATGGCGGCGGTCGGGATGGCCGGCGACCGGCTCAACTTCCACCGTCTCCCCCGGCAAGGCGTAAGGCACATAGAGCGGTCCTTCGGCGGTGTCGGCGACGCCGTCGCCGCGATGCCCGATGCGATCGATGATGAGCCGCTCAACCACGCGTGGCTCCGAGCAGGAATTCGCGATTGCCCTCGCCGCCCAGGATCGGCGAGGGGATAACGCCGAGAACCGTCCAGCCGAGGCCGCCGACCAAAGCGGCAATATCCTCACACGCGGCCTGCTGCACCTGGCGGTCGCGCACGACGCCGCGCTTGCGTTTGCCGCGTCCGGCCTCGAACTGTGGCTTGATCAGCGCGACGAGTTGCGCCCGCCCTTGCGTTAGCGCCAGCGCAGCGGGCAGGGCCAGCTTCAACGAAATGAAGCTGACATCGACGACGATCAGGTCGGGCCGTTCCGGAAGAAGGGCGGACGAAAAAGCGCGGATGTCGGTTTCCTCGAAGGACGTCACCTCACTGCGCGCGCGCAACTTCTCGTGCAACTGGCCGCGGCCGACGTCCACGGCGTAAACCCGCCGCGCCCCGCGCGCGAGCAGCACCTCGGTGAAACCGCCGGTGGAGGCTCCGACGTCGAGACAAACGCGGTCCCTGGGGTCGAAACCGAAGCGGTCAAGCGCCGCGGCGAGCTTTACGCCGCCGCGCGAAACGTAGGGATGCTCGGGCCATGCCGCGATCTCGGCGCCGGCCGGAATTTCCTGGGACGGCTTGGCGACGCGGACGCCGTCGGCGGTCACCAGACCGGCGGCGATCGCCGCCTGCGCCTTGGCCCGGCTGTCAAACAGACCGCGCTCGACCAGCAGGCGGTCCGCGCGCTGCCGTTCCGTCACTGCCATGCTCCCTGTTGCGGGAACCGGATTGTCACATTCGCCGTTACCAACGAGCGCGTGCAGCAATAGTCGATGCGCATTGCCGATCGGGAGAATGCCATGGCACGAAAATACTCTCGCAGTGCTTCCAAGGACGTCGAACGGGCGATGAAGAAACGCAAAAAGGGCACGCTGAAAAGCGGCCGCAGCGGCAAGAAGGTCAAGAGCCGCAAACAGGCCATCGCCATCGGCCTTTCCGAAGCGCGCAAGAAAGGCAAGAAGGTGCCGAAGAAAAAGGGCGGCCGCAAGAAAGGGGGCCGGAAGAAGAAGAGCTGAGCCGTCAGGCCAGCTTCACCGTTTCCAGCCTCACATCCTTACCGAGCGCCTCGAAGACCGCAGCCACGATGCCCCGGGCGTCGAGGCCGGCCTTGTGATATTGTGCCGCCGGCGCATCCTGCTCGATGAAGACATCCGGCAGCACCAGGCTGCGCACGCGCAGGCCCCGGTCGAGCAGCCCGTTTTGCGCCAGCGCCTGCAACACATAAGCGCCGAATCCGCCGACCGCGCCTTCCTCGATGGTCACCAAAACCTCGTGCTCGCGCGCGAGCCGGAGCACCAGATCGACGTCGAGCGGCTTGGCAAAGCGGGCATCGGCGACCGTGGCGGAAAGCCCGTAGCCGGCGAGTTCGTCGGCCGCCTTCAGGCATTCGGCGAGCCGCGCGCCGAAGGACAGCAGCGCTACCTTGCCGCCTTCGCGCAGCACGCGGCCCTTGCCGATCTCCAGCGGCTTGCCTTCGGCCGGCATCGGTACGCCCATGCCTTCGCCGCGCGGATAGCGGAAGGACGAAGGGCGGTCATCGATCGCCGCGGCGGTGGCAACCATATGCACCAGCTCGGCTTCGTCAGCCGCCGCCATGACGACGAATCCGGGCAGACATCCGAGAAAGGCCACGTCGTAGGAACCGGCATGCGTTGCACCGTCGGCGCCGACGAGGCCGGCGCGGTCGATGGCGAAGCGCACCGGCAGCGACTGGATTGCCACGTCGTGCACGACCTGGTCGTAAGCGCGCTGCAGGAAGGTCGAATAGATTGCCGCGAAAGGCTTGAAGCCCTCGGCGGCAAGAGCCGCGCAGAAGGTAACAGCATGCTGCTCGGCAATGCCGACGTCGAACATGCGCTCGGGAAATTCCCGCGCGAAGTGGTCGAGTCCGGTGCCCGACGGCATCGCCGCCGTCACCGCGACGATCTTGTCGTCCTTGCGCGCTTCCTTGACCAGGCTCTCGGCGAAGACCTTGGTATAGACGGGGGCATGCGATTTCGATTTGGCTTGCGCACCGGTGGCGACGTCGAACTTCATCACCCCGTGGAATTTGTCGGCGGAGACTTCCGCCGGCGGATAGCCCTTGCCCTTTTGCGTCACGACATGAACCAGGATCGGCCCGGTGTCGCTGTCGCGCACGTTGCGCAGCACCGGCAGCAGGTGATCGAGATTGTGCCCGTCGATCGGGCCGACATAGAAAAAGCCGAGCTCTTCGAACAGCGTGCCGCCGGTCCAGAAGCCGCGGGCGAATTCTTCCGCCTTGGCCGCGCTCTGTTCGAAAAATTTGGGCAGCTTATGCAGCAGATGCTTGCCGACCTGGCGCAGCGAGCGATAGGTCTTGCCGGAAATCAGCCGCGCCAGATAAGCCGACATCGCGCCGACGGGCGGCGCGATCGACATGTCGTTGTCGTTGAGGATGACGATCAGCCGCGAATTCATCGCGCCGGCGTTGTTCATCGCCTCATAGGCCATGCCGGCCGACATGGCGCCATCGCCGATGACGCAGACGACATTGTGAGTCTTGCCTTGCAGGTCGCGCGCAACCGCCATGCCCAGGCCGGCCGAGATCGACGTGGACGAATGCGCGGCGCCGAAGGGGTCGTATTCGCTCTCGCTCCGCCTGGTGAATCCGGAAAGCCCGCCGCTTTGACGCAGCGTGCGGATGCGGTCACGCCGTCCGGTCAGGATCTTGTGCGGATAGGACTGGTGACCGACGTCCCAGATGAGGCGGTCGCGCGGCGTGTCGAAGACGTAATGCAACGCCACCGTGAGCTCGACCACGCCGAGCCCGGCGCCGAGATGGCCCCCCGTCGCCGACACCGCATCGATGGTTTCCTCGCGCAATTCGGCGGCGAGCTGCGGTAGCTGCTCGGGATCGAGCCGACGAAGATCGTCGGGGACAAGCACGCTGTCGAGGAGAGGGGTCTTTGATTCCGGCACCGGCTACCTTGGGTTTTCGAGAAGCCGTTTAGGGCGCGAAGGCGTCACAAAAACGGCGGAAATCCCGCAATTTCACGACGTTAACACCGAAAGCCGATACCGCGCAATGAAGGGGCTTGCGCTGCGCAAGCCGGCACCGCGGCATACCGTTGCGGCACTCATTATACCGCACGGGCTTTTCAGACACATTGCCGGATTAGGCTACGTCCAGCGGCGCCGTGCCCTTGGGTTTTCCGGAGGCATCGAGCACGAGCTTGCTCACCCGCGCTTCGGCCTGGGCCAATAGCTCTTCGCAGCGGCGCTTGAGCGCCTCGCCGCGCTCGTAGATCGCCACCGATTCCTCGAGCGGCACCTTGCCTTCCTCGAGGCGCTTGACGATGGATTCCAGTTCCTCGATGGCGCGCTCGAACGGCAGCTTGGTGACATCGCTGTTATTTTTCTCGGCCATGATTGCTCCAGTCTAGGGGAATTGTGGCGCTCGGCCAATAAGGCCGAAAGGAAATCAACCGTGCATCAGCGCGTCCACATGCGCCGCGGCCGATTGCGCAAGACCTTCCAAATCATAGCCGCCCTCCAGCACCGAAACGATGCGGCCGCCGGCACTGGCATCGGCGACCTCCATGATCTTGCGGGTCGCCCAGCCGAAATCCTCCTCGGAAAGATTGAGGCTCGCCAGCGGGTCGCGCATATGAGCGTCGAATCCTGCGGAGATCACGACGAAGTCGGGCTGGAACTGGCGCAGGCGCGGCAGAATCACGATCTCGAAAGCCTCGCGGAATTTCGCGCCGCCGTCCCCGCTGCGCAGCGGCGCATTGACGACATTGTTGTGGGCGCCGCGCTCGGCGGCGGCGCCGGTGCCGGGATAGAGCGGCATCTCGTGGGTTGAGCAATACATCACCGTCGGATCGCTCCAGAAGATGTCCTGCGAGCCGTTGCCGTGATGCACGTCGAAATCGACGATGGCTGCGCGCGAAGCGCCGTGATGATCCTGCGCATAACGCGCCGCGATCGCGGCATTGTTGAACAGACAAAAGCCCATCGCGCGCGCCGTTTCGGCGTGATGGCCGGGCGGGCGCACGGCGACGAAGGCATTGTTCGCGCGCCGTCCCATGACTTCGTCGGTGGCGAAGATCGCGCCGCCGGCCGCGCGCAGCGCGGCCTCGAAACTGCCCGCCGATAGCGAGGTATCGGCGTCGAGATAGACCAGCCCCTCCTGCGGCGTCGCCTGGCGGATGGAATCGATGTATTCGGCCGGATGACAAAGCGCGATGAATTCCGGCCGCGCGGGCGGCGCCCGTTCGCGCACCAGCAGAGCAAACTTTTCCGCGTCGAGCGCCGCGTTAATCGCGCGCAGCCGGTCCGGCCGCTCCGGGTGGCCGAGCGGAGTCAGATGATTGAGACAGGCGGGATGGGTCACGAAAAGCGTGGGCATTGGGCCTATATAAGACACAGGGCCTACCCCGTCACCCCGACGGGCGTGCATTCAGCGAGCGCTTCTGGTCGCCCAGCCTTCCTCAGGAATGCGATGCCGGATGCAGGCAAGGGCGCCCTTGCCGCGTCATTGCAGCCGACAAAATAAAGTTATCCCCGCCCCTAAAATCGCACTTATCTTGATCGCACCTCGTCCGCTGAGGGGCGCCATCTAGAGGCGTCTTGATGGCGGGGCGAACGGGAGGCTCAGGCCCGGAGATGCGGGCACTCCTTCCGTGGCGGACCGGAGAAATCCGGTCTTTGCTGGTGCGGTGCCCGCGGACAGGCTCTCGCAAAGCCTGCACTCGGGCGGCGCCGAACCCCGACCCCCGGGTACTAAGGCCCGGGCACTAGGAGCTAGTAGCCGCAGGGTCGCCGCACTTCGGGC
>DASREA010000042.1:0-2321 GCA_035652315.1 Xanthobacteraceae bacterium | reverse complement strand
CGCGCGGCGGCGACCGCGGCGGCGCAAGCCGCCGAGCCGCAGGCCTTGGTGAGCCCAGCGCCGCGCTCCCAGGTGCGGATCGCGATGTGCTCCCGCGACCGGATCGCCGCCAGCGTGATGTTGGCGCGTTCGGGAAAGATCGGATGGTTTTCCAAAAGCGGCCCGATGCGCGCGAGATCATAGGCGTTCACGTCGTCGACCCAGAAAATGGCGTGCGGATTACCCATGTTGACGACCGAAGGCGTATGCAGCACCGGCTTGTCGATGGGCCCTATCTGCAATTCGATGCCGCGGGTGTCGCGGAATTCCTCGGCGAGCGGAATCTCGTTCCATTTGAAACGCGGTACGCCCATATCCACGGTAATCAGGCCAGGCGTTTCCGCTTTCCAGCAATTCTGCAGTCCCGACGTGGTTTCGAAGACGAGCATGCTCTTGCCGCTCTCGGCAAACAGCAAGGACGCGATGCAGCGCATGCCATTGCCGCAGGCGCCGGCTTCCGAGCCGTCGTTATTGTAGATGCGCACGAAGGCATCGGTGCCCGGCGTGCGCGGCGCATGCAGCGTCATCAGTTGGTCGTAAGGCGCGCTCGGCGGCTGCGCCACGGCGCGGGCTTCGGCCGGCGTGACGGCCGCTTTGGAGTCGCGCAAATCCACCACAACGATCTCGTTGCCGAGGCCGTTCATGCGGCTGAAAGCATGGTTTGCCAGCGCGGTCATCTTGGGTTCAGATTTGGCGGCCTACATTCACCCGATTTATATGGCGAAAGCAGGCGGCTTTGCCAGTCGCTTAAGACGCTTGTCTGGTGTCGAGCCGTGCTAATGATATCGTTTCGTCTGGCCTGCCTGGCGCAAGGAAAGCTCCGATGCGGTTTTCTTGGTGGTTGCTCGGCGCCGTTTTGATTGCCGCAGCCGCAAGCACTGCACCATTGCTGCACTCGATTGCCCAAGCGCCGGAGCCGGCAACGCCGGGTCCCGGCAACGGTACCTCGGCCGCGCCGTCCGTACCTTTGCCTAGGCCGAAGCCCGGCCCGACGACGACGCCGGTGCCGGGGGCGCCTCCGCCATGGCTTCAGCCCGGCGATCCCTTCGGCGCCGACGCAACGCTCGAGGCGAAGACCATTGTCAGCATCAGCGGCACTTCCGGCTGGGATAATGCCTTCGCAACTCTGCAGGGCGCATTCAAAGCGATCGACCGCTATCTGGAAAGACAGAAAATCGCGGCTGTAGGCCAGCGGCTCATCATCTATACGCAAAACGACGATACCGGCTTTCATTACCAAGCCGCGGTCCCGGTTGCCGATGGCGTGAAGATTCCGCGCGGCGAGGTGACCCTCGGCAAATCGCCCGCAGGCAAGATGCTCAAATTCATCCACCGCGGCTCCTACGACGCCATGGATGCAACCTATGAAGCGATTACCAACTACCTCGATGAGAAGCGCATCGAAACTCAGGACATGTTCATCGAGGAATACCTGACCGATCCTTTGAAGACGCCGCCCGATCAGCTCGTCGTTACCGTCTATGTGCCCCTCAAACCGCCGCCGCCGCCATGAAACACCACTCCAGTATTATCGGTCTCGCCTTCGCCTTTCTGTTGGTCGCCGCCGCCGGCGCGCGGGGGCAAAGCGAGAAAGCCCCGCAGAATCTGCTGACTGTGAATGGAATGGCTGAGGTCAGCGTCGCGCCGGATCTCGCGGTCTTGACCGCCGGCGTGACAACCACGGCGAAGACCGCGCGCGAGGCGAGCGAGGCCAATGCCAAAGCAATGACGGCAGTCATGACGGCGGTGAAGAACGCCGGCGTTGCCGAGCGCGACGTGCAGACAGCGCGACTCTCGTTGCAGCCGGTGCGCGAGAACCGCAATGGCGCGATCCGCATCAGCGGCTTTCAGGCTTCCAACCAGGTCACGATCAAAATCCGCGATCTCGGCAAGCCGTCGGCGGTGATCGATGCCCTGGTTGCTGCGGGCGCCAACGATATCTCCGGCCTGCAATTCATGGTCGCCGAGCCGTCCAAGGCGCTCGACCAGGGGCGCGAAGCCGCCATCGCCGACGCGCGGCGCAAAGCGGAAATCTATGCGCGCGCCGCGAATGTGCGCCTTGGCAGCGCCGTCAATATCAGCGAGCAAGGGAATGCCACGCCACGATTTTTCCTGATGCGAAGCGCGGCAGCGGCTTCGATGCCTGTTTCCCCCGGCGAGGAAACGCTGCAAGTCAGTGTCAGCGTGAGCTACGCGCTCCTGCCGTGAGCCGGTTGCTGCGCCCGGAAATAACTGAAGACGCATAAACAAGCGGCAGCGGCGAACAAATGTTTGAGGGTATG
>DASREA010000041.1:0-46518 GCA_035652315.1 Xanthobacteraceae bacterium | reverse complement strand
CTGCGATGTAGGTTTCTTTGATGCGCTTGTCGATTTCGGGATATTCGCGGTTCTTGTTGTTCTCGTTTTCGTTGAGCTGGTTGGCGTTATAGGGCGGGTTGCCGATAACCACGCTGATCTTCTTCTTGTTCTGTCGCGTGATGCGCTTCACGTTTTCGTCTGACACCGCGCCAAAAAGATCGCCGAAGTGTTGGCCCTTTCCGACGGCATGGGTCCGCAGCCCCGCCACGTTGTCTAGCGTGTCGACGAAGCACAGGTTCGGATATTCCTCGTAGCCGCTGATCGCGGCATACGTCGCCTCGATGTTCAAATTGGCGACGTAATAGGGCAGGATCGCCACCTCGTTGGCGTGCAGCTCCTCCAGATATTTGTAACGCATCTTTTGCGGCTGTCCGCGAAAGTGCTCGATCAGCTCGGTGATGAAGGTGCCGGTGCCGCAGGCGGGATCGAGGATTTCCACGTTCTTGTCGATCAGCGCCCTGCCGAAATGCTTCTGGCATAGCCAGTCGGCGCTTTCGACCATGAAGCGCACGATCTCGTTCGGCGTATAGACCACGCCGAGCCGGTCGGCCGCCTTCTTGTTGTAGACCTTGTAGAAGTTCTCATAGATGGTCTTGAGGAAGTTCTGTTTCTGGTGGTGCGTGGGCACAAGGGCGGCGGCGCTTTTGATCGCGGCATAGTAATGCCGCAAGCCCGCCAGCGTGTCGTGCTTCACCTTGCCGGTAAAGAAGGTGTTTTCCAGCGCGTAAAGCTCTTTCGCCACGTTGTTCTTGTGGTGAAAGTCGGGGTTGTCGAAGACCTGAGAAAATATCTCTTCCGTCAAAATGTGCTGGATCAGCATCTCGCGCACATCGGCGGCGGTGACGTTCGGGTTGATGGTGTCCTGGGCGTGCTTGAGGAAGCGCAACGACGCCTTGCGGAATTTGTCGTTCTCCTTCTCGGCGGCGTCGATCATGTCGCGCAATGCGGACAGCACCGCCGGGAGGTCGGTCTTGAACTGTTCGACCGCCTTGCGGAAATCGACAATGACTTCTGGCTCGTAGTCGAAAAAAAGCTCCAGCAGTTTTTGCAGCGCCGGTTCCTCGACTCCGCAGCGCATCACCTCCTGTTTGTTCTGGATCAGGACCGCTTCATGCGAGTCCTCGAAGATGATGTTGGTCTGCGGATAGCCCTTGCGGAATTTCTTCTCGATCTCCTTGTCGAGGTCGTCCTCCTCGTCCTTGGCCTCCCAATAGCCGAGCGGGACGCGCAGCGCATACAACAGCGCGCCGTCGGCATAGACGCGGTTCTTTTGCGGCGTCGTGAATTCGAACTCGGGAATGAAAATGAGATCGCGCGATTTGCCCCAGTCCTTGAGCAGCGTCTTGAACGCCTCGCGCACGACCGACTCGCGCGACGTGCCAGACACGCGGCGGAGCGTCTGCAGCTCGTTCAGGTAATGCTGGATGAGAAGCTGGCTCATGCAGGTCCAGTCTAGGCGGTCGCGGGGATAAGAATCGCAGACGCACCCACTTTTACCGGCGTTGACTCCCTTTCCGATATAGGACTATATTCCGCTATCCGGTTCGCTGAGGGGCGTCATCTAGAGGCGTCTTGATGGTGGAGCCGGGTGCGGTGCCCGCGGGCAGGCTTTCGCACAGCCTGCGCTCGGGCGGCGCCGGACCCCGACCCCCGGCCACTATGAGCCGGGCACTAGGAGCTAGTAGCCGCAGGGCGGAAACGCCCGTACGCGGTGAGCGCGGGCCGGACGCCGTGGACGGACACCGCGGTGGAGCGCCGAAGGGCGTGCGCCTTGTGCAAAAGACAAGGCGCGCCACGGCCGCAAGGCCGCGGCTCTGAACTATCAAGCGCCTTCTCGGCGCTCCGCTCCCCTCATTTTTGGGGGGAAGGAAAAAGGGAGACGGCGTGGCCCGCGCCGCCAAGAATAGGGCCGGCGGAGCGTTGGCTAAATTTTCCCTCTCCCCACCGGGGCGAGCGAGAGAAGGAGGAGAAATAATTCAGCATGACCGTTCTGAAATGGCTTCTTCTCATCGCAGTTGCCGGTTACGCCGCGGTCGTCGTTGTGATGTACCTCGCGCAGCGCTCGCTGCTCTATTTTCCCGACAAGACACGGCATCTGCCTGCCGATGCCGGCTTGCCGCAGGCGGAAGAAATCTTTCTGCAAAGCGCCGACGGCGAAAAGCTGATCGCCTGGCACGTGCCGCCGCGCGACGGCAAGCCGGTCGTCATCTATTTCCAGGGCAATGGCGGCGGCCTCGATCTGCGCGCGGAACGCTTCCGCTGGCTCACCGCCGACGGCACCGGGCTATTGGCGCTGTGCTATCGCGGCTACGGCGGATCGACCGGCACACCGACGGAAGAGGGCCTGATCCGCGACGCCGAAGCGGCTTATGATTTCGCCGCGACGCGCTATGGGGCAAACCGCGTCGTGCTCTGGGGCGAATCGCTCGGCACCGGGGTCGCGGTGGCGCTGGCGGCCGAGAAACCGGTGGCGCGCGTGATGCTGGAATCGCCCTATACCTCGATCGCCGATGTCGCGGCTTCCATCTATTGGTTCGCGCCGGTGCGGCTGCTGCTGAAAGATTCGTTTCGCTCCGATTTGCGTATCGCAAAAGTCACCGCGCCGGCACTCGTGATCCACGGCGCGCGCGACACGATCGTTCCGATCGGCTTCGGCGAGCGGCTCTATGCCATGATCGGCGCGCCGAAGCGCTTCCTTCGGCTGCCGGAGGCGGCGCACAACGACCATGATTCCTTTGGCGTTCCGGATCTGGTGCGGCCGTTTATCAACGGCGGCGCGTAATCAAAACGTCTGATAGGTCCTGCCGAATTCGCCGCCGACGCGTTTGAAGCCTTCTTTGGCCGGCGCGTAATCCTGATCCACGTTGAGTGCTTTGGCATAGGAGCCGGCGGCCTTCTCCTTGTCGCCGAGCCGCTCCAGCGCAAGCCCGCGGCTGGTCCAGGCCTGGATGTTCAGCGGCTCGAGCTGCACCGCCTCGTCGAAATCGCTGATGGCGGCCTTGTAATCCTTCACCGCGATGTAGCTTAAGCCCCGCGCGATCAGCGGCTCGGCGGCCTGGGCGGAGAGGCCGATGGCGGTCGAGAAATCGTCGATCGCGATCCGATGTTGTCCCTGGGTCTGATAGAGCAGCCCGCGCTCATAATAGGCCTCGGCCAGATCGGGGCGGATCGCGACTGCCTTGTTGAAATCCTGCAATGCTTCCAGCGGCCGCTTGTTCTGCCGATAGACGACGCCGCGGCCGAGATAGGCCGCGGCATATGACGGATCGAGCGCGATCGCCTGGTTATAGTCGGCGATGGCCTCGTCCATCCGCTTGGTCTGCCGATAGATCAGGGCGCGGTTGGCATAGGCTTGTGCGTATTTGGGATCGAGACTGACCGCCTGATTGAAATCGGCCAGCGCCTTGTCGAACTGGCCGGCCTGGCCCAGCACCGAACCGCGCATATTGTAGGCCTGCGGATCCTTGGGATTGCGCTGGATGACCTCGGTGAGCGAGGCGATGTTCGCCGGCGAGGCGACGTATTGCGCTTCCGCGCTATCGGGCACCGTGCCCGAGGTCAAATCCGCGGTCGAACAGGCGCCGAGCGCCGCGGCGGCGATCGCCAGGACAAAGCCGGCTCGTGGTTTGGAACGCAGGGGAACGCTCATGCTGCCTCTTTCGCCGGACAGGCGGCATTCTACGGCACGGACCGGGATTGTTCAGCCCCGGGGAGACGGCATGAAAGCGCGAGGCCGGCCGGAAACGACAACGCGGGCCGGACGGCGCCGGCCCGCGGCAGAAAACCGAGCTAAGTCAGCGGCGGCCCGGCGCGCCGGGGCCCGGAACGACCTTGGGCTTCATCGGCAGCAGGCCTTCACGCTGCAGCTTCTTGCGGGCGAGCTTGCGGGCCCGGCGGATCGCTTCCGCCCGCTCGCGGGCTTTCTTTTCGGAGGGCTTTTCGTAATGGCCGCGAAGCTTCATCTCGCGGAAAATGCCCTCGCGCTGCATCTTTTTCTTGAGCGCCTTGAGGGCCTGGTCGACGTTATTGTCGCGAACGAGCACCTGCACGCAGTCTATCCTCTCCATCCGGTTGCGATTGCCGAGTGCACCGGCCGTCTGCACAGAGCGCGCGAACCGGGCTGAAGGCGCGCGTCTAGCAGAACGGCTGTTAAAAGTCCACCACCGGCCGCAGCAGCTTCCAGGCGACGGCATAGTAGATCAGCAGGCTGCCGAGGCCGAGCACGAAGCGGTTGGCGGCTCCGGCCGCGTTCACATGCAGCCGGTTGGAGGCGGTGAAGCCGAGATAGGCGCCGCCCGCGATAATGACGAGGATGGCGGAGGAATGGATCGTCCGAAACATCCAGAGAATATTGAAGGCGGCGAAGAACCCGCCGACGCCTGTCAGCGTCAGCAGGAATAACGTGCCGAACAACCCGTTAAAAACGTCGGGACGATTTTCATCGCGGAACAGTGCGTCGCAAGCGGCGGCGGTCCAGCCAATCGACAGTGAAATCAGGCAGGCCAGCACGATGCTCATTGCGGTCCCGCGGCGTCCGGGATGATGCGCGTCACGTGACCCATTTTGCGCCCCGGCCGCGGTTCGGTCTTGCCGTAGAGGTGGACCGACGCGCCGGGCACATCAAGCCATTGGCGATAGCTCTCGATTTCGGTGCCGATCAAGTTCGTCATTTCGGCTCGCCCATGCCGGAGCGGGCAGGCCAAGGGCCAGCCGGCGACCGCGCGGATATGCTGCTCGAATTGCGAAACCGTGCAGCCGTCGAGGGTCCAATGGCCGGAATTGTGCACCCGCGGCGCGATCTCATTGACCAGCACGGAATAGTCGGCGCCTTCCCGCACCAGAAACATCTCGACGCCCAGAACGCCGACATAGCCGAAAGCTTCGGCGAGGGTGACCGCGATCTCGCGCGCCCGGGTGGCCACCGTGCCGGGCACCGCCGCGGGCGCGCGTGAGATTTTCAGGATGTGGTCGCGGTGCTCGTTCTCGGTGACGTCGAAGCATTCGACTTGCCCCGTGGCGGATCGCGCGGCGACCACCGAAATCTCCCGCTCGAAAGGGACGAAGCCTTCGAGAATGGCGGGAACCTGGCGCAGGCCGCTCCATGCGGCCGCCGGATCGTCCTTCACGCCGATCATCTTCTGACCCTTGCCGTCATAGCCGAGCCGCCGCGTTTTCAGCACCGCCGGAACGCCGATCGCGGTAACGGCGGAGGCCAGATCGGTCGGCGATGCGACGGCGGCGTAAGGCGCCGTGGCGATACCGAGTCCGCTGACGAATGATTTCTCCGCCAGCCGATCCTGGGTCGTGGCCAGCACCTTGGGATCCGGAATTACAGGCCGGCGCGCCGCGAGGAAGGCCGCGGTTTCCGCCGGCACATTCTCGAATTCATACGTGATCACGTCCACCGAATCGGCAAAACGCTCGAGGGCGGCTTCGTCGTTATAAGCGGCGCAGGTTGAATGCCGCATCACCTGAAAAGCGCAGGAATCCGTGTCGGGCGCATAGGCATGGCAGCGCAGTCCGAGCCGCGCCGCGGCCAGCGCAAGCATGCGGCCGAGCTGACCGCCGCCGAGGATTCCGATGGTCGCGTCTGGCTTCAATACCGGCAGAGTCACGCGCGCGCCTCGCGTGGCCGCTTCGCCACCGCTTTGCTTTGCCGCGCGCGCCAGGCGTCGAGTCTTTTCGCCAGCTTGGCGTCCGACGTCGCGAGAACGGCGGCGGCCAGAAGCGCGGCATTGACGGCGCCAGGTTTGCCGATCGCCAGAGTTCCCACCGGAACGCCCGCCGGCATCTGCATGATGGAAAGCAGGCTGTCCTTTCCTTCAAGCGCATGCGTCTTCATCGGCACACCGAGAACCGGCAGCGAGGTAAGCGACGCGGTCATGCCGGGAAGGTGAGCCGCGCCGCCGGCGCCGGCGATCACCACTTTGTAGCCCTTCTTGCGGGCGGATTTGGCGAAGCTGTAAAGCCGCTCCGGCGTGCGGTGAGCGGAGACGATCAGTGCGTCATAGGCGATCTTCAGTTCCGCAAGCGTCGCGCCGGCATGCTGCATGGTCTCCCAGTCAGACTGGCTTCCCATGATGATCGCGACCGGCTTGGCGGCCATTTGCCCCTCGAATCCGGCCTTGCCGGCGCAAAGAAGCGGCGGATTATAGGTGCGGGCCTCGCAGTGGCAAGACGAAACGGCTCGGCTATTCTGGATCGAGCGATTCTTTGGGGGCAACGCCACACATGAGCAAGAGCCGGATTCGGCCGCAGAAGCGGACGCCTGCCGCGGCGCGCGGCCGCTGCAGGACGGAGCGCCGAGAGGCCCGGACCGGCGAATCGCCGCCGTCGGCATCGGCACCGGGCCGCTCGGAGCCGATGCAGCTTGCCGCAGAGGTCGAACGCTTGCGCGCCGAGTTGGCTGCGGCACGCGCCCATGTGAGCGAACTGGAAGCGCGCGCGGAACGCGATCCGCTGCTCGACCTGCTCAACCGGCGCGGTTTCGAGCGCGAATTACGCCGGTCGCTGGCTTACGTGCGCCGCTATGGCGCTGCGGCGGCGCTGATCTATCTCGATCTCGACCGCTTCAAGCCGGTAAACGACAGATATGGACATGCCGCCGGTGACCGGATGCTGCAAGCGGTCGCCCTGAGCCTGCAGCGAAGCGTGCGCGAGTCCGACGTGGTGGCGCGGCTCGGCGGCGACGAATTCGGCATCCTTTTGTGGAACCTCGACGAAAGCCAAGCGGCGGCGAAGGCGGTGCAATTGGAGGCAGTGGTGGCGGCCGCTGCGGTCCTTCACGACGGAGCGCGGCTGACGGTCGGCGCTTCGGCCGGATGCGCCATGCTCTCGGGCTCGGATAGCCCCGAGGACATCATCGCGCGCGCCGACGAGGCGATGTATCGGCGCAAGCGAATGCGCCGATAACGAACGGCCGCTCTCAGGCGATAATGTCGGGCGTGAGCTGATCCTCGATGAAGGTAATGCGGTCGCGCAATACCAGTTTGCGCTTCTTCAGGCGCTGCACCTGCAGAATGTCCGAGCCCGGCGATTCCTGCAGCGCTTCGATGGCGGCATCGAGATCGCGATGTTCCTGCAAGAGCCGCGCCAGTTCGGCGCGGAGCTCGCGTTCTTCTTCGTCAGTCATGGCGAAGCGCCCAAGCCGGTAGCCCAGTGCTTCCAAGCGCCAAAATCCTGATTATTATCATTTTTTTGATCCCCAGCCGCAACCCGGATTGGCACTTTATCACGACACTTTGCGGTGATTTGCTGCATCGCACATACGATCCGGACTTCGGTCCCGGTCGGGTTTGGAGTAAACTTCTTTTGTCGGGCAAAAGGAGATCCCCCCTATGTCCATCTCAACGCATCTTGCGGAATTGGAACAGCGCCACCGGGCGCTGGAGGACGAAATATCGGAGGCGCTCGCGCACCCATCCTGCGATGGGCTGCTAATCGCCGAACTGAAGCGTCGCAAGTTGCAGGTGAAGGACGAGATCGCGCGGTTGCGCCAGAATATTGGCGTCAGCCTACATTAGAGCGCGGTGATTTTTTCGAAACGGTTCGCGGTTGAGCCGCCGGCTCTCCGAAGGGGAGCCGGTGTTTTGTTTTGTGGAAAAGTGCCTACCTTGACATTCGGACAATTTTGTCCGATATAACTGTTTCCGTGGACCAGCCCTCAGGGCAATGAACAAGCGCGACAAATTCATTGCCGAATTGCGGGAGGAAGCCCGCAGGAAGGGTCTGTCGTTCCGGGCGGAGACGTGGCGCGGCAAAGGCGGGCACATGATGGTATTTGTCGGCGACCGGCTGACCACCGTTCCGTCCCGCGAGATCGACCCGAAAACGGCAAGAAAGATCAGGAAGCAGCTTGGTCTCGCGGACTGAGCAATGGCGCGCTGTCCCGGAATGGTCCGGGGCATCAGGAGGAACAGCAATGCGGTCCTATTCATATCGCGCGCTATTCGAGCCGGGAGAGCGGCGCGGCAGTATCGTCGTGACCTTTCCCGATGTGCCGGAGGTCGTCACACAAGGACGCGGCGAGACCGACGCCCGAGCCATGGCCGAGGAAGCGCTCGGTCTCGTGCTGCTAACCTATCTGGAGCGCGGAGTGCCATTGCCGAGGCCGCGCGCCAAAGGCCGCAAGCTGGTTGAGATTGCGGTCGCGCCGGACGTGGCCGCCAAGCTCGCCGTGCTGGAGGCGTTCAAAGCCGCCGGCATCAGCAAGTCCGAATTGGCGCGCCGCATCGGCAAGCACGAGAAGGAAGTGCGCCGCATCCTCGATCCCAGGCATCCGACCAAACTGCCGGCGCTGACGGCGGCGTTGCGCGCGCTCGGCAAACGGCTTGTGGTGGGCGTGATGGAGGCCGAGGCGGCGTGAGCAATGATTGTTGACGACCAACCAATCCGCTTCGGCTGGGCAACGGTGATCAACCTATCGGAATTTCCTGGCCTCTTGACGCTATTTCAGCAGAATGTACCCAGCCGGTCTAATAAGCCCACAACAGCTGATATTGAACGGCACGGTGCGCAGCTCATTGAATGCAAATTTCGCAAGACGGATTTGCAAAGCTTCATCAGAGCCGTCTGCAGTTGGGGTGGCTACCCGGGAGTTGCTGGCCGGGTAATCAATAACAATCGGATCGAAGACGTGAAGGCAACTTTTCGAAAGGCACATCAGCAAGCTCAGAACGGAAATGTCGTCGAAGCGCTTAAAGCTCTACAAGGAATAAAAAACTTGGGAGGAGTATCTTTTGCTTCCAAACATCTCAAATTTCTCGCTCCCAAGGCGGCAGTGGTGCTCGACAGTGTGATCAGCGAGCGACTGGCATATCCAAAGAATCCCGATGGTTACAAAGAATTTTTGGCCGACTGCCATACTATTTTGCAGCATATAGTCGCCGCCCAGTTGAAATATACTGGCTGGGCTCCGAGTGGGTGGCGTGTAAGCGACGTCGAAATGGCAATATTTGCAAAGCTAAGATTTGACGTCACACCCCCTTCGCCATCTCCCGCAATTTGAATTTCTGAATCTTCCCCGTGCTCGTCTTCGGGATTTCCGCGAAGACCACGTAGCGCGGGCATTTGTAGCCCGCGAGATTCTGCTTGCACCAGGCAATCAGGTCCTCGGCGCTGGCGTTGGCGCCCGGACGCAGCTCGACGAAGGCGCAGGGCGTCTCACCCCATTTGTCGTCGGGCTTGGCCACCACGGCGGCGGTGGCCACCGCCGGATGTTTGTAGAGCGCGTTCTCCACTTCGATGGATGAGATATTCTCGCCGCCGGAGATGATGATGTCCTTGGAACGGTCCTTGAGCTGAATATAACCGTCGGGGTGAATGACGCCGAGATCGCCGGAGTGAAACCAGCCGCCGGCGAAGGCCTTCTCGGTCGCCGCCTTGTTCTTCAGATAGCCCTTCATCACCACGTTGCCGCGGAACATGACCTCGCCCAGCGTCTCGCCGTCGCGCGGCACCGGTTGCATGGTTTCCGGATCGAGCACATCAAGCGCTTCGAGCGGCAGATAGCGCACGCCCTGGCGCGCCTTCTTAGCGGCCTGTTCGGGTTTTGGCAGCTTATCCCATGCGCCGTGCCAATCGTTGACCACGGCCGGCCCGTAGGTTTCGGTCAATCCATAGAGATGTGTGACGTTGAAGCCTGCGTCCTTCATGGCGGCCAGCACGGCTTCCGGCGGCGGCGCCGCTGCGGTGAAGAATTCCACCTGCTGCGAAACCGTCTTCTTCTCTTCCGGCGAGGCATTGAGCAGCGTCGACATCACGATGGGCGCACCGCACAGATGCGTAACCTTATGCTGGGTGATGGCCTCGTACATCGCCTTGGCGCGGACCCAGCGCAGACAGACATGAGTGCCGGCCACCACCGACATCGACCAGGGAAAGCACCAGCCGTTGCAGTGGAACATGGGCAAGGTCCACAGATAGACGGAATGCTTCGCCATGTTGCCGGTCAGCACATTACCGACCGCGAGCAGGTAAGCGCCGCGGTGGTGATAAACGACGCCCTTGGGATCGCCGGTCGTGCCGGAGGTGTAGTTGAGCGAGATGGCGTCCCATTCGTCATCGGGCATCTTCCAGGCAAAATCCGGATCGCCCTGCTGCAGGAATTCTTCGTATTCCAGGCTACCGAGCCGCTCGCCTTCGCCGGTGAATTCCGGATCGTCGTAATCGATGACCAGCGGCTTGGTCTTGGCGAGCGCCAGCGCTTCCTTGGCTACCTTGGAAAATTCACGATCGGTGATCAGCGCCTTGGCGTCGGCGTGATCGATGGTGAAGGCGACCACCGGCGCGTCGAGCCGCGTATTGATGGAATTGAGCACGGCGCCCGCCATCGGCACGCCGTAGTGGCACTCCAGCATCGCCGGCGTGTTGGCCAGCAGCACCGATACGCTGTCGCCGCGCTTGATGCCGCGTTGGGCCAGCGCCGAAGCGAGCCGCCGCGAACGCGCATAGAATTCGGCGTAAGAGCGCCGCAGCGGTCCGTGGATGATCGCGGTCTGCTGCGGAAAGACCGCCGCCGCGCGCTCGAGAAAGGTCAGCGGCGTCAACGGCTGGAAATTGGCTGGGTTGCGGTCGAGATCGATGTCGTAAGGCGTTTTCGCCATGTTGTTCCCCTGCGTCGCTGCGGGAAACCTAGCGAAGGATACGGTCTGCGATCAATCGGCTGTTGTAGGGTCTGGAACCGAGAAATGCCGGCCGCGCGCAATGTCGAAACCTTGGCGCGGCCGGCCTTTGCAAGTGCAGGTGCGCTGTGCTCCGCACCGGTGCAGCCACCTACCATGGAGCATGCGGCTGAAAGTGAACTATCCCAGGAGCTCCGAGCGGCCTATTAGGCAAATCACGTAGGCGGCGGTTTGTTCTTAACGAGCGGGTGACGCTTTCAAGCCAGTTGTCGTCTTCTTGGGCTTTTTCGGAAAAACTGGAGTGAGTGCCCGCTCCCTGGCGAGCCGAGAGGTGCGGGCGAGCCCGTGCTCGGTTTTCTCCCAGCGATAGGGATCGCGGAGCAATTGGTAGATAGCGCGCCAGGCGGCAAGCGATAGAAGCAGCCAGTGGATCGGTGTGAGCATGAGGATCCATGCGGTTTCCGCGAGACCGCGGCGCGTGAGGCCGACCCAGCCAACCAGCCCGGCAATGGCGAATCCAATGCTCAGCGCCGTGCCGTGCAGCGCGAACAGCAGGGCGCTGCCCAAACCCGTGCCGGCGGGCGCATGCGTCGAAAACTGCCATGCCGCGCTCCCGAGGAAGAGCGGGTAAACCAGGGCCGCGAGTACATTGCCTCCGACCACGAGCTGGAAGACGGCGAACCGCGCCATACCCAAATTGGCCAGCAGCCGCAGCGGCGTCCGCATGTGGACGAGCCATGTCTGCATCCAACCCTTGAACCAGCGCGTGCGCTGCCGCAGCCAGGGGCCGAAGCGCGCGGGCGCCTCTTCGTAGGTGGTCGAGACGGCGACTTCGCAACGGTAGCCAAAACGGCTGAGCCGCATGCCGAGGTCGGCATCCTCCGTCACGTTATAAGGGTCCCAGGCGCCGATCTCCCGCAGGACAGCGGTGCGGAAATGATTCGAGGAGCCGCCGAGCGGTAGCGGCATGCGTAGTTCCGCCAACCCCGGCAGGAAAACGTCGAACTGTCCCGCGTATTCGGCGGTGAAGAGCCGTGCGAGCCAGCTATCGGCGGTGTTGTCGATTGTCAGTCGGGCCTGCACGCAGGCAAGATCGGAATCGGCCTGGAACATGTCGAGCGCGCGGCGCAGTTGGTCCCGTTCGGGGCGGTCCTCGGCGTCAAAGACCACGGTGAAGGCACCGTGGACGAACGGCAGCGCGGCATTAAGCGCCTTCGGTTTGGTGCGCGGCCCGGCCTCGGGGGCGACAATAATTTCGAACGGCGGCCCGAGTTGCAGACGCTCGATGGCCCGCTGCGTCTCGATGTCATCGGACTCGATCACGAGCTTGATGTCGAGCTTCTCGGCGGGATAATCCGGTATTATGGCGCAAACGCCACAAGACATTTTGACGGTCGCCGCTATCTAAAGCGGCATGAGCGAAATCCGCACCGTCACCACGCTACGCAGCAAGCGCGATGAAATAGCCGGGGCCGTTGCCAAGTATGAGGGGCTACTAGGCCAAGCCCGCGCCGACCTTGCACACATCGAAGCCGCCATCGCGATCTTTGAGGCCAGCGGCGACCCCAAGGGCTTCCCGGCCTATGTGGACGTGCAGCACCTATTCAAGCGCGGGGAGCAAACGCGGCTCTGTCTAGCGGCCTTGGTTGACGGGCCTCTGACCACCCGCCAACTCGCCCTCTACATAATGAAAGCCAAGGGCCTGAATCAGGCGGACAAGGTTCTCGCCAAGTCCATCGGTAGCAGGCTCATTCACGCGCTGCGGCTGCTACGGCGGCAGCGGCGGGTGGTCACCACGGGGCGAGTGAAGGCGGCGCTGATTTGGGAGTTGCCGCCAGAGAAAAAACTGGTTTGACGGCCCTCACCCCTTTTTGCTTGGCCGGTCACGCTTTGCGCGGAGGCGCTCCCAAGGATTGATGTTTTTGATGGCTGTCGCACAGGCTTCGTCGTTTATCGCTTTTGCGCGCGCGACGAGTTCAGTCAGCAAAAAGTCAGGATACGTTCCGCCAGACGCAAACGGCACCAGAAGGTGCCGTGATCCTTTCGTTTGTTTCCAGAAACGTCCCGTTGCCGTCACCTCTTCGGTGGCGGCGTAGTCTGAATCAGTCAGTGCGGTACGAACCTGTTGTTCAGTGACTACCGGAAGCGAGATCACCGTCAGACCTCCCGATCATGAACGAGAGGACATCTTGGTGAGAATCCATCAATTCGCGGGTCCGGTCCTCAAGAGCCTCGCGCGCTTGATGACCTAGCATAAACGCTGAATAATCAATTTTGTGATGGACCGAAACTTCATGGCCGTAGTCGAGCTTGAACAGCTTTCGAATGGCTGTTGGCAGGTCGTTGTAGGCTTTCTTATCGTCCGCACTCGCGACATATAGACCCGGGAGAGCCTCGCAAGTGTAAACGTACCAGCCAGATCGGACGCGGCGGACGACATGAATTTCTGTTGCAATCGGGGTCATGTGAGTCACCTTCTTAGGAACTCGGGACGCCCCACGTATGTTCCGTGACATCAGAAGCCCTTTGAGTACGCTGGATATGGATAACAGACCGTTAATTTGCACGGAAAGGCAAAGGATTCAAGCCCAAAAACCGCTGATTTCTGGGGGTTTGGTTACCCGACCCTTTGGTGACGCTGCCAATAGCCGCTGAAATCAACTGATGGCTTCCGCTTCATCGCGAGCCCTGCGAGCCGGTCCACTTGCTCGCCATTGGACTGCCGGCGATTGTCCTCACGCCAGGACGCCTCTTGCGCATACCGAAGCAGATACGCGCCACTGATATGGTGGTGGTGACCTATCTCGGCGCGGCGCATCCGGCTGAAAAATTCCTCTGCCCAATTCGTGCAAGCGCCGTCGAGTGAATAGGCTTCCTCGTGATTGATCCTGCGGACCTCATAACGCTTGTGCAGTTCATCCCATGACGCCGCTTCGTCGGCATTCAAGATTGTGCCATTGGCAATATGCGAGCGGAGGAAGGCCATCGCCTTGGCTTCCGACTTGAATACGGCTGGAACGGAATTGCCGCCGCGTTCGCGAACAATGACTACCACCTTGCGCTTGCCGTTTTGATTGCGCGCCAAGCGGCGGTCGCGGCGATTTTCGCGATGATTGGCAGGTTTGACGTAGCCGCCGAAATAACCACCGTCGACTTCGGCCACCTTGCCGTCGCCGCCGACAACGCGGCCTTTCAGTTCCTCGGCCATCGCTTCGCGCAACTTATGCAGCAAGACGAAAGCGCACTTGTAGGAAACATTCAAATCACGCGAGAGCGCCAGCGCCGACTTGCCTTTGACCTCGTTGCAGAAGATCGCGACGGCCGCGAGATAGCAGCGCAGCGGCAGCTTGTGGCTGGCGAACAACGTCCCCGAGGTAATCGTGAAATCCTTGCCGCAGGCGCGGCAGCGGAAACGGGGAGCGCCCTTCAGGCGGCGGCAGTCGTAAGCATCGGTTCCGCCGCAATGCGGGCAGACAGGCTCGCCATTCGTATCGGCCCAGCGGATACGGCGGAAGACCATTTCGGCTTCCGCGTCCTTCATTTGAAAGACTTGGGCCAGCGAGAGGGTCCTGGCAGCCTTGGAAAGCAGGAAATGTTGGGCCATATCCACACCTATCGTTTATGAAAGCTATCATAAGTGATAGGCATAGGGCTTGTCAAGAGCAAAATATCATATATGATAGCTCTCAGATTTGATAGGAGAGTAATCCTATGTCCATAGCCTCAGAAGAGGAATGGGCCGAACGGGCCGCCGCCTTCCTCAAGCATAAGCTTCGGGAATGCGAGATTACCTATACCGAGTTAGCCAAACGGCTCAAGAAGCATGGGTTCAAAAAGGAAACTGAGGCCAGCATTACGAATAAGCTGAAACGGGGGACGTTTTCGGCCACGTTCTTTCTGGCCTGCCTTGCAGCCCTCGAACTGGACGGTGTGGCGTTGGAGGAAATCTAAGGTAATGGCGGGAGTGCGTTAACCATCTGGTAACAAAAAACGTTGCCCTCCCCCTTGGGTTGCTGGATTGTGCAGGTGGAAAAAGGGGGACTGGTGATGCGCCGAAGCCTTATTGGGCTTGCTTTATTGCTTGCTGGTTGCGCCACAATAACAAGAGGGACAACCCAGATCGTTTCTGTCGATACTCCCGGCGTTCAGGGCGCGATGTGCACAGCCTCGACCTCCACTGGCCCACAGCAGATTCAAACTCCGGGCGTAGTGACGCTAGCAAAAGGTTCCGCCTCCATTTCGGTCCGCTGCACCAAGGAATGTTACCAGGAAGGCGTTGGAGTTATCTCATCAAGTGTCGAGCCGATGGCTGCCGGCAACATCATTCTCGGCGGCGTTGTGGGCTTGGGTGTGGATGCTATGAGCGGCGCAATGAACAAATATCCGGATCAAATCACCATAACTATGATTCCGGACCCTGCTTGCCACAAATCGGTTAAGCCTACTTCGGGCAAGCCAAAGCCCTCCACATAGGCCCGAAAGGCTGGACATCCGCAGCTTGCGGGCAGAGACTTTACCCTTACGATGGTAACGGCAGGGGAGGCGATGATGAGATTGATTTTTGCTTTGGCGTTGTTCGCGGCCAGCGTGAGCGGCGCTTCGGCGCAATACGGCTATGGCAACAATAACCCTAGCGGCGTTTACGGGAGCTATGGCACGGGATCAAACCCGAATAGCCATTACGTCAATCCCTATACCCGCTCGGATGGCACCTACGTTGCGCCGCATTATCAAACAAACCCGAATAACACCCAGTACGACAATTACGGGACACGCGGTAACTATAATCCCTACACCGGCCAGTATGGCACCCATTCGCCGCGCTATTGAGACATGGCTGGCCGGATCGTTAGATCGGGAATAGCGGCAGTATTGGCACTGGCGCTATTTCCTGCTGCTGCACAGCAGCTTTCGGATGCGCAGATTGCAGCGCAAATCGTCAAACAAAGCCGGGAAGCGTATTACGCCACCGGACGTCCGTGTGCCTGCCCCGACGATCTAATGCGCAATGGGAGGCGCTGCGGACGCACCAGCGCCCATGATCGCGCTGGTGGAGCTTCGCCCTATTGCTATCCGTCAGAGATATCTAAGCCTGAGATAGACCGCTTCCGATCCCAACTGCGCTAGTAGCAAGCCATAGCTGGAACCGTTTAGCGCGCATTTTTCTCTTGAATAACCAGCGCGAATCGTTGCCGATTCATGCGCTGACCCGGAAACGGATGAGGCCGCTAAGCCTGCCAGGGCCGCGCGGCCTCTAGTTTCCGACCCGCACTTAACCCTTGGCCGGGCGCGGGGTCGTAACTGTTGCGTTCTCTTTACAGACTGATTTGTGGTGCTAGGTCAAGCCCGGCCTTCAATAAGAAGGAGCCATTCACATGGCAAAAGTAGAAGCCTTCCATTCGAAGAAGGAAACGGACCGCAAGGTGTACCACGATAACGACAGGTGCACCGAAGGTAATAACATTGAGTCTTACAATAGGGTATCTGGCACAGGCGGACGCCCAAAATGCGATCACTGTCAGCGGTTGAACTGATAAGAGTGGTCCACGCGGGGATCGGCTTCTAACCGTTTGCAATGATCCCAAACCAGTTCGCCCAGAGTGGGGAGGCTGACTCCCCATTTCTGGGCGAGCCAAACGAATGTCATTCCATTGGAGTGAATTTCCCAGCAAAGCAATTCACCGAAGCTTGCGCCACAGCCGGTGGGGCGATTTTCGTATTGCTCCTCGATCAATCGCCGGAGGCGGCAAAGGTGGGTTTCGTCTGCTTCCCGCATTTTGCTAGCTATCGCTGTAGCTCTTTGTGGCATTTGCGCCATAAAACCGGGATAATCGAGCTGCCGCAAACATGAAACCAAATGCTCGACCGAGACCGCTTCGCGGTAGAGCGCCGCGATGATGCTGTAGGTCGGCAGTTGATCGTCGGCGATGCGCGCCGGCCGCTTGCGTGCGGGAGGCCGCATGAGGCAGCCGAAAAGCCTCAGCACGCTCCATGCCAGGAAAATGATCGCCAGCATGACGTCGACGGCGACAGTCGTCCCATGCAGGCTCAAGGCGGTGGCGGCAACGGCAAGGGCGGCAATTGAAAGAAAAGCGCGCTTTTTACTTCGCGGCCGCGGGGCGGCGGAAAGCTCGGGCCACAAATTCTCCAATTCTCCGACTGCCCGGCGCGCAATCCCTGCCTTGCAATGCTTGAATACGAAATCCTGAAGACGGCGGGCCGAAGTCAGCCGAAAGATTCCTTTGAGATCGGCTCGCGCCGTCATTTCGGCGAGATACCGCGCCGCCGTATGACGAGGCGCGACCGTCAGTACGAGCCGGCCGTCGATTTGTAGCGGCAGCAGGCCGGCGGCCGCGGATTCGATCAACCTTTCATCGGAAAGGGGGCAGTCCTTCCGCGAGACTTCGGCCAAGGATTCGAAAGGCGCGTGGCAGCCAGCGGCGAACGCCCTGACATAGTCCTCTTCGGAAATAGCGCCGCAGGCGATCAGAACCCGGTCGGCGCTGACGCCCACGGTCTCCGCGCGGCTTTCGGCCGCGGCAAGCACCGCGCCGGGAATGGCGTGCCGGATGCAATCGATCTCCGGAAAGCCGGATCGGGAGTGAATCGCGGTTAGGGATGCGCCCCATTCCGGCGCGATCGAAGGAACCAGATCGGCGCCCGGCGGTGCGAGCCGCGGATTGTCTCGCGGGCGCTCGGCAACTGCGCTGCCGCTATTTCCGTCCTGCATTACAGCCCCCCGGCCGGCGACTGGACCGATCGGAGGTCCTTAACGCCACTCCCCGCCTGCGGCGCCCCTTTTCGCGCGCTCGCCCATGGGTTGTATAATTGACCTGTCTAATTTCCGGATCAATGGGTAGAAACGACGTGCGCCGGCGGCCCGCCGCTGCACACGAGACGTGAATGATGACAATCCGAAAAAGCCATTTTAGGCGGGCTTTGCCGGCCTGCCGCTGCCCGCACCCGAGCGCGGGACTTCTGGTCGCCATGGTCCTGGGGCTCGCAGGGGCGTTTGGCCCGGCCGCCTTGGCGCAGTCTTCGGCAACGCCTGCGGCGAAGGCGCCGGCGTCCACGGTCATGGTGCCGAGCTTCTGGGACCCGCGCCGGCGTCCGGAACGGCCCGACCTGTCCCGGCTCGGCGTCATTCGCTTTCTCACCGAGACCGATTACCCGCCCTTCGATTACGCGGGCCCCGACGGTAACCCGGTGGGCTTCAACGTCGATCTCGCGCGCATGATTTGCGAGGAGATCAAGGTGCAATGCACGATCCAGATGCGCCGCTTCGACACCTTGCTCGATTCGCTGGCGCAAAATCGCGGCGACGCGGTGATCGCTTCCATCGCCGCGACGCCGGAGAACCGCCTGAAGGCCGACTTCACCGATCCCTATTACCGCACGCCGGCGCGTTTCGTTTCCCGGCGCGATACCCCGATTGAACAGGTGCAGCCGGAGAAGCTGGAAGGAAAAAAAGTGGCGGTGATCGCGGGCACCGCGCACGAGGCCTATCTCAAGGCCCTGTTCACCGAAGTCGAGGTCAAGCCTTATCCGACCGCGGAAGCCGCGCGCGACGCCTTGAAGAAAGGCGAGGTGGATCTGCTGTTCGGCGACGGCATCTCGCTGGCCTATTGGCTCAACGGCACCGATTCCAACGAATGCTGCGTATTCCGCGGGGGTCCTTTTCTGGAGAGCCGCTATTTCGGCGAGGGCGTCGGCGTTGCCGTGCGCCGTGGCAACGATTTGCTGCGGCAAGCGATCAACTGGGCGCTGTTCCGTCTGTGGGAGCAGGGACGCTTTACCGACCTCTGGCTGCGTTATTTTCCCGTCAGCCCATTTTGAATGGTTACCTCCCCCCGCATTGCGGAGAGAGGTCGATCGTCGTCACGCAAGCGATGACGATCGGTGAGGGGCCGTGCACCGCCCCTCACCCGGCTCGCGCCTCACTGGCGCTCGCCACCTCTCCCCTATAACGGGGAGAGGGTTTTACGTTTGACGCTGGCGCTGCAGATTCCTACTGTCCGCGCCCGGAGTTGCACAATGTCCATAGCCGCTGCGGCCGCGAGCCTGCGCGAAATCGCCGAGAGATCGAACGCCTGGCCTTTCGAGGAGGCGCGCAAGATCGTCGCCCGTCTCAAGCGCAAGCCGAAGGACGAAATCGTTTTCGAAACTGGCTACGGTCCTTCGGGCCTGCCGCATATCGGCACCTTCGGCGAAGTGGCGCGGACCACGATGGTGCGTCACGCCTTTCGTGTGTTGACAGAGGATCGCGTCAAAACGCGCCTGATTGCCTTTTCCGACGACATGGATGGCTTGCGCAAGGTGCCGGACAACGTGCCGAACCAGGAGATGCTGGCGCAGCATCTCGGCAAGCCGCTCACCCGCGTGCCCGACCCCTTCGGCACCCATCCGAGCTTCGGTGAGCACAACAACGCGCGGCTGCGCGCTTTCCTCGACCATTTCGGCTTCGACTACGAATTCATGTCGTCGACGCATTGCTACACGTCGGGCCGCTTCGATGCCGCGTTGCTCAAAGTGCTCGAGTGCTACGAGAAAGTGATGGCGATCATGTTGCCGTCGCTGCGCGAGGAGCGCGCCGGCACCTATTCGCCGTTTTTGCCGATCGATCCAAAAACCGGCATCGTTTTGCAGGTTCCGGTGATCGCGCATGACGCCAAAGCCGGCACCATCACCTATGAGGATCCGGAAACGAAAGCGCCGGTGACCACGGAAGTCACCGGCGGGCGCGCCAAGCTGCAATGGAAGCCTGACTGGGCCATGCGCTGGGTCGCGCTCGGCATCGATTACGAAATGGCGGGCAAGGACCTGATCGATTCGGTGAAGCTCTCGGGAGAAATCTGCCGCGCGCTCGGCGGCACGCCGCCGGAGGGATTCAATTACGAGCTCTTCCTCGACGAGAAGGGCCAGAAGATTTCCAAGTCGAAGGGCAACGGCCTCACCATCGAGGAATGGTTGCGCTATGCCAGCCCGGAAAGCCTCTCGCTGTTCATGTACCGCGAGCCGAAGGCGGCGAAGCGGCTCTATTTCGACATCATTCCGCGCACGGTCGACGACTATCAGCAATTCCTCGAAGCTTACCGGCGGCAGGACGAAAGACAGCGGATAGCCAACCCCGTCTGGCATATCCACGCGGGCGATCCGCCGCCGCCGGAAATTCCCGTCAGCTTCCAGATGTTGCTGACGCTCGTTTCCTCGTCGAACGCGGAAAACGCGGCAACGCTATGGGGCTTCATCGGCCGCTACCGCCCCGGCGTGACTCCGCAGACGCATCCGAAGCTCGACGCCCTTGTCGGCTACGCCATCAATTATTTTCGCGATTTCGTGCTGCCGACGAAGCAGTATCGCGAGCCGACGGAAGCCGAGCGCGCGGCGCTGATCGACCTGCGCGACGCGCTGGCGCAATTGCCTCCCGATGCCGCCGCCGAGCAGATCCAGGACGTGGTCTATGAGATCGGCCGGCGCGAGCCCTTCCTCGATCACCGCAAAAAAGCGAAAGACGGCAAGCCCGGCGTTTCGCTCGACTGGTTCAACATGCTCTATCAGGTGCTGCTTGGGCAGGAAAAAGGCCCGCGCTTCGGCTCTTTCGTCGCGATCTATGGCCTGCAGAACACGATCGACATGATCGACGGCGCGCTGGCGCGTTCGGCGTGAGGCGCGTTTCCTAAGATGACGGTTCTTTCGCTGAGCGTCGTCGGCGCGTCGATCTTTCTTTCGTCATTCATTTCCGGGGTCTTCGGCCTTGCCGGCGGCATGATCCTGCTCGGTGCGCTGCTGACCTTTTTCGACGTTCCGACCTCGATGGTGCTGTTCTCGCTGCTGTCGACCACCGGAAATCTGTGGCGGGTATTTTCCTGGCGCCGCTACATCGACTGGCGCATCTGGCTGCAATACGTCGCGGGCGCTGCGGTTGCCTTCGCCGTCCTGCGTTTCATTGCTTTCGTGCCGAGCAAGGCCCTGGTCTATCTGCTGCTCGGCTTGATGCCTTACATGATCGAGCTGCTGCCGCGGCACTGGCACCCGAGCATCCAGTGGCGCGGCATCCCGGTGTTTACCGGATTTGTCACCAGCGCCATCCAGCTTTTTGCCGGAAACGGCGGCATGTTTCTCGATGTCTTTTTTCAGAAGAGCCAGGTCGACCGCCGCACCACCGTGGCGACCAAATCCATCTGTCAAACCGTCGGCAATCTGCTGCGCATTCTTTATTTCGGCTCGCTCGACAATCTGTCGGCAATCGTTCCGGTCTGGGCGCTGGCGCCGGCAATCGCGCTCGCCGTCGCCGGCACCATGCTGGCGCCCTGGGTGCTTGAGCGCATGACCGATCACGGTTTTCGCGGTTGGACGCGCAAACTGATCTTCACGGTCAGCGCCGTCTATTTGGTGCGCGCGGCTTGGCTCTACTGGCGTGGTTTCTGAGTTTCGCGCTAGCGGAACATCTGCACCTTGCCGTCGAGCGCCATCAGGCCGATCTCGACATCGACATCGGCGTGCCGGGCGGCGACGCGGCTGCGGAATTCGTTGAGCGCATAGCGGTGCATCTCGGTTTCAAGCAGGCGGTCGGAGATTTTGGCGAGGCCGTAGGCGGTGACGGCGGCATCGCAATCGCGGTGATCGAGGGCAATGATCTTCTGCACGCCGTTCCAGGTGACCGCCGAATCGAGATCCTCCCAGAATTTCCTCCGCAAAGGCGTGTTGCGGAATTGCTCGGCGATGAGGCCGATGGCGCCGCCTTCGATGGCGAAGGAGCGGTAAACGCGCTGCATCTCGCGCGCATTCATGAAATTGATGCTGGGCTGCCAGATGCGCCTGTCGCTGCACAGAAGCAGCAAAGCGTCGATCGGTCTGTCGTCGGCGCGAGCGGTGAACGGCGTCAGCGCCGCCAGTGCCGCCGCGGAAAATTGCAGAAAGCGGCGGCGGTCGATGCCGCCGGCGCCAGGGCCGCAGCAGGAACAGCCGAGTTTGCGGTTACGTTCCGTCTGCATCTCGCACCGCCGCCATGGAAGCCGAGCGGCAGCTTAACCACGCTGTCCTTCCCTGTGCCAGTGCCTTTTGGCCGAAAGGTTTACTGGCTCGCCCAGACGATGCGCGCGATCCAGAGGACGTCCTGGAGCGACAGCGTGCGATCCGGGTGATCCGAGTTGATCGACCGCAATTCGATGGTCTTGCTCGTGCGCCGCTTGAGCTCCTTGACCATGACCTCGCCGTTCTTGGTCTTCACCACCACGCGGTCGCCGCGGCGGATCGGCGCCGCCGGGGAGACGATGATCACATCGCCGTCGCGGTAGGCCGGCTGCATGGAATCGCCGGAAATCTCCAGCGCATAGGCGTGCTCGTCGTTGACGGCGGGAAAAGCGATTTCGTCCCAGCCTTTGCCGACGGGAAAGCCGCCGTCGTCGAAATAGCCGCCGGCGCCGGCTTCGGCAAAGCCGAGCAGCGGCACCGCCTGCGTGGCGATGGAGGCGCTGTCGCCGATGAGCTTGACGAAGCCTTCGACGCTGGTGCCGGTGGCCGCCAGCGCCTTGGCGACCGATTCCGTCGAAGGCCAGCGCGGCCTTCCGTCGGGCGTGATGCGCTTCGATTTGTTGAAGGTCGTGGGATCGAGGCCGGCGCGCTTGGCCAGCGCGGAGGCCGAGAGGCCCGCCCGCGCCGCGAGCCGGTCGAGCGCGTTCCAAATCTGGGCGTGGGTCAGCATGGCGATGACGACGTCAGTGTGAGACTATTATCCAATAAATAGGAATTATAGCCTCACGGCGTTTCTCGTCCAGCCCTTTTCGCTAGTCGTTTTCCTTCATCTGCCGCGGCGCCTTGGCCAGCCGGACGATCAGCCAGATCGGCACCACAATGGCGGCTCCCAACAGAAAATAGCGCCAGAGCCAGCGCACGAGGTCGAAGCCCATTTCCCAGAGATGACGCGCGAGCGCGCGCAAGCTTTCGATGATGTTCCAGGGATCGAAACCGATGGCGCTGAGGACGACGCCGACCAGGATCGAGAGCAGCACCAGCCGCGCCACCACGGCGAGTGGTGGACCACCGAGGAACCGGCTGACTTGTTCGTTTTGCATTGGTGACCTCCGTCGCCGCGATCTTATCACGAATGGCTTGCCGCAGTCGTCTTAAGCTCTGGAGCCGGCAAATCCAAACCGTTTCCGCGTTCGAGATTGGTGCGCATCTCCACCGCGATTTTTCTCTCGACGGCCTTAATCGGCTGGCATTAGCTCTGCGCCGTGTCCGTTCCTCAGCCGATCGAGCCCATTGCCGCCCTGCCGGAGCCGTTTGCGCGATGGTTCGCCGCGCGTGGCTGGAGCCCGCGCGGGCACCAACTCGAGCTCCTGGCCAAGGCGCGCGCTGGCCGCTCGGTGCTGCTGATTGCGCCGACGGGCGCCGGCAAGACTTTGGCCGGCTTTTTGCCGACGCTGGTCGAGCTCGTGGCGCCACGGTCGGCAACCGGCAAAGTCATTTCGACGGGGCGCGCTTTGCGCCGCGAAGGCGGACTGCACACGCTCTACCTCTCGCCGTTGAAGGCGCTGGCGGTCGACATCGCCCGCAACCTCGAACGGCCGGTGGCGGAGATGAAATTGCCCATCCGCCTGGAGACCCGCACCGGCGATACCCCGGCGTCCAAGCGCCAGCGCCAGCGGCGCGATCCGCCGGACATCCTGCTCACGACGCCGGAGCAATTGGCGCTGCTGCTGGCCTCGGCCGACGCGCCCTACCTGTTCGGCTCGCTGCGCCGCGTGGTGCTCGACGAGCTGCATTCGCTGGTGACGTCGAAACGGGGCGATCTGCTCTCGCTGGGATTGGCGCGGCTGTTTCGCTTGGCGCCTCATCTCACCAGCATCGGGCTCTCGGCCACGGTCGCCGAGCCCGACGATCTGCGCCGCTTCCTGGTGCCACAGCCGCTACACGGGTTTGCGCGCGCCGATCTGGTCATCGCCGAAGGCGGAGCGCCGCCGGACGTGACCATGCTTGACACCAGGGAGCATCTGCCTTGGGCGGGACACGGCGCCCGGCATGCGCTCTCGGAAATCTACGATCTCATCGCGCGCAACAAGACCACACTGGTCTTCGTCAATACCCGCAGTCAGGCGGAGAGCCTGTTTCAGGATCTCTGGCAGATGAATGACGGCAATCTCGCCATCGCCCTGCATCACGGCTCGCTCGACGTGGCGCAGCGCCGCAAGGTCGAGGACGCGATGGCCGCCGGCCGGCTGCGCGCGGTGGTCTGCACCTCGTCGCTCGATCTCGGCGTGGACTGGGGCGATGTCGACCTCGTCATCAATGTCGGCGCGCCGAAGGGCGCATCGCGGCTGATGCAGCGCATCGGCCGCGCCAATCACCGCCTCGACGAGCCGTCGCGCGCGGTGCTGATCCCCGCGAACCGCTTCGAGGTGCTGGAATGTCAGGCGGCGCTCAGCGCCGTTGCGGACAATGCCCAGGACACGCCGCCGGCGCACACCGGCGCTTTAGACGTGCTGGCGCAGCATGTGCTCGGTTGCGCGGTGGGCGAGCCGTTTCGTGGCGAGGAGCTTTACGCCGAAGTGCGAACGGCGGCGCCTTATGCGGCGCTGACGCGCAGGGCTTTCGACGACACCGTCGATTTTGTCGCCACCGGCGGTTACGCGCTGAAAAGCTACGAACGCTTCGCTAAAATCCGCCAGGGTCGGGACGGGCGCTGGCGCGTCACGCATCCGCGCATTGCGCAACGCTACCGCATGAATGTCGGCACCATCGTCGAAGCCGACATGCTCAAGGTGCGGCTGGTGCGTTCGCGCGGCGGCAAGACGGCGATCCCGCGCGGGGGGCGGCTGCTGGGCCAAGTCGAGGAATATTTCATCGAGACCTTGGCGCTCGGCGACACCTTTGTCTTCGCCGGCGAAATCCTCAAATACGAGGCGCTGGTGGAAGACGAGGTCTATGTCTCGCGTTCCAGCGATCCGGAACCCAAGGTTCCCGCCTATGAGGGCGGCAAGTTCCCGCTCTCCACCTATCTCGCGGCCCGCGTGCGCCAATTGCTTGCGGATCGTCGCGCCTGGCGGGCGCTGCCCGATCAGGTGCACGATTGGCTGGAGATTCAGGAATGGCGCTCGCTCATTCCGCCGGCGGGCGATCTTTTGGTCGAGACCTTCCCGCGCGCCAGCAAATATTATCTCGTCTGTTATCCCTTCGAAGGCCGCTTGGCGCATCAGACATTGGGCATGCTGCTGACGCGGCGGCTGGAACGCGCGCGGCTGCGTCCGCTCGGCTTCGTCGCCAACGAATACGCGCTGGCGGTCTGGGGCTTGGGCGACGTGGCGCTGCGCATCGAGCGCGGCGAGCTTTCGCTCGCGCAGCTGTTCGACGAGGACATGCTGGGCGACGATCTCGAAGCTTGGCTTGCCGAATCGGCGCTGATGAAGCGCACCTTCCGCACTTGCGCGATCATTGCCGGACTCATCGAGCGGCGCTTTCCCGGCGAGGAGAAATCGCGGCGGCAGGTCACCATTTCCACGGATCTGGTCTATGACGTGCTGCGCAAGCACCAGCCCGATCACCTTCTTCTGCGTGCGGCCCGCGCCGATGCGGCGACGGGGCTCCTCGACATCAGGCGCCTGGGCGAGGCGCTCTCGCGCATCAAGGGCCGAATCGTCCATAAAGCGCTGGACCACGTGTCGCCGCTTGCCGTTCCGGTGATGCTGGAGATCGGCCGCGAACAGGTTTACGGCGAGGCGGCCGATACGCTCTTGGCGGAAGCGGCGGAGGAACTGGTCAGGGAGGCGATGGGGTGAAGACAAGTTCCGCTCATTCCCGCGTAAGCGGGAATCCGGATGAAAAACTCCTTGTGGTTTCTGGGTCCCCGCTTTCGCGGGGACGAGCGGATCATGCTGTTATCGTCGCGAGCATTAGGCTTCTCGCCGACCCCGCCGGGGCGCTGTATTGGCCGGAGGAAGGCCTGCTCGCCGTCGCCGATCTGCATCTGGAAAAGGGTTCAAGCTATGCCAAGCGCGGCGTCCTGCTCCCGCCCTATGACACCGCGGCGACGCTGGCGCGACTGACCTTGCTCCTGGCGCGTTACGCGCCGCGCTGCGTGGTGGCGCTCGGGGATAATTTCCACGACGGCGAAGGCGCGAGCCGTCTCGCCGCGCCGGATCGCGAAAGCTTGCGCACGATGCAACGCGGACGCGATTGGATCTGGATCGCCGGCAATCATGACCCCGAGCCTGGCAAGGATATCGGCGGGCAGTTCGCGGAAGCCTTCGCGCTCGGAGCCTTGGTCTTCCGTCACGCTCCGTCGGCATCGGCCGATGGCGAAGTCGCCGGGCATCTGCATCCCGTCGCGCGCATCGCGCAACGCGGGCGCCTCATCGGCCGCCGCTGCTTTGCGAGCAACGGCAAGCGCATGGTGATGCCGGCTTTCGGCGCTTATACGGGCGGGCTGAACGTCCGCCATGAGGCTTTCGACGAAGTCTTCGGCGGGACGCGCTTCACGGCGCATATGCTCGGCGCCGCGCGCGTCTATGCGGTTGCCGGCAAACGCTGCCTGCCCGATTGATATCAATCCCGGCTGAAAACCACGCTGGCGAACCATCCGGTCAGCAGCGCCAGGAACGCAAGAGCCAGGCCGTACCAAAAGCCATGGTCGCGCGCGGTATCGGCCACGAGCTGCTCGAATCCGACCTTGATGACTTCCAGTGCCGTTGTCGCCCGCGCGGCCAGCGCGCCGTCGGCGAACAGCTTGATATCGACCTCATAAGTGCCGAACGGCGCATTGGACGGCAGCGGGATATCGGCGCGGAACAAGGTCGGCGTCAGCAGCGTCACGGCATTATCCGCCTCGCGATAGAGGCCATGCTCCTGCTTGAGGTCGAGAAAGGCGACGCGAAACGGATCGTCGCGCACGACGTCGCCGATATCGGTTCCGATCCGCTGCGGCAGCAGGAAGTTATCGAAACCGATTTGCAGCCGCCGCCGCGTTTCATTGTCGGCGATCGCTTCCAGCGGGCGATCCGAAAGCACGTACAGATAGCTTGGCACGTCGATGAAGCTGCGCGCTTGGGCGTTGACCCAAACGCCGAACATGCGCTCCTTGCGGCGGACGCGTTCGGTGTCCCGCGGGCCGGTCACGGTCACGACCGCATCATAGCCGCGCCGCGCGGGGGTCGCCGGATCGCGTTCGATGCTGCCGAACAGCACGACCTCGGTGCCGGCAAAGCTCGATGTCACCAGCACGCGGTGATGCGACAGCGAGACGACGAGACGTTCCGCGGCGGCGGCGCCGCAGGGCATGGCCAGCAAGATTGCCGCCAGCGCCGCGGCGATGCCTCGGGGGCTCATCGCGCGGTCTCCTCTATGCGCAAAGAATAAAGATCGCCGGGCGACAGCACGAGCTGATAGGCGAAGCGCAGGCCGACCGCGAGGACAAGAATGCCCAGCAGCAGGCGCAGCCATTCTCCGCTCAGCCGATGACCTGCCCGCGCGCCGAATTGCGCGCCGATCACGCCGCCGACCATGAGGATCATCGCCAATACCGCGTCGACCAGATGGTTAGTCACTGCATGCATCACCGTCGCCGAAGCCATGGTGACCATGGTGAGCATCATCGAGGTGCCGACGACCGTCGCGGTGGGCACGCGCAGCAGATAAATCAGCATCGGCACGAGCAGGAATCCACCGCCGATGCCCATAATGGCGCCGACGAAGCCGATGATGAAGCCGATGACCCAAACGGGGATCGCGGAGACGTAGATCATCGAGCGCTTGAAGCGGAACTTAAGGGGCAGACCATGAAACCAGGCATGGCTGCCGGGCCGTCGCAGAATCATGGGCTTGCCGACGCGCGTGCGCGCGATGGATCGGATGCTTTCCGAGACCATCAGCGCCCCGACCAGGCTGAGCAGCGTCAGGTAGGACAGCGCGATCACGAAATCGAGCTGATCGAGCGCCCGCAGCATCGTGAACAGCCAGACGCCGACGGCGGTGCCGATGACGCCGCCGGCGAGCAATATCAGCAGCAGCGACGGATCGATGGCCTTGCGCCGCCAATAGGAAATGGCGCCCGAACAGGAGGAGGCGGCGATGTGACTGGCGACGCTCGCCACCGCCACGCCCGGGGTGACGCCGATGAAGATAAGCAGCGGCGTCATCAGGAAGCCGCCGCCGATGCCGAACATGCCGGAGATGAAGCCGACGGCGAGGCCCATCGCCAGGATGAGGAAGATATTGACCGGCAGATCGGCGATCGGAAGATAGATTTGCACGGGCTCGGCTGCCGTCTTGGAGGCTGGCAGCCCCGCGGCCGAGCGCAGCCGGCGGAGCTGAGTATCGCTGGACTTCGCGAGTCTGAGAGCGGCATGACCGATCCCGGGCCGGCGAACGGGATGACAGAACTTCTACGCCGAGTCGCGCGCCTTCGTAAGGCGAAACTATCGCAGAGGGCAGGCGCAAGACGCCGACGTGAGGCGATTCACCGGCTGCCGAGGCGGACGGGCTGGCCGGCAAGGGACCTTCGCTTTGGCGAGGGCGCGGCGTTGGATGAAGACGTTCCCGCGTCCCATCCTCCCGGCGGCGTCTCCACGGTCGTGGCCGCCGCCGGCTGCGGCTCGGGGACGAAACTGCTCACCGCCGCGCGTGCCGCCGCGAGCGATTTGGCGTCGAGCCGCTTGCCGACGTCGTCGCGTTTTCGCGCGGCTTCCTGGTCGCCTTGGCTGGCGGCGATGGCAAACCATTTGTAGGCGTCCGCCAGATTTTGCTCGACGCCGATGCCACGCGCGTAAAGAATGGCCAGATTGTATTGGCTGTCGGCGACGCCATGCTCGGCAGCAAGCTGGAACCAATGCGCCGCCGTGCGGTAGTCCGGCTTTGCCGCGGCGCCTTCGGCGTAAAGCACCGCAAGATTATGCATGGCCTGCGCGTTGCCTTGGTCGGCGGCCGCCCGGTAAATGCGCCGCGCGGTTTCGATGTCCTTTTTCACGCCGATGCCTTTTTCATAGAGACCGGCGAGACGAAACTGGGCCAACGCCAAACCTTGCCGCGCTGCAAGGTCAAGCCAGCGCGCGGCTTGCGTCGGATCGGCAGTCACGCCGCGCCCTTCCGCATAGCGCACGCCGACCTCGTATTGTGCGGCCGGTTTGCCGGCGATCGCAGCGCTGCGCAAAGCGGGTCCGCCGATGGCGGCCGGCAAGGCATTGCCGTCAGGCGGCAGCCGGCTGCCGGGAAGTGCCGGCAGCGTTGTCGATCCGGACGATGGAGCTTCTACGGAGCCGCCGATGTCGCCGGTCATGGCCGGCGTGTTTACCGGCTGTTTCGACGCGCGATCGACCGAACCGGTGACCTGATCCGGTTCGGTCGGCTGGCTCTGTATCTTTGCGAATTGCGGCAGATGCCCCTCGATCGTTTCCGGTCCGATGAAGTTGCCGGCCATGCGCACTGCCGCGATGATGAGCAGGATCGCGCTGGCGCCCGCGAACAGGGAGCGCACGCGCTGCGCCAGCGTTTTGCGCGATCCGGCGGCCTCGGCTTCCGCTTCGGCGGCTGCGCGCAGATCGGCGGTCGACGGCTCGGCGGCGGCAGCTCGGGCGGCCCGGCGGGCGGCGGCAATGAAGTTTGATTTGCCCGCCGGATCCTCGATGACCGGCGGCTTGGCGGGACCGAGCGCGGCTTCCGAAGCGGCGATGCGGTCGGCCGCGGAGACCGCGAGACGTCCGCGGGCGGGACCGAATCCCGGTTCCAGCGGATGATCGGGCGGCAGATTGGGATCGAGCGGGGGGCGCGGCATTCGCGGATTGGCGCGCGCCATGGCGGCCGCGGCCTGGGCTGCCGCGGCCTCGCGGGTCGGTGGCGGTGGCGGTGAGGGCGGTGTTGGAGGGGGGGCCTTGGCGATCGGGGTCGGTTCCGGCAGCGTCGCCGCCGCCGGGATTTTCGGGTCGGAGCGGGACTGCGTGCGCATGTCCCGTTCCAGCATCGCCAGCCGGTCGACGACGTGGCCCAAGGTGCCATGCACCGCCTCGAGCGATGTCTGCGTGCGGGCAAGGTCGCGCTGGAGGACGTCCACGCTTTCTCCGCTTGGGCCCGCGGCCGCCGGGCCGGCGCTGCGTCCCGATTCCATGTGGGCAAGCACGTCGGCGAGGCCGCGCTCGATCGCCTCGAGCTGGGCGAAGCGCGCTCCCGAAGCGTCGAGCTTCTCCACCAGGACGGCGATGCGATTTTCAAAATGACCGAGGGCCTCGCTGTCGCCGCGCGCCAACTGCAGCCGCTCGATTTTCTCGCTCAGGCCTTTGATCAGGGCATCGAGCTGCGGCGGCACGGTGCCGCCGTGCTGGCTGCGAACTTCGAGCGCCTCGGCGATATGGGCGATCCGCTTCTCCAAGATCGTCAGCGCGCTCCCGCCGGCGGAGCTTAAACTGACGACCTGCTCGATTTTGGCGCCAAGGTCGCGCACTTCCGCCGTCAGTTGCGCCAGGGCTTCGTTGGAGGCGACGTGGGAGACGATGCCGCGTAGCGCCGATATAGCGGATTCAAGCTGCTGGAAGGCGGTCGGATCGGGCGCCGAGGCGCTGAGGAGGTCGATCTTTTGCGCCAGATTGGCGACCGCCTCGCGGAAGCCGGCCAGATTTTCCGCCGGCGTCAGCGATCCCAGCGCATCGCGGATTTCAGCAAGGCCTTTCTCTACCGACGCCAGCGTGGCGGCATCGATGCCCGCCTTCCGGCCGTTGTCGAGGCGGCTGGCAAGCGCCCTGACCTCGGTCTCCAGCGCTTCGATGGCGCGTTTCGGCATCGCCTCGCTCAACGTGCGCGCGATCTCTCCGAGCGCGTTGCGCAGTTCGGCGATGCCCTGTTCGAGCTGGCTCGGCCTGCGCAAGCTTTCGATCTGCGTGGTGATGTGCCGAAGCTGATCTTCGAGGCCGGACAAATTCTGCGCCGGCATGGCGATCGGTTGCGGCGGCGGAGAAGCTGGCGGCGGCGGCGGCGACGGTCTCTGTGCCGGCGCCGCCGGCGGACGCGGCGTATCCGGATCGGAATCGAGCGCCTGCTGGCGGGCGGTGATTTCGGCGACGGCGCGATCGAACCCGCCGCTCCACGGATCGGAAATGGGCACGGGCTGGCGCTCGGCCGCGCGCGGCGCCGCTGCGAACGGCCGTTCTGCGGCAAATTGATCGAGCCGCCGGTCAAGGCGGGCGATCGCTTCGGCAAGCCCGGCGTGGTGGGATTCGGAAGCGCGGTTCTGCGCCGGATGCGGCTGCGCGCTGCGATTGAGATGCTCGAGCTGCCGCGTCAGCTCATCGAGGCGTTCATGCACGCCGAAGAGGCCGTCCTCGTCGTCTTCTTCATCGGCATAAGCACGGCCCTTGGGGCTGACGCCTTGATCGACCGCCGACTCCAGGATGACGGTATTGAGCCAATCGCCCACGGACATGCCGGCACGGCGCGCCGCCTGGCGCGCGGTCTCGCGCACGTCGGGATGAATACCTTTGAGCCTCCACGGAACGCCAAGTTTCATGCTCACGCCCAGCTGCTGACGGGAGGAGCAGGAGCCAGATGGCCCGTCTGGAACCGACGCTTTGGCAGGGCAATGAACGAGAGGCGCGGTCCTCTATCCTCGGCGGCGAGTCTTCGGGTTTTACGGTAAACAGCCGGTTAATTTTCGGCCCTTCGGCGATCAAAAGCCGCGCCGGGACGGCTAGTTGGCGCGACGGCGCGGGGGCTTCGCGCGGTCGGCGCTACCCCGCGACGGCGCGGGGCTCGGCGGGCGGGAAAACGTCGCTTCCGCCCGGCGCCGCCGGCTCGCCATCGGAAGGACGGCGATCCTGAGTGGGGTTCGGCAGCGTCAAATGGAAAACGGTTCCGCCGCCCGGCGCATCCTCGAAGAATATCTCGCCGCCGAGCCGATCCACGATTTGCCGAACGATGTTGAGACCAAGACCGCTGCCGCCTTTTTGATGGCCATCCGCCGAATCGGCTTGCGCGAATTTCTCGAACATGCGCGGCCTGAAATCCTCAGGGATGCCGGGGCCGTGATCGCGAACCGAGATGCGCACGGCCTCCGCATCACTCTCCAGCGCGACGATCACCTCGCCGCCAGACGGCGAGAACTTGATCGCGTTGGACAACAGATTGGTCAGCACCTGGAGCAGCCTTAGCGAATCCGCCTCGACCTCGGCATCCGCAGCGGCGGCATCGAAACGCAAGCGAATACCGTGGCTTTCCGCGAAATTGCGGATTCCGTCGATAGCCTGCTCGACGAGCGGAACCACGGCGATCCGTTCGAAATTGAAAGTCAACTTGCCCGATTCCATTTTTTCGATATCGAGAATGTCGTTGAGCAGCCGGATCAGCCGCTGGCAGTTTCGCTGTGCGATCGTCAGCAGGCGGTGTGCGGAGCCGTAGGATTCCTCGACGCCGGCGCCGAGCAGCAGGCCGAGCGAGCCGGAAATCGAGGTCAGCGGCGTGCGCAATTCATGGCTTACCATGGACACGAATTCGTCCTTCAGCCGCTCGACGCGCTTCCGCTCGGTGATGTCGATGATGACGCTCATGACCAGCAGACCGCTGCGCGCGGCCACCGGCGTCAATCCGATCTCGGCCGGAAATTCGGTGCCGTCCTTGCGCAATGCCAAAAGATCGCGACCCGTGCCGATCGTGCGGCTTTCCGGGCAGGCGAAAAATCGCTCGCGTAAATCCACGTGCTGGCCGCGCATGCGTTCGGGAATAAGGATCTCGACGGGCCGACCGATCAATTCCTCGCGCCGATAGCCGAACTGCCGCTCGATTTCCCCGTTCACCATCACGATGTTGCCGCCGTCGTCGGTCATCACCATGCCGCTCGGGCAGGCTTCTACAGCGTGGCGGAACAGCTCCTCGCTTTCGCGCAGGGTGGCGGTTCTCTCATCGATCATCTGCTCGAGAAACTCGCCGTAATTTTTCGCCTCGATCTGTAAAAGGTGCGACTCCAGCATATTGTGGATGCGCATCAATATCTCGGCCTGATCGAATGGCTTGGTGATGAAATCCCGAGCGCCGGCCTTCAGCGCCCGCAGTTTGTGCGCCGGCTGCGCGGTGATCGCCAGCACGGGAATATAGTCGTCCGCTTCGTTCACCTTCAGCGCTTCCATGACCTCGAATCCGTCAAGGCCGGGCATCTGCAGATCGAGAAGAATGAGGTCGTAGCGGTTGCGGCGATGCAGCTCGCAGACCTCGCCGGGGTTATTTGTGGAAGCGACCGACGTGTAGCCGGCGTTGGCGAGAATGCGGGTCAACAGCCGCAGGTTCGTATCCTGATCGTCGACGATCAGAATCTTGGCGTTGAGGATTTCGAGGGAGCTTAGCATCCTGCTGTCGTTCTATTGGCCCTGGGCAACGGATTTGCTTGCAAGCGACAGATCGATGTCCACGGCGGCCATGAATTCGGCGACTTTGATCGGCTTTGTGAGGTAACGGAAGAATCCCAGGGCCAGCCCCTTCTCGATGTCGCGCGGCATGGCATTGGCGCTCAGCGCGATGACCGGAATATGCGCGGTAAGGGGATCGGCACGCAGAATCTGCATCGCGGTGATACCGTTCATCCCAGGAAGGTTGATGTCCATCAGGATGATGTCCGGCAGCAAGCTGCGTGCGATTTCGATGCCGCTTTGACCGTCGACGGCGGTCAACAGCCGCAGGTCCGGGCGCCGTCTCACGAGTTGCTCGATCAATTTCAGATTCGCCGGGTTGTCCTCCACATAGAGCAGCGTGCGTACCTGCTCGCCGGAGGAAAAACGGACAACGGCCTTTGTTGCTTGCGGCGGCTCCACTTCGGCATGCGGCGGCGGGGCCGCGGGTAATTCGATGTGGAACGTGGTGCCCACTCCGACCGTGCTTTCCACGCCGACGGTACCGCTCATTTGCTCGATCAGGCGCTTGGTGACGACAAGGCCTATTCCGGTTCCTTCTTCGGTGCTGCCTTCTTGCCCGAGCCTGTTGAATGGCTGGAAAAGCTGATCCAGCTTTTCCGGAGGCAGGCCGGCGCCCGTGTCGCTGATGGCGATCCGCACACGCCCGGGCCTGCCAGGTTTGCACCCCACGACGATTGCCCCGCCCGAGCGGTTGTATTTGACGGCGTTGGACAGCAGATTGATGAAAACCTGCTTTAACCGGGTGCGGTCGGCGTGCACGAAAACCGGCTCGTCGAGTCGCGGAAAGGTCAGATGAAGGCCGCGCTTTCTCGCCTGCGGCTCCATCATGGCTTGGCATTCCAGCAAAACGTCGCCGAGCGAGACGGACTCTTTCGATAGCGAAAGCCGTCCCGATTCGATCAAGGCCAGATCGAGGATTTCGTTGATCAGGTCGAGGAGATACCAGCCGCCACGCAGGATCTCCCGGATGCATTCCTGCTGCGGCGGCGAGGGTGGAGGCGAGTCCGTTTCCATCGCCTGCGCAAATCCGAGTATCGCATTGAGCGGCGTGCGAAGCTCATGGCTCATGCGGGAAAGAAACTCGGATTTTGCCAAATTGGCCTTTTCGGCGGCGATCTTGGCGTCGGTTGTTTCCACGAGGGCGTCGGCCAACCGGCCGTGGAGCCGATTGATCTCGAGCAAAAGCGCCGTCAGCAGGACGCATGATGCGAGCAGTGCGTAGATGCGGCCACCGTACCAGGCAAGATCGTAGCGCGATGAGCCGATGACGGCGCTGAGCGCGACATCGAGCACCCACACGCACATCACCACCGTGACCCAAAGATCAAGGGTGGACAGTTTCCGCCGGTAGCCCACGGCGACGAGCGCCAGCACGGTCAGCAGCAGAATAGCGGGGCTCACTCCCTTCGAAATAAGAAGCGAGAAATCGCCGGCCACGATCACGACCGGCAAAAGGTCGTGTCCGGCCGTCGCCAACAGGACCAGCGCGGCGACGAGCGCCAACACACCAACAAGCGCAACCGCGGCAGCTATGGCTGTGCGGCGTGACGACATGTCGTGGCCTTGGTCGTCCCGCCGCAGCAATGCATAGGCGATGACGAAGAGCGGGAAGCCGCCGTGCCAAAAGACATACAGCCAGGCAGTTGTTTGACTGCCGCCTCCGAGCACGCCGGATTCCGAGAATGCACCGGGGAAACTGAGACAATGCGCGACGATGAGGCAACCATTGAAAAAGTATCCGCAGGCCAGCGCGAGCATGGCGTAGCTGCGCTCGCGAAAGTAGGCGGCGAACAGCAGCACGGCGGTGATCAAGTCATTGATCGTCAGGGCCGATTCGAGAACCGGAATGAACGCGTCGATCTTCGGCAGACGTACGCGCGCGAACGGGACAATGCCGGCGAAGAGAGCGGCCGACGCCAGGAGAACCGACAGCGCGAAGATCCATTGGCCGCGCGTCGCCGAATTGATCGACGGCGCAGCGTGCCGCGATCCGGGTGCGTCGGGTTTGCTTGTCATACGCCGCTGGCTGGCTCGCGATATTCGGAGCATGCCGGGGTCAAGAAAAAAAACAAAGTAAGTACAAATAGCTACGGAGAAAGACGGACCCTTCATTCGCACTATCGTCTTTCCCGCTTCCGCGCCTTAACGGCACCGTAATCGGGATGCTGGATCATGATACCCGGGGTTCACGGGCACCTGCCGTTTACACATTGTTCACCTGCCACCGAGGGCTGAAAAGCCGCGGAGAGGACCATGCCGATTTACAAGGCTCCTGTGGAAGACGCCATGTTCCTGTTGAACGACGTGTTCCACTTCGAACGCCACAACAACTTGCCGGGTTTTGCCGACGCGTCCCCGGACGTGGTCGAAGCCATTTTGGGCGAGGCCGCCAAGTTGTGCGAAGAAGTGCTGCTGCCGCTCAATCGCATTGGCGATCTTGAAGGCTGCACGCGCCACGACGACGGGCGCGTGACCACGCCCCGGGGATTCAAGGAAGCCTATAAGCAGGTTGTAGAGGGCGGCTGGATCGGCATTTCGGCGCCGCCCGAATTCGGCGGGCAGGGCCTTCCGGCGACGCTGACCCTTATCGTCAATGAATTCATGTGCGGGGCCAACATGGCCTTCGCCATGTATCCGGGGCTGACGCAAGGCGCGATCGCCGCGTTGCTCGCGCATGCATCGCCCGAGCTGAAGGCGACCTATGTGCCGAAGATGGTCGCCGGCACCTGGACCGGAACCATGAATCTGACGGAGCCGCATTGCGGCACCGATCTCGGCCTGCTGCGCACCAAAGCGGTGAAACAGGCCGACGGCAGTTACAAGATCACGGGCACCAAGATTTTCATTTCCGCCGGCGAGCACGACCTGGCGGAGAACGTGGTGCATCTTGTGCTTGCGCGCATCGAAGGCGCGCCTGCCGGCACCAAGGGCATATCGCTCTTCGTCTGTCCGAAACTTCTGGTCAATGCCGACGGCACGCTGGGCGCACGCAATGGCGTGTCTTGCGGCTCCATCGAACACAAGATGGGCATTCACGGCAACGCCACCTGCGTGATGAACTACGACGGCGCCACGGCCTGGTTGATCGGCGAGGAGAATCGCGGCCTGGCAGCGATGTTCACGATGATGAACGAAGCGCGGCTCGGTGTCGGCGTGCAGGGATTGGCGATGTCGGAGGTCGCGTATCAGAACGCCGCGAATTACACCAAGGAGCGGCTGCAAGGCCGGGCGCTGTCGGGACCTAAATATCCGGACAAGCCGGCCGATCCGATCATCGTGCATCCGGACGTGCGGCGCACGCTGCTCACCATCCGCGCTTTCAACGAGGCGGCGCGCGCCCTGCTGATCTGGACCGCGCTGAAGAGCGATATCGCACACCGCTCGGAAGATGAGAAAGAGCGGCAATCCGCCGAGGACCACATGGGCCTGCTCACGCCGGTGGTCAAAGGCGTGCTGACCGACCAAGGATTCGCCAACACCGTGCTGGCGCAGCAGATGTTCGGCGGTCACGGCTATATCGCCGAGCACGGCATGGAGCAGTTCGTGCGCGATGCGCGCATCGCCATGCTTTACGAAGGCGCCAACGGCATCCAGGCGCTTGATCTCGTCGGCCGCAAGCTCGGCAAGGACGGCGGCCGCGCCATGATGGCCTTCTTCACGGAAGTGCAAGGCTATTTGAAAGAGCGCGTCAACGACGACGCGATGAATCCTTACCTGAAGCCGCTTGGCCAGGCGCTCGCGCATTTGCAGCAGGCCACCATGTGGTTCATGCAGAATGCCATGGCGAAGCCGGACAATGCCGGCGCCGGCGCCACCGATTACATGCATCTCTTCGGTCTGGTCGTGCTCGGCTATATGTGGTGCCGCATCGTCGAGGCGGCCCGCGGCAAGATCGCCGCCGGCGCCAACGGCAGCGCCGCCGCGCTGAACGCCAAGCTCGTCGCCGGCCGTTTCTTCATGGAACGCATGCTGCCGGAAACCGCGGCGCATCTGGCCCGCATCGAAGCCGGCGCGGGCAGCGTGATGGAGTTGCCGGAAGAGGCGTTCTAGTCTTGGCTTTGGCCCGAGAGCTCGTGCAGAATCGTGGCGCAAAGTGCGAAGGCCGGAGGCTTTGCCGGCGGATTCATCAGATCGCGGTTTTCGAATTTGCCTTCGGGACTCGTGGCCTCGATGGAAGCGAGGATCCCATCGACATGTAGCCCGTCGGCACCGAAGGGCAGCAGCAGCCGTTCGTAGTGGACGATGCGCTGTTCGTGGTCCCGCAGATCGACCACCGTATAGACCGGCAATTTCGTCCTGACAGTCTGACGGCAGGTCGCCAGCGATGCTTCGCGGTAGGGCGACGGCAGGAACTCATCGAGAAATTTGCCGACCGCGTACTCTCCATGGGCTTCAGCCATGCGCGCGCCCTGAAGGGTAAGCAACAGCCGGTGGTCGTGCTCATCACCCACGATAACGGCATAGCCGAGGTAATCGGCCATGGCGTCGAGTTCGGCAACGTCGCCCAGTCCTCGCCAGGCCGGCAAAGCCGCGCTGCCTCGCAGACGATGCCAATAGCTCAGGAGCCAACGCTGACGGCCGGACCCAACGATGTCGGGCCGCGACGTCAGAAATTCCAAATCCATGGTCATGGCTTTCCTGAAAGACTGCTGCAGCGGGCGTCATGCTGCTATCGCCCTACCCGAGTAGGGCAGATAACCTAGTGCAATGTGATTCGTCTATGCATACCTCTGCTGCCAATGCCAAGGACAATCACCGGAGCGCCCCATGGCCGACGCCTACATCTTCGATCACGTGCGTAGTCCGCGTGGCCGCGGCAAGCCGGACGGCGCCCTTCATGAGGTGACCTCGCTCAATCTCGCCGCCCAGGTGCTCGGCGCCATCCGCCGGCGCAACGAGCTCGATCCGGCGCTGGTGGACGATGTCGTGCTCGGCTGCGTCGATCCTGTCGGCGAGGCGGGAGGCGATATAGCCCGCGCCGCGGCGATCGTGGCCGATTACGGCGATGGGGTGCCCGGCGTGCAGATCAATCGTTTCTGCGCCTCGGGCCTGGATGCGGTGAATTTTGCAGCGGCGCAGGTGATGGCAGGCCAGCACGAGATGGCGGTGGGCGGCGGCGTCGAATCGATGAGCCGGGTCGGTCTCGGGGCATCCGGCGGCGCCTGGCCGGTCGATCCCTCGATCGCGCTGAAATCCTATTTCATGCCGCAAGGCATCTCCGCCGACCTCATCGCCACGCGCTACGGGTTTTCCCGCGATCAAGTCGACGCTTACGCGGTGCAGAGCCAGCAGCGCGCAGCCAAGGCCTGGGAGGAGGGCCGCTTCCAGAAGTCCGTCATCGAGATCAAGGACGTCAATGGGCTGACCATTCTGGCGCGCGACGAACACATGCGCCCGGCGACGACCATGCAGTCGCTGGCGCAGTTGCAGCCGTCCTTCGCGCAGATGGGCGAAATGGGCGGCTTCGATGCCGTCGCCATCCAGGCGCATCCGGAAGTCGAAGCGGTCAATCACGTGCATCACGCCGGCAATTCCTCCGGCATCGTCGACGGTGCGGCGGCGGTGTTGATCGGCAGCAAGAAAGCGGGCAACGGCGCCGGGCTGAAGCCGCGGGCCAAGATCAAGGCCTTCGCCAATATCGGCTCGGAACCGGCAATGATGCTGACCGGCCCCATCGACGTCACCGAGAAGGTGCTCAAGCGGGCGCGGATGAAGCTCAAAGACATCGACCTGATCGAGGTGAATGAGGCTTTTGCGGCCGTGGTGCTGCGCTTTCTCCAGGCCTTCGATCTCGATGACAGCAAGGTCAACGTCAACGGCGGCGCCATCGCCATGGGGCATCCGCTCGGCGCCACCGGCGCCATGATCCTCGGCACCGCGCTCGACGAGCTGGAGCGGCGCGACCTCGGCACGGCGCTCGTTACGCTCTGCATCGGTGCCGGCATGGGCACCGCGACCATTATCGAGAGGGTGTGAGCGCGATGCCGAAGATCGACGTCGACAAGATCCCGCTCGACACCAATACGGGCTATCCGCCACCGTTTAACAAGGCGGTCGAAGGCCGCCTTCGCAAGCGGCTCGCGCGCAGCGCCGGGCTGACGCAATTCGGCGTCAATCTCTGCAGGCTCAAGCCGGGCGCCGCGTCTTCGCAGCGTCACTGGCACGAGAACGAGGACGAGTTCGTCTATGTCCTCGATGGCGAGGTCGTGCTCTGCGAGGACGACGGCGAGACCGTGCTGAAAGCGGGAGACGCGGCGGCGTGGAAGGCCGGCGTCGCCAATGGGCATTGCCTCGTCAACCGCTCCGGGCGCGACGCCGTTGTCCTTGAGATCGGCACCCGGGCCGATTCCGAGCGCGCTCATTACCCGGGAGCGGACCTGATGGTGACGCGTGACGAAAAAGGCGCGCGCTACACGAAGAAGAACGGCGAGCCTTTCACAGGATAGCATTCGCGGCGGCAGCGGAGGGGGCGATGGACCTGAGCAATTTCAAAATCGACGTGGACGCCGACGGCATTGCCCTCGTCACCTGGGACATGCCGGACCGCTCGATGAACGTGCTCGACGAAAAAGCCATCGCCGAGCTTGCCGCCATCGTCGAGAAAGTGGCGGGCGACGCGGCGATCAAAGGCGCGGTCGTCACTTCGGGCAAGGATGTCTTCTGCGCCGGCGCCGACATCGTCATGATCGAAAGCATGGCGCGCCGCTTCGCCGAAACCGCGCAAAAGCAGGGCGAGCAGGCGGCGATCGCGATGCTCTTCGCGGAAAGCCGCAAGCTGTCGCAACTTTTTCGCCGGCTGGAGACCTGCGGCAAGCCCTGGGTCGCGGCGATCAATGGCACCGCGCTCGGAGGCGGTTTGGAGTTGTGCCTTGCCTGCCATCACCGCGTGGCGGCGAGCAACGACAAGACGCGGCTCGGCCTGCCGGAAGTGAAGATCGGCATCTTTCCCGGCGCCGGCGGGACGCAGCGCGTGCCGCGGATGATGCCGCCGGCCGATGCGTTGCAGTTTTTGCTCAAGGGCGATCAGGTCAATGTGACCCGCGCCAAGGCGATGAAGCTGATCGATGCCGTCGTGCCGGCAGCCGAACTCGTCGGCGCCGCGAAGGATTGGATCAAGGGCGGCGGCAAGGCGGTCGCGCCTTGGGACGCGCAGGGATTCCGCTTGCCCGGCGGCCCGGTCTATTCGAAGGCGGGAATGATGACTTTCCCGCCGGCCAACGCCATCTACCGCCGCGAGACCTACGACAATTATCCCGGCGCGCGCGCTATCATGCAGGTGGTCTACGAGGGCCTGCAGTTGCCGATGGATTTGGCGCTGCAGGTGGAGTCGCGCTGGTTTGCCAAGGTTCTGCGCACCCCCGAGGCGGCGGCGATGATCCGCTCGCTGTTCGTCTCCATGCAGGAACTGAACAAAGGGGCGCGACGCCCGGCCGCTATTCCGCCGGCGAAACCGGCCAAGGTCGGCGTCATCGGCGCCGGCTTTATGGGCGCCGGGATCGCCTATGTAACGGCGCTTGCCGGCATGGACGTGGTGCTCATCGACCGCGATCAGGAGGCGGCCGAAAAAGGCAAGGCGCATTCGCACAAGCTGGTGACCGATCAGATCAATAAAGGCCGCGCCAAGACCGCCGATCGCGATACGCTGTTGGCGCGCATCACGGCCAGCGCGGATTACGCCGCGCTCGGCGCTTGCGATCTCGTCATCGAGGCGGTGTTCGAGGATCGCAAGGTCAAGGCCGAGGCCATCGCCAAAGCCGACGCAGTCATGAGCGACAAAGCGATTTTCGCTTCCAACACGTCGACCTTGCCGATCACCTCGCTGGCGGGCGAGTTCAAGGACCCGTCGCGCTTCGTCGGCATTCACTTCTTCTCACCGGTCGAGCGCATGATGCTGGTCGAGGTCATCAAGGGCAAGCGGACCGGCGATCAGGCGCTGGCCACCGCGCTCGATTACGTCCGCGCCATCCGCAAGACGCCGATCGTCGTCAACGACTCGCGCGGGTTTTACGCCAATCGCTGCGTGCTCAATTACGTGCGTGAAGGCCATCTGATGCTGACCGAGGGCATCCCCGCCGCGATGATCGAGAATGTCGGGCGCATGGCCGGCATGCCGGTCGGACCGCTGGCGCTCAATGACGAGGTCGCGCTCGATCTCGGCTGGAAAATCCTCAAAGCCACCGAAGCCGACCTTGGCCCGCAAGCCGTCGACCCCAAGCAGAAGGCTTTGCTGCAGGACATGGTGGAGAAGCAGGGACGCTACGGCCGCAAGAATGGCAAGGGCTTTTACGATTATCCGCAGAGCGGCCCGAAGCGGCTGTGGCCGGGACTGGCCGACATGCAGAAGCGCAGGCTCGACGCGGACAGCATCGACATTTCCGAATTGAAACGGCGCTATCTCGCGGTGCAGTCCCTGGAGGCGGCGCGGTGCGTCGAGGAGGGCGTCATCACCGATGTGCGTGAGGCGGACGTCGGCTCGATCCTCGGCTGGGGCTTTGCCCCGTTCACCGGCGGGACGCTGTCCTGGATCGATATGCTTGGCACGAAAGTCTTTGTGGAGATGTGCCGTGCGCTTGAAAAGAAACATGGCGCTCGCTTTGCGGCGCCGAAACTGCTCGTGGAGATGGCGCGCAAGGGCGAAAGCTTCTACGGCCGATTTGCGCCTCAGCGGCAGCGCGCGGCTTAGCACCCCATGGATCTTTCCAAGCTGAAAGTGGGCCTCAAGGGCTCCGCCGAGATCACGGTGCAGGACGAAGACACGGCGCCGCGCGTTGGCAGCGGCCGCGTGCATGTGCTGGCGACGCCGGTGATGATCAATCTGATGGAGGCCGCCGCGCTCAACGCGGTCGAGCGGCTGCTACCGCACGGCTACCAGAGCCTGGGGACGCGGCTCGATGTTGGCCACTATGCCGCGACGCCGGTCGGCATGCGCCTGCGTGCCACCGCCGAGCTGACCAAGGTTGACGGGCGCACGCTGGAATTCCGCGTCGAGGCGTCCGACGACAAGGAGCGCGTCGGCGACGGCACGCATGCGCGGGTCGTCGTGAATGTGGCGCGCTTCGACGAGCGGGTGCAGCGCAAGCTGCGTGGCGGATAGCGGAAAAGCAGCGTTCTTGTTAACCTCTCCCCGCGTGCGGGGAGAGGTCGATGAGGGCCGAAGGCGCTCATCGGGTGAGGGGGCGTTGCTATGCGTGAGGCTAAGGCGGTAAGAACACAGCAGGCCCGCGCCCTTCGCAGAAACGCGACGCATGCAGAACGACATCTCTGGAACCGACGGCGCTCTCGCTCCTTGCATGATTTCAAGTTCGTCCGCCAGGAGCCGATCGGGCCCTATGTTGTGGATTTCCTCTATCGTGCGCGGCGACAGATTATGGAAATAGATGGCGGGCAGCACGCTGAAAATCGGCGCGATGCTATGCGCGACCGATGGCTGACAGAGCACCGATATCGAATTTTGCGGTTTTGGAATAATGACGTTCTGACGAATACCGCGGGCGTTCTCGAAGTTATCGGTACTGCGCTTGCCGAAGCGCCCCCTCACCCGGATCGCGCGCAGCCAAGCATGCGCAGGCTGCGTAAACTTGCCTGCGGCGCGATCCGACCTCTCCCCGCAAGCGGGGAGAGGCAAAAATGAACTCCGATCCCGCACCTTCATCCTTCCTGCGTTGGCGCGAAATTCCCGGCGGCGTCTGGGCGCTTGGCTTGGTTTCGCTGCTGATGGACAGCTCCTCGGAGATGATCCACGCGTTACTGCCGCTCTATCTGGTCACCGTGCTCGGCACCTCGATGCTCACGGTCGGCATCATCGAAGGCATCGCCGAAGCCACCGCTTCCATCACCAAGATCTTTTCCGGCGCGCTGAGCGACTGGCTCGGCAAGCGCAAATTTCTCGCCGCTCTCGGCTATGGGCTGGCCGCCTTCACCAAGCCGGTATTCCCTCTGGCATCCACCATCGATTGGCTGATTGCGGCACGCTTCGTCGATCGCGTCGGCAAGGGGATCCGCGGCGCGCCGCGCGACGCGCTGATTGCGGATTTGAGCCCGCCGGAATTGCGCGGCGCCAGCTTCGGGCTGCGGCAATCGCTCGATACTGTCGGTGCATTCCTCGGGCCGCTGCTGGCCATCGGCCTGATGTTCCTCGCCGCGAACAATTTCACTTTCGTCTTCTGGATCGCCGTTATCCCCGCCTTTCTTTCCTTCGCCGTCATTGTCTTCGCGGTTCGTGAGCCGCCCCGCCCCGCCCCAAGAAGAGCGGTGCGCTCACCGCTCAGTCTGCCCGAGCTTCGCCGGCTCGGCGGCGCTTATTGGTTGATTGTCGCCATAGCCGCAGTCTTTACGCTGGCGCGCTTCAGCGAGGCCTTTCTGCTGCTGCGCGCGCAGTCGGTCGGGCTGCCGCTGGCATTCACGCCGGCCGTCATGGTGGTGATGAATGTGGTCTATATGCTGGCGGCTTATCCAGCCGGCGCGATGTCGGATCGTCTCGGCCGCTTCGCCGTGCTTGGGACCGGCTTTGCCGTGCTGATCGCCGCCGATCTCGCGCTGGCGCTGGCTGCGGGCGTCTCCGGGGTGATGGCCGGCGCCGCCCTGTGGGGTTTGCACATGGGCCTCACGCAGGGCCTGCTGGCGGCGCTCGTGGCCGATACCTCACCGGCGGAATTGCGCGGCACGGCTTTTGGAATGTTCAATCTGCTCACGGGCGTTGCCATGCTGCTGGCGAGCGTCATAGCAGGCGCGCTCTGGGACGTGATCGGCCCCGACGGCACCTTTTTCGCCGGCGCCCTTTTTACCGCGCTGGCGCTCGCGGCGCTCCCTATCCTGCGCCGGCGAATTACGCGGTTTCGATGAGCCCTTCAGCCTGCATCGCCTTTTGCACCCCGGAGCGCGCGGCGATACGCTGCATGAAAGCTGAGAGATTTTGATACGGCGACAGATCGATGTTGTGGAACTTGCTCCAGTTCAAGATCGTGAAGAGATAGCCGTCTGCGATGGTGAAGGTATCGCCCATGACATAGCCGCGGCCCGCGAGCCGCTCGTCGGTAAATGCGAACTGCTTGGCAAGGGTCTCCTTGACCGTTTTCTTGTAATCTTCCAGCACATTGGGCTTCCACAGCGGCCCAAAGCCCTTGTGCAATTCGGTGGCGATATAGTTGAGCCATTCCTGGAGCCGGTACCGTTCCATGGTGCCAGCGGGAGGCGCCAGCTTTTTCGCCGGAGCCATGTCAGCGATGAGTTGCACAATGGCGGAGCCTTCGGTGAGAATTTCACCGTCGTCCAAAGCCAGTGCCGGAACGACGCCTTTCGGGTTGATGGCGAGATAGTTCTGGCCACGCTCGGTTCTTTTGGTCTTGTTGTCGACGCGCTCAAGCTCGAAGGAAAGCCCCGCCTCCCGAAGCGCGATATGCGGCGAAAGCGAGCAAGCGCCCGGTGCATAATAGAGCTTCATCGTCCGTCCTCCTTCAGCGTAAAAAGATGCAATCGCATATATACTCATGCAGTTGCATCTACTTGTCAAGCTTGATGCAAATGCATGAAAATGCTACGTTTTATAGATGAAGGGTAGAACCGTGAGGCCATCGGGAGAGGCCGTTTCGGCCTGGGTGCGCCTGCTGCGTGTCCAGCAGGGCTTGCTTGCGGCGGTCGAGCGGGATCTCAAGAAGGCCGGATTCCCGCCCCTTGCGTGGTTTGATGCGCTGCGCGAGCTTTCGCGCGCGCCGAACAAGATGCTGCGCCCGCGCGATCTGGAAAAGCAGATGCTCTTGCCGCAATACAGCACCTCCCGGCTGCTGGATCGCATGGTGCAGGCGGGCCTGGTCGAACGGAAATTGTGCCCTCTCGATGGCCGCGGCCAGTTTGTGGCGATCACCGCCGAGGGCGGCAATTTGCAGAAGAGGATGTGGACCGCTTATTCGGCGGCCATCGAACGTCACATCGGCAGCAAGCTGTCGAAGGCGGACGCCGCAAGCTTGTGCGCGCTGCTCGAGAGGCTCGCGTAGCCGCCATCATTGCCCTTTCGCGGAGGCCGTGGTTAAGGTCCCGACCCCTTCGCCGACGGATTCCCCATGGCACGCGACCAGATCGACATGAGACCGATCGAGACGCGCGACGAGCTGGTCGCGTGGCTGGCCGCGGGTTGCAAACCCAAGGAACAATTCCGCATCGGCACCGAGCATGAAAAATTTCCGTTTGCCCGCGGACGCCATGAGCCCGTTCCTTATGCCAAGCCACGCGGGATCCACGCCCTGCTCGACGGCATGCAGATGCTGCTCGGCTGGGAGCCGATCCTCGAAGAGGGCAACATCATCGGCCTCTACGACGTCACCGGCGGCGGCGCCATTTCGCTCGAGCCGGGCGGGCAGTTCGAGCTGTCCGGCGCGCCGGTGCAGACCGTTCATCAGATGGCGCGCGAACTCGCCGCGCATCTCGCGCAGGTGCACGAGGTGGCGGAGCCGCTCGATATCGGCTTCCTCGGCATGGGCATGACGCCGAAGTGGACGCGCGCCGAGGCGCCGGTCATGCCGAAAGGCCGCTATCGCATCATGACGGGTTATATGCCGAAGGTCGGCGCGCTCGGCCTCGACATGATGTATCGGACCTGCACGGTGCAGACCAATCTGGACTTCTCCTCCGAAGCCGACATGGTGAAGAAACTGCGGGTCTCGCTGGCGCTGCAACCGGTGGCGACCGCGCTGTTCGCCAATTCTCCCTTCACCGAAGGCAAGCCCAACGGCTTTCTCTCTTTCCGTTCCGAGATCTGGCGCCACACCGATCCGCACCGCACCGGCATGCTGCCCTGGGCCTTCGAGCCGGGCATGGGATTCGACCGCTGGGTCGAATATGCGCTCGACGTGCCGATGTATTTCGTCAAGCGCGGCGACCGCTATATCGACGTCGCCGGACAATCGTTTCGCGATCTTTTGGCCGGAAAGCTGGCGGCGCTTCCGGGCGAGCGCGCGACGATCTCCGATTGGGCCAATCATCTGAGCACGATCTTTCCCGAAGTGCGGCTCAAGCGCTATCTGGAGATGCGCGGCGCCGACAGCGGTCCGGCGCGCTGGCTGCCGGCGCTGCCGGCCTATTGGGCGGGCCTGCTTTACGACGCCGCCGCGCTGGATGCGGCCTGGGAGCTGGTGAAGAACTGGACCGCGGAGGAACGGCAGAAATTGCGCGACGACGTGCCGAAGCTTGGCTTCAAAGCCGCGATCAAAGGGACCTCGGTGCTTGATCTCGCCAAGCAGACGCTGGCGCTGGCCCGCGCCGGCCTGTCGCGCCGGGGCAAGAAGGGCAGGGACGGCGGCGACGAGACGCAATATCTCGTGCCCTTGGAGGAATCGGTCGAGCGCGGCATCACGCTTGCCGAAGAATTGCTGGAGAAATTCCACGGCCCCTGGGGCGGCTCGGTGGAGCCGGCCTTCACCGAATATGCCTATTGAAGCCGATCTCCGCGATCAGTGCACCGCGGTGAAGAAGCGCGACGGCCGTAATCCCGAGGGCCAGGTCCATAT
>DASREA010000040.1:0-7477 GCA_035652315.1 Xanthobacteraceae bacterium | reverse complement strand
CGACATGATCGTGTTCTGGGCGGCCGACCCGGAATCGACGTCAGGCTCCTACGGCGCACAGGAAGGCACGGTGCGCCGGCAATGGCTGAAGAACCCCAAGCTTGGCATCAAGGTCGTCCACATCGATCCGTACTACAACGCGTCGGCGCAATTCCTGCCGGGCAAGTGGCTGGCGCCGAAGCCCACGACGTCGGTCGCGATGGCGATGGCCATCGCCTATGTGTGGATCAAGGAAGACCTCTACGACAAGGACTACGTCGCGACCCACACGGTCGGCTTCGACAAGTGGAAGGCCTACCTCCTCGGCGAGGAGGATGGCATCCCAAAGACGCCCGAATGGCAGGAGAAGGAAACCGGCGTTCCCGCCAAGGACGTGCGCGCGCTCGCCCGCGAATGGGGCAAGAAGCGCGTCTATCTCGCACCCGGCGGCTGGGGCAACGGCCACGGCGGCGCCTGCCGCAACCAGACCGGCATCCAATGGGCGCGGGTCATGGTCTGCCTCGCCGCCATGCAGGGCCTGGGCAAGCCCGGCGTGAACATGGGCAATCTGCAGTGGGGCTGCCCGGTCGATTTCAATTTCTATTTCCCCGGCTATTCCGAAGGCGGCATGTCGGGGGACCTCGAGAACACGGCGATTCCCGTCGCGCTCTACCAGCGCATGCCGCAATTGCCGACGATCAATTCCAATGCGCAGCAAATCCCGCGCATTTGGCTGCCAGAGGCGATCATCGAGGGCAAAGCCGAAGGCTACCGCTGGGTCGGCAAATCGATCGAGCACCAGTTTGCCAAGTTCGGCTACCCGGCGCCGGGCCATGCGCCGGTGCGCATGCTCTACAAATACGGCGGCTCGATCCTGTCGACCATGAACAATACCAACCGCCACGTCCGGATGTACCAGTCGGAAAACCTTGAATTCGTGGTCAATCAGTCGATCTGGTTCGAGGGCGAGGCCAAATTCGCCGATGTGATCCTGCCTGCCTGCACCAATTTCGAGCGCGTCGACATCAGCGAATGGGCGGCGCTCGGCGGCTACGGCCACCATGGGCAGCAGCAGCTCAATCACCGCGTCGTCATTCTGCAGGCGAAAGCCATCGAGCCGCTCGGCGAATCCAAATCGGATTTCTGGATCTTCACCGAAATCTGCAAGCGCCTCGGCCTGGCCAATTATTTCAACGAGGGCGTCAATGAGCTCGACTGGGTCAAGCGCGCCTATATCGCCTCCGACCTGCCCAAGGCGATCTCGTGGCGGAAGCTTCTGAGGAAGGGATACCACGTCATCCCCGCCGAAAAGGATAAGCTACGGGCGCCGGTGTCGTTCCGTTGGTTCTGGGAGAACCGCAAGAAAGACGTACCGGAAGCGCAGCCGCTGCCCTCGGACTACAAGGACTATCTGCAAGGCCTGCAGACGCAGTCCGGCAAGCTCGAATTCGAATGCAATAGTCTGAAGCGCGCGAAGGATCCCGAGCGGCCGCCGATCGTGAAATACGAGCCGTCGTGGGAAGGCCCGCACTCCGCGGAATTCGCGCAGTATCCGCTGCAACTGCTGACGCCGCACTCGAAATACAGTTTCCACACCCAGGGCGACGGCAAGAGTTCGTTCCTGCTCAACATTCCCGACCATCGGGTGAAGGTGAACGGCTATTATTACTGGATCGTGCGGCTCAACAGCGCCGACGCCGCGGAACGCGGCATCAAGAAGCACGATCTGGTGAAAGTCTATAACGATCGCGGCGCGGTGATTTGTGCGGCAGTGCCGACCGAGCGGTTGCCGCGCGGCGTCTGCCACAGCTACGAATCCTCGGCGATATACGATCCGATGGGCGAGCCGGGTAAATCGGTCGAGCGCGGCGGCTGCATCAACCTGTTGACGCCGCACAAGACGCAAACCAAGTCCACCCATTCGCTGGCCGGCGCGCATGCTCTGGTGCAGGTGGAGCTATGGGACGGCCGGATCGAGCACATTTCTGAAGCCTTCGCGTCGCTGGAACGCGACAAGACGGTGCGCCGCACCTTGCAGGACGCGCAACTGATGCCAACCGACGACATCGCCATGCCCGGAGTCGAAGCATGACGAAGAAATGGAACATGATCATCGACGTCGCCGAATGCACGAATTGCAATCTCTGCACCCTCGCCGCGATGGACGAATACGTCGACAACGAATTTCCCGGCTATTCGGCGCCGATGCCGCGGCACGGCCATCGCTGGATCGACATCCTGCAGAAGGAGCGCGGCCAGGCGCCGATGATCGACGTCGCCTATGTGCCCGTCATGTGCAACCACTGCGACGACGCGCCTTGCATGGCCAAAAGCGGCGGCGCCGTGATCAAGCGCGATGACGGCATCGTCTTGATCGACCCTGTGAAGGCAAAGGGCCGAAAAGACCTGGTCGATGCCTGCCCATACGGACACATCTGGTGGAATGAAGAGTTGCAGCTTCCGCAGGCCTGGACTTTCGATGCCCATCTGCTCGATCAAGGCTGGAAGCAGACACGCGGCCAGCAGTCCTGTCCTACCGGCGCCATGCGCGCGATCTGCGTGGAAGATGCCGAGATGGCGCGCCTCGCCCGCGATGAAGCTCTGGAAGTGATGAAGCCGGAAGCCGGCACCAAGCCGCGCGTCTATTACAAAAATCTGTGGCGATATTCGAAATGCTTCATCGGCGGCACCGTTTCCGCGGAAAGCAGCGGCGTGATCGATTGCGTCGAAGGCGCCAAGGTCAGGCTGCTCAAGGACGGGGCGACGCTGGTCGCCGAAACCGTCACGGACAACTACGGCGATTTCAAATTCGACCGCCTGGAGGAGAATTCTGGCGACTATGCGGTGGAAATTTCCGCGCCGGGACGGCAGAAGAAAACCGTTGCGGCGCGGCTTGGCGCCAGCCTGAATCTCGGCGAAATCAGGGTTTAGTGGCCGGAGGGGATTCGATGGGAGCTTCAGAGGCAAAGATTCTGGCCGGGGGCGCACGGCGGATGGGAAGAACCGATCTCACCGCCAGCCGGCTCGGCTACGGCGCCATGGAATTGGCCGGTCCGCCGCGGGCCCGCGCCCTCGACGAACGCGAGGCCATCCGCTTCATCAACCGTATCGTCGATCTCGGCATCAATTATATCGACACGTCGATCGATTACGGCTTGAGCGAGCGGCTGCTCGGCAAGGCCCTTGAACGGCGCCGCGGCGAGATCGTCCTCGCCAGCAAGTGCGCCTGCCAGGTCGGGATCGAGGGCAGCGACCGCCGCCCCGGCGAGTCGCACATCTACACCGGCGAGAATGTCCGCGCCGGCGTCGAGCAAAGCCTGGTGCGGCTACGCACCGATCATCTCGATGTCGTGCAGGTCCACGGCAATCCGACGCGCAGGGAGCTCGAGGACGGCGGCGTGGTCGAGGCTTTGCTCGATCTCAAGCGCGCCGGCAAGGTGCGCTATATCGGCATCTCCTCACGGCTGCCCCTGTTGGCTGAATTCGTTGACGCCAGCTATTTCGACATGGTGCAGGTGCCCTATTCCGCCGTGCAGCGGCACAATGAAGACGTCATCGCCGCGCTCAAACGATCCGGCAAAGCGATCGTGGTGCGCGGGGTCACCGCGCGCGGCGCTCCGGCCAAAGGCTGGGCGACGCGGCCGATCGGAACGGCCCCGGGGCAGGCGCAGGAACTCTGGCAGAAGGCCAAGCTCGACAACCTCATAGACGGCATGTCGCCGATCGAATTCATGATCCGCTTTGTGCTCGCCAACGACGATGTCGATGTCGCCCTGGTGGCGACGACCGACGATGCGCATCTCGCCGCCGACATCGACTATGCGTGCAAGGGACCGCTCGATGCCGAACTGGTCCGCGCCGTGCGGCGGCACACCGACGAGGCCGGCGGCGGGCCCGGCCAGGGCGAATATACGCGGGGCGGCCCGACGCCGGTGGTTTAGAAAGATTCCATTCTTCGCGCCTCCGGTTGGCACCAGCGCCGCGCCGCGCGATCATCGATAAAACGAAAATGAGGGGGGACCATTCATGACCATGCCAGCCAAGCGCGCGCCAGCCAAAACGATGCCGGCGATCGGAAAGCTGTGCGCGATTATTTTCGCAGTAGCGGTCGGGCTCGGCCTCGGCGGGTCGGAGGCGGCCACGGTTCTGCAGGTGGGAACGCTGATCGACGGTAACGGCGGCGAGCCGATCAAGGATGCCGTCATCGTCATCGATGGAGAACGTATTCAGGCCGTCGGCAAGAATGGCACGGTCAAGGTGCCGGCTGGCGCACAGATCATCCAGCTCAAGGACAAGACCGTCATCCCCGGCCTCATAGACACGCACGCGCATTACCGCGCATGGCAGGCCGAGCTGTATGTCGGCAACGGTATCACCACGGCCTACGACATCGGCGATCAGCCACTCGCCTGGAGCCTGGTCCAGCGCGACGCCATCGCTCACGGCAAGATCGTGGGACCGAGGCTGCTGCTGGGGGGACGGCTCAACGGCCCCGGCCCCTCGGACGAGGGCGAAGGCGGCTCGCGCGGCCGCACTTTGAACACGGCGGTCAAGACGCCGGAGGAAGCCCGCCAGCGAACGCGCGAGCTGCTGGCGATGCATGTCGACGCAATCAAGGCGCTCGAACATCTCACCGTCGAGCAGCTCAAGGCCATCACCGAGGAAGCGCATCAGGCCGGCAAGATCGTGATCACGCATTCGGTCAATGGCATCGACGCCGTACTCGCGGGCGTTCCCGTCGACGACATCGAACATTTCCACACGGTGACGATGGGGACTATCGGAGACGACGAGCGCAAGAAACTCGATAAGGCGAGGACAAGCGCGAGCAACCGCATGACCAGCCAGGAAGTGCTGAGCTTCATGGATGAGCAATATTACGACCGAACCATCCAAGCGATGCTCGCGCATCACACCAGCTGGTCGCCGACCATGGCGCAGGCTTGGCGCGCCTTCTCGCCGTCCCGCGCGACCTTCGAGGCGGAAGACCACAAGCTTCTCGATAATCCCGCGCTTCGCTATATCCCGCCGTATTTCCGGCAGAACATCGAGAATTATTATGCGGGCACCGCAAAGCTTGCCCCCGAGCTCGACTCGCGGGTCCGCAAGGGCTACGCCAATCTGAAGCCGTTCATCCACCGCTTCGCCGAAGCTGGCGGCAAGCTGCAAACCGGCTCCGATCCGGATGCCGGAATGCCGGGCTATGGCGTTCATCAGGAAATGGCGCTGTTCGTCGAGGCCGGGCTGACGCCGATGCAGGCGCTGATGGCGGCGACGCGCAATCCCGCAGAGCGTCAAGGCCGGCTAAAGGATTTCGGCGTCATCGCGCCGGGCACTTTCGCAGACCTCGTCGTGCTCGACGCCAATCCGCTGGACAACATCCTCAACACCCAGCGGATCGCGATGATCTTCCAGCAAGGCCGGCTGCTGAAGAAGCCGTACTTTCATGCCAACTATCACAATCCGATCCCGCGGCCGCAGCCGGACCGCCAGGCGCCCGAAATCGACGACGTGCAGCCCGCCTCTCTGGTCGAGGGAGATGACGCAGCCACGCTCACGATCACCGGCCGCAACTTTCTCGGCACCGACATCGTCAAGCTCAACGGCAAGCCGGTTCCGGCAACGGTGAAGGCGCGGGCGACGAAATTCCCGCAGAATTATCAGCGCAGCCGCGAGATGACCGTGAACCTGCCCGCCGGATTCAAACGCGCCCCGGGCACCTATACGATCACCGTCGAGCATCCCGGAGAGGGCGGGGTCGTCTCGACGCCCGCCTATGTCGTCGTGGGCTTCAAGTGACGGCACGAATCGCCGGCACGGTGCTCGGATTTGGCGTAGCGCTGCTCGCCCTTGCGGCGAGCAGCGCGGCGGCGCAGGAGAAGCTCGTCGTCGGCTACAGCAATCTGCAAAGCTCGAAAATCCCGCTTCCGATTGCCCGCGATGCCGGCCTTTTCGCCAAGCGCGGCCTCGACGTGGAGCTTGTCCGCGTCACGCCGGGAAATACGGCGGTGCCCAAGCTGCTCGCCGGCGAGATCCAGATTTTCGTTGGCAACGGCGACCCTGTCGCCAAAGCAGCCGCCAAGGACGGCGCCAAGCTCACGCTGATTGCCAGTCTGGGCGAGGACAGCTTCCAGCTCGTCGCGCGCAAGGATATTCGCGACGCCGCGGCACTGAAAGGCAAGCGCGTCGGCATCAGCAAGCCCGGCTCCACCGCGGACCGGGTTGCGCGCGCGACGCTCACGGCGATGGGACTGAATCCCGACAGCGATGTGCAAATCACCGCCACGAATTTGAACAATTCCCGCGCGCGCCTCGATCTCCTTTTGCAAGGAGGCATCGACGCGACCATCGTGGATGTGGAGAACGTTAAGGCTCTAGGGGAGCGGGGCGCCGACGTCGCGACTGTCGCCGATCTTTCGCAGCTCGGGATTTTTATCAGCGGCGCAGATATTTCGACCACACGCGACCTGATCGCGTCGCGGCGCGACACGGTAAGCCGTTTTCTGGCCGCGCTTGTCGAGGCCATCGCATTGGCCAAGAAAGACCCCGAAATCGCGCGGCAGGCTTACGCCAAATACGGCGAAATCACCGACAAGAATGTGCTCGACTGGCGCGTGAATGAATTCCTCCCCGCGCGCATTCCGCCGATCCCCTATCCCAATCCGAAGGCCATCGCCGCCTATCTGAAGGACGTCGGCAGCCGGGCGGCGGCGCAAGACGTTGCCGATTCCAGCCTGCTGCGGGAAATCGCGTCCGCGGGCGCGCGCTAGGCGCCACTCATCGCGTCGCGCAAAATCAGAATCTAATGTGCTTTGACGCCGGCATGCGCCCTGCCCTGCCCTTTGCCGATGAGCGCCAGCACCCGCGGCAGCAGCGCCGCCGCGATCATGGCGTGACCTTCGCGGTTGAAATGGATGAAATCCAACGCGTAGTAATGCCAAGGGACGTCTTCGTCGTAGACGATCACCTTGATCGAACGGGCGCGCAGCCGCCGCTCCATTTCGGCGATATTCGCCGCCCGCTGCTCTGGAGTGCCGAAGAAGCGCAGATCGTTCGCTCCCGGCTGTAGGATGACGATGTTGGTTCCTTTCGGCACGTCGCGATCCAGGCGACGCAGCATTGCCGCCGTAGTGTCGAACGGCACGCCGGAATTGGTCACTTCGGCATCGACGCCGTGTTCCTTGAGCAGCTTCTGCAGCAGCGCCGGGTAGGTCTCGTCCTTGTTGATGTAGAAACCTGAGGTGTTGCTGGCGCCGATGGCAACGATGCGCAGCGGCGCGGCGGCTGCCGCCGGGGCCACGAGCAAGGCCGCGGCGAGGAGACAGATCACGGCGTGCGCCCGTCCCCGCCGACGCCTTGTCTTTGTCATGACGGGCGTCACGGCCGCCGCACTATTTCGAATGCGCCAGCGCCACGATCTCGCGAGCGAGATCGGCCTGCACGCGGGCGCTCTTGTCGATGTTGATGTGGAATGTGCTCCAGTCCCCTTCCACATTGA
>DASREA010000039.1:0-30127 GCA_035652315.1 Xanthobacteraceae bacterium | reverse complement strand
ATGGCCGGCTATGTCGCCGCCTATCGTGTCGGGATGCTCGTATCCGGCGCCGGGGTGCTGGCGCTGGTGGCCTGGCTGCAATACCGCGGCCTGCCGCGCGAGCCGGCCTGGACCTGGGGCTATTTCGCATCCGCCCTGCTCATGCTGATCGGCCTCGCCACCTCGTTCGTTGCCGGCGAGCCGGCGGGACCGGAGCGGCCGCCGGCCCACGGCGGCAAGGAAATCCTCCGGCGCCTCGCGGTCACCGCTTACGACGCCTTCAAGGATTTCCTCATCCGGCCGGAAGCGCTCGCCATTCTGCTCTTTGTCGTGCTGTTCAAATTCTGCGACGCCTTTGCCGGCGTATTGACCGCGCCCTTCGTGCTCAAGATCGGCTTCGACAAGGCGACCTATGCCGGCGTGGTGAAAGGCGTCGGCTTCGCCGCGGCGATGATCGGCGGCTTTGCCGGCGGCGCGATCGCGCGGGCGCTGCCGCTTTCCACCAGCCTGTGGATCGGCGGCCTGCTGCAGATGGCCTCCAATTTCACCTTTTCCTGGCAGGCCCTGATGGGCGCCAATTTGGCGGCGCTCACCTTCACCATCGTAGTGGAGAATTTCACCGGGGCCATCGGCACCGTGATCTTCGTCGCCTATCTTTCCGCGCTCTGCGGCAGCCGCGAGCATACGGCGACGCAATACGCGCTGCTTACCGCCTTGGCCGCCGTCGGCCGCACCACGCTCGCTTCCGGCGGCGGCTTTGTCGCCGAATTCACCGGCTGGTTCTGGTTCTTTGTCGTTACCGCACTGTCGGCCATTCCCAGCCTGTTGCTGCTCTGGTGCCTGCAGCGCAGCGGGCATTTTTTGCCGCTGGAAAAGCCGAAGGTTTTTTCCAGCGATGATTAGAACGCTGTGCGCTGCTTCATCGCCGCGGTGAGCGTGCCTTCGTCGAGATAGTCCAATTCGCCGCCGACCGGCACGCCGTGCGCCAGCCGCGTCACCTTCACCTTGGCCTCGTGCAGCAAGTCGGTGATGTAATGCGCCGTGGTCTGCCCATCGACCGTGGCATTGAGCGCGAGAATGACTTCATTCACCTCCGCCGCATGCGCGCGGGAGACGAGCGCGTCGATGGAGAGGTCCTGCGGGCCGATGCCATCGAGCGGCGACAGCGTGCCGCCGAGCACGTGATAACGGGCGTTGACGGCATGGGCGCGCTCCAGCGCCCAGAGATCGGCCACGTCGGCGACCACGACGATAATGGAAGCGTCGCGCCGCGGATCGGTGCAGACCGTGCAGGGATTTTGCGTGTCGATATTGCCGCAGATACGGCAAACCTGGATCTTCTCCATCGCGGTGGCGAGCGCCCCGGCCAGCGGCGCCATCAGCAGCTCGCGCTTCTTGATCAGATGCAGCGCCGCGCGCCGCGCCGAGCGCGGGCCCAATCCGGGCAGCCGCGCCAATAATTGGATCAGACGCTCGATTTCCGGTCCGGCGACGGCGGTGGGCATCAGCTGAGCTTCAATCCCGGGGGCAGCGGCAGGCCGCCGGTCAATGCCTGCATCTTTTCCTGCATCACCGCTTCCGCTTTGCGGCGCGCGTCGGCATGCGCGGCGACGATGAGGTCTTCGAGGATTTCCTTTTCCGAAGGCTTTAGCAGCGAATCGTCGAGCTTGACGCTTTTGAGTTCGCCCTTGGCCGTCATCGTTACGGTGACAAGACCGCCGCCCGCCGTACCCTCGACCTCGAGGCGATCGAGCTCGGCCTGCATCTCCTGCATCTTCGACTGCAATTGCGCGGCCTGTTTCATCAGGCCCATGAAATCCGCCATCGTCAGTCCTCGCTTTCCGGAGGCAGGCCGGGCTCGGAGGCGGGCTCGGGCGGCGCTTCGCTGCGCCGGACGTCGACGATCTCGGCGCCGGGAAACCGCTCGAGCACCGATTGCACCAGCGGGTCGCTGCGCACGCCGCGCATCAGCTCGACCTTTTCCGCTTCCCGTTGCGCATGGATCGTCGGCGCGCCCTCCTCCGAGGAGACGGCGACCATCCAGCGCCGTCCGGTCCAGGCGGCGAGCTTGCGCGAAAGATCGCCCACCAGATTTTTCGACGCACTCGGCAGCAGCGCGATCTCCAGGCGTCCATCCTCAAAGTGCACCAGGCGCACGTCGCGCTCGAGCGCCGCTTTCATCGCCAGATCGCGTTTTTCCCCGGCAAGCGCGATCATCTCCTCAAAACGGCCCAGGGCGAGCACGGGCGCGCGTTCCGCGGTTTCGTCGAGGCGCGCCACCGGTTCACCGCGGGGCGACGCTGCGGGGACCGCCGAACCCCGCGGCCCGCCGCGCGGCGTCTCATAGCGCGGAGCAAAAGATCCGGCGGGCGCGGACGCGGGCCCCGAGACAGCGCCCGATGCAGCAGACGCGCCGTTGCTTTGTCCGGCGCCAAGCGAGCGCAGCACCTCGTCCGGCGCCGGCAGGTCGGCGGCATAGGCGATCCGCACCAGCACCATTTCCGCCGCGGCAAGCGGGCGCGGCGCGTTTTTGACGTCTTCGAGGCCCTTGAGCAGCATTTGCCACGTGCGGGAAAGCAAACGCATCGAAAGCTGCGTGGCGAAGCCATGCCCGCGCGTGCGCTCGGTTTCGCTCAACGAGACATCCTGGGCGACAGCCGGCACGACTTTCACGCGGGTGACGAAATTGGTGAACTCGGCGAGATCGGTGAGCACGATCAGGGGATCGGCGCCCTGATCGTATTGCTCGCGCAATTCCTTCAGCGCCGCCGCCATGTCGCCGCGCATCAGCGCTTCAAAGAGATCGACGATCCGCACCCGGTCGGCAAGGCCGAGCATCTGCCGCACGTCCTCGGCGCGGACCGGTCCGGCGGCATGGGCAATAGCCTGGTCGAGCAGCGAAAGCGAGTCGCGCACCGAGCCTTCCGCCGCACGCGCGATCAGCGCCAGCGCCTCGGGCTCGACCTCGACCTTCTCCTTGGCGGCGATGCCGCCGAGGTGCTGCACCAGCAGCGCGGCATCGACGCGGCGCAAATCGAAGCGCTGGCAGCGCGACAGCACCGTGATCGGCACCTTGCGGATTTCGGTGGTGGCGAAAATAAACTTGGCGTGCGGCGGCGGCTCCTCGAGCGTCTTCAACAGCGCGTTGAAGGCCGCCCCGGAGAGCATATGCACCTCGTCGAGGATATAGACCTTGTAGCGCGCGCTCACCGGCGCGTAGCGGATGGCGTCGTTGATCTGGCGCACGTCGTCGACGCTGTTGTGCGAGGCCGCGTCCATTTCCAGCACGTCGAGATGCCGGCTTTCCATGATCGCCTGGCAATGCACGCCGAGCACCGGCATATCGACTGTCGGCGCCGTCACCGAACCATCCGGTAACTCGTAATTCAGCGCGCGGGCGAGAATGCGCGCCGTCGTGGTCTTGCCGACCCCGCGCACGCCGGTGAGAATCCAGGCCTGCGGGATACGGCCCGTCTCGAAGGCGTTTTTGATGGTGCGCACCATCGCGTCCTGCCCGATCAGATCGTCGAAGGTGGCAGGACGGTATTTGCGCGCGAGCACGCGATAGGAGGCGGCGGACGGGCCGCCAGCATGCGGATCTGAACCCGCGGGGTGATTGCGCGGCACGTCGGTCATTGGGGTCGGCGGCCTTGTATTCGTCGGTGCCGGGCTTGTCCGGCGATCCCACGCTCGCCGAAAACAAGCTGGAAGGTTGCATGGATGCGCGAGCCCGGCCCGCGCATGACGAAGACGATGAATTCGGTGGGAGGCTGACGAGCGACCCGAACCGGAGCTCGTTAGGGCTGCTTCCTTCCGGACCTGACCCGGTTGGCGAGTGGCTCGTCCACTGCCAACCTCCCGTTTCTATATCGGGCGAACAAAGGGCGAAAGCAAGCCATTGACGGACCCGCCTGCGCAAGCGCAGCCGCCTTGCTACCCTGCGGCGATGATTCCCGAATCCCGCGAGACGTGGTCGCTGCATCCGAAACTTGCCGCCGATACCGTGCCGGTCGGCGATCTGCCGTTATCGAACGTGGCGGCGATGAACGACGCCAATTACCCTTGGCTGATCCTGACGCCGCGGCGCGGGGGCGCGGTGGAGCTCATCGATCTCGTCGAAGCGGACCAGGCGCGTCTGATGCAGGAAATCGCCATGGTGGCGCGTGCCTTGAAGGCAATAACCGCCTGCGACAAGCTCAATATCGGTGCGTTGGGCAATCTCGTGCCGCAGTTGCACGTGCATATCGTCGGCCGGCGCCGCGGCGATGCCGCCTGGCCCAGCCCGGTATGGGGCCAGACGCCGCGCCCCTATGCGCCGGCCGCCGCGGCCCGCTTTGTGCGCCAGGTGCAGGGGCAGCTTGAGGCTGCCGAAGATTTCCGAAAGGCCGATTGATAAGAGAATAATTTTGCTTTAATGTGCAATAATTCGCGGCCTGAGAGAATAAATTTCTCGGCACGTTGTATAAACCACTGCTTTCAGGAATTCCACCCATGGATGCCATCGACCGCAAAATCCTGGCCGTGCTCCAAGAGGATGCTTCTTTGTCCGTCGCCGAGATCGGCCAAAAGGTCGGCCTTTCTTCGACGCCCTGCTGGAAACGCATCCAAAAGCTCGAGGCGGAGGGGGTGATTCTCCGCCGCGTGGCGCTTGTCGATCAGGACAAGGTCGGGGTCGGCATCACCGTTTTCGTCTCCGTGGAAACCGGCGATCACTCGCAGGACTGGCTCGACCGCTTCGCGGATGTGGTCGGCGCCATGCCCGAGGTGATGGAATTTTACCGCATGGCCGGCGACGTCGATTACATGCTGCGCGTCGTCGTTCCCGACATTCAGGGCTACGATGCTTTCTACAAGCGTCTTATCGCCGCGGTGCCGTTGAAGAACGTCACCTCGCGCTTCGCCATGGAGAAGATCAAGTCCACGACGGTGCTGCCGATCCCGGCGCCGGCGTAAGGCTCAGGACGTCCGCGTGATGGTGTCGGAAAGCCGCGGCCGCATGTACATCTGATCCTTCAGCGCCATCGTGCCGGTGATGACATAACCGATGGTCGGCTTGTAATCGTATTCCGCCTCGCTCCAGATCAGGGTCGTGCTCGGCACATCGAGCGCTGCCGGCAGCGTGACCGTCGCGCCCACCGCGTGCGCCGTGCCGTTGAGCGTGTCGCTCCAGGCGATCGTGGCTTTGCCATTGGCGTCAATGGTGACGCAGGACACGGTCACCTTGACGCTGTTCGCGGAGAACGGCGATACGATCGCGGCAGACGCTTTAAGAATATCCGTCATGCTCGCATTGCTGATCGTCGACACCTGCGAGGTCAGGTCGGACACCGTGCGCGCCACCAGCGTGACCTTGCGGCTTGCGGTGATGGCCTGAGAAAGCTCAACGCCGCCGAGATACAGCGTCATCATCAGCGGTAGCACCAGCGCGAATTCCACGGCGGAAACGCCGCGTTTATCGCGACCGAAACGCTGCAACCGCCGCAAGAGCAAACCCGTTCTCATGAGCAACTTCCCAGATAGGGCTCGTTACGGAACACAGAAGTGGCGACAAGCAGCCGCTTTCCGCCGGCGAGGTCCGCGAGGCTGAACCCGAGCAGCGACGAGAAAGTGGGGAATTGATACATCAGGCGCACGACGACGATGTCGCAGGGGCCGCCCGGCGTATAGGTGAAATTGTTCTGCAGATTGCCGTTTTGATCGATCGGCTCGCTCATGTCGACTGACGAAAAGTTGGCATAGGTCTTCACGTCGACATAGACGCCGTTCTTGCAGTCGAAAACGCCGTAGATGCGGCTGCATACGGCATCCTTGAATGTGTTGAGCGTCAGTCCCTGCGTCTGCGCCTGGCCGGTGAGAATCAGCCGGGCCGAATCCGCGGCCGCCGTTTCCAGCGTCTGCCCGGCAAAAAAGACCAAAGCGGTTTCCATGATGGCGAAGAGCAGCGCCATGAAGGGCGCCGCCACGATCGCGAATTCGATCGCGGCTGCGCCTTCGTCGCGGCGTGCGAATCGTCCCATCGCCCGGCAATGAAGAAGCCGAAGCGTCCGCGATTTCGCTTTCCGGAGAATTGCGTCCACCATTCGCCCAGGTCCGATGCGCGGCCGTAGCTGCTGCGCGGAGCGGAATTAATATCAAAGGCGCGTTGTGGAATTGTTGCGCATGTGAAGGACAAATCGCGCGGACAATTTACCCGCCGCTAACCATGGCGGTCTCGCGTTCCGATCAGCGCGGCGCCGAACTCGACGACGCCGCGGCGCCCTGTGCCTGCCCGGCGCGCGCGCCAATTTGGCTGATCGTGTCATTGAAATATTGAGTGCCGTCGCCGAGCGTAATGCGCCGCTCGCATTTCGGCGTGCAGCTATAGGTCTCGCGGTCGATGCCACGGTAGACAACCGTGCCTTCGCGCGGCCCCTCCACGCGGATGGTCTTTTGCGTGAGCAACTCGCCGCCGTCGTCGAGAGCGACGAGATTGGTCACGCCATAGCCTTTGCCGGTAATGACGATCATGCCGCCTTTCTGGATGGAAACGTCGGCGATGAGTGGATTGCCGATGACCAGCGTCGCGATCCTGTCCGGCAGCTTCATCACCTTGGCCTGGTCGAGCAGGACCGTCACCGTCTCAGATGCAGTCGCGTCGCGCCCGGCGGCGGCACAGGGAAAGCCGGCGGTCAGAAGCGCAAATCCAAGCAGTAGGCCGGCGAATACGGCAGGTCGGCCCGTTCGGCCAATCCGTCGAAACGCCGCGCACATGGAGCTCTCCCGCAGACCGTGCCGATACGATCCGGCTAGCTTTGCCGGGAAATGGTGAATGAAGCGCAAATGCCGGTCTGGGCGTCAGTGGAAGGGATAGACCAGCTGCTCGCCGAATGTGGCAGGGATGGGATCGGCAACGCCGTAGCGGTCGGGCAGCTCCGCCGCGGGCATGTAAAAGGTGCCGAAAAGCACGTCCAGGACCGGGAAAGTCGACGCGAAGTTGCGCGAGCCGCCACGGTCGGCCGCGGTATGGTGCCAGCGATGGAATACCGGCCCCGCCAGCACGTATTTGAACGGGCCAAGCGTCCAATTCAGATTGGCGTGCACAAAAGCCGAATGCGCGATCGTGAAGGGGCCGATGAAAACCAGCACATTGGGCGAGATCCCCGCGATCAGCAGCGCGACATCGGCGGCGACGCTGCCGAGAAAGATATTCACCGGATGAAAGCGGGCCGCGGAAATCCACTCGAGCTCCTCCGAGGAATGATGCACGGCATGGAATTTCCAGAGTCGCGGCCGGTGGAAACCGCGATGGATCCAGTAGAGGAGCAAATCCGAGGCGGTGAGAAAAATCACACCCTGCAGCCATAACGGCATCGCGGCGAGCGGGCCGTGGCCATTGTCATAAAACTGGATGAGCCCGTCGGCGGTGGTGATTCCGAACAGCAGCGCGGCCCCGATCACCAGAAGGCCGATGCGCAAATAACGCGCAAACAGCGGAATGATGAACCAGTAGCAGAGGTCCGTCACCAGATCGCGCTTGCGCCACCAGAGCTTTCCCGGATTGCAGGCCGAGACCAGCGAAAGCGCGGCGAATATCGCGCCGAGCGCGATTGAGATCGGCAGCACCTTGAGAAAGGTCTCTCCCAGGCCTTCGAGGAAGGCGACAAATTCCAGGGTCATTGTGTGACAGCACCGTCTGCGGGAATGTGGACCATTCATCTGGTATCGGCCGGCGCGGTTAAGGTGCTGTGAACGCTGCGCGACAAATGCGGCTTGGCCCCCTGCCGCGCGGGCCTGCCGGAAGCGTCCTGTTAACTACGCGAATCGTTCGCAAGCCTCCGGCGCGGCTATTCTCCATTGCTTAAGATCGGCGCGAGACAACGCAATGAAGGATGGCGGGAGCCGCACGGCTGCCGCCAAAGCGGCAGCGCGAGGCGTTCGATGGGTCAGCTGTTCAGGCGTTTTGCACGAGATCGCAGCGGCGCGGGAGCCATAACCTACGGCCTGATTGCCGCGGGCATTTCGATGGCCATGGTCACCGCCTTGCAGGGCATCGGGGCGCGTCTGGTCGCCAGACTCGATTAGCCGCTGGCTGCGTTTGACCACCGAACTGCACGCGCCGTTTCAAGGTAAACGCCGTTTAACGCGAATTTTAGGGGTGCGGATCATCAGTTTTTCAGTTCTGGGGAGGAACTTGGCGACGCAAGTGCAATTCTACCTTCCTGGAGCAAATACCATGCAATCTGTATCGTCCTTCCTCCGCGATCAATCCGGTGCGACGGCCATTGAATACGGCCTGATCGCCGCGGGCATTGCCGTTGCCATCATCGCGGCCGTACAGGCACTCGGCACCGCGCTGACCACCACCTTCGGTTCGGTTCAAACCGCGTTAAAATAAAAATATCCTGAAAGGCTGCGGCGGCGCCGCAGCCTTTCCGCCTCGAAAATCGCGGCAATTGCTAAAAAAACGAGGTCGCATCTTACCGTTTCTTTAGTTTTCTTCGGTAGCGTCCCCGTGCTTGCCATGCGCTAAGCCCTCTATGGAGCAATGACTATGACGAAAGTGTCACGTTTTCTTCGCGACGAGTCCGGCGCTACGGCCATCGAATATGGCCTGATCGCCGCGGGCATCGCGGTTGCCATCATCGCGGCCGTACAGGCCCTCGGCACGGCGTTGACCACGACCTTTGGTTCGGTCAAGACCGCGCTCAAGTAAGATTGCAGCGGCAATCTCGACAAAGCCTGCCTCCGGAAACACGACGGAGGCAGGTTTTTTCGTGCCCGCCGCTGCGCGCTAACCAAACAAAAACCCTGGCGCGCTTAGTTTGACGGCCACGCGCGATCCTATCTGGAAGAAGCCGGCTGATGTTGCAGTTGCTCGGAGTGCTCCTGTTTCCGGCCGCGATGGCCTTTGCCGCCTCCAGCGATCTGCTCACGATGACCATTCCAAACCGGGTCTCGGCGGTTATGATCGCCGGCTTCGTCCTGCTCGCCGTTCTCACCGGCCTGAGCCTCGAACAGGCCGCGCTTCATGCCGCCGCCGGGCTGCTCGTTCTCGCGATCACCTTCACCCTCTTCTCCTTCGGCTGGATCGGCGGCGGCGACGCCAAACTCGCCGCCGCGACGGCGCTGTGGTTCGGCTTCGATCATCTGCTCGAATACGCGCTATTCGGATCGCTTTTCGGCGGGGCGCTGACTCTGATGCTGCTCTATTTCCGCAGCCTGCCCATGCCTTCGCCGTTGATCGGCCACGCCTGGGCCGAGCGGCTGCACCAACCGGGCGGCGGTGTCCCCTATGGCATCGCGCTCGCCGCAGCGGCGCTGGTCGTCTATCCGAGCACGCCCTGGATGCATGCGCTGGCCGCCTGAAGCAGTCGCCGCGGCAGGTTAAGTTCTCGCGCGCCTTCCGATCGCAACAGATCATTAACTCGATTTGGATACGCGCGATTAACCATGCCTTGACCATTAGATGATCAAATCATCCGTGGGCGCCTGTCGCGCCTGCCGGTCATTAGGCGTCCGCAGCGTGAGTTGGAAAGTAAGCGTATGAAAGCCGCGCGTATTGTTGTGCTCGTTGTCGCAGTGGGTGCCGGCGGCCTTGCCGCTCTGCTTGCCGGCCGGCAAAAAGTCCAAGCCCCGCCGCCACAGCCGGTTGCGCAGCTCGCCACGACCGAAGTTCTGATCGCTAAATCCGATATCGGAATTGGCCAGGCGCTTTCGCCGGGCGATCTGCAATGGCAAACCTGGCCCGCAGCGGCGGCAAGCTCCTATTTCATCCGCCGCGACAGCCGGCCGAACGCCATGAATGACGTGAGCGGCTCGATCGCGCGCGCACCTTTCGTCTCCGGCGAGCCGATCCGCGAATCCAAGCTGGTCAAAGCCGACGGATCCGGCTTCATGGCGGCCATTCTGCCACCCGGCATGCGCGCGGTTTCGACCGTCATTTCTCCGGAAACCGGCGCCGGCGGCTTTATCCTGCCGAACGACCATGTCGATGTGATCCTGTCGCGCCGCGATCCGGATTCCAAGGCCGGCAACAACGAAAACTATATCAGCGAGACGGTGCTGCGGAACATCCGCGTGCTCGCCATCGACCAGACCATCGAGGAAAAGAACGGCCAGAAGGTCGTCGTCGGCAAGACGGCGACGCTGGAATTGTCGCCGCACCAAGCGGAGATTCTGGCGCTGTCGCGTCAGCTTGGCACGCTCTCGCTGTCGCTGCGCAGCATGGCGGACGGCCGCGGTGACGCGCCGGCCGCGGATAAATCCGACGCGCGCAGCGGCGGCATCAACACCGTCCGCTTCGGCGTCACCACGACGACGATGCCGAAATGAGCGGGAAGAAGGGGATCCCGATGCGGCCATCCACTCTGATCCGAGCGGCATGCCTCACCGCGCTGGCGCTTGCGGCCGGAGGCGGCCTGCCGAGCGCGGCGGGTGCCGCGGACACGCATATTGCCGCCACCTCCTCCGATTACATTTCCAGCGGCGAAAATACCTCCAGCGCGATTTCGCTCGGCTTGGGCAAGTCCGTGGTGATCGATCTGCCGCGCGACGTAAAAGACGTTCTTGTCGCCGATCCCAAGATCGCCAATGCGGTCATCCGCTCGGCGCGGCGCGCTTACCTGATCGGCACCGGCATCGGGCAGACCAACGTGTTCTTCTTCGATGCCACGGGCCAGCAGATCGCCGGCTACGACATCGCGGTGACGCGCGACCTCAATGGCGTTCGGGCGGCGCTGCATCGCATGTTCGCCGACGTGCAGGTCGAGGGCGTCGGCGACGGCGTCGTGCTCAGCGGCTTTGTCGCGAGCCCGGCCGATTCGCAGCAGGCCTATGACATTGCGGTGCGGCTGGCCGGTGGCGACACCAAGGTCGTGAACAACATCGTCATCCGCGGCCGCGATCAGGTCATGCTCAAGGTGACCGTCGCGGAAGTCCAGCGCGACGTCATCAAGCAGCTTGGCCTCGACCTCAATGGCAGCATCGGCTACGGCACCACTGTCGTCAATTTCAACACCAGCAATCCGTTCTCCGCTTTCGGCCAGCCGCTGAGCGACACCAATATCGGCGCGGTGTCCAACAATCTGTCGGCAACGCTGCGCGCGATGGAGCGCGCGGGCGTCATCCGCACCTTGGCGGAGCCGAATATCACCGCGATTTCCGGCGAAACCGCTACTTTCCTCGCGGGCGGAGAATTCCCCATCCCGTCGGGCCTGAGCTGCGACACCACGCACTCACCGCCGGTGTGCCAACCGCAGATCGACTATAAGAAATTCGGCGTGAGCCTGAACTTCACCCCGGTCGTGCTCAGCGAAGGGCGCATCAGCCTCAAGGTGATGACCGAGGTCTCCGACCTTTCCACCGACAACGCGATGACGCTGCAAACGCCGGGCTCGACGCAGACGCTCACGGTGCCTTCGATCCGCACCCGCCGCGCCGAAACAGTGGTCGAAATCCCGTCCGGCGGCGCGCTGGCCATGGCCGGCATGCTGCAGGAGCAGACGCGCCAGCAGCTCAACGGATTTCCCGGGCTGATGCAGCTTCCCGTGCTCGGCGCGCTGTTCAAAAGCCGCGACTACGTCAACCGGCAGACCGAATTGATGGTGCTGGTGACACCCTATGTGGTGCGCGCGGTCGCGCCGAAGGAATTGTCGCGGCCGGACGACGGCTTCGTCGATCCGACCGATCCGGCCAGCGTGCTGCTCGGCCGGCTCAACCGCATCTATGGCGTCAGCGGCCGCGTCGACCCCAATCAGATCTATCACGGCCGCTACGGCTTCAACCTGGATTGACTCTCGCGTCAAGGAAGATGGCGATGACCCGGCCCCAAGAAAACAAGCGGCGCAAGTTATCCGCGGTTGCGCGCGGGCTGTTCGCCGCCGCAAGCGCACTGGCTTTGTCCGGCTGCTTCACGGCCAAGGACACCACCGGCGCGATCCCCGCGGATTATCGCCAGCGGCATCCGATCACCCTCAAAGAGAAGGACCATACCGTCGCGATTCTGGTGGGTACGAGCCGCGGCGGGCTGAACGCCGAGCAGCGGGCCGATGCGCTCGCTTTCGCGCAGCGCTGGAAGCGGGAGGCGACAGGCGGGATCATCATTGATCAGCCGGTCGGCACGCCGAATGCGGCTTCCGCTGCGGCGGCAGCGCATGAGACATTGTCGATCTTCGCCGCCGCCGGAATTCCCGCGAGCGCCATCGCCATTCGCCCCTATCAGCCAAAGAACCGCGTGGCGGTGGCCGCGCTCAAGCTCAACTACCCGGTTATGGCCGCGGAAGCAGGCCCCTGCGGCCTGTGGCCGGCCGACCTCGGCCCGACCGACGACATCAATCACAACGAGAATGCGCCCTATTGGAATCTCGGCTGCGCGTCGCAGCGCAATCTCGCCGCCATGGTCGCCAATCCGGCCGATCTGGTGCAGCCGCGGGGCGAGACGCCGCCGTCCGCGCAGCGGCGCTCGGTGATGATCGAGAAATACCGGAAGGGCGAAAATCCCTCCGGCACTTACCCGACCGCCGCCCAGGCCAAGATCAGCGATGTCGGCAAATGATCAGACACGCCTTGCAACCGGCTGAAGCCGAATTCGAACCCCAGGAGCCGCCGCCCGCCGACGAGCATATCGCTCCGGCGCCGCGCATTTCGGTGCAGGCTTTTTGCGACACCGTCGAGACCGCGGCCGCCATTCAGGCCGCCGGCGACGACCGCCGGCTCGCCAAAGCGCATTTGAAAATCCAGATGGGCGGCGTCGCTGCCGCAATCGAAGCCTACCGCAGCGCGCCGACGCCCAACGTCATCATTCTCGAGAACGAAACGCGCGGCCACGGCATTCTGACCAGCCTCGACGAGCTGGCGGAATTCTGCGACGCCGGAACACGGGTTGTCGTGATCGGCCGCACCAATGACGTGTTCCTCTATCGCGAGCTGGTGCGTCGCGGGGTGAGCGATTATTTGATCGCGCCCGTTACCACGATCGGCGTCGTGCGTGCGATCTGCGGGCTGTTCTCCGCTCCCGACACCAAGCCGCTCGGACGTGTCATCGCCGTGGTCGGCGCCAAGGGCGGCGTCGGCGCTTCGACTATCGCGCACAATATCGGCTGGGCCATCGCCGGCGATCTCAACATCGATTCGGTGGTGAGCGATCTCGATCTCGCTTTCGGCACCGCCGGGCTCGACTACAATCAGGATCCGCAACAGGGTATCGCCGACGCCGTCTTCTCACCGGATCGCATCGATACCGCCTTTGTCGATCGCCTGCTGTCGAAATGCACGGATCACCTGAGCTTGCTTGCGGCTCCGGCCACGCTGGAGCGGGTCTATGACTTTGCCGCCGAGTCGTTCGAGGCGGTTTTCGATTCGCTGCGTGCCAGCATTCCCTGCATCGTGCTCGACGTGCCCCATCAATGGACCGGCTGGGCGAAGCACACTTTAGTGAGCGCCGACGAAATCCTCGTCGTGGCGGCGCCCGACCTCGCCAACCTGCGCAATGCCAAGAACCTCGTCGACCTGCTGCGCGCGGCGCGGCCCAACGATCACCGGCCGTTCTACTGCCTCAACCAGGTCGGCGTTCCGAAACGGCCTGAAATCAAGCAGGCCGACTTCGCCAAAGGCCTCGAGGACGAACCTATTGCCGTCATTCCCTTCGAGCCGCAGCTTTTCGGCACCGCCGCCAACAACGGGCAGATGATCGCGGAAATCGCTTCCGGGCATCGCACGGCGGAAACGTTCCGCCAGTTGGCCCAGATACTGACCGGCCGCTCCGAAGCCAAGCGGCAGCGCAAGAGCCTGCTGTCGCCGCTGCTGGAAAAGCTGCGGCGCTAAGGCCGATGTCACTGGAGACTGTCTTTGTTCGGAAAGCGTAATACCTCCGGCGACGGACGCACACAGACCGTCGAGGCGCCGCGTCCGGTCGCGCCTCCTCCGCCGGTTCGCGCCGCGGAACCTACGCTTGTTCCAGCGGAGCCGGGCCGTACGCCGTTTCCGTCGTCCGGCCTCGGCGCGCCGCTGATTTCCGCGCCGGGCACGCCGAGCCGCAATCCGGTCAGCACGCAGGCGATCATCACCAACGCCGACATGCGGCGGTCGGATTCCTATTACGAAGTCAAAGGCACGATCTTCGGCGCTCTGATCGAGGCGATCGATCTCGCCCAGCTCGCTCGGCTCGACGCCGAAGCGGCACGCGAGGAAATCCGCGACATCGTCAACGAGATTATTGCGATCAAGAATATCGTGATGTCGATCTCCGAGCAGGAGGAACTGCTCGACGACATCTGCAATGACGTGCTCGGCTATGGCCCGCTAGAGCCGTTGCTGGCGCGCGACGACATCGCCGACATCATGGTCAACGGCTCCGGCACGGTCTACATCGAGGTCGCCGGCAAGATTCAGCGCACCAGCATTCGCTTTCGCGACAATCAGCAGCTTCTCAACATCTGCCAGCGCATCGTCAGCCAGGTCGGCCGCCGCGTGGACGAATCCTCGCCGATCTGCGACGCGCGTTTGGCCGACGGCTCCCGCGTCAACGTCATCGTTCCGCCGTTGGCCATCGACGGGCCGGCGCTGACCATCCGCAAATTCAGGAAGGAAAAGCTCACTCTCGAGCAACTGGTCAAATATGGCACGATCACTCCGGAGGGGGCGGAAATCCTCCGCATTATCGGCCGCTGCCGCGTCAACACCATCATCGCCGGCGGCACCGGCTCGGGTAAGACCACGCTGCTGAACTGCCTGACCCGTTTCATCGACGCCGACGAGCGCGTCATCACCTGCGAAGACGCCGCCGAATTGCAACTGCAACAGCCGCACGTGGTGCGGCTGGAAACCCGGCCGCCCAACCTCGAGGGCGAGGGCCAGGTGACCATGCGCGATTTGGTGCGTAACTGCCTGCGCATGCGCCCGGAACGCATCATCGTCGGCGAGGTGCGCGGCCCCGAGGCGTTCGATCTGCTGCAGGCGATGAATACCGGTCACGACGGCTCGATGGGCACGCTGCACGCCAATAACCCGCGCGAAGCATTATCGCGGCTCGAAGGCATGATCACCATGGGCGGCTTTGCCCTACCGTCGCGCACCATTCGCGAAATGATCACCGCCTCAGTAGACGTTGTGGTCCAGGTGGCGCGCTTGCGGGACGGCTCACGCCGCATCACCCACATCACCGAGGTGATGGGGATGGAAGGCGATGTCCTCATTACCCAAGACCTCTTCCTCTTCGACCTGCTCGGCGAAGACGCGCAAGGCAATGTGCTCGGGCGGCACCGTTCCACCGGTATCGGCCGCCCGCGCTTCTGGGAGCGCGCCCGTTATTTCGGCGAAGAACAGAAGCTCGCCGCCGCGCTCGATGCCGCCGAGGTCGCCAACAAGACTTGACGATGCAGCCTCTTGCCCTCTTTTTTCTGGTCAGCGTCGCCATCGGCGGCGTCATATGGGTATTCGTCTATCCGATTATCTCCGGCGAGCGGCGAGTCGAGCAGCGGCGCGAGAGCGTGGCTCGCACCGCGCCGGTGCGGCGGCTCGAACAGCGCGCCGGCGGCAAGCCGCGCCGCGACCAGATCGAGGAGACGCTCAAGGAGGTCGAGGCGCGTCACAAGGCAAGCAAACGCGTCCCGCTCGCCACGCGGATTTCGCAAGCCGGCCTCACATGGTCGAAACAGCGATTTTTCCTCACCGCCGGCGCACTTGGGATCGCCGGCTTCCTGCTCTTCATGCTCACCGGCGTCGGCGTGATCCCTTCGCTCGGCGTCGGTTTTGCTGCGGGCTTCGGCCTGCCTTTTTGGGTGTTGTCGTATCTGAAGAAACGGCGCGAGGCGAAATTCCTAGACGTCTTTCCAGACGCCGTCGATATCATCGTGCGCGGCATCAAGTCAGGCTTGCCGCTGATGGACTGCCTGAAAGTGATCGTCGCCGAAGCACCCGAACCGGTGCGCAGCGAAATCCGCACCATCGTCGAAAGCCAGGCTATCGGCCTGCCCATGGGCGAGGCCTGCCTCAAGCTGTATGAGCGGATGCCGATTCCCGAGGCCAATTTCTTCGGCATCGTGATTTTCATCCAACAAAAATCCGGCGGCAACTTGTCGGAAGCCTTGGGCAACCTGTCCCGCGTGCTCCGCGACCGCAAACGCATGAAGGCCAAGATCCAATCCATGTCCATGGAAGCCAAGGCATCGGGCGCGATCATCGCCTCGCTGCCGATCGTGGTCATGATCCTCGTCTATCTGACGAGCCCTGATTACATCTCGCTGCTTTGGACGCAGCAACTCGGCAAAATCATGCTCGCCGCCTCGGCTTTTTGGATGTCGATCGGCGTCCTGGTGATGCGCAAGATGATCAACTTCGATTTCTGAGCGGGCCATGGTCGACTTTCTCATCGATAGGCTGCAGGACCCGACGCTCCTCGCCATGCTCTTTGCCGCCGTTGCCGCGGCGGCAACCGTGCTGACGCTGGCGATGCCGCTGCTGGTGAATGACCCGCTGGCGCGGCGCATGAAATCCGCGGCGTTGGAGCGGGAGAAAATTCGCCAGCGCGAGCGCGAGCGGCTGGCGAAATCGGAAAAGATCAGCCTGCGGCAATCGCCGCGGCAATACATGCAGACCGTGGTGACCCAGTTCAACTTGAATAAATGGGTCGGCCACGAACAGGCGCGCAATAAGCTCATCCAGGCCGGTTATCGCGGGCAGGCGCCCTACGTCACGTTTCTGTTTTTTCGCCTGGTGACGCCGGCCATCATGCTGACGGTGACGACGCTTTATATTTTCGTGATCTCGCCGCTGGACAAGCCGTTTACGATCAAGCTCGGTATTTGTCTGTTCGCGGCCTACGCCGGCGTGCAACTTCCCTACCTCTGGCTCAAGAACATGATCCAGCGCCGGCAAACCAACATCAAGCGCGCCTTCCCCGACGCGCTCGACCTGCTGCTGATCTGCGTCGAATCCGGCATGTCGGTGGAAGCCGCCTTCCATCGTGTCAGTGAAGAGATCGGCAAGGCCTCGGTGCCGTTGGCCGAGGAATTGGCCTTGACCACGGCGGAATTGTCCTACCTGCCCGAACGGCGGCAGGCCTACGACAACCTCGCCAAGCGGACGGATCTCGATGGCGTCAAATCGGTCTGTGTCGCGCTGCAACAGGCCGAGCGCTACGGCACGCCGATCGGCCAGGCACTGCGCACCATGGCGCAGGAGAACCGCGACATGCGCATGGCTGAAGCCGAGAAAAAGGCGGCAGGGCTGCCGCCCAAGCTCACCGTACCGATGATCCTGTTCTTCCTGCCGGTGCTGTTCATCGTCATTCTCGGACCGGCCGCCATCAAGGTCATGCATCTGCAATAGGCCGCCGCCGAAGGGCGAAGCGGTCAGCTGCGCAGCGCCGGCTTGGGCTTGCTTGCGGCCGCGGGCCGCGGCGGAGTCTTCGATTGGCGGCTGCGCTGCGTCAGCATCTCACGCAGAAAGGCGATGTTGGCGGCGGCTTCCTCGGGCGGCAAATCGGCGCGTGCGATGCTTTCCGCCTCCTCGAAGCGCCCCTGCAACCCGACGACGAGCGCCAGGTTCTGTCGCGCGCGCGGATCGGTTTTCGGCTGTTTCACGGCCTTGCGCAGGGTTTCCTCGGCCATCGGCAAATTCTTCGACAGCGCGTAGGACAGGCCGAGGTTGGATAAAACCGAAGGCTCGTCCGGGGAAATCTTCAGCGCCGCGTCGTAATGCTTTCGCGCATCCTCGTGGCGGCCCATCTGGTCGAGCACGGCGCCTTGCGCCGAGAGGATGCGCCAGTCCGGCATGTCCGGCGTATGCGCCTTGCCGAGCACGTCGAGCGCCTGTTCGTACTTGCCAACTTCCGCCAGCGCCCGGCCATAGGCGCCGAGCAGCGTCTTGTTATTCGGATTCTGAATCGAGGCTTGTTCCAGCACCGCGGCCGCCTGCGTGTATTGCTCCGTGGCGCGCAGCGCCTGGGCATATTGCATGGCCGCCGAAGGATCGTTTGGGTTGGCCCGGTAAGCTGCCTCCAGCCGTCCCAGCGCGCCGCGCCAATCCGCTTCGCTGCGCGGCGCCGCCGCCGAAATCGAGCCCGTTGTTTCCGACCCCGTGGTCTGGCACGACGCCAATCCAGCCGCCAGCAAGGCGGCGAGCGCCGTGGAAGCCAATAAGCGCGATGCGGTGGTCGCTGAAAATCGCATGCCGATCGAGGTCACAGCGCCGGTAGCTCCGGAAGCCGCCCGGCCTCGTCCAGCAATAGAACGTTAACCCTAACGGGAGGTTAATGCGGCCCCGCGCTTCGGGGGTGCCGCTTCTTAGAACTTGCCGGGCGCCGCCTTCTTATGCGGATCGTCCAACCGGATCTGCATTGCCTTCATGAACAAACCGGAACCGTAATACTGAGTCGCGCAAAGCGTCAGCTCGACGATTTCCTGGGGGCTGAAATGCTTTTCCATGCCGGCGAATGTCGCATCGTCGACATTGCCTTTGTCCAGTATCAACTGATCGACATAGCGGAGCAGCGCCTGTTGCTGATCGTTGAATTGATGGCGCTGCGGAAGCCAATCGAGCAGCGCCTCGAATTGCCCCTCGCTCAAGCCGGCCTGTAGCGCCAGCGGGCGATGATGATGCATTTCATAGGCGCAACCGACGAGAATGCTGGTGCGCACGATCGCAATCTCCCGCAACAGGCGCGAGGACACGCATTCGCTGCGCAGGGCGCGGGTGGTATGCCGGCCGGCGCGCGACAGCTTCGGCGCATGGGCCTTGGTCAAATGCAGATTGAGAATACTGCCGCCGCGGCTCGTGGTGTCCTCGAAAAGCTCATACACCACGGGATCGAGCGGCTCGGGCAAGGGCGGCAGCCGCGATACCTTGACGTTCTTGAAATCGTGTTTCTGCCTGTTTTCGCTCATGACGCCCCGCCGTTTTCTATGCAGAAGGCCATGCTAGCGGCAGTCCGGCCGGCTTTCCAGCAAGACCGCTTTCGCCGCGCGCGGCCTTCGTGCTAGCAGAACGGCGCCTCCACATCGGGACATTGCGCATGCATCCGGTATTTGTCGCAGCCGGCACGGCCAAGGACGCGGTGCCGATCTGGTTCGTCACCGCGGCGAATTGGGACGATTTGCGCGCGCGGCTCGATACCGCGGCACGCAGCCATATCATCGCCACCGGATTCGAGCCCCGGCCCGGCCGCCATCTGGTTTTGCCCGCCGTGAGCGGCCGTCTTGGCGGCGTGCTCCTTGGCATCGAGCGCGCGGAAACTCCGGGCAAGGACTTGTTTGGTCCCGGCCGCCTGGTGGAGGTGCTCCCGGCCGGAACCTATCGCTTTGCCAACGCGCCCCATGATGCACGCCTGGCGGCGCTCGCCTTCGCCCTGGGATCGTACCGCTTCACGCGCTACCGCAAGAGCGAGGCCAAAGCCGTGCGGTTGGAGCTGCCCAAGGATGTCGACGGCGAAGAGCTCACGCGCATTGCCGATGGCGTCAATCTCGCCCGCGACATCGTCAATACCCCGGCCAATGACATGGGGCCGGCCGAGCTCGAGGAAGCCGTGCGCCGTCTCGCGCAATTGCATGGCGCGCATGCGCGCAGCCTCACCGGCGACGATCTCGCGCGGGAGAACTTCCATCTCATCCATGCCGTGGGGGCCGCGGCGGCGCCGTCGCGCGCGCCGCGCCTGCTCGACCTGACCTGGGGCGAACCTTCGGCGCCAAAGGTGACGCTGGTGGGCAAGGGCGTGTGCTTCGATTCCGGCGGGCTCGATATCAAGTCCGAACACGGCATGCTGCTGATGAAGAAGGACGTGGGCGGCGCCGCCACGGTCTTGGCGCTCGCCCATATGATCATGGATAGCAAACTCAGGCTGCGGCTGCGCGCGCTCATTCCGGCGGTGGAGAATGCGATTTCCGGCGCGGCGATGCGGCCGCTTGACGTTTACCGCTCCCGCAAGGGCGTCACCGTCGAAATCGGCAATACCGACGCGGAAGGCCGCTTGATCCTTGCCGACGCGCTGGCATTCGCCGACGAGGAGGCGCCCGAGCTGTTGATCAATCTCGGCACGTTGACCGGCTCCGCCCGCGTCGCGCTCGGCCCCGATCTGCCGCCTTTCTATACCGACGACGAGTCGCTGGCCGCGAAAGTGGCGCATTTCGCCGCGGTGGAGAACGATCCGCTCTGGCGCATGCCGCTGTGGCGGCCTTATGACTCGATGCTCGATTCGAAAGTGGCCGACTTCAGCAACGTCGCCTCCGGCAGCTTTGCCGGCTCGATCATCTGCGCGCTGTTTCTCAAACGTTTCGTCGAAGCAGCCAAGGCTTGGCTGCATTTCGACATTTACGCCTGGACGCCCAGCGCCAAGCCCGGCCGCCCCGAGGGTGGCGAATGCCAGGCCGCGCGAGCGCTCTACGCGCTGCTCAAGGAACGCTATGGCTGAGACAAGCTCTCATCGCCTCGATCCGCGCATCACGCCGGCGCGGCCCGAACTTGCAGCGAAGCACCTCGAGGGCAAGGTCGCAGCCGCGCGTTTCGTCCAAGGCAGCACTTTCGACCTTGGCAGCCCGCAGACGCCGCTGCGGCGCGAGCCGGTTTCCGACGCGCCGTTGGTGACCGAGGCGCTGATGGGCGAGCGCGTGACCGTCTATGAGACGACGGAAGAAGGTTGGGCCTGGGGTCAGCTCGAAAACGACGACTATGTCGGCTGGCTTCCGGCCAGCGCGCTGATAGCTCCCGGCATCGTGCGCACCCATAAAGTTCGCGCGCTGCGCACCTTTGCCTTCGGCGGGACCAATATCAAACAGCCGCCGCTGCAAAGCATTCCGTTCGGCGCGCAGCTCGAGCTTCAGCAGGTCGAGGGGGCGCTGGCGCTCACGTCCGCGGGATATGTGCCGTTCGTTCACCTGGCGCCGATCGCCACCAAGGAGAGCGATTTCGTCGCCGTGGCGGAACGCTTTCTGCACACGCCTTATCTGTGGGGCGGCAAGACCAATCTCGGCATCGACTGCTCCGGCCTCGTCCAGATCGCGTTGAATGCCTGCGGTATCGCATGCCCGCGCGACAGCGATATGCAGGAGGCGCGGCTGGGGCGGGCGATCGCCTTATCGGACATCCGCCGCGGCGATCTCGTCTTCTGGAAAGGTCACGTCGCGATCGCGCTGGACGCCGCAACGCTGCTGCATGCCAATGCGCATCACATGGCGGTGGCGATTGAGCCGGTGGCCGAGGCGGTGGCACGCATTGGCGAGGGCGGCGGCGAAGTGACGAGCGTGAAGCGGCTGTAACGTCACGCGTTGGATCACTGCGCGACGACACCCTCGGCCGCCGTTTCCAGCTTGAACGCGGCGGCGAAGAGCGCGCGCGTATAGTCGCTCTGCGGATTCCTGAACAGCGCGGCGGCGGGACCTTCCTCCACCACCTTGCCCTGCCGCATCACCAGAAGCCGGCTCGCCAGCGCCGCCACCACGCGCAAATCGTGGGAAATGAAGAGATAGGTGAGATCGCGCCGCTTCTGCAGGTCGCGCAGCAGATCCACGATCTGCGCCTGGATCAGCATGTCGAGCGCGCTGGTCGGCTCGTCGAGCACGATGAAAGTCGGTTCCAGCACCAGCGTGCGCGCCACCGCGATGCGCTGGCGCTGGCCGCCGGAATATTCGTGCGGATAGCGGAAGCGCGCTTCGGGATCGAGACCGACGTCGCGCAACGCGCGCACCACACGTTCTTCGCGCTGCTCGCGCGAGAGCTGCGGCTGATGGACGGCAAGGCCTTCGGCGACGATCTCGGAAATGGACATGCGCGGGCTGAGCGAGCCGAACGGGTCCTGGAAGACGATCTGCATGTCGCGGCGGAACGGCCGCATTTCCTTGAATTTAAGCCCCTGAATCGGACGGCCCATGAAAGCGACCAGGCCGTCGGAGGAAATAAGCCGCAGGATGGCGAGGCCCAGGGTCGTCTTGCCGGAACCGGATTCGCCGACGACGCCGAGCGTCTCGCCCTTGCGCACGGCGATGCTGACGCCGTCCACGGCCTTGATATGGCCGACGGTCTTGCGCATCACGCCGCGTCGGATGGGAAACCATACCTTCAGATTTTCGGTCTGCACCACGACCGGCGCCGCCGGCTTCGGCGGCGCAGGATCCGGCTTGGGCTGCGCCGCCAGCAGCGCTTGGGTATACGGATGCTGCGGGGCGGTATAGATGCGCTCGACCGGCCCCTGCTCGACGATCTGACCGCGCTGCATCACGCAGACGCGGTCGGCGATCTTGCGCACGATGCCGAGATCGTGAGTGATGAACAGCATGGCCATGCCAAGGCGCTGTTGAATGTCCTTCAATAATTTCAGGATCTGCGCCTGCACGGTGACATCGAGGGCGGTGGTCGGCTCGTCGGCGATAAGAAGGTCGGGCTCGTTGGCGAGCGCCATGGCGATCATCACGCGCTGCCGCTGCCCGCCGGAAAGCTGGTGCGGATAGCTGCCAAGCCGCGTTTCCGGATCGGCAATGCCGACCTGCGTCAGCAATTCGATTATCCGCCTGCGCGCCGGCTCGCCGCTCAGGCCGCGGTGCAGCGCGAGAATCTCGCCGATCTGCTTCTCGATCGTGTGCAGCGGATTGAGCGAGGTCATCGGCTCCTGGAAGATGATGGTGATGTCGTCGCCGCGCACCTTGCGGATTTCGTGCTCGGGCAGGCCGAGCAATTCGCGGCCTTTGAACAGCACCGATCCCGAGAGATGCCGGGCCGCCGGATAAGGCAGGAGCTTCATCACCGAAAGCGCGGTGACGGTCTTGCCCGACCCCGATTCGCCGACCAGCGCCACGGTCTCGCCTCGGGCGATATCGAAGGACGCGCGATCGACCGCCAGCATTTCGCGGCCGTCGTGGCGGAATGCCACCGAGAGGTCCTTCACCTGGAGAAGCTGGTCCATCGGCGTCACTCGAATGTCTTGCGCGGGTCGAAGGCGTCGCGCACCGCCTCGCCGATGAAAATGAGGAGCGATAACATGATGGCCACGGAAAAGAATCCGGTAAGGCCGAGCCACGGCGCCTGCACATTGGCCTTGCCCTGCGACAGCAATTCGCCGAGCGACGGCGAGCCGGGCGGCAGACCGAAGCCGAGGAAGTCGAGCGCGGTCAGCGTCATCACCGAGGACGACAGGATGAAAGGCAGGAACGTCATGGTCGCCACCATGGCGTTCGGCAGCAGATGGCGAAACATGATGACGCGGTTTGAGACGCCGAGAGCGCGCGCGGCCTGGATATATTCGAAATTGCGCCCGCGGAGAAATTCGGCGCGCACCAGCCCGACGAGCGACACCCAGGAAAACAGCAGCAGGATGCCGAGCAGCACGAAGAAGCCGGGCACCAGCACCGAGGAAATGATCAGCAACAGATAGAGGGAGGGGATCGCCGTCCAGATTTCAATGAAGCGCTGAAACAGCAAATCGATCCAGCCGCCGAAATAGCCCTGCACCGCGCCGGCGGCGACGCCGATGATGGAGGAAACGATGGTGAGAGCCAGGCCGAACAGCACCGAAATGCGGAATCCGTAGATCAGGCGCGCCACGACGTCGCGGCCCTGATCGTCGGTGCCGAGCCAGTTGTATTCGAGATCGCGGCAGCCATGCAGTCCCTTGCGCTGCACCACGGGCGCGCACTCTTTCTCGGTCAGCAGCCAAGTGGGCTTGGATGGCGCGGGCGTCGGCAGATCGAGATTGTGCGTGTCGTAGGAATAGCGGATTGGCGGCCACACCATGAAACCGCCCTTTTCCTTGATCAGATTTTGCAGGAAAGGATCGCGGTAGTCCGCAGCCGTTTCGAAATCGCCGCCGAAGTCCGTCTCCGCGTATGTGAGAAAAGCGGGAAAATAGGACTTGCCGTTGAAATACACATAGAACGGCTTGTCGTTGGCAATCAGCTCGGCGAAGAGGCTAACGGCAAACAGCACCAAAAAAATCCAGAAGGCCCAATAGCCGCGGCGGTTGGCCTTAAAATTCTGCCAGCGCCGGCGGTTGATCGGCGACAACGCGATGCGTCGCCCCGACGGCGGCACCGCCAGCCCTGTCGGCGCCAGTGCCTTGGTCTCGTCCACCTCGACGCCACGGCGCACGTCCACGTCACACCTCCCGCGTCTCAAAATCGATCCGCGGATCGATCCAGGTATAAGTCAGATCGGAAATGAGATTCACGACGAGTCCCACCAGCGAGAAGATGTAGAGCGTGGCGAAGACCACCGGATAATCGCGGTTGAGCACGCTTTCGAAGCCGAGCAGGCCGAGGCCGTCCAGCGAAAAGATGGTCTCGATCAGGAGCGATCCGGTGAAGAAGGCATGGACAAAGGCGCCGGGAAATCCGGCGATAACGATCAGCATGGCATTGCGGAAGACGTGCCCGTAGAGCACCTGGTTCTGGGTGCAGCCCTTGGCACGGGCGGTGAGCACATATTGCTTGCGGATTTCGTCGAGGAAGGAGTTTTTGGTGAGCAGGGTCATCGTCGCGAAGGCGCTGAGCGCCATGGAGATGATCGGCAGCGTCAGGTGCCAGAAATAATCGGCGATCTTCTGATACCAGGGCAGTTGCGCCCAGTTGTCGGAAGTCAGCCCGCGCAACGGAAACCAGTCGAAGAAGGAACCGCCGGCAAAGAGGATGATAAGCAGGATGGCGAACAGAAAGCCGGGAATGGCATAGCCGACAATAACCACGGCGGAGGTCCAGGTGTCGAAGCGCGAGCCGTCTTTGATGGCCTTGCGGATGCCGAGCGGAATCGAGATCAGATAGGTCAGCAGCGTCATCCAGATGCCGAGCGAGATGGAAACCGGCAGCTTCTCGCGGATCAGCTCGAGCACGCCGACATCGCGAAAATAGCTTTTGCCGAAATCGAAGCGCGCGTAATTCCATAGCATCAGGAAAAAGCGCTCATAGGCCGGCTTGTCGAAGCCGAACTGCTTCTCCAGGCTCTTGATGAACTCCGGATCGAGACCCTGGGCGCCGCGATATTTGGAATTGATGCTTTGCTCGGCCAGGCCCGGAAGCTGCTGCCCGGCGCTGAAGTCGCCGCGGGGCGCGCCGGAGAAGCGCGAGGTGGCGCCAGTATCGCGGCCGGTCACCTGGGCGATCACGCGTTCCACCGGCCCGCCGGGAGCGAATTGCACCACGACAAAAGAGACCAGCATGATGCCGAACAGCGTCGGCACCATGAACAAGAGTCGGCGGATCAGATAGGCGCTCATCGCTCCGTTCCCGGCTAGCCCCGCCCCACCTTCGCAGCTTTGCCGCGATCATACCACCAGGTTTCCGGCGCGCCGCGGGCGTAGCGCGCCTTGACGGGCGGGCGCGAGAAAACATCCCAATAGGCGATGCGGTACGACGGCAGATACCAGTGCGGCACCCAATAGCGTCCGGAGCGGATGACACGATCGAGCGCACGGCAGGCTACGGTGAGGTCTTCCCGCGTGCGCGCCGCGATGGCCTTGTCGATTAGCGCGTCGATCACCGGATCGGCGATGCCGGCGAGGTTATGCGAACCCTTGATCGCGGCCGATTGCGAGGAGAGATAGCTGCGCAGATCATCGCCGGGCGTCAGCGAGAAACTGAACCGCTCGACGGTGATATCGAAATCGAAATTGTCCATGCGCGCGCGAAATTGCACCGGGTCGACCAGCCGCAAGGTGGCGTCGATACCGAGAAGCGCGAGATTTTTGATGTAAAGCGTATGGTGCGGCTCGAAGGTCGGCTCGTCGAGGAGGAATTCGATGGTGATCGGCCGCCCTTCCGGATCGACCCGCTTGCCGTTCTTGATCGGAAATCCAGCGCCGCGGAGAAGCTCGCTGGCCTTGCGCAGCAGCGAACGGTCCTGTCCCGACCCGTCGGAAACCGGCGGCACGAAAGGTTCGCCGAACACCTCATCGGGCACCCTGCCGCGGAACGGCTCGAGCAGCGCCAGCTCGGCGGCGCCGGGCTTGCCCACGGCCATCATATCGGAGTTCTGGAATATCGAGTGGGTGCGCTGATAGGCGCCATACATGATGACTTTGTTGGTCCATTCGAAATCGAAGGCGTCGATCAGCGCTTCGCGCAACTTCGGATTCTTAAATTTCTCGCGCCGCGTGTTGAAGAACCAGCCCTGCGCGCCGGATGGCGTGCCGTCGGGGAGCGTTTCCCGTTTGACCCGGCCGTCGACGAAGGCCGGGAAGTCGTAGCGCGTCGCCCAGGTGCGCGAGGTGAATTCCTCGCGGAACAGATAATTCCCGGCGGTAAACGCCTGGAATCCGGCCTCCCGGTCGCGATAAAATTCGTAGCGCAGGACATCGAAATTATTTTGCCCGCGGCAGACCGGAAGCTCCGCGCCCCACCAATCCTTCACGCGCTCGTATTCGATGAACCGCCCCGCCTCGAAGCGGCCGACCTTGTAAGGGCCGGAGCCGAGCGGCGCATCGAGGGTCGATTCGTCGAATTTGCGGGTGGCGTAATAGGCGCGGGAGAAGATCGGCAGGCTGGCGACGAACAGGGGAACGTCGCGCGCACGACCCGGCGCAAAGCGGGCCACGACCATGGAATCGCCTTCCGCCTCGGCGCCGAGAAAATCGCGCATGAGTTGCTGGATCAATGGATGCCCCTGCGTCTTTAAGGTTGTGAGCGAGAAGACGACGTCGTGGGCGGTCAGCCGGCTGCCATCGTGAAAGGCGGCCTGCGGGCGCAAACGGAAACGGTAGATCAGGCCGTCCGCCGAAATCCGCACGCTCTGCGCGGCAAATCCATACATGGCGTCGGGCTCGTCATGCGCCGGGGAAAACAACCGCGAAGGCCCCATGAGCGTTGCGAAAGTCGACTCGATTCCCTGCGCCGCGTCGCCTTTGAGGATGAAGGCATTGAGCGAATTGAAAGTGAGAAAATTCTGGTTGAACTGCCGGTTGGGGCCGATCTGCGAAAAGATGCCGCCTTTCGGCGCTTCCGGGTTGACGTAATCGAAATGCGTGAAGTCCGGCGGATATTTCAAATCGCCGAAGGCCGACATGCCGTGGCGTTCGCTCTCCGGATTTTGCGCGAGGCCGCGGCGCGGAACGGCGGCCGACGCCGCGGCCGCCGCGCCGGCAATCAGGACATGGCGGCGCGACAGGCGTTTACCGCTCGCGGTGCCGGACTTCACAGTGCCATCCTATGTCTTCGCCGCTTTGCTTTTCGCCCACCAGACCGTCGGAAAAGCCGCGGCGCCGTATTTGGGCAGCTGCGGCGGATGCGCAAAGCGGTCCCACCGCGCGGTGCGCACTTTGTCATAGGTGAATTGCGGCACTACGTAGTGGTTCCACAGCAAGACACGGTCAAGCGCCTTGGTCGCGGCGACGAGTTCCTCGCGGCTCTTGGCGAAGACCACGCGGTCGATCAGCTTGTCGACCGCCGGATTCTTGATGCCGATGATGTTGCGGGAGCCGGGCTGGTCGGCGGCTCGCGAGCCCCAATAGCCGCGCTGCTCGTTGCCGGGCGACAGCGACTCGCCCCAGCTCGCGACCACGATATCGAAGTCGCGCGCGCGCTCGCGATTGGTATATTGGGTGTCGTCGACGCTCCGCACCGTGGCCTCGATGCCGAGGCGCTTCAGCGACGGCTGATAAAACAGGACGAAACGCTCCGTCGCCGGCTGGTCGACCAGGAATTCGACCGTGAACGGCTCGCCCGTCTTCGCGTTCACCAAGCGCGTGTCTCGTATCTCGTAGCCGGCATCCTTGAACAAATTCAACGCCTCGCGCAGATTGCGGCGCACCGCTTGGGGATTGCCGCCGACCGGATTTGTATAGGGCGTGGTGAAGACCTCGGCCGGCACTTCGCTGCGCACGGTTTCCAGAATTTGCAGTTCCTGCCCTTCCGGCAATCCACGCGCGGCAAGCTCGGTGCCTTCGAAATAGCTGGCGATGCGCTTGTATTGCCCAAAGAAGAGCTGCTTGTTCATCTCCTCGAAATCGAAAGCGAAATTGAAGGCGCGCCGCACCCGCGCATCGCTGAATTTGTCGCGGCGGATGTTGAAGGCGAAGGCTTGCATGAGGCCCCGGCTGCGGATGGGAAACTCCTCCAGCACCACCCGCTTGTCCTTGACCGCCGGAAAGTCGTAGGCGGTCGCCCAATCCTTGGCGCTGTTTTCCACACGCCAATCGACCTGGTCGGTTTTCAGCGCCTCCAGTGCGGCCGTTGAGTCCCGGAAATATTCGAAGCGCAGCTCGTCGAAATTGTTGACGCCGATATTGACGTTCAGATCCTTGCCCCAGTAATCGGCCACGCGCTCGAAAGCAATGGTGCGGCCCGGCGCAAAGGTCTTGATCCGGTAAGGCCCGCTGCCGAGCGGCGGCTCCAGCGTCGTCGCGCCGACATCCCGTTTGCGGCCGGCGCTGTCGGTGCCTTCCCAATAGTGCTTCGGCAGCACGGTAATCTCGCCGACGATTTGCGGCAATTCGCGATTGCCGGGGCCGTCGAAGCTGAAGGTGACATCGCGCTCGCCGGTTTTCTCCGCTTTAATCACGTGGCGGTAATAAGCCCGCAGCATCGGGTGAAATTTCTGAAAGGACTCCAGCGAAAAAATGACGTCTTCCGGCGTCACCGGTTTGCCGTCGTGCCATTTGGCGTTGGCGCGGAGCCGGTAGGTGACCGACGTGCGGTCGGCCGGAAAGCGCACCGCTTCCGCGAGCAAGCCGTAGGCGCCGGCGACCTCGTCAAGCGCCGGCGTCGTCAGCGTCTCGTAAATGAGATCGATGCCGCTGGCGAGGTTGCCCTTCACGCCGGAGACGACAAGGTTGAAATTGTCGAAGGTCTGGCCGCCGGCGATCATGCGCACGATCCCGCCTTTCGGCGCCTTCGGGTCGACGTAGTCGAAATGCTTGAAACCGGCGGGATAGCGAAGGTCGCCGAACAGCGACAATCCGTGCCGCCATTCCGGCTGAGTGCCGCCGCCGGGCGCGCCGCTCTGGGCGGCGGCCGGAGAAATGCCCAATCGCGATGCGAGTGGCGCGGCAGCCATGAGCATGGCGCGCTGAATCACGGTTCGACGGGTTACCTGCACGGCACCACAACTCCCGGCCGCGCAATCGGCGGCGGCTTGAAGCCCTAAGCTGGGCCGCGCCTCGGGCAAAAATCAAGCGCCGAATGGAAACGGCCGGGCAAGACCCGGCCGCGCGGCATTTTGGAACTGTCGCTTAGTGCTTGGGCGCGTTCGGCGCCGGAGCCTTCGCGGGCGGCTTGCCGGAGGGCGCCGGCTGCCCCGCGGGCGCGCCGCTCTGATTTTCCGCCGCTTGCGGCAGCGGCACCGGGCTGTCGGCGAGGGTGCGCAGATAGGCAATCAGATTGCCGCGCTCGCTGGCGCGCGGCAGACCCGCGAAGGTCATTTTGGTGCCGGGGATATAGCCCTGCGGATTGGCGAGGAACTTGTCGAGTTCGTCGTAGGTCCAGTTTCCGCCCTTGCCCTTCATGGCGGCCGAGAAGTCGAAACCGCCCCGGTCTTCGCCGCGTCCGCTTCCGACGATGCCCCAGAGATTGGGTCCCACTTTGTTAGGGCCGCCTTTCTCGAAGGTGTGGCAGGTCTGGCATTTCTTCGCGGAGTTCTGCCCCTCCTGCACCGATGCATGGGCGAGCCGGACCGCGATCGGCTCGGCCGTGTCTGCCGCCGCGGCTTCCTTTTTCTCGCCCTCCGCGCTCGGCTCCAGCGCGGCGATCGCGTAACCCGGCTTGGCCGGCTTCTTGGGAGCGAAGAAAGCGCCCGCGGCAATGTTCAAGGCGAGCAAGATCAGGCAGGTGCCAAGCACCGCGCCGAGGACTTTATTGAGTTCGAAGGAATCCATGGAACACCGGCTCAGGCGGGAACGGCGGAATTCGGCAAAGGCGGCCAGAACGGCGCGCGCGGACAGATAGCCGGATTGCCTCACCCGTGGCAACCCGTATAAGCACGCCCGACCGGCAAATTCCTCATAGCTGGCCGGAGCCGAATGGGCGGCTGGAGCGATGGCAGAAAGCGGCGTCATCATCATCATTCCCGCCCGCATGGCGGCGACCCGGCTTCCCGGCAAACCGCTGGCCGACATCGCCGGAGAGCCGATGATCGTGCACGTGCTGCGGCGGGCTGAGGCGGCCGCGCTCGGCCCGGTGATCGTGGCGACCGACACCGCCGAAATCGCGGCGGCGGTGACCGGCGCCGGCGGCCGCGCGATAATGACGCGCGCCGACCACGTCTCCGG
>DASREA010000038.1:0-9487 GCA_035652315.1 Xanthobacteraceae bacterium | reverse complement strand
CGCTGTGCCGGGCGCAGCCGGCGGCCAAAAGCGCAGCCAAAAGCAGCGGCAGAAGGCGGCCTGTCCGCATGCGGCGAATCCGGGCTCCCCAAAGAGGTGAGCCCGATTAGCGCCTTACATGGTTAACAATTCCTCACCAGGTAAAGAACCGCCTTCGCGCCGCGGCAAAAATTAACGCAGCAGCAACCATAACCCGCGCATCGTCGCTACGGCTGGCGTAATGGATTCGCGCATGTCCTTGAGTAACGGACGCACGGTAGACGATCTGGAGTTGCGGGCACTTGGCCGCGGCATCTGGCGTCGGCGCTGGCAGATTGTCATTCCCACTCTAATCGTCGGGCTGCTGACCTTCGTTGCGGTCAATCTGATCACGCCGCAGTATCGTTCGGAAGCGCGGATTCTGATCGAGAGCCACGGCAACGTCTATCTGCGTCCCGAAGCGGACCGCACCGTCGACAATACGGTGGTGGACGAAGAAGCGGTCGCCAGCCAGGTCCAGGTCATTCTGTCCCGCGATCTGGCGCGTCGCGTCATTCAACAGCTCAAACTCGGTGAGCGCGCGGAATTTGACCCCGTGCTCAGCGGCGTGTCTCTACCCAAGGTATTGCTCGCCCTGTTCGGCTTCGCTCGCGATCCTCTGCGCATGACGCCCGAGGAACGCGTGCTGCAGGCCTATTACGCGAAACTGAACGTTTCCGTGGTCGACAAGTCGCGCGTCATCTCGGTGTCCTTCGCCTCCAGCGATCCGGACCTAGCCGCCCGCGTCGCAAATGCCATTGCCGACGGTTATCTGGAAATGCAGCGCGCCGCCAAGCAGGAGCAGGCGCGCAGCGCCAGCGAATGGCTCTCTGGCGAAATCGAAAACATGCGCAAGAAAGTTGCGGACGCCGAAGCTAAGGTGGAGGACTTCCGCTCGAAATCCAATCTCTTCGTGGGGGCCAACGATACGCTTCTCGCCAACCAGCAATTGAGCGATGTGAATACGCAAATCGCTGCCGCCCGCGGGCAAAAGGCCGCCGCCGAATCCAAGGCGCGGGTCATCCGCGACATGCTCAATGCCGGCAAGCCGCTGGAGGCCGCGGAGGTTCTCAATTCCGATCTCATCCGGCGGCTGATGGAGCAGCGGGCGACGCTGAAAGCGCAGCTTTCCGAGCAGTCGGCGACGCTCCTAGAGTTTCATCCGCGCATCAAGGAATTGCGAGCGCAGATCAACGAACTGGATTCTCAGATCAAGCTCGAGGCCGAGCGTATCGTGCATTCGCTTGAGAGCAACGCGCGCCTTGCCGACGCGCGCGTCAATTCGTTGAACGCCAGCCTCGAGCATCTGAAGAGCCAGGCGGCGACCAGCAATGAATCCGATGTGCAGTTGCGTGCCCTCGAACGCGAAGCCAAGGCCGAGCGCGATCTGCTCGAATCCTATCTGGCGAAATACCGCGAGGCGACCGCGCGGGATAACCTGCAGGCGGCGCCGGCGGACGCACGCATCATCTCCCGCGCTCTGGTCAGCAACATGCCGGATTTTCCGAAGAAGCTGCCGATCATCCTGCTGGCGGTTCTAGCGACGCTGGTGATCTGCGCGGGCTGGGTCGCTACCGGCGAATTGCTGGCCGGCCCCGCCTACGTCGTCGCCGTGCCGGAACGGAGATCGCCATTCCTCGATTCCCTGCGCAGCGCTACCCGCGTGTTCAACTGGCGGCGCGAGCCGCAATTCACCGTGCCAGCCCCACCCGCTGCGGCGCCGCCGCCGGCGACCACGGTCGAAGCCATCGCGCGCGAGCTGCGCGGCGCCGGGGAGGGTGGCCGCCGCATCACGATCATCGGCGCTGCGCGCAATGTCGGGACCACGCATACCGCCATCAGCCTGGCCCGCGCCCTGGCCAAGAGCAGCCGCACGGTGCTGGTCGATCTCGCGCTGCGGGCGCCGAATGTTTCGGTCATTTCCACCGACCCGCAGGCGCCGGGCATCGCCGAACTGGTCCGCGGCCAAGCGTCCTTCGGCGACATCATCACCCGCGACCGCTTCTCGCGGTTGCATCTGGTGGCGGTGGGCGAGGCCGGCTCCGACGGACCGGCCATCATCGTCTCGCAGCGGCTCGGCGCCACGCTCGACGCCCTGGCGCACGCCTATGATCATGTCGTGGTCGATGCCGGAGCCTTGCCCGATGCCGCAATCGAGCGGCTGGCGCAGCTTGCGCCGCGGGCCTTGCTGGTGGCCACCAATGTCAGCAATCCGGAGACCGCCGCGGCGCGCCAGAAATTGCTGGCCGCCGGATATACGCAGGTCGCGCTGCTGCTCGGCCAGCCGCGCGACGCGATGGCGGCCTAGCTCTCGCCGCCGGATTTTGCGGGAGCCGCGCCGCGGAAGCTGCGCCGCATCAACTGAACCAACGACCAGAGTGCCTGGCTTTGCTTCACCTGCCGTTTGAGGCGGCTGCCTTCGCGCGTGGCGATGGCGGCGAGGCGCCCAAGCGGCGTCAGCGGCAGGAAGCTGTCGAAAAGCGGTTCCGGCTCCTTGCAGAAGAAAGTCTTGTAATGCGCCTCGCCGACGCCGAGATCGAAGCTCCGAAATCCGCGGTCCGCCAGATTGGCGACGATATGCGTGAGCAGGATCAGCCCCGGGCTCTGCCGCGCATTGTCGCTGCGCGTGTAGGTGTTGAACATGCCGGAGAAGCGCCGGCGGTCGGTAATCCCGGCAAAAACGGCGAGCAGTTCGTTTGCTGTTTCCAGCGCATGCAGCTCGATCAGCGGCTTTCCATCGGCGATCCCGTGATGGCAGCATTCGCGCAGGAAATTTTCCTGGCCGGGCTCGGCAAAAATATTCGACAAGCCCATCGCCGCCATGTGCGCGGCCTTCAGCGGAAAAAACACGTCGAGCAGGCGGTCAACCTCGGCGGCTGACGTCGCGCGAAAATAGCGATAGCCGTCCAATTGCCGCAGCCGGCGCTCCTTGGTGCGCAACCGGCCGCGCATCGCCGAACTCAGTGCCGATTTGACCAAGGCGTCGCCCGGCCGGCTCAGTTCGAGGCGCATGCTGCCGCTCGGCGAAGGCTGATGCGGCAGGAGTGCGAGCGGATTGCCGATGCCCTCCCAGGATCGCGGCTGCCGCAGCAAATTGCAGACGTCGCCGCCGCCGGCCGCGGCGATGCGGCGGAAAATGTCCTGCACATCGGACGCGCTCAGCGCCGCGACCAGATCGCGCCGCCACAGGCCAAAATTGAAATTGGCATGCTTGCCGCCGAGAAAGCCGATGATGCCGAGCGGGCCGAGGCGGCTACGCCCGAAGGGCAAGAGGCAAGCCGGCCGTCCCGCGGCGTCAAAGCCGGCGACGATACGGGGCTGCACCGCTTCACGGGTTCCGACATGGCGATACCAGGACGACATGAGATCGAAGCTTTGATAAGGCGTGGCGAGCGCGCCCTCGCGCTCCAGTCGTCGCCAGATGCCCTCGACGGCCGCGATATCATCGAAGATGTCGATGCGGGCAAAGGCGCCGTTTCGACGAAGAACGGGTGCCGCCTTCGCGGCAGCGGCGGGCGAGGCGGCTCGGACAGTATTTGTGCTCGTCATGGGGTCTCGTCTTTTGGAGGCGTCGACGGTGCCACGGCAAACCTCAAAAAAACGTTGGCATTGTTGGCCAATTCGCTTCCCGGCAACACGGCGCATCAAAGTCCGCCGCCAACAGCTTGAGCAACAAGGCGATTTCGCAGCCGCCACAATTGCGTAGTTTTCCGCCATTAAGCCGGTTTTCAATTATTTGCCGTAATGCGGGCGTGCAGTTCTGCGTGAGGGGAAGGTCGTGGGGAGTTCGAAACAGGGCATCATTCGCGCCGGCATGGAGGCGCTTTACTTCAGCGGCATGCATCTGTTGATGCGCCCTTTCGTCGGGGGTTCGGGGATCGTCCTGACGCTGCACCATGTGCGGCCGCCGCGCCCCGATCGGTTCCAGCCCAACCGGCTGCTGGAAGTGACTCCGAGATTTCTGGAAAAAGTCGCCCGCCGGCTACGCCGGTCGCGCCTGGACGTGATCACGCTCGATGAGATGCACCGGCGCCTGACTGCCGGCGAGTCGGGCCGCCGTTTTGTGTGCGTCACCATCGACGACGGCTACCGCGACACGATGCAGTGCGCCTATCCGATCCTGAAGAAATACGAGATTCCGTTCACGCTCTACATTCCCACCAGCTTTCCCGACCGGCTCGGCGAGCTTTGGTGGCTGGCGCTGGAAGCGGTGATTGCCAAGAACAAGCGCATCGGACTCGTTATCGACGGCGAGGATCGCCGTTTCGATTGCCGGACGGTGCATGAGAAGCGCCGTCTCTATGCGGAACTCTATGCCTGGCTGCGCCGCTTCGATAGCGAGGAGGAGATGCGCCGCGTGATCCGCGACCTCAGCGAGCGCTATCAGGTCGATATCGCCGCCTTCTGCACCGACTTGTGCATGGGCTGGGACGAGCTCGCGGCGCTGGCGGCGGATCCGCTGGTCACGATCGGCGCCCACACCGTCAACCACATGATGCTGAAGAAATTGCCGGAAAAAGCGGCGCGGAAGGAAATGGAGATGAGCCGCGCCGTGCTCGAGGCTTCGCTCGGCGTGCGGCCGCAGCATCTTGCCTATCCCGTGGGCGACAAGACGTCCGCGGGGCCGCGCGAATTCCGCATCGCCGCCGATCTCGGGTTCAAGACCGCCGTGACCACGCGCCCGGGCGTGATCTTTCCGCGCCACCGCGAGCACCTGATGGCGCTGCCGCGCATCTCCCTCAACGGCGAGTTCCAGCGCATGCGTTATCTCAAGGTGCTGATGTCGGGCGCGGCAACCGGTCTATGGAACGGCTTCCGCCCGGTCAGCGTCACGTGACGCGTCTGCCGCCGCCTCGGTCGGGCCTGCTCATCCATCGGACCAATGGCATGGCCGGCAGAAGCCAGCCCAATCCGGCGAGAACATAGTAAAGCGCCGCCAGCCAACCATTCACCGCGGTCAGCATGGTCTGCGCCAGCGCCATGGCCAACAAGGACCAGCAGATCACCAGGGCCAGCAGCGCGACGGCGCCGATCAGCTTGCGTAAACGGATAGGCATCGTACTCATTTTCCCAATCGGCTATGTCATTCTCCGCCGCAAAAAGGCTTTATATGTCGCTATCTCCTCTCGCAATCGGGAAGTCATGAATTCATCGGATTCCGCACTGGACTTGGACCGCCGCCTTATGTCGCTTACGCCGGGGGCAAGCGAACGGAACCCTATGCAGTCAACGGGGACGGCGCCGGATCGGCACCTTCGCGTCATGCGCGTTTGGCTCCTGGTTGTCGCGGGGCTCGTGGTTCTGACTCTGCTTGTCGGCGGCGCCACGCGGCTCACCGAGTCGGGATTGTCGATCGTGGAATGGAAGCCGGTCACCGGCGTTTGGCCGCCGGTGAACGACGAGGCTTGGGCGGACGAATTCGGAAAGTATCAGGCGAGCTCGCAATACAAATTGCTGACCCGCGGGATGAGCCTTGCCGAGTTCAAGACCATCTACTGGTGGGAATGGAGCCACCGGATGTTGGCCCGGCTGATCGGCGCCGTTTTTCTTTTGCCGTTTCTTTTTTTTCTTTGGCGCGGCTGGATTGCCAACCGAAGGCTGCGCTTGCGGCTTTGGACCATTTTCGGTCTTGGCGCGGTGCAGGGCGCGGTCGGCTGGTGGATGGTGGCTTCGGGCCTCAACGGCCGCATCAGCGTGCTGCCGTATCGGTTGGCGTTCCATCTGACGCTCGCCTGTGTCATCTACGCCGCCACGCTGTGGACGGCGCAGCGGCTGTTGCCGCGGCCGGCTCTCCGCTTGCCGCTCCGGCTGCGCGTCGAGGCGATCGCGATTTTGATCTTGGTGCTGCTGCAGATTTATCTTGGCGCGCTGGTCGCCGGCCTCGACGCGGGGCTTGCCTATAATACCTGGCCGCTGATCGATGGATCCTTCATTCCCGGCTGGGAGCATCTGGCTTTTCTGACGCCAGCATGGCGCAATTTCTTTGAGAACGTACTTACCGTGCAGTTTGACCATCGCATGACGGCCTATTTACTCTATGCGGTGATCGTGCTGCACGCCATTGACGTTCTCAAGAGCGGCCGTTCCAGCGCGGCGCTGAACGGAGCGTTGCTGCTCGCAAGCGTTGCCTTGTTGCAGATCGTGCTTGGGATCGTGACCCTGCTCAATCAGGCCCCCATCGCCCTCGCGCTGCTGCATCAAGGCATGGCGATCGCGGTGCTGACCGTAGCCGCGCTGCATGCCGAGCGCGTGACGGCGGCGCCCGCCGCGGCGGAAGCCCGGCGCTAGGCCGCCAAACCCTGTTCGAGGTCGGCGATCAGGTCGTCCTTGTCCTCCAGTCCGATCGAAAGCCGTACCACGTCGGGACCGGCGCCGGCTTGCACCTTTTGCTGATCGCTCAATTGCCGGTGCGTGGTCGAGGCGGGGTGGATGATCAGCGAGCGCGTGTCGCCGATATTGGCGAGGTGTGAAAACAGCTTCACGCTGGAGACCAGCTTCACGCCGGCGTCGTAGCCACCTTTGAGGCCGAAGGTGAGCACGGCACCCGCGCCTTGCGGGCAATATTTCTTCGCCAAGGCGTGATAGCGGTCGCTCGGCAAGCCGGCATAGCTCACCCAGGCCACTTTACCGTGCTGCGCCAGCCATTGCGCCACCGCCAATGCATTGTCGCAGTGCCGACGCATGCGCAGGGGCAGCGTTTCGACGCCCGTGAGAATCAGGAAGGCATTGAACGGCGACAGCGCAGGGCCGAGATCGCGCAAGCCGAGCACGCGGCAGGCGATGGCAAATGCGAAATTGCCGAAGGTCTCGTGCAACACCATGCCGTTATATTCCGGCCGCGGTTCAGAAAGCATGGGATATCGGCCCTTCTCGCGCGACCAGTTAAAGGTGCCGCCGTCGACGACCATGCCGCCGATGGAGTTGCCGTGGCCGCCGAGAAATTTGGTCAGCGAATGCACGACGATGTCGGCGCCGAAGTCGATCGGCTTGCACAGATAAGGGGTCGCCAGCGTGTTGTCGACGATGAGCGGGACGCCCGCCTTCTTCGCGACTTTTGCCACCGCTTCGATATCGGTAATGATGCCGCCCGGATTGGCGATTGACTCGATGAAGATCGCGCGTGTCTTTGCGCTGACTCCCTTTTCGAAGGACGAGAGGTCGTCCGGATCGGCCCAGACCACGTTCCAGCCGAAGCTCTTGAACGCGTGGTTGAACTGGTTGATCGACCCGCCATAGAGCTTGCGCGAGGCGATGAATTCATCGCCCGGCTGCAATAGCGCCTGCATGACGATGACCTGCGCGGCGTGGCCGGAAGCGACGCCAAGGCCGGCGGTGCCGCCCTCCAGCGCGGCGATGCGCTCTTCCAGCACGGCGTTGGTCGGATTGCCGATGCGGCTGTAGATGTTGCCGAATGTCTGCAGGCCGAACAGCGCCGCCGCGTGATCGACGTCGTCGAAAACGAAGGAGGTCGTCTGATAAATTGGGGTGGCGCGCGCGCCGGTGGTCGGATCGGGCTGCGCGCCGGCATGAATGGCGAGGGTGGAAAAACCCGGAATGCGTTCGGTCATGGCGCTCCTTGTGCTGCGGGATGCTGCCCCGCCGGTGGATCGGGTTTATCTGAGAGGCGAAGGGCGTCAAGGCGACGGGAGGATTACTGCCCGCTATCCGCTTTTTGCGCGCGATCGGTGGCTTCGGTGGTGCCGCCGCTGGTGGTGCTGCGGTTGAGCGACATCCGCTGGATGCCGCGGCCGAAAAGCTGCGCCCGCTTGGAGGTGAGGGTGCGCGAATTGACCCCCATCCAGGAGATTTCCGAGGAGAGGCGGCCGTATTCGATCTTCGGGCAACGGTTCATCACCACCTTCAGCCCCGCCGCCTCCGCTTTGGCCGCCGCCTCGTTGTTGCGCACGGTGAGCTGCATCCAGATCACTTGCGGGCGTGGCGTCAGTGTGAGCGCTTCCTCGACGATTGCCGGCACATATTGAGAGGCGCGAAAGATGTCCACCATGTCGACGGGTTCGGGGATGTCCGCGAGTTTGGCGTAGACCTTCTGCCCAAGGATTTCGCCACCGGCCTGGCCCGGATTCACCGGGATCATGTCGTAACCGCGGTCCAGCAGATATTTGAATGCCAGATAGCTCGGTCGGTTGTCCTTCGGCGAAATTCCGACCATGGCGATGGTCTTCACCGTATTGAGAATGCCGCGGATATAGTCGTCGGAATAACTGTCGTGATTCATGGCTGCCGCTAGGGCGCGTCCCATTTGGGCGCACGTTTTTCGATAAAGGCGGAAATGCCCTCTTCGGCGTCGCGTGCGAGCATATTCGCCACCATGACCTCCGAGGCATAGGCATAGGCCTCGGCCAGAGTCATTTCGAGCTGGCGATAGAAGGCTTCCTTGCCGATCTTCACGGTCGATGCGGATTTGGAGGCAATCTGCGCGGCGAGTTTCATCGCCTCCTCGCGTTCGGCGCCGGGCGCGGTGACGCGGTTGACCAATCCGATGCGGCGCGCTTCCTCGGCCGGGATCATTTCGCCGGTCAGCAGCATTTCCATGGCGTGCTTGCGCGAAACATTGCGCGATAGCGCCACCATGGGCGTCGAGCAGAAAAGTCCGATATTGACGCCGGGCGTTGCGAATTTCGCGGCGCTCGAGGCGACGGCGAGATCGCAACTTGCCACGAGCTGGCAGCCCGCCGCGGTCGCGGTTCCTTGCACCGCGGCGATTACCGGCTGCGGCAAACGCACAAGCCGCTGCATGACCGCACTGCAGGTTTCCATAATCGATTTGAAATAGGCGCGGCCGCGATCGGGGTCATTGCGGTGTGCGGTCAATTCCTTCAGATCATGCCCGGCGGAGAAAGCCGGCCCGTTGGCGGCAAGCACGACCGCGCGCAGCTTGCGATCGGCGGCAATGGCGTCCAACTGCCGGCCGAGCGCGGCGAGCAATTCCTCGGAGAGGCTGTTGCGCGCTTCGGGCCTGTCGAGGGTGAGGATGGCGATAGGGCCGGAATCCTCGCGCAGCAGGGCGGGGGCCGTACTCGCCTCGCGTGACGTCCGGACCGGTGCGCTCATCAAAGCATGCTCATCAAGGGCGTGGCTCCAAACGATAGTTACCTGCGTCCCGGCCAGGCGCACAAGACGCGGAACCGACTGCGGCGCCTTGCGTTTGAGCGAAGATCAGCCCCGGGGACGACGGCATGGCCAGGCGCTCGACGGCGCGACGCGCGCGCGGCAAGGCCTATAAACGGGCCACCAAAGGTGGCAAGCGGCGCTGGTCGCGTCGCGTCACCGAGCGCAGTGACGCCCTCGACCTGAAGAAAGGCGTGTTTACGCAGCGCGATCCGAAAAAGATCGCCGCCTCGCTGAAGCGCTCGGCAGAGCACAGCAAGCGGCGTAAAGCGGACCCGTTCCGGTCGGCGATGTCGATGCTGACCTTCTACATCAACCGCGGCGGCCAAAATCTTTCAGC
>DASREA010000037.1:0-6031 GCA_035652315.1 Xanthobacteraceae bacterium | reverse complement strand
GATAGCGGGAGAAGATAAAAAAGAGCCGGACGCGAGGTCCGGCTCCGCTTCGTTATTGAAAACGACTTACTTGCAGTCGATCTCGCTGGCCTCGTCGCCGCCCTTCGCGGTGCAGTCCATGCCAACCTTGATCGCGTCAAGTTTGCCGGCCGCGCCGTTGATCATGACCTTCGTGCGCTTGTTGGACGTCTTGTAGGTCTTGCCGCCAATGGTGATGCTCTTGGCGTCAACCTTGTCGACCTTCGCCGCAAGAGCCGGGCCAGCCAACACCGCAGCCGCGAAACCAGCCGCGAGAACCGCAACAACAGACTTCTTCATTTGCTCCCTCCATGGATTGAGCCTTATGCCCTGCTGGATATTTCCAGCCGGGCTGGCCGAAGGATTTTTGCATTTTGCTACGAAAAAGGCTAGCTGGAAAACGCACCGTCAACCGCCGCTAAGCCCCCAAAAAATAAGATGAATAACCGTTAAGGCGGGCCGCCTCTTGCCGGTCCGGGGCCCCACGCGGCCCGCGGTGGCTTCCCTCGAATTTACAAAGGACTGCCCCGTCGCGCGCATCGCGTTTGACTGGCGGGGGCAGTGCAACGGCGTTCTGATCGGTCACGCGCGCCGGCCGGCCGAACTCGGCGGCTGGCGCCGGAACACAGCAATGTTATCGGCAGTCGAGGCTTTTGATTTCCGTCGCACCCTCTTCGACTTTCAACGTACAGCTCATTCCCGTCTTGAGGTCGGCGCGGTTACCGGGCGATCCGTTAATGGTTAGCGATGTGCGCGAGCCCGAAACCTCGCCGCTGACGGTGCCGCTATCCGTCGCCAGGTTGATTTGCTTATTACCTTCATTCAACGATTCGATCTTTCCCTTGACCTCGCGCACCGGCGCCTTTTGCTCCATGGCTTGCTTCAACAGCGCGATTGTCGACGACGGTTGATGGAGCGCTTCGTCTATCCGTCTCGCTACCTCTTCTCCGGTGAACGGCTCCAGTGGCCGGCCCAGCGTGGCCACCTTTGCCTTTAACTCGGGGTCGGCCATGGCTCGCGTATAAGCGTCACGCAACGCCTTGAGCCGGTCGGCGGGAATATCAGGCGGTCCGGCGGTGAGGCGCGAAAGATCGCCCTGACTCTGCACCAGTGCAATGAACGCCTTGGCGGTTGGGTCGCTGACCAGCGTGGAAAGTTGAGGAATGTCTTTTTCCGAGCCGCCGATCTGTGCGACGAAGCGTGCGACGCCGCTGTCGACGTATTGCTGCCACGAGGAGCGGGATGCAATGGTGCCGATGATCTCGCCGCGCCGCATTGCGAGCTGATCGTCGCTGCCATTATAGCCGCTCTGGATTTGTATCGGCAATCTGAGCAGGTGCTGAAGCACGGTGGTCTCGACGTAGGCGGCGCTGCCGACTCCAGCGGTGGAAAAATTGACCGGCTTTTTTTGATTCTTCAGGTCGGCAAACGTTTTGATTCCGGAATTGGCTGCGATCACGATGACACGCGGGTCGGAAGCGGCCTTGCCGATCCACGACATCTTCTTCAGATCGAATCGCACGCCCGGAATTCCGATCAGCTGGTTATAAATCAGCCCGGTATTGAAGGTGCCGATGGTCAGGCCGTCCGGCTTGGACGCGTAGATCGTATTGGTGCCGACGAGATGTCCGGCACCGGGAAGATTCTTCACCACGAAGGTGGACCCCGGCAGATACTTCGCCATGTATTCAGCGACGAGCCGGCCATACAGGTCGTAGCCGCCGCCCGCCGACGTGGCGACTATGTAGGTGACCGTCTTGCCACGGTAAAAATCCGCGCCTGTCTGAGCGGCAGTGGGAAGAGCCGTCATTCCGATGGCAGACAGCACGCCCACGGCGCGCACCGAAATTCTTGAGATTGTGAGCATTCGTCCCCCTTTGGCGCCGCCATGGCGGCGCCGAACACAAATGAACGGCTCATAGGCCGCGGGACGTTGAGGTCGCTGGCTTCTGGTGGCCAGCAGATAGCAAAGAGGCCGGGAAAGATCCCGGCCTCTTCAATCTTTGGATCACTTGCAGTCGAGGGTCTTGGCTTCCTTTGCGCCTTGGTCGGTGGTGAGGGTGCAGGACATGCCGACCTTCACCGCGTCGCGGTCAGCCTTCTTTCCGTCGACGGTGAGTGTGGTGCGTGATCCGGAGATCTCGCCCGCAAATTCCTTGCCATCCGCGCCCTTGAGTTTGAACTCCTTGCGCCCGTCATATGCCGTGAGCGTCCCCTTGATCTCGGCGGCCGGGGCTTTCGCCTCCATGGCCTCCTTGAGAAGCGCGACGGTTTCCGGCTTCTGCCGCAGCGCGCTCTGAACCAGTTTCAGGACGTCGTCGCCGATCTTCGGGTCGAGCGGACGGCCCTGTTTGGCAACTTTATCTTGCAGTTCCGGATCGGCCATCGCCTTGCGGAAGGCGTCTTGCAGCGCCGCCAGACGGTCCGCCGGAATTCCGGGCGGGCCCGCGGTCAGGCGGGCAATGTCGCCTTGGCTCTCAACGAGCGCAAGAAATGCCTTGGCATCCGGATCGGTGATCATGGTTCCGAGTTGCGGCACGTCCTTATCGTTACCGCCGATCTGCGCAATGTAGCGGCCGTAGCCATTCTTGACGAACTCGTCGAAGGACGATCGCGAGCCCATGCCGCCGGTCACTTCGCCGCGGCGCATGGCGAGCTCGTCATCATTGCCGTTGTAGCCGGTCAGGATCTTGACCGGCATCTTCAGCATTTCCTTCAGCGTATGTATCTCGACGTAGTTGGCACTGCCGACGCCGGATGTGGCAAAATTGACGGGCTCCTTCTGCGCCATCAAATCCTTCCAGGATTTGATCGGCGACTGCGACGCGACCATAATCACGCGCGGCTCCGAAGCGGCCTTGCCCACCCAGGACATCTTGGTGAGATCGAACTTCACGCCCGCCGCTTGGATCAACTGATTGTAGATCAGGCCGGTGTTGAAGGTGCCGATGGTCAAGCCGTCGGCCTTCGATGCATAGATGGTGTTGGCTCCGATCAAATGGCCGGCGCCCGGCACATTCTTCACCACGAAGGTGGAGCCCGGCAGATATTTCTGCATGTATTGGGAGATGAGCCGGCCATAGAAGTCATAGCCGCCGCCGGGAGCCGTCGAGACGATGTAGGTTACCGTCTTGCCCTTGTAGAAATCGGCGCCGCTCTGCGCCTGTGCCGGCGTTCCGAGGCACATCGCCAAGGCGCCTGCCGCCGCAAAGGCGACGACCGCGCCGGCTTGCGCGCCCAAGGACTTTCGAATGTTCAACATTCAAGTTCCTCCTTATTCGCAGGGCCATTCATTTTCTGACGCCGCCTGGACACTCAGCCTGTGGCCCTTGGAAAGGCTGAAATAGGCATATGAGTCGTCGGCCTTCAATAAGGCATTTAGTCGCTCACAAGACTCATGATGTAGTCGGTTACGAAGCCTGAATGCAGCGAAATCTGCAGTACGTGCTCGAAGGCAAAGAAGAGCACAAAGGCCGCGAGCGCCGCCGAACCCAAACTGGCGAGCCAACTTGCATTCGCCCGCAGGCGCAGGAAAAGGGCAAGAAACACCGGTACCGTCAGATGAAAACCAAACAGAACGATGCCGATGATCAGAGCCAAGATGTAAGCCCAGATGATAGCCTCGCGGCGCAGCAGCTCCTGCGGATCGATTTCGGCACCGGGCGCAAGAGCGGCGCCGGCGTCGAAATGCACCGCGTGGCCGGTAGCCTTCGATGCTGTCGCTTCGGCCCTGCGGATCTCGGCGTCGCCGGATGACGACGCGGTGCCGCGCCTGCGTTCCCGCGCGTCGAGGAACAGTTGCAACAGGCACAAGGCGATGGCCGGAAATCCGACGACAAAAACCATGAATCGCGCGCCAGGCGGATAATGCGCCGCGATCGCGACCATGGCTCCGAAGATGACCAGCAAGAGCAAGGTCATGTAGGAGTTCGAAAATTTCGAGAGCGCCGAGATCATTGCGCAACTCCCACCGGTTCAAAAGCCTTCGCCGACTTGGATGACTGCATGTTGCGGTAGATCGCGAAAGCAATCGTTGCCGCGATCATCCCGACCAGGATCATGGACAAAGGCCGCGTGAAAAAGCTCAAGCCCCAGAGGCCAAGCGCTTTATGTAGGGATTCCTCGGAGATCCTGCCCAGGACCAAGCCGATGACAAAGGGAGCACGGGGCCAGTTGAAGCGCAGCAGCCCGTAGCCCACGATGCTGAGCATGAGCAGCACGATGAGGTTTTCCCATTGGCCTTCATTGACATAGGAGCCAACCACGGCGACGACGACGATGAAGGGAACGAGCATTGCGCCGTTGACGAATGTGAGTGTCGCGGCCCAGCGCATGATGAACATCAGAAAGCAGACGGCGATCAGGTTGCCGATCACCAGCGCCCAAATCAGCGTCCAGGTGAGATGAAGATTGGTGGTGAGCATCGCGGGGCCCGGCTGAATGCCGAGAATGATGAAGGCGCCCATCAGCACCGCCATGCCCGAACTGCCGGGAATACCGAAGAACAGCGTCGGCAGCAGCGATCCGCCCTCACGCGCGTTGCTGCTGAATTCCGGCGCCATCACCCCCTCGATCGCCCCATGGCCGAAGCGCTCGGGCGTCTTCGAACTTTGCACCGCGTGACCATAGGCGAGCCAGGCGGCGGTATTGCTGCCGAGGCCGGGCACCATGCCGACCAGCGCGCCGATCGCCGAGCAGCGCAGCGCCAGCCACCAATGCTTCGGCACCTGCAGCACGCCTTCGAAAAGCTGGCGGTAGGAGAATTTCGCCTGTTCCTTCGATACCGCGGAGATCGAGCCGCCGCGCACCGCGAGCGAAATCATTTCCGGAATCGCGAACATGGCGAGCACGGCGGTGACAAGGCTGAGGCCGTCCCACAGAAACAGCATGTCGCCGGCAAAGCGCGGCGTGCCCGTATAGGGATCGGTGCCGATGGTCGACAGCAGCATGCCGAAGAGTCCGACGATGATGCCGCGGAAGATTTGTCCGCCTCCGGCAAGAAAGGCGATGAAGGTAATGCCGAGCAGCGCCAGGAGGAAAAATTCGGCGGGGCTGAAGGCCATGACAACCGGCTCGAGCACCGGAATCATGATCGCGAAGACAAAGGCGCCAAACAGGCCGCCGACGCCGGAAGCCGTGACGCTCGCGCCCAAGGCGCGGCCGGCCTCGCCTTTCTTGGCCATCGGATAGCCGTCGAGAATGGTCGCCGCGTCGTCGCCGTCACCAGGCACGCCGAACATGATGCTGGAAATCTGTCCGCTGGTGCCGTTGGTGGCGTGCATGGTCAGCAGGAAGACAGCGCCGGAAACCATGTCCATGCCGAAAATGAAAGGAATGGCGAGTGCGATCGAGAGCCGGCCGCCGATGCCCGGCACGACGCCGACGAGGAGACCAAAAAATACGCCGAGGAACATCAGCCCCAGCGTGTGCGGTGTCGTCACTAGCCCGTAGAGCGCACTGAAAATCACATCGACCATGACTAATCACATTCCCTAGACTGCCCTCGCGGGGCCCCCGACGATGCTTAGGATTGGCCGCCTGGCCCCGCTGGAACGGCGAGGGAAGGGGCCATTCGGCCCCGTCCGGCGGCGCTACGCATACGACAAAGGTCGGTAGCTTGGGAAGGGCAATGTAACAAAACTTGAGCGTGCGGCCCGGGCGCCACGCATGAATCTTTCGTAATCTTGGCCGCATTAACCGGCGCTTTTCCCGGCCGCCGGCGGCAAAAAGGCGGGGCCGCGCCGGGCGGGAGGAACCTGTGCTTTCAACGCCTCGCGCCATGAACGCGTTGTCGTCCCGGAAGCTCGCTATGCCCTTCCCATCGCCGGCGACGCTTGCTACATAAACAGCGTAGTACGCTGGCTAGGAGTTCGGCGCGGGAGGGGTCCCGCGCTTGGCATTTTTGGTCTCTCGCTGGCCGGCTTCGCAGGAATTGACGCGGGGTGGAGCAGCCCGGTAGCTCGTCAGGCTCATAACCTGAAGGTCGTAGGTTCAAATCCTACCCCCGCAACCA